>NZ_BDBN01000054.1 GCF_001613005.1 Nocardia nova NBRC 15556 | reverse complement strand
GCCGGAGGGCGCGCCGGCCCGGGTGGCGCTCACCCCGCGCGCCGTCGACGGGCCGGTGCCGCTGTCGCTCGCGCAGCAGCGCATGTGGCTGCTCAACCGGATGGACGAGCACTCCGCCGCCTACACGATCCCGCTCGCCATGCGGTTGAGCGGTGCACTCGACGTGCCCGCGCTGAATGCCGCGTTCGCCGATGTGGTGGCCCGGCACGAGGTGCTGCGCACGGTGTATCCGCAGACCGACGCGGGACCGGTGCAGGTGATCCTCCCGGTCGCCGACGCCCCGGCACCGCATTTGGCGCCCGTGCCGCTGCGCGGCGCCGACATGCTCGATGCCGTATCGCACTTCGTCACCGAGCCGTTCGATGTGACGGCCGCGGTGCCGCTGCGGGCCCGGCTGTTCGTCGTCACCGACGCACCCGGCAGCGAGTACGTCCTGGTCGTGGCCATGCATCACATCGCCGCCGACGGGTCCTCGCTGGTACCGCTGGCCCGGGACGTGATGACCGCCTACGCCGCCCGCCGCGGCGGGACAGCGCCGGACTGGACGCCGCTGCCGGTCCAGTACGCCGACTTCGCGCTCTGGCAGCGCGAGGTGCTCGGCTCCGAGGAGGATCCGGAATCGCCGGCCGCCCGGCAGATCGGGTACTGGACCCGCACGCTGGCGGGGCTGCCGGACCAGCTGGCGCTGCCCACCGACCGGCCGCGTCCGGCGACGGTCTCCACCGCCGGCGGCACCGTCGATTTCACCCTGGACGCCTCGACCCACTCCCGGCTGGCCGAGATCGGGCGCACCCACGGCGCGACGCTGTTCATGGTGATGCACGCCGCCTTCGCGACCCTGCTGTCGCGGCTGTCGGCCTCGACGGATATCGCGATCGGTACTCCCATCGCCGGCCGCGGTGACAGGGCCCTCGACGAACTGGTCGGCATGTTCGTCAACACCCTGGTGCTGCGCACCGAGGTCGATCCGGGCGCCGGCTTCGCCGAACTGCTCACGGGCGTGCGCGACGGCGACCTGGCCGCCTTCTCCCACGCCGACATTCCTTTCGAGCGGCTGGTGGAGGTGCTGAACCCGGTCCGGTCGACCGCCCGGCATCCGCTGTTCCAGGTCGGCTTCTCCTTCCACAACCAGGCCGCCGCCGAATTCGCGCTGGACGGCCTGACGGTGAGCGCGGCGGATTTCGATACCGCGGTCTCGCAGTTCGACCTGCATCTGGTGATCACCGACCGCTACGACGCATCCGGTGCGCCGCTCGGCATGGCCGCCTCCCTCACCTACGCCACCGCTCTCTTCGATGCCCCCACCGTGGCCGGCTTCGGCGAGCGGCTGCTGCGGCTGCTGGAAGCGGTGTGTGCCGATCCGGCTCGGGCGCTCGGCTCGGTGGATCTGCTCGCGTCGCAGGAGCGGGCGCGGATTCTGCAGACCTGGAACGATACCGTCGAACCCTATTGTGCGACAACGCTTCCCGTGCTGTGGAACGCGACGGTGGAAGCCGCCGGTTCCGCACCCGCGCTGATCGTCGATCGCGACGGCGCCGGTGAACCGGTGAGCTATGCCGAATTGTCGGCGCAGGTCAACCGTCTCGCCCGGCATCTCATCGCACTGGGCGTCGGCCCGGAGACCCGCGTGGCGCTGGCCGTGCGCCGTTCCCGGGAACTGATCGTCGCCATGTACGCGGTCGGCGTCGCCGGTGGCGCGTACGTGCCGGTCGATCCGGACCAGCCGGCCGAACGCGTCGACTACATCCTCTCGACCGCGGCTCCGCTGTGTGTGCTGACCACCTCGGATATCGCACCGACGCTGCCGGACGGGCAGTTCCGCGTGGTGGACATCGACGAGGTGCCGGAGCTGTCCGCCGCCCCGGTGACCGATCGGGACCGCCGTGCCCCGCTGCTGCCGCAGCATCCGGCCTATGTCATCTTCACCTCCGGATCGACGGGCCGGCCCAAGGGCGTCACCGTCGCGCACGAGGCGATCGTCAACCAATTGCGCTGGAAGACGGCGGCATTCGAATTGGGTGCCGACGACGCGGTGTTGTTGAAGACCGCCGCCACCTTCGACCTCTCGGTGTGGGAGTTCTGGTCCGCCGCCGTCTGTGGTGGCCGGCTCGTGGTCGCCGCCCCGGACGGCCATCGCGATCCCGCCTACCTCGACGAGCTGATGCGGCGCGAGCGGGTGACCACGCTGCATGTCGTCCCGTCGATGCTCGACGCGCTGCTCACCGCCTCCGGCGGACGCCTGCCGGCCTCGCTGCGCCGCATCCTCGCCATCGGCGAGGCCCTGCCCGCGACCACCGCGCAGCGCGTGCGCCGCGCCGGTTCCGCCCGCCTGTACAACCTCTACGGCCCGACCGAGGCCGCGGTCTCGATCACCGCCCACGCGGTCGACGACACCGACACGGTGACCGTTCCGATCGGTCGTCCGGAGGCCAACAGCAGGGTGTACGTGCTGGATTCGCGGCTGCTGCCGGTGCCGGTGGGCGTGCCCGGTGAGCTGTATCTGGCCGGTGCGCAGCTGGCGCGCGGCTACGACGGACGCGCCGATCTGACCGCGGAACGGTTCGTGGCCGACCCGTTCGAATCCGGAGCCCGCATGTATCGCACCGGCGACGTGGTGGCCTGGAACGCGGCCGGCGAACTCGAATATCGGGGCCGCACCGATTTCCAGGTGAAGGTGCGAGGCTTCCGCATCGAACTCGGGGAAATCGAGGCAGCGCTGCTCGCGCTGCCGGCGCTCGCGCAGGCCGCCGTGCTGGCCGTATCGGATCCGCGCACCGCCGATCGACTGGTCGCGTACCTCGTCCCGTCCGCCGGTGATGTCGATATCGCCGAGGTGAAAGCGGCTCTGGCCCGGACACTTCCGTCCTACATGGTGCCCGAGGCGTTCGTCGTCCTCGAGGCGCTGCCGCTGACGGTGAACGGCAAACTGGACCGGGCCGCGCTGCCCCGCCCCGTCTTCGAGGCGACGGCCTACCGCGCTCCCGCCGGCCCGGTGGAACAGACGATCGCCGATATCTACGCCGACGTGCTGGGGGCGCCCCGGGTCGGCGCCGACGACGACTTCTTCGCCCTCGGCGGCAACTCGCTGCTGGCCACCCAGGTATCCGCCCGCCTCGGCGCGGCCCTGGACGCCCGGATTCCGGTGCGGTTGCTGTTCGAGGCCTCGACGGTGGCCGCGCTCGCGGTACGGGTGGACGGCCACATCGGCTCCGGTGGTCGCACGGTACTGACCGCCGGACCGCGGCCCGAGGCGCTGCCGCTGTCGCTGGCACAGCAGCGGATGTGGTTCCTCAACCAGTTCGAACCCGAATCCGCGGCCTACAACGTGCCCGCCGCCGTGCGGCTGCGCGGTGAGCTGCGGGTCGACGCGTTGCAGCAGGCGGTGCTCGACGTCCTGTCCCGGCACGAGGTGTTGCGCACCGTGTATCCGCAGACGGCCCACGGTGTCGTGCAGCACATCCTGCCCGCCGCGCAGGCGGGCGCGGACCTCACCCCGCGGCCGGTCGGCGCCGACGAGGTCGCGGCGTGCATCGCCGAACTGGCCTCGGCCGGCTTCGACGTGAGCACCGAGGTACCGATTCGCATTGCGCTGCTGCGCCTTTCGGCAGACGAACACGTGCTGGTGTTCGTGGTGCATCACATCGCCGCCGACGGCTGGTCCATGCGGCCACTGACCCGCGATGTCATGCTCGCCTACGCCGCGCGCAGCGCCGGCCAGGCTCCGCACTGGACGCCGCTACCGGTGCAGTACGCGGATTACGCGCTGTGGCAGCGGCAGGTGCTGGGCTCGGAAGACGATGCGCGGAGCCTGATCTCGACGCAGGCGCGCTACTGGCGCGAGGCCCTGGCCGGTCTGCCGGACGAGGTGAATCTGCCCGCCGATCGCCCGCGTCCGGCGGTGCAGTCCGCACGCGGCGGACGGGTGGTGTTCCCCATCTCGGAGCAGCTGCGCGCGGATCTGGCCGAGTTGGGGCGCGCCCACAATGCGACGTTGTTCATGGTGGTCCATGCCGCGTGGGCGCTGTTCGTGGCACGCATGGCCGGCACCGACGACGTCGCGGTCGGCACCCCGATCGCGGGCCGCGGCGAGGCCGAACTCGACGATGTGGTCGGCATGTTCGTCAACACCCTCGTGCTGCGCACCCGGGTTCCGGGCGAGGCGACCTTCACCGAATTGCTCCGCAGCGCACGCGATACCGATGTGCAGGCGTTCGGACACGCCGATCTGCCCTTCGAGCGACTGGTCGAGCTGGTGAATCCGGAGCGCTCCACGGCCCGCCATCCACTGTTCCAGGTGATGCTGACCTTCCAGAACCTGCCGCAGCGCGATTTCGAACTGCCCGGCCTGCGGGTCGAGGCCGTCGACTTCGATTTCGACGCCGAACAATTCGATCTGTCGCTGACCGTGCAGGAGACCGGAGAGGGACTGCTCGCCGACCTGTCGTACGCGCGTGATCTGTTCGACCACACCACGGTCGAATCGTTC
Organism: Nocardia nova NBRC 15556; assembly: GCF_001613005.1. GTDB lineage: Bacteria > Actinomycetota > Actinomycetes > Mycobacteriales > Mycobacteriaceae > Nocardia > Nocardia nova. The sequence continues at coordinate 65,492 of NZ_BDBN01000054.1, read as the reverse complement.
GCCCGGCGCTTCACCGGACTGCTCACGGCCGTGGCCGCCACCCCGGAGCGGGCCGTCGGCAGCCTGCCGCTGCTGTCGGCGCCCGAATACGAGCAGTTCACCCGGATGGACGGCGGCCCGGTGCTCGCGGACGGCCTGCTGCCGGAGATCTTCACTCGCGGCCTGCGGCACGGCGCCGACCGGATCGCGGTGCGCATCGACGGTCGATCGGTGACCTACGGGGAGCTGGATCGGCAGTCCTCGCAGCTGGCCCGGATGCTGATCGACGCGGGCGTCGGGCCGGAGCGCGCGGTCGCGATCGCGCTGCCGCGCTCCTACGAGATGATCGCCGCGGTCTGGGCGGTCGCGAAGGCGGGCGGCGCGTACGTGCCGGTCGATCCGAGCTACCCGCCGGATCGAGTCCGGCATATGGTGGTCGACTCGGCTGCCGTAATCGGCATCACCACACGGGAATTCGCTGCCGACCTGCCCGCGGCCACCACCTGGCTGGCGCTGGACGACGAGACCACCGCCGCGGCCTGCGCGGCCCGTTCCCACGATCCGATCACCGATGCCGATCGCATCCGTCCGCTGCGCCCGGACAACGCCGCCTACACCATCTACACCTCGGGTTCGACCGGCCTGCCCAAGGGCGTCACGGTCACGCACCGACGGGTCGCCAATCTCGCCGCCCATGCCACCCGCCTGTGCCGGGTGGAGCCGCGGCACCGTTTCCTGCACGTCTGCTCGCCGAGTTTCGATCAGTCGCTGGAGGAGTGGCTGCTGACCTTCGGCAGCGGAGCCACCCTGGTCATCGCGCCGCCGTCGGTGCTGGGCGGACAGGAACTCGCCGAACTGCTGCGCGCCGAGCGGGTCACCCACACCATGATCACCCCGGCCATGCTGGCCACCGTCGATCCGTCCGGACTGCCGGACCTCGAGGTCGTCGGCGCCGGCGGCGACGCGACCACGCCGGAACTGCTGGCCAAATGGCAGCCCGGCCGCCGCTTCGTCAACAGCTACGGGCCGACCGAGGCCACCATCTCCTCGGCCTACGCGGTCCTGGTCGCGGGCGTGCCGATCACCATCGGAACCCCGGTGCCGGGCACGACGACGCTGGTACTCGACGCGCGGATGCAGCCGGTGCCGCCCGGTGTCGCGGGTGAGCTGTACGTGGTGGGCGACGCCCTGGCCCGCGGGTACCACGCCCGGGCGGGGCTGAGCGCCGAACGTTTCGTCGCCTGCCCGTGGGGCACGCCGGGAACCCGGATGTATCGCACCGGCGACCTGGTCCGCTGGATCGTCGGCGGCGAGGGCGAGTGGGAGCTGGAATATCTGGGCCGCACCGATTTCCAGGTCAAGGTGCGCGGCTTCCGCATCGAACTCGGCGAGATCGACGCGGTGCTCACCGGCCACGACGATATCGATTTCGCGGTCACCCTGGGTCGCGAGACTCCGGCCGGCGCCACCGCGCTGGTGTCGTATGTGCGTGCGGTGCAGGGACGTTCGGTCGATCCGCAGCAGCTGACCGCCTATGCCGCGCGCAGTCTGCCGTCGCATATGGTGCCGGCCGCGATCGTCGTCCTCGACCGCGTGCCGCTCACCCCGGTGGGCAAATTGGATCGGAAGGCGTTGCCGGAACCACAGTTCCGGGTGCGGCCCTACCGCGAACCGGCCACACCGCAACAGCGACTGGTCGCCGCGGTCCTGGCCGAGGCGCTCGGGGTGCCACGGGTCGGCGCCGACGACGACTTCTTCGAACTCGGCGGCAACTCGCTCATCGCCACCCAGGTGGTCGCGCGCCTGGGCGCCCGGACCGCGACCCGGATCCCTGTGCGCACGGTGTTCGAGGCGCCGACGGTGCGTGCCCTGGCCGAACGGCTGGCCGCCCATGCCGGGACGACGAGGGTCGAGCTCGCCGCACGGCCACGGCCGCAACGGATCCCGTTGTCACCGGCACAACAGCGGATGTGGTTGCTCAATCGCATGGACCCGACCTCCGCGGCCTACAACGTGCCGTTCGCGGTGCGCCTGACCGGTGCGGTGGACGCCGCCGCACTGGAGCTCGCCTTCGCCGATGTGGTCGAACGGCACGAGGTGTTGCGGACCGTCTATCCGCAGGGTGACGACGGACCGTTCCAGCAGATCCTGGCCGGCGCCGACGCCGAGTTCACGGTCGGTTCGGTGATCGCCGCCGAGGTGGAAGCCGAAGTCGCGCAGATGCTTTCGCGCCCGTTCGATGTCACCTCCGACATTCCGGTGCGAGCCGCGCTGCTGCGGGTGACGGATACGTCCGAGCACATCGTCGTGCTGTCGATGCACCACATCTGCGCCGACGGCGCCTCGGCCGCGCCGCTGGTCCGGGATCTGCTGACCGCCTATACCGCGCGCACGGCCGGTGCGGCGCCGCAGTGGTCCCCGCTACCGGTGCAGTACGCCGACTACGCAGTGTGGCAGCGGGAGCTGCTCGGCGCGGAGGACGATCCGCGATCCCTGGTCGCGGGTCAGCTCGCGCATTGGCGGACCGCCCTCGCGGACCTGCCCGAACAGCTGGCGCTGCCGGCGGATCGACCGCGCCCGAAGGTGCAGTCGCTGCGCGGCCGGGCGCTGACGTTCGAGATCGGCGCCGAGCGGCATGCGGCCCTGCACCGGCTGGCCCGCACCCGCCACGCCTCGCTGTTCATGATGGTCCGCGCCGCGCTGTCGGTCCTGCTGGCCCGGCTCGCCGCCACCGACGACGTCGCGGTCGGCGCGCCGATCGCGGGCCGGGGTGAGGCGGAACTCGACGACCTGGTCGGCATGTTCGTCAACACGCTGGTGCTGCGCGCCCGGGTCGCGCCGCAGGCGTCGTTCGCCGAGCTGCTCGACCAGGTTCGCGAGACGGATCTGGCGGCCTTCGCCAACAGTGATGTGCCGTTCGAACGGCTGGTGGAACTGCTCGATCCGGTCCGGTCGACGGCGCGGCATCCGCTGTTCCAGGTGGGCCTGTCGTTCCAGAACCTGAATCGGGCCGAGGTGCGGTTGCCCGGCGTGACGGTGAGCGAACTCGATGTCGACACGCGCACATCGCAATTCGATCTGCACTGGTATCTGACGGACACCTACGACGAGCAGGGCGCCCCGGCGGGCATCTCGGCCGCCGTCACCTACGCCACCGACCTGTTCGACGCGGCCACGGTGCAGCGGTTCGTGCAGCGGTTCCTGCGGGTGATCGACCGGGTCGCCGCCGACGCCGAGGTGGCGATCGGCGATATCGACCTGCTGGACGACGCCGAACGCACCCGCATGCTGGTCGACTACAACGACACTTCCCGGGATCTACCGCCGGTCTTCGGCAGCGACCATCCGCACACGCTGACCGCCCGGTTCGCGGCCGCGGTGGCTGTGCATCCCGAGGCGGTGGCGCTCGCCGAGGATCGCGCGGGAACCGGTGTTGCACAACGGGTTCTGACCTATGCGGAATTCGATGCGCGGAGCAACCGGCTGGCCCGGTATCTGATCGGCCGGGGGATCGGCCCGGAGCAGCGGGTGGCGGTGGCACTGCCGCGCTCGGTCGAACTGCTGGTCGCCGTCTACGCGGTGATCAAGGCCGGCGCCGCCTATGTGCCGATCGACCCGGATCAGCCGGACGAGCGGATTCGTCACATCCTCGACACTGCGGCGCCGGAATGCGTGCTGGGACTGCATGATTCGACGATCGACGGCGCGATCGCGCTGGATCGGCTGGACCTCGCGGACTACAGCGACGCCGCGGTGACCGATGCGGACCGGGTGTGTCCGTTGCGGCCGGACGGCATCGCCTACGTGATCTTCACCTCCGGGTCGACCGGGCGCCCGAAGGGCGTGGCGGTCAGCCACCGGGCGATCGTGAACCGGTTGGTGTGGATGCAGTCGGAATACCGGCTCCAGACCGACGACGTGGTGCTGCAGAAGACGCCCGTCACCTTCGACGTGTCGGTGTGGGAGTTGTTCTGGCCGTTGCAGATCGGTGCTCGGCTGGTGCTGGCCGCACCCCAGGGGCATCGCGATCCGGAATATCTGGCCCGCCTGGTGGCGGCCGAATCGGTCACCACGGCGCACTTCGTGCCGTCGATGCTCGCGGCGTTCGTCGCGGGATCGGGGGCCGGTGCGGGTACCTCGCTGCGGCGGGTCTTCGCCTCCGGCGAGGCGCTGCCGCCGGCGGTCGCGCAGCGGTTGCGGACCCTGACCGGCGCCCGGTTGCACAACCTCTACGGGCCCACCGAGGCCGCGGTGGACGTGACCTACCACGAGGTCACCGATGCCGATACCGCCACGGTGCCGATCGGCCGCCCGGTCTTCAATACCCGTGTCTACGTGCTGGATTCGCGATTGCGCCCGGTGCCGGCGGGGGTCACCGGCGAGCTGTACCTGGCCGGGATCCAGCTGGCGCGCGGATATCTCGCACGCCCCGATCTGACCGCGGACCGGTTCGTGGCCGACCCCTTCCTGGGCGGGTCAGGGGGCATGGGCGCAGCGGGCGGGCAACGCATGTACCGCACGGGCGATCTGGTGGTGTGGAATGCCGACGGCGAGTTGGAGTACCGCGGCCGCTCGGACTTCCAGGTGAAGTTGCGCGGGCTGCGGATCGAGCCCGGGGAGATCGAGGCGGCGCTGGTCGCACAGCCCGAGGTCGCCCAGGCCGTCGCACTGGTCCGCGGCGACGACGGCATGGACCAGCAGTTGGTGGCCTATGTGGTCGCCGAGGCCGGGCGCACCGTCGACACCGATCGGTTGCGTGCCGGACTCGCGCGGCATCTGCCCGCGTACATGGTTCCGGCGGTCGTGGTCGTGCTCGACGAACTTCCGGTGAGCGCGTCCGGCAAACTCGAACGCCGTGCCCTCCCGGCGCCGCCGCGCGCGGTGCGCGAATTCCGCGCTCCGCGGACCGCGGCCGAGACGCTGGTCTGTGAGACCTTCGCGCAGGTGCTGGGTGTGCAGCGATTCGGCCTGGAGGACAACTTCTTCGAACTCGGCGGCACGTCGCTCTCGGCGACCACACTCGCGGCGCGGTTGACTGCCGCACTCGGGCAACAGGTTCCGGTGCTGACGCTGTTCACCGCGCCGACGCCTGCCGCCGTGCTGGCCGAACTGGACCGGGCCGCAGGCGATATCGATCCCGCTGCCGCCTTCGACGTGCTGCTTCCGTTGCGGCGCAGCGGTATCGGCGAGCCGCTGTTCTGTGTGCATCCCGTCGGTGGTGTCGCCTGGTCGTTCGCCGGCCTGGCCGCCTCGGTGGAGCGGCCGCTCTACGGTCTGCAATCGCCGGCGCTGAGCGGGGAGGACCTGCCCGGCACCGTCGAGCAGTGGGCGCGGCGCTATGTCGAGGCGATCCGCTCGGTGCAGCCGGACGGTCCGTATCACCTGCTGGGCTGGTCGCTCGGCGGCGTGCTCGCCCATGCCGTCGCGGTGCAGTTGCAGGACGAGGGTGAGCGGGTCGAACTGCTGGGCGTGATGGACAGCCGGCTCGGCGAGCCCGATGCCGACGAGTTCGAGCCGGTGGCGCTGCCGGAACTGCTGGGTGGGTTGCTGGGCGAGCGGATCGAGGACTTCGGCGACGCCCTGCCGGAGGATCGAGGCGCGCTCCTCGACATGCTGCCCGAACCGTTCGCGTCGCTGGGCCGGGATCGGATCACCGCCGTCCTCGAGGCGGCGCTGGAATCGGTCGATCTGGCCGCCGCCTATCGGCCTCGGATCTATCGAGGCGATCTGACGTACTTCGTCGCCGCCCGCGACGCCTCGAGCGAGCCGGGCGCCGACGGGTGGATATCGGCGGTCAGCGGCGCGGTGCGGCGCCACCGCCTGCCCACCACCCACTGGCGCATGACGTCCGCGGAACCGTTGCGACGCATCGGCGCGGTGCTGAGCGAACACCTGAACAACGGCGAAACAGACTGATCCGCATCGCTTTTCGCCTCATCAGCCCGGAACCGATCAAGTTCCGTGCGGCCCTCGGGCGCCGGTCCGGCGTTCGCGGTTCGCGACCGTGAAGGGAAGAAGGAAGAAAGTATGACAGGCACCGACTACACCGCGATCCTCACCCAGATCCTGAGCTTCCTCAGCTCCGGTTCCAGCCTCGCCTACACCCCGAAGTAAATCGCCCCGGAAAGGATTATCGACTGATGGATACCGGAAGCTCCGGCCTCGGCAGCATCTTCACCGCCCTCGCGAACCTGCTCTCCACCGGATCGGCGGTGTCGGTGACACCGGGCGCTTGATCGCGGTGCGGGCCCGGACATCGCGGGCCCGCACCATCACCCGGTGCGGTGGTGGAGTCACCGCGCCGGACACAGTTCCGCACGAAAGGTAATCGAATGAGCAACCCATTCGACGATGACGACGCCGAGTTCTACGTCCTGACCAACGATGAAGGCGAGCACTCGTTGTGGCCGGTGTTCGCGGCCGTGCCGAGCGGATGGACGATCGCTCACGGCCCTTGTCTGCGTCAGCTCTGCCTCGACTATGTCGAATCGCATTGGACCGATATGCGCCCGAAGTCGCTGATCGAGGCCATGCGCCTACAAGCCAACTGAATGCGTCGCGCCGCGGCGTGCCATCCGAACCTCCCCTGCACCGGCACGTCGCGGCGTTCACGTTCTCCTCGCATCGGCGCGGCCCGCCTGCTAATATAAGTTGCAACTTATAGAAGGAGGTATGTCATGCCCTTGCTCTCCGATCCCGCCGCCCTCGCGGGTCTGGTCACGCGCGAGGTCCGCACCGGCTCTCGCGACGGCGCCACCACCAGGATCGCGGTCGCCCGCCGCAGCTATCCCACCGATCAGGCCGATCTGTGGGACGCGCTGACCAACGCCGAACGCATTCCGCGCTGGTTCCTGCCGATCAGCGGCTCGCTGGAGGTCGGCGGCCGCTATCAGCTCGAGGGCAACGCCAACGGCGTGGTCGAACGCTGTGACGCGCCGAAGCATTTCGCCGTCACCTGGGAGATGGGCCCGCAGATCTCCTGGCTGGAGGTCACCCTCGGCCCCGCCGACGACGGTACCGAACTGAAGCTCGAGCATGAGGCGCCGATCGATCCGGCCATGTGGACGCAGTTCGGGCCCGGTGCGGTCGGGGTGGGCTGGGACCTCGCCCTGCTGGGCCTGGGGATGCATGTGGACAGCGGTGAGCCGGTGGATCAGACCGTGGCGCTCACGCTGCACACCACCGCGGAAGGCCGTACATTCGTCCGCACCGCCGCCACTGCGTGGGGTGAGGCCGCGATCGCCGACGGCGACGACCCTGCCGCGGCCCGGACCGCCGCCGAACAGACCTTCGCCTTCTACACCACCGAACCAGAGGACACCCCGGAAGCTCGATGACCGTCCCACCCGCCCGCATCTTCGATGCGCTGGGCGACCCTGTGCGCCGTCACATTCTCGAACTGCTGGCCGCCGGCGAGCACTCCGCCGGCGCGCTGGTCGAGGCGGTCCGCGCCACCACGACGATCTCCCAGCCCGCGGTGTCGCAGCACCTGAAGATATTGCGCGACACCGGATTGGTCACCGTCCGCGCCGAGGGCACCCGGCGGTACTACCGCCTCGACGCGGACGGCGTGGAGATCGCCAGAACCTGGCTGACCACCTTGCTCGACCCGCTGCATCGGCTGGCGAATCCCCTCGACGCCCTCGCCACCGAGATCGCCCGCGGAAAACGGGAGCGGCGCGCGGGAGACGCCGTCGCCCCGCCGGAAGCGCACGAAAGCGGTTATGCCGCAGGGTGATTCACAACAGACCGCTGTTCTTGGCGAGCTGCTTGCGAATCCGTTCGCGCAGCCGCGTGGCGGCGGCCCGGTGCTTGGCCGCGGTGACCCCGTCGCCGCACGCGGTCGCCAGTTCGGCGAGGATTTCGTCCACCGGATCCAATGGGGTGAAACCGGTTTCGAGGCCGGCGACGGTCCCGGCGGCGGGCAGGAGCCGGCGATAGAGTTCGGCGCAGTCGGCGGTGGAACCGAGGGCGATCGCCGCGCGGGCCCGGTGGGCCCGCATCATGACCGGATAGAAGTGCTCGTCGACCTCGGGGCCGTGGTGGAAGAGCGCGGCGGCTTCGGCGCGCTCGCCGGCGTCGAGGAGCGCGACGATGTAGATCTGGGTGAGCATCCCGGGGAGGGCGGCCTCGATTTCGGCGAGGCAGTCCACTGCGGGCGACAGATCGCGGCGCGCCCAGCCGAGGGGCAGCAGCGCGATCAGGGCTGCCTCGTCGCCCTCGGGGAAGCCGGAATCCTTTCCCGCCGAGCTGCATTCGTCGAAATAGTGCGCCGCCCGGCCGATATCGCCGCGCAGGATCTCGGTGGCCGCGCGGAAGTATCCGAGGATGGTCGCCAACGGCCGCACCTGTGCCGTGCCCGCGAAGTCCAGGGCGAGGGCCGCTTGGCGTCCCGCCTCGGCCAGGTCGACGTTCTGGCAAGCGGTGCGGAAGCGCAGATAGTGTGCGAGAGCGCGGTATTGGGGCAGATCGGCCGACGTGGCGAGACGCTCCAGCTCGGCGGCCCGGTGTCCCAGGTCGTCGCCCGAATGGCCGTCGAGCACCAGATGAGTCAGCGCGTTCAGTGCCAGGCACTGCAATTCGGCGTCGCCGGTACTGCGGGCCAGTTTGAGCGCCGCGTGGGCACGGGTGTGGGCGAGCCGGTGCGCGGCCGGGCTCGATTCGAAGACGGCGGTGGTGAGCAGACGAACCTGGGTGGCCACCGGCTGGTCGCGGGCGGAGGCGACGGCGAGTGCCCGCCGTAGCCGCGGATTCGACCATCTCCAGTCCCGCATCGCCCACACCACCGGGGCGCGCCAACTGGTCAGCGCGCGCACCACCAACTCCCCGTCGCCCAATTCGGTGGCCAGCCGCAGCGCCTGCTCCCGGGCGTCGCGGGCCGCGGCGATGCGCCCCGCGTACGCGGAGGCGGTGACCAGTTCGCAGTAGGCGTCCACGCAGGCGACCCGATCCGCAGGCGAGGCGTCGGGATCCTCGTGCCCGGCCAGCCGCCGCAATTCGATCACCGTGCGCCACAGCGGTGCCGCGTCCGCGCGCATACCGCGCTCGACACAGTGTCGTGCCGCCGTCGTGATGTAGTCGACCGCCGAATCGGCGGTACTCGCGGTGGCCGCCCGCACCGCGTGATGGGCCAGCACCTCGACCGCACGGACGTCGTCGGGCCGGCAGCCGCCCAGCAGGGTGAGCACCCCCTGATGCATCCGCGTCCGTCGCAGCTGCGGAATCCCGGCGTAGACCGTGTCGCGGATCAGCGCGTGCGCGAACATGATTCGCCCCGCGGGATCGATGATCACCAGCCGCGCCAGTTCGGCGGTGCCGACGAGTCCGATGATCTCGTCCTCGGTCCGTTCGGTCAGCGCCACCAGCGTCGCCGGTTCCACCCGCTCCCCGCAGACGGCGGCGTACTCGAGCACCTCGCGGACCGCATCCGGCATCCGCGCCAGTTGCAGTTCGATCACCCCTCGCACACTCGGCGGCAGATCGTGGACATCGCCACCGACGGCCATCGCGGCGGTGAGCTCACGCAGGAACAGCGGGTTACCGCCGGTGCGTTCGTGCAACAGCGCGAGCAGATCGGTATCCAGACCGGAGAGTCCGGCGGCCCGTGCGATGGCACACGTCCCGTCCAGATCGACACCGGTGAGCTCGATATGCGCGGCGGTCGGATCGGCGAGAGCGGCCACGGCGGCCCGCACCGCCGGCGGCGCCTCCACCTCGCGCAGTGTGGCGATGATCAGCAGCGGCTGGTCGTGCAGCCAGGCCACGGCCTGGCGCAGGATCTGCAGGGTGGCCTCGTCGGCGCGGTGCAGATCCTCGAGCACCAGGGCGACCGGGCCGTCGGCGACGGCCTTGCGGCAGCGGTCGGCGATCACCCGGGAGATCTCGAACGCCCCACCGAGAACCGGCCGCGAGGTCAGATCGGCGCCGAACCTCGCGGCGACCTCGGCCCAGACCCACGCTTGCGGCGCCCCGTCCACTTCCGGGCAGCGTCCGGGCGCGACCACCCAGTCGCGGCGGCGCAGTTCGGTGGCGACCGCCTCGGCCAGCGCCGATTTGCCGAATCCCGCGCCGCCGCAGATCCACACCACCCGGGCGCCGTGTTCGATCGCCTCGCACGCCGCCTCCAGAACGACCTTGCGCTGCACCGGGTATCCGAGTGCGGTCGCGCTGTCGGCCCGCTCATTCGGCTCGGGCGATCGCTCGATGTCGCGCACGAGGTCGGCGCGCACCGCGATGGGCGCGGTCGGCAGGGTGGACTCGAGCACCGGAACCGCCTGGTTGAGGATCGCGGTCTCCAATTCCTGGATGCGACGCCCCGGATCCAGTCCCATTTCCCGGGTGAGGAATTCCGCCGTGCGCCGCAGCGTCGCCAGCGCTTCGGTCTGCTGTCCCAGCCGATATTGCGCGAGGGCGAGCAGCCGCACGCTCTCCTCGCGGTCGGGCCGGTCCTCGACGGTGCGCCGCAGGCCGCTGATCACCTCGGTGGTGCGGCCGAGTTCCAGCGCGGCCTGTGCGCGCAATTCACCGGCGGTCAGATACAGATCGGTCAGCCGCGCCGCCTCGGCCGCCGCCCAGCCGCAATCGGCGAAACTCTCCAGCGCGCGTCCGTTCCAGCAGGCCAGCGCGATATCCAGCATGCGGGTGCGGGTGGCTGCCTCGGGGGCATGGGCGCCGCTGCTCACCTGCAGATATTCGTGCAGGAGCGATTCGAACTGCCAGGCGTCGACTTCGGTGTCGCGCAACCGCAGCGCGTAGCCGAGTCCCTCCGACACCACCACCGTCGCCGGCGCGCGGGCGGGACGTTCGGGTTCGAACACCCGCCGCAGGTTGTGGATGTGCACCTGCAGCACCGACGTCGCCTTGGGTGGGGGTTCCCCGTCCCACAACTCGTCGACCAGCCGATCGGTCGACACGGCGCGGCCCTGCGCGATCACCAAGCGCGCCAGGAGGGCTCGGGTGAGCCGGCCCGCGAGGCGGATGGGTGTTCCGTCGAGTGCGATGTGCATCGGCCCGAGGACATGGATGCGCCGATCAGCCATGCCATGCCCCCTGCAACCGTGACATCCGGACACCTTCCCCATGGCCCGTCCCGTTCAGCAGCCGACGGACGGCCATTACGCTGGGCATCTGATTTAAATCAGAATCTCTACTCTAAATTTTCGGCGCTGTCTGTCGTTAGCTTCATGGTTGCCAAATCGTTATATCCATTCCGTGTGGTACTTCCGGCGTCCGTGTGTTGTGCATCACGTTCCGGCTGTTCCAGGTTGTGCCACACGTGGTTCGATACTGAGTGGCGAGGTGAGCGGCTTGTAATGCAATTGTGACTTTGTCGGCGAACCGCTGTTTCGCGGTCGGATGACCATCCTCGGCTCGTATATTTCATCGCAACTTCGGAATTGCTCTCGATATCGGTCAATTGCTTGCCGCCCGATTCGACCGGAAGTGAACCAGAAGTGGGATGGACGAGGCTGACGCTCACAAACCTGATGGATGGGGAGGTTTCGAATGGTTCGAACGTCACAGAACGCGGTAACGGAATTCGGTGGCGCAGGGCAGGAGAAATCATGAGTCAGAACAGGATCCGTCCCCGGCCCACCGTGCCGGACATCGTGGCCCTCTTTCACGACGACGATCAGGCGGGAGAACTGTTCATGCGGACCGACGAGGTGATCGCGGTGCCGGCGGGCCAATTCGTGGCCATGGCCCGCGCCGTCGCGCAACTGGCCGATCACGCCCTGGTCGGCGGCGGAATTCATGCGGACCGCCCGGACGAGGGGACGCTGGGCGCCTTCGCGCACACGGGCGAGAATTCCGTCACGGAGCCGGAGCCGGTCACCCGTGGGCTCTATGTCGACGCCGACGGTGACGTCTGGGAGCACGACGAGCTCGGCTGGCGGTTACTGCTGCAGGCCGGTGTGGTCGTCGACCCGGTTTCACATTGGGACTGGATCCTCGGACATGTCGGGGAATTCGGCCCGTTCACTTTCGTCGCCGCGAGCTGAGGAATTCACCGCCGCGTTTTTATCGTCAGACTGACGATTACAATGCCCGTCATGGGCAGTGGTTTTCGCCTCAATGCAGCGGTCGCGGTCGATTTGGTGGTTCTGACCCTGGGCGCCCGCCACACTGCCAACGACACGCTGTGCGCGCTGCTGGTCCAGCGCCTCTACGCACCCTATCGCGGAAGATGGGCGCTGCCGGGAGGGTTCGTCCGTCCCGAGGAAAGCCTCTCGGCGGCCGCGGTACGGGAGCTACGCGAGGAGACCGGAATTCGCGGCGACCGCATGCATCTGGAGCAGCTGGCGACCTACGGTGAACCCGGCCGTGATCCGCGCGGCCGGGTCATCAGTACCGCGTATCTGGCGCTGGCGCCGAATCTGCCCGCGCCGCAAGCGGGTTCGCAGGCCACGGCGGCCGGCATCTGGTCGGTGGAGCAACTGCTCGCCGAGCGCGGCCGCATCGCCTTCGACCATCGCCGCATTCTCACCGACGGTGTCGAGCGGGCCCGCGCCAAACTGGAATACACACCGCTGGCCACCGCCTTCTGCGCCCGCGAATTCACGGTGGCCGAACTGCGCCGGGTCTACGAGGTGATGTGGGGCACCGATATCGATCCGCGCAATTTCCACCGCAAGGTCACCACCACACCGGGTTTCGTCCTGGCTACCGGCGCCACCACCACCCGCGACGGCGGTCGTCCGGCCAAGCTCTATCGCGCCGGGCCCGCGCAGGTTCTGCACCCGCCGATGTTGCGGCCCAGCTGATTCCCCGTCGTTGCCCCCGCGTGCCCGCGCGGTGGTACACCAGGAGTATGACGGAGGTCACTACCGCAACCCCGAGCGCGCCGACGGTCGCCGGGCGCTCGGCGGAGTTCTGGGGATATTTGATGTGGGGGCTCGCGGGCATCGTCATCGCGGTCCCGGAGTTGGCCGCGGTTTTCGATCTGGCCGACTGGCCGACGATTTCGGCGACGATCGGCCACCTCGAGGACGGGCATTCGTGGGTGCGGCTCGTGGTCGTCTTCGTGATCGTGGTGCTGGCCTACTACTCGCTACCGCAGCTGGCGATGCCGCCCCAGCAACCGGCCACGGTCGCGGGCCGGCAGACCACGGCCAACGGCCGGCTCACGCCCGACCCCGATGCCGTGCGCACCGAGGGGATGGGTGGCTATCTGGTGCTGGCCTGCGCGGCGCTGGCCGCCGCGGTCGCCTTCGCCGGGGGAGCCCGCGCGGTCGATCCGGGGACCTTCACCGGCGCCTATGTGCTCTACGGAACCATCGCGGTGATGTGGGTGATCCTGCCGAGCGTGCTGTCGATGTTCTTCGCGCGGGAAGTGCCGTTTCCCACCCTGTTTCGCACGATCGGCTACCTCGAGCATCGCGCGGGGTTCGTCGCCGCGCTGCTGCTCGGACTGCTGGCGATCCTGCTCATCCACCTCGCGCTCTACCCGTGGCCGCGCGTGACCGGCTGACGGGTCACTCCCGGCGCGGCGACCCGAACAGCACGACCTCCATCAGGGCCATGACGCGCTCGGGCGGGCAGAGGTTCTCGTCGTCGCCGAAGACCCGGCCCAGATCCACCACGAGCCCGAATCCGGCCTGCACCAGAATGCGCGCCTGTGCCTCGGACAGTTCCGGCCGCACCGCGACCAGCAGTTTCACCCATTCGGCCACGATCAACCGCTGAATATTGCGCAGCACCGTGCGTTCCTCGGGCGGAACGTGGCTGAACTCGGCGTAATAGACGAAGGTCAATTCGCGTTCTTCGAACGACCCGGTGACATACAGGTCGATCAGCTTCGACAGTGCCTCGGCGGGAGATTTCGACGAGGCGGTGGCCGGGCCGATCGCGCCCGACACCCGATCCGCCGCCCGCCGGAACGCGGCCGCGAGCAGATCGCTCTTGCTGCGGTAATACCGGTAGACGGCCGAGGCCGCGGACAGATCCGCGGCCGTCGCGATGTCCTCCACGCTCACATTGGGATAGCCGCGCTGGTGGAACAGCTCCACCGATTTCTTCAGCAGCAGTTCGTGTTTGAACGACTGCGGTATCTCCACCGACCGCGATGTGGCCACCGCCGGCGCGGCGTCCGGTAGTTCGGCGCCGATGATCGCCCATGCGGCCGAATTGAGCACCGCGGTAAGCGATTTCACCGGAAGCGTGGCGTGGTGGTCGCCGATGCTGCTGACGATGCTGAGCAGCGCCACCGCGCGCACCAGCCGGTCGCGCCGGGGCAGTTCCGGGCGCAATTCACCGAGCAGGTCGGCGAGGGCGCGGATCGAGGTGGTGAACTGCTCGTCCAGCGTCGCGCGATCGGTGTCGTCGAGATAGCGGCCCTCCCATCGCGCCAGCGTCACGGTCGGGCGGTTGGCGATGGTCGCGGCGATCATGGCGTCGAGCACGCCGGCCAGCCGCTGCCGCACCGGAAGGTCCGCGGCCTCCGGATCCACCGTGGTCGATTCCACCGTCAGCGCGCCGAGACGCAGCAGTTCCTCCCGGAACAGGGCGTACTTGCTCGGATAGTGCCGGTACAGGGCCGCCGAGGAAATGCCGAGGCGGGAGGCGATGTCCTCCATGCTGACCCCGTGATAGCCCAGTGAGCCGAACGCCGCCGCCGAGGTCGCGGCGATCTGGGCACGCCGATTCTTCGGGCGACGGCGAATCACCCGCTCCTGTGGCTTTGTTGCCGGCTGTTCTGCGGGGCTCGCGGTGCCGCGCTCTACGCTCACGGTTCCGGCCTGTCTGTGGTGCGGCGGCACTCCTCGGCACTCATGAATGCCATGGTAGTCACCGGACGATTTCCGGCTGTCCGGTGTTACCGCCGGTTCCGGGAGACCTGCGGGGGATCGCCGCGGTGGCGAAAACCGAGCTCGGACCGGGTCTCGACAATTGTGTCCTATCGCCGCCGGCGCCCGGGCCACCGGGGTGTCCCGGCGCGAATGAAAAGCATTCTGTCGCAAGCAAATACCGACCGGATTCATCTTTTCTCGGATACCACTCAGCTTGGGCGAATGACCAGATCGCTTGCTCGTATCGAAATAGCATCGTTTCGACTCTCGTCACTGGCAGCGGGTGCCCGCCCCGCCGTACGCTGCGCTGGCACTCGGCACCGATCCGGCATCCCCGCCGGTCGGGAATTCATACGACACCGCGGTAGCGAAGGGACTCTCGATGCGCACGCTGGACCTGGAACGGATCATCCGGGCACCCCGCGCCGACGTCTTCGACTGGATCACCGACGCCACCAACTACCAGCGCGTTCCGGCGATCCGGCGGGTCACTCCGGTCCGTCCGGGCAATGTCTCCGAACACGGGGTGGGGGCGGTGCGGCTGCTGGTGACGCCGCTGCTGCGCTTGACGGAAGAGGTCGTCGACTACGACCCGCCGCGACTGTTTCGTTATCGCATATTGAAATCGCTTCCGCCGCTGCGACGTCAGGACGGAACCGTGACCTTCGACGACCATCCGTCGGGCACCCGGGTGCGCTGGCACTCCCAATTCGAGGTCGCCACACCACTTTTCGCCGCCGCCTGGACCCTCGCGCTGATCCCCGCCGTCTATCTGGGCGTCAGCGCGGTCCTCTCGACCGCCGAGGCCGAACTCCGTCGCGAGTAGGCCGCGCCGGCTCGGGCCTCGGCTCTCAGCTCAGCGCGGCCCAGGCCATCTCGCGCAGAATGGGCCGGGCCCGTCCGGCCAGCGTGGGGGAGGCGCTGTGCGGTGTGGAGTTGATCAGGCCGAAGGTGGCGTGCGCCTTGACCCGCGCGGCGGTCTCGTCCAGTTCCGGGTGCAGGCCGCGCAGCACCCCGACCCAGATCTCCACGTACTGCCGCTGCAGGCGGCGCACCTGCCGCCGCGCGGATTCGGGCAGGCTTTCCAGGTCCCGATCCTGAATACGGATGAGTTCGGGCTCGCCGAGGGCGAAGTCGAGATGGAACTCGATCAATCCGGCCAGTGCCGTGCGCGGGGATTCGGCCTGTTCGGCGACGGCCTTGCCGCCCTCGAACAGCCGGGTGCTGATTCCGACCAGCAATTCGACCAGGACGGCTTCCTTGTTGGGGAAGTGCCGGTAGACCGCCGGCCCGCTGATACCGGCCGCCGCGCCGAGGTCGTCGAGCCGCACCCCGGGGAAGCCGCGGTCGGCGATGAGCCGCGCCCCGGCCTCCAGTAATTGTTGCCGGCGCTGCGCCTTGAGCTGCTCCCGGCGTGTGGGAGCGATGGCCTCACTGCTGCTCATCGGGCTCCTCTCCGCAGGTCGGCGGCGTTCGGCGGGTCCGGTTTCCGGCACGCCTGGACATTTCAGTTAACGAAGATTATCTTAGTTTCCAGTTATTGGCCACTAACCGAATGGGCAGGATGGCGTGATGACCCTGACGCAGGACGTGCAGGCCGGCAATCGTGCCGCACATCTGGCGCTGCTCGACGAGCTGCGCGCGAAGCTGGCGGCGAGTGCGCTCGGCGGACCCGAGCGGGCCCGCGAGCGGCATCTGGCGCGCGGCAAACTGCTGCCGCGCCAGCGGGTGGACCGGCTGCTGGATCCCGGCAGTCCGTTCCTGGAACTGTCGCCGCTGGCGGCCGACGGCATGTACGGCGACGACTGCCCGGGCGCGGGGGTGATCGGCGGTATCGGACGAGTGTCCGGCCGGGAATGCGTGATCGTCGCCAACGACGCGACGGTCAAGGGCGGCACCTATTACCCGATGACGGTCAAGAAACATCTGCGCGCCCAGGAGGTGGCGCTGCAGAACCATCTGCCGTGCATCTACCTCGTGGACTCCGGCGGCGCGCATCTGCCGCATCAGGACGAGGTCTTCCCCGACCGCGAACATTTCGGCCGGATCTTCTACAACCAGGCGACCATGAGCGCCAAGGGAATCCCGCAGATCGCCGCGGTCCTCGGGTCCTGCACCGCGGGCGGCGCCTATGTCCCCGCGATGAGCGACGAGGCGGTGATCGTGCGCAATCAGGGCACGATCTTCCTCGGTGGGCCGCCGCTGGTGAAGGCGGCCACCGGCGAGGTGGTCACCGCGGAGGAACTCGGCGGCGGCGAATTGCATTCGCGCACCTCGGGTGTCACCGACCATCTGGCCGACAGCGACGAGGACGCGCTGCGCATCGTGCGCCGCATCGTCGGCACCTTCGCGCCGAAGTCGCCGAGTCCGTGGGAGATCACCGCGCCGGTCGACGCGATCGCCCCGCAGTCGGAGCTCTACGACGTGGTTCCGGTGGACCTGCGCACGCCCTACGACGTGCACGAGGTGATCGAGCGGATCGTCGACGGCGGTGAATTCCAGGAATTCAAGGCCGAGTACGGCCGCACCCTGGTCACCGGCTTCGCGCGCATCCACGGCCATCCGGTCGGCATCGTCGCCAACAACGGTGTGCTGTTCGGTGAATCCGCCCAGAAGGGCGCGCATTTCATCGAATTGTGCGACAAGCGGGTCATTCCGCTGGTGTTCCTGCAGAACATCACCGGTTTCATGGTCGGGCGCGACTACGAGGCGAGCGGTATCGCCAAGCACGGCGCGAAGATGGTGACCGCGGTCGCGTGCGCGCGGGTGCCGAAGCTGACGGTCGTGATCGGCGGTTCGTACGGCGCCGGCAACTATTCGATGTGCGGGCGGGCGTATTCGCCGCGCTTCCTGTGGATGTGGCCGAACGCCCGCATCTCGGTGATGGGCGGTGAGCAGGCCGCCTCGGTGCTGGCCACCGTTCGCGGCGATCAGCTCGGTGATTCCTGGAGCGCCGAACAGGAGGAGCAGTTCAAGGCGCCGATCCGGGAACAGTACGAGCACCAGGGCAATCCGTACTACTCCACCGCCCGGCTGTGGGACGACGGGGTCATCGATCCCGCCGATACCAGAACCGTGCTCGGCCTGGCGCTGTCGGTCTGTGCGCAGGCGCCTCTCGAACCTGTCTCCTACGGCGTATTCCGGATGTGATCACCATGCTGAACAAATCTCACCCGGTGCCCTTCGACACCGTGCTGGTCGCCAACCGCGGCGAGATCGCCGTGCGCGTGATCCGCACGTTGCGCGCCATGGGTATTCGCTCGGTGGCGGTCTACAGCGACGCCGATGTCGCCGCCCGGCACGTGGCCGAGGCCGATGTCGCGGTGCGGCTGGGTCCGGCCCCGGCGCGGCAGAGCTATCTCGATATCGATCGGGTGGTCGACGCGGCCGTGCGCTCCGGTGCGCAGGCCGTCCATCCGGGTTACGGCTTCCTGTCGGAGAATTCGGCGTTCGCCGCCGCACTGGAGAAGGCCGGCATCGTCTTCCTCGGTCCGCCCGTGCGGGCGATCGAGATCATGGGTGACAAGATCGCGGCCAAGAACGCCGTCGCCGACTTCGGGGTGCCGGTCGTGCCCGGTATCGCCCGGCCCGGTCTCACCGACGACGAATTGATCTCGGCCGCAACCGAAATCGGCTATCCGGTGCTGGTCAAGCCGTCGGCGGGCGGTGGTGGCAAGGGGATGCGCCGGGTCGACGTTCCCGCCGATCTGCCCGCGGCGCTGGTGAGCGCGCGCCGGGAGGCCGCCGCGGCGTTCGGTGACGACACGTTGTTCCTGGAGCGGTTCGTCGCCACACCGCGGCATATCGAGGTGCAGATCCTCGCCGACCAATTCGGCAACGTGCTGCATCTGGGCGAGCGGGAATGCAGCCTGCAGCGCCGGCATCAGAAGGTCATCGAGGAGGCGCCCTCGCCGTTGCTGGACCCGCAGACGCGGGCCCGGATCGGCGCCGCCGCCTGCAACACCGCGCGCAGCGTCGACTACGTGGGCGCGGGCACCGTCGAATTCATCGTCTCCGCCGACCGGCCGGACGAGTTCTTCTTCATGGAGATGAACACCCGGCTGCAGGTCGAACATCCGGTGACCGAACTGGTGACCGGGGTCGATCTGGTGGAATGCCAGGTCCGCGTGGCGGCCGGGCAGAAGATCGTCGCCGAACAGGACGATATCCAGCTCACCGGTCACGCCGTCGAGGCTCGCGTCTACGCCGAGGATCCCGGCCGCGACTTCCTGCCCACCGGCGGAACCGTGCTGGCGCTGGCCGAGCCGCAGGGGCCGGGCGTGCGGGTGGATTCCGGGCTGCGCACCGGCAGTGTGATCGGCAGCGACTACGACCCGATGCTGTCGAAGGTGATCGCGCACGGCCCCGATCGCGCGACCGCGATCGCCCGGCTCGATCAGGCACTGGCCGACACCCAGGTGCTCGGCGTGCGGACCAACACCGACTTCCTGCGCTTCCTGCTGGCCGATCCCGATGTGCTGCGCGGTGATCTCGACACCGGACTGCTGGACCGGCGCGCCGGGGACTTCCGCCCCGCACCGGCCACGGACGACCAGTTCGTCGCGGTGGCGGTGGCGCGCTGGCTGCGGGCGTGGCCGAATGCGCCGCGCGGCCCGTGGGACATCCCGAACGGCTGGCGCATCGGCACCGCCGCGCCCACGGTGTTGCGGCTCGAGGGCGGCGACCGCGTCGTGCACGTGGCGATCACGGGCACCCCCGCCGACGCGTGGGTGGCGGTCGACGCCGGGGAGCCGCGCTCGCTGACCGCCGCGCGCGACGACGCGGTGCTGACGATCGACCTCGACGGGATCCGGCTGCGCTACCGGGTCGCCGAACACGGCGGCCCGATCTGGGTGGCCGGCGCCGACGGCGTCGCGGCGGTGCGCGAGGTGGCCGAACCGAGTCTGCGCGGTGGCGACGAACAGCTCACCGACGCCGAAATACTCAGCCCCATGCCGGGTTCGGTGATCGCGGTGCACGTGGCCCCGGGCGCCGAGGTCGCCGCCGGCACCCCGGTGGTGGTGGTCGAGGCGATGAAGATGGAACACACCCTGACCGCGCCGGTCGCCGGAAAGGTGGAGCTGCTGGTCGCGGCGGGCGACCAGGTGCAGGTCGAACAGGTCCTGGCGCGGATCGCCGCCGAGCCCGTCGTGGACACCGAGGAATCGGACACCGAGCAGGCGGACACCGAGCAGAAAGAGGCACAGGCATGAGCGATTTCCTGTCCACCGGCACGCTGCCGGAGGAGTACCGAGATCTGGCGCTGACCGTTCGCGATTTCGCGAATCAGGTCGTCGCGCCGGTGGCGGCGAAACACGATGCGGCCCATACCTTCCCGTACGAGGTCGTTTCCGGCATGGCGGATATGGGTCTGTTCGGCCTGCCGTTCCCGGAGGAGTACGGCGGTATGGGCGGCGACTACTTCGCGCTGTGCCTGGCGCTCGAGGAACTCGGCAAGATCGACCAGAGCGTGGCGATCACGCTCGAGGCCGGGGTGTCGCTGGGCGCCATGCCGATCTACCGGTTCGGCAACGAGGCGCAGAAGCAGCAGTGGTTGCCGCAGTTGACCTCCGGGCGCGCCCTCGCGGGTTTCGGACTCACCGAACCCGGTGCGGGCAGCGATGCCGGCGGCACCCGGACCACCGCCGTCCGCGACGGCGACGACTGGATCATCAACGGCAGCAAGCAGTTCATCACCAATTCGGGCACCGATATCACCCGGCTGGTGACCGTGACCGCGGTGACCGGTGAGTCGGAGGGCAAGAAGGAGATCTCCACCATCCTGGTGCCGACCGACACCCCCGGATTCGTCGCCGAACCGGCCTACAACAAGGTCGGCTGGCACGCCTCGGACACCCATCCGCTGAGCTTCACCGACGTCCGGGTGCCGCAGTCGAATCTGCTCGGTGAACTCGGCCGCGGCTACGCCAACTTCCTGCGGATCCTGGACGAGGGCCGGATCGCGATCGCGGCGCTGTCGGTCGGCGCGGCACAGGGCTGTGTCGACGAGAGCGTGCGCTACGCCGGTGAGCGGGAGGCGTTCGGCCGCACCATCGGCCGCAACCAGGCGGTGGCGTTCAAGATCGCCCGGATGGAGGCGCGGGCGCACGCCGCGCGCACCGCCTACTACGACGCGGCGGCCTTGATGCTGGCGGGCAAGCCGTTCAAGAAGCAGGCCGCGATCGCGAAGCTGGTCGCCAGCGAGGCCGCGATGGACAACGCCCGCGATGCCACCCAGATTTTCGGCGGCTACGGCTTCATGAACGAATATGCTGTGGCCCGGCACTATCGCGATTCCAAGATTCTGGAAATCGGCGAGGGCACGACCGAGGTGCAGTTGATGCTGATCGGACGGGAGCTGGGACTGTGAGCGAGCCGATGGAGCCGGTGCGCCGGGTGGTGCAGCGCGGGCTGTGGTTCGAGGAGCTGGAAATCGGTGTGCTGTACGAACATCGGCCCGGGCGCACCATCACCGAGGCGGACAACGTCGCGTTCACCACGCAGACGATGAATACCCAGGCGCTGCATCTGGACGCGGCCTTCGCCGACGGTCTGCCCCCGTTCAATCAGCGACTCGTCAATTCGATGCTCACGCTGTCGACGCTGGTCGGCCTGTCGGTGGCGCAGCTGACGCAGGGCACCATCGTGGGCAATCTGGGCTTCTCGGAGGTCGCCTTCCCGAAGCCGATGTTCCACGGCGACACCCTGTACGCCGAAACCCTGGTGACCGCCAAGCGCGAGTCGAAAAGCCGTCCGGGCGAAGGGATCGTGACCTTCGCGCATACCGGGCGCAACCAGCACGGCGACGTGGTGGCCACCGCGGTCCGCAAAACCCTGATGCGGATGCGCCCGGACGGCGAGTAGGAGAGCGGATGAACTGGGAAATCCCGGGCCCGGCCTGGCTGTTCTGCCCCGCCGACCGGGGCGAACGCTACGAGAAGGCCGCCGCCGCGGCCGACGTCGTGATCATCGATCTGGAGGACGGCGTCGCGGCCGGGGACAAGGAGGCCGCGCGCGAAGTGCTGATGGCCACGCCGCTCGATCCGGAGCGGACGGTGGTCCGGGTCAACGCGGCCGGTACGCACGACTTCGACGCGGACCTGACCGCGCTGGCCTCGACCTCCTACCGTCGCATCATGTTGCCGAAATGCGAATCGGCACAACAACTTTCACTGCTGTCGGACTACGAGGTGCTCGCGCTGTTCGAATCGCCGCTGGGCGCGCTGCGCACCGAAGAGGTCATGGCCGCGCCGAATGCGATCGCCTCGATGGCCGGGGCGGAGGATCTGGTCGCCGGACTCGGCGGCAATTCCAGCCGCCGCGCCGACGGTGGTTATCGCGATGTGGCACGGCAGCTGCGCTCGACCGCATTGCTGGCGGCGAAGGCGTACGGCAAGTTCGCGCTGGACTCGGTGTACCTCGATATCGCCGACCTCGACGGGTTGCGCGCGGAATCCGACGAGGCGGTGGCGGTCGGCTACGACGTCAAGGTCGCCATCCATCCCAAGCAGCTCGCGGTGATCCGGGCCGCCTACGCACCGGCGGACGAGGAAGTGGACTGGGCCCGCCGGGTGCTCGCGGAGGTGCCCAACAATCGCGGTGTGTTCAGTTTCGAGGGACGCATGGTGGACGGCCCGGTGATCCGGCACGCCGAGCGCATTCTGCAGCGTGCCGGGGCCCGGTAGACCTAGGAGAGTCATGACGCAACCGCAGTGGGAGCCCGACGCCGGGGACCTGGAAACGGCGCGTGTCGCCGATTTCGCCCGATTCGTCGGGGCCCGGACCGGACGAGAATTCGACGACTATCACTCGCTGTGGGAATGGTCGATCACCGATCTGGCCGGGTTCTGGGGCGCGCTGTGGGAGTACTTCGAACTCGGCGGCGCGCCGGCCACCGTGCTGGCGAGTACCGAAATGCCCGGCGCGCAATGGTTTCCGGGGCAGCTGCTGAACTACGTCGATCAGATCGCCCGCCACGCCCGCACCGACCGGCCCGCCATCGTCTACGCCGGCGAACAGGGCGGCCTGACCGAGATCTCCTGGGCGGAACTGCTGGGCCGCACCGCCTCCTTCGCGGCGACGCTCCGCGAACTCGGGGTGGGACTCGGCGATCGAGTCGTCGGCTATCTGCCCAACATCCCCGAGGCCGTGATCGCCTTCCTCGGCGCGGCCAGTATCGGCGCGGTGTGGAGTGCCTGCGGGCAGGACTATTCGGCCAAGGCGGCGCTCGATCGGCTGGGGCAGTTGGAGCCGGCCGTGCTGGTCACCGCCGACGGTTACCACTTCGGCGGGAAAACGCACGACAAACGCGACGATATCGCCGCCCTGCGGGCCGGGCTGCCGACCGTTCGCGCCACCGTCGTGGTGCCGCGCCTCGGCGGTGCGGTGCCCGACGCCCTGGACTGGAATGCGGCCGCCCCGCCGGAGGGCGCCGAATTGTCCACGGAGCCCGTCGGTTTCGCTCATCCACTGTGGATCCTGTTCTCCTCCGGCACCACGGGGCTGCCGAAGGGGATCGTGCACGGGCACGGCGGCGTCCTGCTCGAACATCTGAAAGCCGCTGCGCTGCAATCGGATATCGGCCGCGGCGACGTCTTCTTCTGGTACACCAGCCCCAGCTGGATGATGTGGAACTTCCAGGTCGCCGGCCTGCTGGTGGGTGCGACGATCGTCTGTTACGACGGCAGTCCGACCTATCCGCACGCCGATTCGCTGTTCGACCTGGCCGCGCGCACGGGCACCACCGTGCTCGGCACCAGCCCCGGCTACGTGCTCGCCTGCATCAAGGCCGGTGTGGTGCCGCGACGCGACCACGATCTCTCGGCGCTGCGCACGATCGGCATCACCGGGTCGTCCCTGCCGCCGTCGTCGGCACTGTGGTTGCGCGACAACGTCGGTGAGCGTGTGCAGGTGAACTCGATCAGCGGCGGCACCGATGTGGTGTCCGCGTTCATCGGCGGCGTGCGCACGGTGCCGGTGTGGCCGGGCGAGCTGTCGGTGCCGTTCCTCGGCGCCGCGGTGGATGCCTGGGACGAATCGGGCCGGCCGGTACGCGGCGAGGTCGGGGAGTTGGTGATCACCGCCCCGATGCCCTCCATGCCGGTGTCGTTCTGGCACGACCCCGACGGAACACGCTATCGCGCAGCGTATTTCGAGATGTTCCCCGGCGTCTGGCGGCACGGCGACTGGATCACCGTCACCGATCACGGCAGCATCGTCGTGCACGGCCGCTCCGATTCGACGTTGAACCGGCACGGCATCCGGATGGGCTCGGCCGATATCTACCAAGCGGTGGAACAACTTCCGGAGATCGCCGAGGCCCTGGTGATCGGCGCCGAACAACCCGACGGCGGTTACTGGATGCCGCTGTTCGTCACCCTCGCCCCGGGCGCCGAACTGACCGACGAGCTGAAACAGCGCATCAACGCGACGATCCGCGCCGAGGTCTCACCGCGCCACGTCCCCGACGAAATCATCGCCGCCCCGGGCATTCCGCACACCCGCACCGGCAAGAAGCTCGAGGTGCCGATCAAGAAACTGTTCCAGGGTGCGGACCCGGATCGGGTGGTCGAACGCAGCGCGGTCGACAATGCGGATCTGCTCACCTGGTACGCCGAGGTGCCGGCCCGGAAACGGGCGACGTAGGCCGAGCCGCGGAAGCGGTGCGCTGCCGCTCGGTGGCCGCCGGTACGCGCGGCACACCGCATCCGGGCCGCGGGTGATCAGGCGGCGAGCTCTCCGGCCTCCTCCATCGACAACCGGCCGTCGACCATGCGGTAGACCGCGTTCATGCGGTGCAGGTGGGTGCGGTCGTGGGTCACCAGCAGGGTGGCGGCGGCGTGGGTGTGGACGACCCCGAGAATCAGGTCGATGACGGCGGCCCCGCGTTCCTGGTCGAGGGCGCTGGTGGGCTCGTCGACGACCAGCAGGGCGGGGTCGTGCATGAGCGCGCGGGCGATGTCGACGCGTTGCCGTTGACCGCCGGACAGCTGAGCCGGGCGCTTCTTCTCGTGGCCGCGCAGCCCCACCGCGTCGAGCAGATCCATCGCCTTGTCCCTGGTTCGGCGTCGCAGGCGCGGTGAGACGACGGTGTGGCCACCCAGGTGCTGCATCACCTCGAGTTGTTCGACCGCGGTGAGGGCGGGGATGAGGTTGGGCTGCTGGAAGACGATCCCGATGCGTTCGCGGCGCAGGGTGGTGGCCTCGCGCCGGGACGCTCGGGCGAGGTCGACGCTGCCGTCGTCGGTATCGAGCAGGATCCGGCCCGAATCCGGGCGGACCAATGTCGACACCGTGGCCAGCAGACTCGATTTGCCCGATCCCGACGGACCGGTGATGGCCGCGATCTCGCCGCCGCGCACGGTCAATGACACCTTGTCGAGGGCGGTGATGCGGCCGGCGCCGTCGGGGAAGGTGAGGGTGAGATCGGAGACGGTCAGGGTGGTGGTCATCGAAAGCTCCTGTGCGGTAATCGAATCAGCGAGATTGGTTGAGCGCGGTGAGCGGGTCGGTGGTGGCCAGGAAGCGTAGGGCGAACACGGCGCCGAGCAGCCCGAGCCCGATCAGGGCGAGTGCGGGCACCACGGTCGTGGCCGCGCTGAGCACGAACGGCACCGCCCCGCCGATGAACGCCCCGGCCAGTGCGGTCACCCCGACACCGACGCCGACGCCGAGGAGCAGCACGATCAGCGCCTGGCCCAGGGCGTCGCGAACCAGTGCGGTCGTGGTGGCGCCCAGCGCTTTCAGCGTCGCGATATCCGCGGTGCGCTGGATGGTCCAGACGGTGAAGAAGGCACCGATCACCAGGGCGGAGATCACGAACAGCATCACGGTCATCAGCGTGAGCGAACCGTTCTCGGCCCGATACGACCCGATCGCCCGCAATGCGCCGTCGACACTCGTCGTGCGGGTGTGCGCGGCGCTGTTCACCGCACCGGTATCGGGCACCCCGGAGGCGACCAGAATCGTGGCGGCCCCGCCGCGCGGATCGAGTTGCTGCCAGTCGGACAGCGTCGTCCAGACCACCGGGGTGTGCGCGTACCAGTCGTCGTCGCCGACTGCCGCGACCGTGAAGGTACCGCCGCCGATCGACACGCGATCACCGGCGCCGGCCGAGAGGTCTTCGGCGGCGGCCTGACTCAGCACGACGGCGCCGGGGCCGGTAGCCACCTCGTTGCCGAACGCCTTGCCGTCGACGCCGAATATCGCCACCTGGGCCGGTGCGGATCCCTCCCGGACGGCCTGGCTACGGCTGATGCCGACCGGATCGACGCTTCCTCCGGCTCGCTGCCAGCGCTCGACCTGTTCGCTGGTCAGCGCCGAGGAATCGAAGGACGGATCGGCGCCGGTATCGGCGAATACGACGCTGCCGCCGGCCAGCCGCTCGAGTGCGGAAATATTCTGATGCGCCAGGCCGGCCGTGAGTCCGCTCAGAAAGCTCACCAGCAGGGCCACCATGGTGACGACCAGGGTGATGAGCAGGAATCGGCCGCGGGCGGCCCGCAGATCTCTCAGTGCGACGAACATATCTCCACCTTCGCGATGAATCCGCCGGTGGACATCGCCTGCGCGGACACTTCGCGACCGCCCGACGATGGGGTGCCGAATCCACCTTTCGATGGATGCCGCCCCGGTAACCGCGCATAAGCTGGCAGCGTGCACCGCTCTCCCCTCACCCCCGTCTTCGCCGCACTGCAGGTCGGACTCCATGTGTTGATGACGGCGCTGGTGGTCGTGGTGATGGTGCGCGCGGCCGTGCCCGGTGACGACGGCCCCCGGCCCACCGTCGCGGTGATCGTGCTCGCGGCGCTGTTCCTGCTCGTCTATTTCGCGGGTGGGCTGCTGCGCGGGCGTCCGGTCGCCGCGCGGGTGTGGCTGGGCGGGCTCACGGCGCTGTGGCTGGCGTTGATCGTGCTGGTTCCGGAGGCCGTCTACCTGGTGTTCGGACTGTTCTTCCTGTATCTGCATCTGCTGCCGCGACTGTGGGGACTGGCCGCGGTCGTCGCTGCCACGATCGTCTCGGTGGTCGGCTGGGGGTTGCACGAGGGGTGGACGGTTCCCGGAATCGCCGGGCCGGTCCTGGGCGCGATCGTGGCGATCGCGATCGGCCTGGGCTATCGGGCGCTGTTCCGCGAGGCGGCCGATCGCCAGCAGCTGATCGACGAATTGCTCTCCACCCGTGCCACTCTCGCCGAACGCGAACGCACCGCCGGCAAACTCGCCGAACGTGAACGGCTCGCGCAGGAGATCCACGACACCGTCGCCCAGGGGTTGTCCAGCATCCAGATGCTGCTGCATGCCGCCGAACGCGACGCACCGGATCATCCCGCGCTGCAACAGATCCGGCTCGCCCGCGAGACCGCCGCGGACAATCTGGTCGAGACCCGGCAGTTGATCGGCGACCTCACCCCGGCGGTGCTCGAGGGGCAATCGCTGAGTGATGCGCTCGAGCGGATCGCCCGGCGCGCCGAGGGCCCCGGGCTGAGCGCCCGCACGGTGGTCGAGGGGACGCCGATGCGGCTGCCGATGCCCGTCGAGGCCGCGCTGGTGCGGGTGGCGCAGGGCGCGGTGTCGAATGTGGTCCGGCACGCGCACGCCGATCGGATGCGGATCACGCTCACCTACGGTGACGACGCCGTCCATCTCGATGTGGTCGACGACGGCGTCGGTATCGATCCAGCGGTCTTCGGCGGCGGCACCTTCGGCCTCAACGCCATGCGCAGCCGCGTCGAACAGCAGGGTGGTGTCATGGACGTCGAATCCGAGCCGGGGCATACCGCCGTCACCGTGTCGTTTCCGCTGCACGACTCGGAAACCGCTGCGGCCGAGCTCATCTCGCGGGAGGAGCTGCCGTGATCCGTCTCCTGCTGGCCGACGACCACGCCATCGTCCGCGCCGGATTGCGGGCCCTGCTGGATTCCGGCGAGGACATCACGGTGGTCGGGGAGGCCGCCACCGCCGAGGAGGCCGTGGCCTTCTGCGCCACCACGCACGTCGATCTGGTGCTGATGGATCTGCGCTTCGGTCCCGGCAAATCCGGGGTGGACGCGACCCTGGCCCTACGCGCCCTGCCCGATCCGCCGAACGTCCTGGTCGTGACCAACTACGACACCGACGCCGATATCCTCGGCGCCATCGAGGCGGGTGCCTGCGGTTACATCCTCAAGGACACCCCGCCGCCCGAACTCCTCGCCGCCGTGCGCGCCGCGGCGGCGGGGGAGAGCGTGCTCTCGCCCTCGGTCGCTTCCAAACTGATGACCCGCGTCCGCAAACCGGACACCACCCTGAGCGCCCGCGAGATCGAGGTGCTGCGCCTGGTCGCCGACGGTCATTCCAACCGCGATATCGGCAAACACCTGTTCCTCAGCGAGACGACGGTGAAATCCCATCTGGTGCACATCTATTCGAAGCTGGGCGTGAAATCGCGGACGTCGGCGGTGGCGCGAGCGCGCGAGCGCGGGGCCATCTGAACCGTGCGGGGCTCGCTGATCGCGGCCGTGTCGGCCGGTGCGTGTCGGGGCCCGCGCACACGCCGCCGCTTCCTAGGGTGAGCTCATGCCTTCCATTACCGATCCCGAAGTGCGGGAGTTCCTCGCCGCCGGAACCCGTACCGGCAAACTGGCTCTGGTCGCCTCCGACGGCCGCCCGATCGTCAATCCGGTGTGGTTCATCCTCGACGGCGACGACCTGGTCTTCAACACCGGCAAAACCACCGCCAAGGGCAAGGCGCTGGCTCGCGACCCCCGCGTCGCCCTCTGCGTGGACCTGGACGAACCGCCGTACGCCTATTTCCAGGTGCAGGGCGTCGCTACCCTCTCCGAGGACCCTGCCGAACTCCTGCGCACCGCGACCGCCATCGCCGCGCGGTACATGGGCCCGGACCGCGCCGAGGAATTCGGCACCCGCAACGCCGTCCCCGGTGAGCTGGTCGTGCGGGTACGCCCGGACAAGATCCTCGGTGGGCTGAACATGACCGGATAGCGGCCGGGGGCCGGGAGAACTCAGCGCCGCCGGGCGTATTCGGCGGCCGCCGCCCAGTCGACCAGTACGCAGGCTTCCTCGCCCACGGTCCAGGCGTCGTGGCCGGGCGGGCACTGCATGAAATCTCCCGGGCCGACCTCGCACTCGGTGCCGTCGTCCATCCGGATGTGCATCCGCCCCGAGATGCAGTAGCCGATGTGGGAGACCTGGCAGCTGTCGGTTCCGGCGATCGGCTTGACGTGCGTGGACCAGCGCCAGCCCGGCTCGAAGACGGCCCGGCCGACTGCGCCGGAGGGTGCCTGCACGACCTCGAGGCGCCCGCTGCCGGATTCGAATTCCCGCGTCTCGTCGGCCGAGTCGAAGTTCTTCACCAGCAGGGACGCATCCGGCGTCCCCATATCGTCCTCACGCACCAGATCCAGATTGCGGAAGACCGCCGGCTCGTCGCACAGTGCGGCGAGGGTTTCGGCGAAGCCGGTCGTCTCGGGCAGCGCGGAATTCGCCATGGCCTGCTCGTAGGAGGGGAATTCCACGATCTGCAGGTAGGTGTCCGGATGGTCGCGGTCCCGGGTTTCCATACTGTGCGTCGCCGAGCGCGTGCCCTCGGTAGCCGTCAGCCACCGATCCAGCGTGCGATTGAACTCGTCGAGCTGCGAGGTCTTGAACTCGATGGTCTGAACGAATTTCGTCATCGTGCTCACCTTCGGGAGTTGTGGATGACCCCGGGCATGATCTTACGCCGCGTGGCACCGGGCGAGCCGGCGAATCGAGCGCGGGAGCTGTCCCCGCGAACGGCACGAGACCGCCTGTGGGCTTACTGCACACCGCCGTCCTGCAGGACGGCCGCGTCGTTGAAAAAGCTTGCACGGCAACAAGTTCGACGCGCGGCGCAGCTGCTCGCTCCGCACCTCCACTGTGGGTGTGTGGCGCGAGGACCACCATCCTTCGGTTCCACCGTTTCGAATGCACCCCGTGGGACAATGGGGCGACCATGAAGACGAGGTGAGGAGCTGAGGTGACAGCCTTTTCGTATCCGCAACGGCTGCTGACGCTCTCCGACTTCGTGGCGCTCCCCGAAGACGACCGGCATCGCTGGGAGTTGCAGGAGGGGGTACTCGTCGTGTCGCCGTCACCGACACCGGCGCACAATATCGCCGGCGCGCAACTGTATATGCAGTTGTTCGCGCAGCTGCCGGACGATCTGGTGGCCGTGCCGGACGTCGACGTCGATCTGGGGTTGGTCCCGCGGGACGAACCCGCCACCGTCAGGCGACCGGATCTGATCGTCGTGACGCGTGCCGAACTGGAACGAGTCCGTACCTCCGGCGGCATTCTTCGCACGTCGGAAGCGGTGCTCGTCGTCGAAATCGTTTCCCCGGGCTCGCGTCGCACCGATACGGTGACCAAGCGCAGCGAATACGCCGAAGCCGGCATCGCGCACTACTGGATCATCGACCTCAACGAGCCGCTGAGCCTGTTGGTATTCCGGCTCACCGAAGAACTCGGATATGTGGACGAAGGCGAAGCGACCGGAACGTTCCGGACCACGTCGCCCTGCCCGCTCACCATCGAGCTCGGGCGGCTGGGCTGAGGGTTGCGGGATCGGGCGGGCACCTAGACTCCGGGCATGACCGTGCATTTCATCGGAGCGGGTCCCGGGGCGGCCGATCTACTCACGCTGCGGGCGGTGGCGCTGCTACGGGAATCTCCGGTGTGCCTGTATGCCGGGACGTATCTGGATCCCGAGGTGCTGGCGCATTGCGCGCCGGAGGCGGAGTTGATCGATACCCAGGGGCTGGATCTGGACGAGATCGTCGCGCACTGTGCGCGGGCCGACGCCGAGGGTAAGGATGTGGCCCGGCTGTGTTCGGGGGATCCGTCGATCTATTCGGCGCTGACCGAGCAGGCGCGGCGGCTCGACGGGCTGGGTATCTCCTGGGATGTGACGCCCGGGGTGCCGGCGTATGCGGCGGCGGCCGCGGTCCTGGGCAGCGAGCTGACGGTGCCGGAGGTGGCGCAGTCGGTGGTGCTGACGCGGACCCGGGCGCGCTCGACCGCGATGCCCGAGTCCGAGGCGCTGGCGAATTTCGCGCGGACCCGGGCCAGTCTGGTGCTGCATCTGGCGATCACGCGGATTCGCGAGCTGGCCGCTGAGCTGGCGCAGGAGTACGGCGCCGATTGCCCGGCCGTGGTGGTCTACCGGGCCAGTCAGCCGCAGCAGCGGATTCTGCGGGGGACGCTCGCCGATATCGCCGGCCAGGTCGAGGCGGCCGGACTGCGGCAGGCCGCGGTGGTCTTGGTCGGGCGCGCCCTGACTCCGGCGCTCGACTGTGCGCAGTCCCATCTGTACGACCCCGGACGGGAGCGGCACCCGGTATCCGGACCCGGCGCGTGACCCCCTCGCGCACCGCGATTTCGGTCACTCGAGACGGGCGATTCCCGGTAGGTTCCCAGCAGCGGATCGAACGTCGAGGTGGCGGGGACAACGGAGTGCAGTGGTGATGTCGGAGCGCTATCGCCCTTCTTGGCTGATTGTCGGTACCTGGCGGTAGATTGGTTCGGTGTTCATCAGCGAATCTCGAAACGAGGCCGATCCGTGGCCGGTGGGTGTGGTCGGGCCCATGTAACAAGATCGGCCCGACGGACGGATAGGTCCTATGAACATTTTTGTCTGATTGCAATCGAAGTGAGCCCCGAATGCCGGACGCCACGCTCGGATGAGGTGAGCGTCGGCATCGGTGTGCCATCGGGGAGCGCTGCGTGGCGTTCCGGAAGCGAGGTTACGGGTTGGACCGGCTGGATTTCGGCGGAAACGGCGAAGCTGGCGGCGAGGTAACGCCCGCGGCAGTATCCGGGGATCAACTGTTCCCGCTGTCGCCGGCGCAGCTCGGAATCTGGTATGCCCAGCACCTGGACCCCCAGGTGCCGATCACGATCGCCCAATACGTCGACCTGGACGGTGACGTCGACGTCGAGGTGCTCTCGCGCGCCAGCCTGGATGCGTCCCACGAGCTGGGCTCCGGTTTCGTGCGCATCGTCGAACGCGACGGCGAGCCGCTGCAGTACGTCGACCACACCCTCGGCGACACCGACGGCGTCGAGCACATCGATCTGCGCGATGCCGCCGATCCGGAAGCGGCCGCGCACGAGTGGATGCGCGCCGACTACGGCCGCCCGCTGAACATCATCACCGACCGCCTGGTCCGCTCGGCCGCGCTGCAGCTCAGCGACGACCGCTGGTTCTGGTACTCGCGTGCCCATCACATCGTGCTCGACGGCTTCGGCGCGGTGAACCAGGTCAACCGGATCGCCGAGCGCTACACCGCCTATCGCAACGGCGTCGAGCCCGCCGCGTTGAAGGCCTCCGACCTGCGCGACCTGGTCGAATCCGAATTCGCCTACCGCGACAGCACCCGCTTCGAGAGCGACAAGCAGTACTGGGCCGAGCGGGTGGCCGGTCTGGAGGAGGGCACCAGCCTCACCGGCCGCAATGCCGCCCCGGCCCCGCTGAACGACGTGGTCGGCGCCGCTCTGTCCGACGATCGCAACGACCTGCTCGCCGAAGCCGTTCGTCGCCACGACTCCTCGCCGGCCGCCCTGCTGATCGCGGGTTTCGCCGCCTATCTGGCGCAGTGGACCGACGCCGAGGACGTCATTCTGAGCCTTCCGGTCACCGCGCGCACCACCGCGGTGATGCGGCGTTCCGGTGGCGCCACCTCGAACATCGTCCCGCTGCGCCTGCGCGTCGGCCACGACACCACCGTCACCGACCTGCTGAAGTCGGTGCAGGTGGAGGTGTCGGGTGCGCTGCGTCACCAGCGGTACCGGCACGAGGACATTCGCCGTGACAGCGCCGCCGCCGGCCGGGAATCGGGCAGCGGCGACGGAGTGGTGACCAAGGAGTTCTTCGGCCCCTGGGTCAACATCATGTTGTTCCAGGACGAGCTGGTACTCGGCAGCACGCCGGGCCGCTTGCATGTGCTCTCCACCGGTTCCATCGAGGATCTCGGCGTCAACTTCTATCAGACCGAGGGCGGCGCGCGGTCCCGGATCGACTTCGAGACCAACCCGAACCTCTACACCGAAGACGAAGCGCGCCACCATCATTCGCGCTTCCTCGAATTCTTCGACCGGTTCCTGCAGGCGGCTCCGCAGGAGCGGCTGTGGGGTCTGCCGATCACCACGGCCGTCGAGCGGGCCGAAACCGTCACCGGCTGGAACCGCTCCGTCCACGAGGTGCCGACCACCACGCTGCCGGCCCTGCTGGACGCCGCGATCGCGCGCACGCCCGACCGGACCGCCATCGACTTCCAGGGGCAGACGCTGACCTACGCCGAATTCGGCGCCCGGGTCAACCGCCTGGCGCGGACCCTGATCGCCGACGGTGTGGGCCCGGAATCGCTGGTGGCACTGGGCATGCGGCGTTCGCTGGATCTGGTCGTCGGCATGCACGCGGTGCTGAAGGCCGGTGGCGCGTACGTGCCGATCGATCCGGATCATCCGGCCGAGCGCACCGCCTATATCCTCGACAGCGCGGGCCCGGTGTGCGTGCTGACCAGCTCCACCGACGAGGTGGACCTGCCGGATTCGGTGCGGCAGGTGCAGATCGACACGCTCGACACCACCGGTGTGTCCGATGCGCCGATCACCGACGCCGACCGGCTCGCGCCGCTGCGCGCGGACAACACCGCCTACGTCATCTACACCTCCGGTTCGACCGGCCGGCCCAAGGGCGTCGCGGTCACCCACCACGCCATCGTCAATCAGCAGCTGTGGATGCTGCACGAATACGGCCTGACCGAGGCCGACGTCTATCTGCAGAAGACCGCCACCACCTTCGACGTCTCGCTGTGGGGTTACTTCCTGCCGCTGATGGTCGGCGCGAAACTGGTGGTCGCCGATCCGGACGGGCATCGCGATCCGGTCTACGTCGCGCAGATGATCGAGCGGCACGCGGTGACCGTCACCGACTTCGTGCCGTCGATGCTGACGGTTTTCGCCTCGCACGCCAGCGCGGGTCGATGTGATTCGCTGCGTGCGGTTTTCGTCATCGGTGAGGCGCTGCCGCCGGAGACCGCCGCGATGTTCCGGGCGATCAACCCGGACGCCGGCCTGCACAACCTCTACGGCCCCACCGAGGCTGCGGTCTCGGTGACCTACTGGGAGGCCACCGCCGCCGACGCCACCACGGTCCCGATCGGTATCCCGGAATGGAATGTCGATGTCTACGTGCTGGATTCGCGGTTGCGTCCGGCCGCGATCGGCGCCCCGGGTGAGCTGTATCTGGGTGGACGGCAGCTGGCCCGTGGCTACCGCGGCCGGCCCGATCTGACCTCGGATCGGTTCGTCGCCAATCCCTTCTCGAGCACCGGCGAGCGCATGTACCGCACCGGTGACCTGGTGCGCTGGGGCCGGCAGGCCGACGGGACCGGTGTGCTGGAGTACATCGGCCGTACCGACTTCCAGGTCAAGTTCCGCGGCCAGCGCATCGAGCTCGGCGAGATCGAAACCGATCTGCTCGCCCATCCGGCGGTCAGCCAGGCCGTCGTCCTGGTGGTCGACACCGCGACCGGTCAGCAGCTGGTCGCGTATGTCGTTCCGGCGCCGGGATATTCGATCGATTCGGCGGATCTCACCCGGTTCGTGGCCGAGAAGCTGCCCAGCTACATGGTGCCCGCCGCGATCATGGTGCTGGACGCGTTCCCGCTCAACACCTCCGGCAAGCTGGATCGCAAAGCGCTGCCCGAACCCGTTTTCAGCGCCGATGCGACCGGTTACCGCGCCCCCCGCACGCAGGCCGAGGAGATCGTCGCCGGCGTCTTCGCCGACGTACTGAGCCAGCCCCGGGTCGGCGTGGACGACAACTTCTTCGACCTCGGCGGCAACTCGCTGGTGGCGACCCAGGTCGTCGCGCGCATCTCCGCCGCCTTCGGCGTGCAGCTGGGTGTGCGCGCGCTGTTCGAGACGCCCACCGTGGCGGGTATCGCGGCCCGGGCCGACGCCGCGGCCGAACACGGCGCCGACGGCGAATTCGCGGCGCGTCCGCCGCTGGTCGCGCAGCATCGCCCGGACCGGGTTCCGCTGTCGCTGGCACAGCAGCGGATGTGGTTCATCAACCAGTTCGACCCCGCCGCACCCACCTACAACCTGCCCTTCGTGGTGCGGCTGAGCGGCACCGTCGACATCGACGCGCTGCAGACCGCGCTGCGCGACGTGGTGGAGCGGCAGGAATCGCTGCGCACCATCTTCCCCGAGTCCGGCGCGGGCGGCTATCAGTTCGTTATTCCGGCCGAACAGGTCGACCTGGGTATCGAGGTGGAGCCGATCGACGCGGCGGATCTGCACGATGCGCTGGCGGCCTTCGCGTCCGCCGGATTCGATGTGTCTCGGGAACTGCCGATCCGGGTGCGGATATTCGAGATCTCCGCCGGCCGCGACAACGGAACGCGGGACTTCGCGGTCGCTTTCGTCGTTCACCACATCGCCGCGGACGGATTCTCCTTCGGTCCCCTGGCCCGCGACGTCGCGGCCGCATATCTGGCCCGTGCGGCCGGCTCGGCCCCCGCGTGGTCACCGCTTCCGGTCCAGTACCAGGACTACAGCCTCTGGCAGCGGGAACTGCTCGGTTCGGAGGCCGATCCGGATTCCATCGCCGCCCGCGAAATCGGGTATTGGCGAGAAGCTTTGGCCGGTCTGCCGGATCAGCTGGAATTGCCCGCCGATCGCCCGCGGCCGCCGGTGCAGAGCTTCCGCGGCCGCCGGGTCGATTTCGCCATCGACGCCGAATTGCATGGGCAATTGGTCGAACTGGCGCGTGCCCACGGCGTCAGCTTGTTCATGGTCATGCACGCCTCGTTGGCCGTTCTGCTGGCCCGGTTGTCGGGTACCAGCGATATCGCTGTCGGCACGCCGGTCGCCGGTCGCGGTGAACAGGCGCTCGACGACCTGATCGGCATGTTCGTCAACACGCTGGTGCTGCGTTCCGAGGTCGAGGGCAGCATCGCGTTCAGCGAATTCCTGGCGCAGACCCGGGAAGTCGACCTCGCCGGATTCGCGCACGTCAACGTGCCGTTCGAACGACTGGTCGAGGTGCTGAACCCGACCCGCTCGCAGGCGCGGCATCCGTTGTTCCAGGTGATGCTGTCGTTCCAGGAGATGTCGCACGCCACGTTGGAACTGCCCGGATTGTCGGTGACCGCCGACGAACTGGACGTCGACATCGCCAAATTCGACCTGCAGTGGACCATCACCGAGGAGCGTTCCGGCTCCGGTGCGCCCGCCGGGATGGTTGCGGAGGTCTCCTACGCCACCGATCTGTTCGACGCGCCGACCGTCGCCGAATTCACCGAACGCTATCTGCGGATCCTGAAATCTGTTGCCGCGCACCCGGATACGGCGGTGCGTGAGATCGATCTGCTCGACGATGCCGAACGGGTCACGGTGCTCTCGGGCTGGAACGAGACCGCGCACGGAGTTTCGGCTCCGACGGTGCTGGATCTGTTCGCCGAGCAGGTACGGCAGCGGCCCGACGAGCTCGCCGTGTTGTTCGACGGCGGCATGCGCGAGGACGGCGGGGAGCCGATCGAGCTCACCTACGCCGAATTCGACGCGCGCGTCAATCGTTTGGCTCGCAAACTGATCGACCTCGGCGTGGGACCGGAGTCACTGGTCGGCGTCGGTATCCGGCGTTCGGTGGATATGCTCGTCGCGATCTACGCGGTGATGACCGCCGGTGGTGGTTATGTGCCCCTCGACCCCGACCATCCGGCCGAGCGCACCGACTACGTGCTGGCCTCCTCGGGCCCGGTCTGCCTGCTGACGACCATCGACGACGGGGTCGCCGCGAGCGACATCCCGGTGATCGCGGTCGACACCGTCGACCTGGACGACTATCCGCCGACCCCGGTCGGCGATGCCGATCGACTCGCCCCGCTGCGGGCGAGCAATACCGCATACGTGCTCTACACCTCCGGCTCCACCGGCCGTCCGAAGGGTGTCGCGGTCGCACATGCCGCCGTGGTGAACCAGATCGCCTGGATCACCGCGCAATACCGCATGGGGCCGGCCGATGTGGTGCTGCAGAAGACCCCGGTGACCTTCGACGTGTCGGTCTGGGAGTTGTTCGGCACGCTGGCGGTCGGTGCGAAGATGCTCATCGCGGCACCGGACGGGCATCGCGATCCGGTGTATCTGTCGGAGATCATCGGTCGTCATCGGGTCACCATGACGTCGTTCGTGCCGTCGATGCTGTCGGTCTTCGTCGGTGCCGCGGTTCCGGCCGAATGTGCCTCGCTGCGTGCCGTTCTCGTCGCCGGAGAGGCGCTGCCGCCGGCGACGGTGACCGCGTTCCGGCAGTTCTCCACCGCCGCGCTGCACAACCTGTACGGCCCGACCGAATTCACCGTGCACGCGACCGCATGGCACCTGGACACCGTCGCCCCCGCCACGGTGCCCATCGGCCGCCCGGTGTGGAACACGCGCGCCTACGTACTCGACCAGGGTCTGTCTCCCGTTCCGGTCGGGGTGCCCGGTGAGCTGTACCTCGGCGGGGTGCAGGTCGCGCGCGGCTATCACGGCCGCCCCGACCTGACCGCCGATCGATTCGTAGCCGACCCGTTCGGCCCGCCCGGATCACGGCTGTACCGCACCGGTGACCTGGTCCGCTGGACCGAACCGGACGCACCCGAGGTCGGCCGCGCGGGCGTGCTGGAATACATCGGCCGCACCGACTTCCAGGTGAAGTTCCGCGGTCAGCGCATCGAACTCGGGGAGATCGAGGCCGCGCTCACCGAGCATCCGGCGGTCAACCAGGCCGTGGTTCTCGTTCTGGACACCGTCGCCGGTGATCAGCTCGTCGGTTACGCGGTCACCCCGGCCGGGCCGGTCGACATCGACAACATCAAGGCGTCGCTGCACCGGCGGCTGCCGGCGTACATGGTGCCCTCGGCGATCGTGGTGCTCGACGCGCTGCCGCTGAACCCGTCCGGCAAGCTGGACCGCAAAGCGTTGCCCGCGCCGGTTTTCGAGGTGCGCGAATTCCGCACTCCGGCAACGCCGATCGAGGAGATCGTCGCCCAGACCTTCGGCGAGGTTCTGGGCGTGGCCCGGGTGGGCGCGGACGACGACTTCTTCGACCTCGGCGGCAATTCGCTGATCGCCACCCAGGTGGCCTCGCGCTTGGGCAACGCGCTCGACACCCGCGTCCCGTTGCGCATGCTGTTCGAGGCGAGCACCGTGGCCGCGCTGGCCGCGCGAGTGGAATCGCATGCGGGCGACGGTGCGCGCAAGTCGCTGGTGGCACGGGAGCGCCCCGAACAGGTGCCGTTGTCGCTCGCA
The DNA here is from genome assembly GCF_001613005.1 of Nocardia nova NBRC 15556. GTDB lineage: Bacteria > Actinomycetota > Actinomycetes > Mycobacteriales > Mycobacteriaceae > Nocardia > Nocardia nova. The sequence continues at coordinate 27,408 of NZ_BDBN01000054.1, read as the reverse complement.
CAGCAGCGGCTGTGGTTCCTCAACCGCTACGACACCTCCTCGGCGGTCAACAACATCCCGGTCGCCATGCGGCTGTCGGGTGAACTGGACGTGGCCGCGCTGCAGGTCGCGGTCATCGACGTGATCGACCGCCACGAATCGCTGCGCACGGTGTTCCCGGAGACCGGCAGTGCGCCGGTGCAGGTGGTGCTCGACGCCGCGCAGATCGTGCCGGACCTGACCCCGGTGCCGGTGACCGAGCACAATCTCATCGACCACCTGGTCGAACTGGCCTCCATGTCGTTCGACGTGACCAACGAAGTGCCGTTGCACGCCCGGCTCTTCGAGATCAGCGAGACCGAGTACGTGCTCGGCATGGTGGTGCACCACATCTCCGCCGACGGCTGGTCGATGCATCCGCTGGCCCGCGACGTGATGGTCGCCTACGCCGCGCGCACCAACTGGGAGCAGCCGGCCTGGACCGAACTGCCGGTGCAGTACGCCGACTACGCGCTGTGGCAGCGCGAGGTGCTGGGTTCCGAGGACGATCCGAACTCGTTGATCTCCAACCAGATTCGGTACTGGACCCGCGAACTCGCCGATCTGCCCGACGAACTGGTGCTGCCCGCCGACCGGCCGCGCCCGGCGGTCGCGACGTATCGCGGTGGCACCTATTCGTTCGTCATCTCGCCGGAAACCCAGCGGCGACTGGCCGACCTCGGCCGCAGGTACAACGCCTCGCCGTTCATGGTGGTGCACGGCGCGCTGGCGATCCTGCTGGCGCGGCTGTCGGGTACCTCCGATATCGCGATCGGCACCCCGGTCGCCGGGCGCGGTGAGGCCGCGCTCGACGATCTGATCGGCATGTTCGTCAACACGCTGGTGTTGCGCACGAACGTCGACGGCGCAATGACCTTCGCCGAACTGCTGGCCCAGGCCCGCAATACCGATCTGCAGGCCTTCGCCCATGCCGACGTGCCGTTCGAGCGGCTGGTCGAGGTGCTCAACCCGGCCCGTTCGCAGGCCCGGCATCCGCTGTTCCAGGTGATGCTGGCCTTCCAGAACATCCGCCACGCCAGCCTGGAGCTGCCCGGCCTGTCGGTCAACGGCATCGACTACGACGCCCGGCTGGCGAAATTCGACCTGCAGCTCACCCTGCAGGAGGCGCCGGACGCCGAAGGGGCGGCGGCGGGCATGTCCGCCGAGTTCTCCTATGCGCTCGACCTTTTCGACGAGCCGACGATCGCCGGATTCGCCAAGCGCCTGGACCGGGTGCTGGCCGCGGTGGTGGCCGATCCGGACCGCCCCATCGGTGACATCGCGCTGATCGACGCGCTCGAGGCCGATCGGGAACTGCGCGAGTGGAACTACACCTCGCGCGAGATCGGTTCCGCGACACTGCTTCCCGAGCTGTTCGCCGAGGCCGCCCGCACCCACGCGGATGCGGTCGCGGTGGTGGACCGCGAGGCCGGTGAAACCCTGACCTACGCCGAATTCGGGGCCCGCGTGCGCCGGTTGGCGCGGCGGTTGGTCGAGGCGGGCGTGGGCCCCGAGGCGCGGGTGGCGCTGGGACTGCGGCGTTCGACGGACCTGGTGGTCGCCATGTACGCGGTGCTCGAGGCCGGTGGCGGCTATGTGCCGCTGGACCTGGATCAGCCCGCCGACCGCATCGGCTACGTCCTCGACACCGCCGAACCGGTCTGCGTACTGACCACCTCGGCGAACGCGGCCGACGTCGAGGCCGGTGACCGTACGGTCCTGTGCCTGGACGAGCTCGACCTCGCGGACTACTCCGACGAGCCGCTGACCGATGCGGACCGTCTCGCCCCGCTGCGTCCGTCGAATCCGGCGTACACGATCTTCACCTCCGGCTCGACCGGCCGCCCGAAGGGCGTGACCGTCCCGCATTCCGCGGTGGTGAACCAGATCCGCTGGATCACCGGCGAATACGGCATCGGCGCCGACGATGTCGTGCTGTTCAAGACGCCCGCCACCTTCGACGTCTCGGTGTGGGAGTTGTTCGCCCCGCTGTCGGTCGGTGGCCGGATGGTCGTGGCCACCCCCGACGGGCATCGCGATCCGCGCTATCTCGCCGATGTGATCGCCGCCGAACAGGTCACCACGACCTCGTTCGTGCCCTCGATGCTCACCGTCTTCTCCGGTGCGGTCGACAGTTCCGCGCTGGCGTCGCTGCGGGCGTTGTTCGTCGCCGGTGAGGCCTTCACCTCCGATGCCGTCGAGGCGTTCCGCCGGGTCGGCACGGCACAGCTGTACAACCTGTACGGTCCCACCGAATTCACCGTGCACGCCACCCACGCCGGGGTGGCCGACGGCGTCCGCGGCGCGGTGCCGATCGGTTTGCCGGTGTGGAACGCGCAGGCCTACGTGCTGGACGCGCGACTGCATCCGGTGCCGCCGGGTGTCGCGGGTGAGCTGTATCTGGCCGGCGATCAGCTGGCCCGCGGTTATCTCGGCCGTGCCGACCTGACCGCCGACCGCTTCGTCGCGAATCCGTTCGCCGACTACGGCTCCCGGATGTACCGCACCGGTGACCTGGTGCGCCGCGGCGCCGACGGTGCGATCGTGTACCTGGGCCGCACCGACTTCCAGGTGAAGGTGCGCGGTCTGCGCATCGAGCTCGGGGAGATCGAATCCGCCCTCGTCGCACACGAATCCGTGGCCCAGGCGGTCGCGGTGGTGCGTTCGGACGCGCGCCTGGGCGATCAGCTCGTCGCCTACGTGGTGCCGGCCGGCGGCGTGGTGGACCTCGAGGTGCTGCGCGCACATCTGGCGCAGTTGCTGCCGTCGTACATGATTCCGTCCGCGATCGTCACGCTCGACGCGATGCCGCTGAACCCGAACGGCAAATTGGACCGGCGCGCGCTGCCGGAGCCGGTGTTCGCGGCCCGCGAATTCCGGGCGCCGTCCACGCCGGTCGAGGAGATCGTCGCGGCGACCTTCGCCGACGTACTCGGCCTGGACACCAGCGAGCGTCCGGTCGGTGTGGACGACGACTTCTTCGATCTGGGCGGCAACTCGCTGATCGCCACCCAGGTGGTGGCGCGGCTGAGCGCCGCGCTGAACGCCGAGGTCGGCGTGCGCACGGTCTTCGAGGCACCCACCGTGGCCGGCTTGGCCGCGCGCGTCGAATCCCAGGTGGGATCCGGTGTGCGCCAGGCGCTGACGCCTCGCACGCGCCCGGAGTTCCCGCCGCTCTCGCTGGCACAGCAGCGGATGTGGTTCCTCAACCGCTTCGACACCGATTCGGCGACCAACAACATCCCGGCCGCGGTGCGGCTGACCGGCGAACTCGATATCGACGCGCTGCGTACCGCGATCGCGGACGTGGTGGCCCGGCACGAATCGCTGCGCACGATCTACCCCTCCCACGAGGGCCTGGCCTACCAGCAGATCCTGCCCTCGACCCGCGCCGTGCCCGACCTCGACGTGGTCGATACGACCGAGGCGGATCTGCTCGACGCGCTGACCGAATTCGTCGGCCGCGGTTTCGACGTGACCGCGGTGCCGCCGACCCGGTTGCGGCTGTACCGCCTCGGCGAGGCCGATCATGTGCTGGTCGTGGTGGTCCACCACATCGCCACCGACGGCTTCTCGATGACGCCGCTGGTGCGCGATCTGATGACCGCCTACCTGGCCCGCACCGCGGGATCGGAGCCCGGCTGGGCGCCGCTGCCCGTGCAGTACGCGGATTACGCGCTGTGGCAACGGGAATCGCTCGGCTCGGAGGACGATCCGCGGTCGGTCATCTCCGAACAACTCGGTTACTGGCACAACGCGCTCAACGGCCTGCCCGACGAATTGCGGCTGTCGACCCGCCCGCGGCCGGCCGTGGCCACCTACGAGGCCGGGACCTACCGCTTCCGGGTGCCGGGTGAGCTCGTCGACGGGCTGAGCCGGGTCGCCCAGGGACAGCAGAGCACGCTGTTCATGGTGGTGCACGGCGCCTTCGCCGCGTTGCTGGCGCGGTTGAGCGGCACCGACGACATCGCTGTCGGTATTCCGGTCGCCGGTCGCGGTGAGCGAGCCCTCGACGACCTGGTCGGCATGTTCGTCAACACCCTGGTCCTGCGCGCTCAGGTCGACCCGGGCGCGCGGTTCACCGAACTGCTGGCCCAGGTCCGCGAGCGCGACCTGTCGGCCTTCGCCCACGCCGACGTGCCGTTCGAGCGCCTGGTCGAGGTGCTCAACCCGGCCCGTTCGCAGGCCCGGCACCCGCTGTTCCAGGTGATGCTGTCCTTCCAGAACCTCGGCCGCACCGCTCTGGAACTGCCCGGACTGACGGTCGCCGAACTCGGAATCGACGCGCAGACGGCGAAATTCGACCTGCAGCTGACGTTGAGCGAGGGGCCGATCGGCGCCGGGGCCGCCGGCGGTACCGGTGCGGACGCCGCGATGGACGCCGAGCTGGTCTTCGCGACCGATCTGTTCGACGAGGCGTTCGCCGAATCGCTCGCCCGTCGCTTCCTGCGCGTGCTGCAGGCCGTGGCCGCCGATCCGTCGGTCGCCGTGGGCGCCCTGCCGATTCTCGACGCCACCGAACACGCTCTGGTGCTGCGGCATTGGAACGACACCGAATTCCCCATCGACGCCGCCCTGCCGACGGTGTCCGACGATGCCGCCGCGACGCTGGTCTCGCTGTTCGAGGCCCAGGTCGCGCGCACCCCGGACGCGACCGCGGTGATCTTCGAGGGGACGAGTCTGTCCTACGCCGAGTTCGCCGCCCGCGTGCGCCGGCTCGCCCGCTGGCTCGTCGACCAGGGGGTCGGACCCGAGTCGCTGGTCGCCCTCGGTATGCGACGCTCGATCGATCTGGTGGTCGGCATGTACGCCGTGGCCGCCGCCGGTGGCGCCTACGTGCCGCTGGATCCGGATCATCCGGCCGAGCGCACCGACTACATCCTCGACACCGCCCGCCCGGTCTGCGTCTTGACCTCGGGTGCCGGTCTGCGCGAAAACGTCTCCACCGCAAGCGATATCGCGCCCGAGGTGCGTATCGACCGGCTCGAGCTGTCCGGATATTCGGACGCGCCGCTCACCGATGCCGACCGGACCGCGCCGCTGCGTCCGGGCAATACCGCCTACGTGATCTTCACCTCCGGTTCCACCGGCCGCCCGAAGGGCGTGGCCGTTCCGCACACCGCGATCGTGAACCGCCTGGTGTGGATGCACGCCCAGTACGGCCTGGCCGCCGACGATGTGGTGCTGCAGAAGACCCCGGCCACCTTCGACGTGTCGGTGTGGGAGTTCTTCTGGCCCTTGCAGGTCGGCGCGCGCCTGGTGGTGGCCCGGCCGGACGGCCACCGCGATCCGGCCTATCTCGCCGAGGTCATCGTGCGCGAGGGCGTGACGGTCACCCACTTCGTGCCGTCGATGCTCGCGGTCTTCGTCGCCGAGCCGGCCGCGGCCGGATGCACCGGTCTGCGCAACGTCTTCGCCTCGGGTGAGGCGCTGCCCGGCACCACCGCGCAGCAGTTGCGCCGCCTGACCGGCGCTCGCCTGCACAATCTCTACGGCCCGACCGAAGCCGCGGTCGACGTCACCTATCACGAGGTCGTCGACGCGGACGGGGCGTCGGTGCCGATCGGTGCGCCGGTGTTCAACACCCAGGTCTACGTCCTGGACGCGCGGCTGCAGCCGGTTCCGGTGGGTGTCGCGGGTGAGCTGTATCTCGCGGGCGCCCAGCTGGCGCGCGGATATGTGGCCCGGCCGGATCTGTCCGCGGACCGCTTCGTGGCCAATCCCTTCGGCGGCGGTGCGCGCATGTACCGCACCGGCGACCTGGTGGTCTGGACCGAGGCCGGTGAGCTCGAGTATCTGGGCCGCACCGACTTCCAGGTGAAGGTGCGCGGTCTGCGCATCGAGCTGGGTGAGATCGAATCCGCGCTGACCGCCGTCGCATCGGTGGGTCAGGCCGTGGTGGTGGTGCGCTCCGAGGATCGCACGGGCGACCAGCTGGTCGCCTACCTGATCGCCGCGCCGGGCGCCGAGATCGCGGTGGACGACGTGAAATCCGCACTGGCCGAACAACTTCCGGCGTACATGGTGCCGGCGGCCTTCGTGGTGCTCGACAGCTTCCCGCTCAACGCCTCCGGCAAGTTGGATCGCAAGGCGCTGCCGGCGCCGACGTTCGCGGCCAAGGTGTTCCGCGCGCCCAGCACCTCGGTGGAACAGTCCGTCGCCGATGTGATCGCCGAGATTCTCGGCCTGGACCGGGTGGGCCTGGACGACGACTTCTTCGAACTGGGCGGCAACTCGCTGCTCGCCACCCAGGTCGCGGCCCGGCTGGGCGCGGCGCTCGACACCGAGGTCGGGGTCCGCACCCTGTTCGAGGCCTCCACGGTGGCGGCCCTGGCCGCGCGCCTGGAAACCCAAGCGGGACAGGGCGGGCGGCTCGCGCTGACCGCGCAGCCGCGGCCCGAGCCCGTCGCGCTGCCGGACGGTGAGACCGCGCAGCTGGTGCCGCTCTCCCCGGCCCAGCAGCGGATGTGGTTCCTCAACCGGTTCGACAACCGCACCGCGGTGAACAACATCCCGGTCGCGATCCGGCTGACCGGCGCACTGGACCGCGAGGCCTTCGCCGCGGCCGTGCGTGACGTGGTCGCGCGGCACGAATCGCTGCGCACCGTGTACCCGGAGGTGGCCGGTGACGGTTACCAGCGGGTGCTGTCCGCGCGCGCCGCCGGTGTCGAACTCGCCGTCGAATCGGTGGACGCCGGCGAATTGCCCTCGCGCGTGGCGGAATTGGTCAACGTCTTCTTCGACGTGACCGCCGAGGTCCCGTTCCGGGCCACCCTGCTCGAGCTCGGCCCGCGCGACCACGTGGTCGTGCTGGTCATGCACCACATCGCCGGGGACGGCTTCTCGCTGCGCCCGCTGCTGCGCGATGTGGTCGCCGCCTACTCCGAGCGCTCGCGCGGCGAGGCCCCGCAGTGGGCGCCGCTGCCGGTGCAGTACGCCGACTACGCGCTGTGGCAGCGCGAGGTGCTCGGCGCCGAGGACGATCCGGAATCGGTCGCCGCCCGCCAGATCGCCTACTGGTCCGAGCAATTGCGCGATCTGCCCGAGCAGATCGAACTGCCGGCCGATCGTCCGCGCCCGGAGATCGCCACCAATGCCGGTGCGACACACGAGTTCTCGATCGACGCCGATCTGCACGCGCGGCTCACCGACTACGCGCGCGCCCACGGCGTGACGCTGTTCATGCTGATGCACGCGGCCCTGGCCACCTGGGCGGCGCGGTTGTCGGGCAGTACCGACATCGCCATCGGCACGCCGATCGCGGGCCGCGGTGAACGCGCGCTCGACGATCTGATCGGCATGTTCGTCAACACGTTGGTGCTGCGCACTCCGGTGCGCCCGGACGCGACGTTCGCCGAACTGCTCACCGAGGTGCGCCGGACCGACCTGGCGGCCTTCGCCAACGCCGACGTGCCGTTCGAGCGGCTGGTCGACGTGCTCAGCCCGGTGCGTTCCCAGGCGCATCACCCGCTGTTCCAGGTGGCGTTGACCTTCGAGGCCACCGGACAGCGCGACGCCACCACGGTCGCCCTGCCCGGCCTGGATCTCGCGGTCGTCGACGCCGATCCGGGAATGGCGAAATTCGATATCCAGCTGACCGTCGGCGACGCCGCCGACGGCGCCGGGCTGGCGCTGTCGTGGAACTACGCCACCGATCTGTTCGATCCCGAGACCGTCGCCGCTTTCTCCGACCGCCTGCTGCGGATCCTGCGCAGCGTCACCGAGGGCAGCTCCACCGCGGACAGTGTCACCGAGACCGCCGCCGCCACGGTGGTGGGCGATATCGATCTACTCGGCGAGGGCGAACGGCTGGACGTCTCGCAGCGCTGGGTCTCGGCGGGTGCGGACGGCGGCACCGGACGGTTCGCGGACCGGGCCGTGACGCTGTCGGATCTGTTCGACGCCGCGGTCGCCGAGCACGGCGACCGGGTGGCGGCGAAGTTCGGCGCCGATCAGCTCACCTACGAGGAGCTGGATCGGCGCGCGAACCAGTTGGCGCGCAGGCTGATCGCCGACGGCGCCGGCCCCGAGACATTGGTCGCGGTGGTGCTGCCGCGTTCGCTGGATCTGGTCGTGGCTCTGCTGGCGGTCGTGAAATCCGGCGCGGGTTATGTGCCGATCGATCCGAGCTATCCGGCCGAACGCATCGCCTACGTGCTCGCGGATTCGCGTCCGGCCGGGGTGATCGTGGACGGCAGCACCGAGGTGGAGCTGCCGGCCGGCCTGCCGACCGTCCTGATGGACGGATTCGGCGCGGAGACACCGGAATTGGTGGACGCGGGTGAGGGCCCGATCACCGATGCCGATCGCAACGCCCCGATGTCGGCGAGCAATATCGCCTACGTCATCTACACCTCCGGCTCGACCGGACGCCCCAAGGGCGTGGCGGTCGCGCACCGCAACGTCGTGCGGCTGTTCGCCAATACCGATCGCGAATTCGGCTTCGGCGCCGAGGACGTGTGGACGATGTTCCACTCCTTCGCCTTCGACTTCTCGGTGTGGGAGATCTGGGGCCCGCTGCTGTTCGGCGGCACGCTGGTCGTGGTCGACTACTACACCTCGCGCTCGCCCGAGCAGTTCCTGGAACTGCTGCGCCGCGAACGTGTGACGGTGCTCAACCAGACCCCGTCGGCGTTCTATCAGCTGGCCGAGGCCGATCGCCTGGCCGGTGGGCAGCCGCTGGCCCTGCGCTACGTGGTCTTCGGCGGTGAGGCGCTGGAGCTGCGCCGGCTCGCGGACTGGGTGGCCCGCCACGGCGACACCGCGCCGCGCCTGGTCAACATGTACGGCATCACCGAGACCACGGTGCATGTCTCGCACCGGGTGCTCGACACCGAAACCATCGCCGCGGCAACGGGTTCGGTGGTCGGCCGGGCCATCGCCGGACTGCGGGTGTACGTCCTCGACGACCGGCTGCATCCGGTTCCGGTCGGCGTCGCCGGCGAGATGTATGTCGCCGGTCCGCAATTGGCGCGCGGCTACCTGGGCCGCCCGGATCTGACCGCCGCCCGCTTCGTCGCCGATCCGCTGGGCGAGCCCGGCACGCTGCTGTACCGCTCCGGTGACGTGGCGCGCTGGAACCGCTTCGGGGAACTGGAATATCTGGGCCGCGCCGACGACCAGGTCAAGGTGCGTGGCTTCCGCATCGAACTCGGCGAGATCGAGGCCGCGGTGCTGGCACAGCCCGGGATCGCGCAGGCCGCCGTCGTCGTGCGCGAGGATCAGCCGGGCGACCAGCGCATCGTCGCCTATGTGGTGCCCCCGGCCGGTCGGACCGAACCGGCGCTGGACGTCGTGCGCGACGGTGCGGCCGAACGGCTGCCCGCGTACATGGTGCCCTCGGCATTCGTGGTGCTGGACCGCATTCCGCTGACCGTCAACGGCAAACTGGACCGCCGCGCCCTGCCCGCCCCCGCGGTGCAGTCGCGCGCCTTCCGCGCCGCGGAGACCCCGGTGCAGGAGATCGTGGCCGCGGTCTTCGCCGAGGTGCTCGACGTGGAACGGGTCGGGCTCGACGACGACTTCTTCGAGCTCGGCGGCAACTCGCTCATCGCCACCCGCGTCGTCTCCCGCGTCGGGGCGGCGCTGGGGACGACGGTGGGTGTGCGCGCGCTGTTCGAGGCCTCGACCGTGGAGTCGCTGGCCGCACGGCTGGAAACCCACACCGGCGGCGAGGCGCGCCCGCGCCTGATCGCGCGCCCGCGCGCCGCCGCGGAACCGGTGCCGCTGTCGTTCGCGCAGCAGCGCATGTGGTTCCTGAACCAGTACGACACCTCCTCGGCGGCCTACAACCTGCCGCTGGTGGTCCGGCTGTCCGGTGAACTCGACACGGCCGCACTGGAATTGGCCGTCTTCGACGTGGTGCGCCGGCACGAGTCGCTGCGCACCCGCTATCCGGAGCACGGCGGCACGCCGATGCAGCTGGTGGTGCCGGCCGAGCAGATCGTGCTGGATCTGCGCGCCTACCCGGTCTCGGACGCCGATCTGACCACCGCGGTGACGGATTTCGCCTCCGCGGGATTCGATGTCGCCGAACAGGTTCCGCTGCGCGCCCGGCTGTTCCAGGTGCACAGCGACGAACACGTGCTGGTCGTGGTCGTGCACCATATCGCCGCGGACGGGTTCTCGATGACCCCGCTGGCGCGCGACGTGATGACCGCCTACACCGCCCGCACCCAGGGCAGCGCCCCCGGCTGGGCGCCGCTCGAGGTGCAGTACGCCGATTTCGCGATCTGGCAGCGCGAGGTGCTGGGCTCGGAGGACGATCCGCAGTCGCTGCTGGCCCGCCAGGTCGACTACTGGCAGCGCTCGCTGTCCGGAATTCCGGAAGAGCTGGCCCTGCCCGCCGACCGCCCGCGCCCGGCGATCGCCTCGCTGCGCGGCGCCGAACTGCATCGCACTTTGACGCCGGAACTCATCGGCGCGCTGGAAGGCGTTGCGCGCGAACAGGGTTCGTCGCTGTTCATGGTGATGCACGCGGCCCTGGCGGTGCTGCTGGGACATCTGTCGGGCACCGACGACATCGCCGTCGGCACCCCGATCGCCGGCCGCGGTGAGGCCGCGCTCGACGATCTGGTCGGCATGTTCGTCAACACCCTGGTGTTGCGGACCGGCATCGACCCCGACGAGTCGTTCACCGGACTGCTGGAGCGGGTCCGCCACACCGACCTCGAGGCCTTCGGCAATGCCGACGTGCCGTTCGAGCGGCTGGTGGAACTGCTGGCGCCGGAGCGCTCGCAGGCCCGCAACCCGCTGTTCCAGGTGATGCTGGCCTTCCAGAACCTCGACCGCGCGAGCCTCGAGCTGCCGGGCCTGACCGTGTCCACGGTCGAGCGGGAGGAGAACATCGCCCGCTTCGACCTGCAGTTCACGCTGTCGGAACGGGTCGGCGACGCCGACGGCGCGGCCGCCAACGGCATGGCGTTGAACCTCGTCTACGCCACCGATCTGTTCGACGAGCAGACCGCCTCCGAGATCGCCGATCGCTGGATCCGGGTGCTGCGCGCGGTCGCCACCGATCCGCGCATCGCCGTCGGCGCGGTCGACATCCTCGAGGCCTCCGAGCGCGCCGACCTGCTCGCGCGCACGGGCGGTCCGGCGGTCGCGGCGTCGACCCTGCCGCAGATGCTGGCCGAGGCCGCGACCCGCGACCCGCAGGCTCCCGCGGTGATCGCCGACGGGCGCACCCTCACCTACCGCGAACTCGACGAGCGGTCGAATCGCCTGGCGCGCTTGCTGATCGAGCGCGGGATCGGGACCGAGGACCTGGTCGCGGTGGCCGTACCGCGCTCGGCCGAGAGCTATCTGGCCGAATGGGCGGTGACCAAGTCGGGTGCGGCGTTCGTGCCGATCGACCCCGCGTACCCGGCCGACCGCATCGATCACATGGTCACCGATTCGGGTTCGCCCGTCGGCCTGACCGTGGCCGCGGTGCGCGACGATCTGCCGGAGTCGGTGGACTGGCTGGTTCTCGACGAGATCGAACTCGACGGCTACGACGCCGCCGCGATCACCGACGCCGACCGGGTTCGCCCGCTGCGCGTCGGCCATCCGGCCTACGTCATCTACACCTCCGGTTCCACCGGTGTGCCCAAGGGCGTGGTGGTCACCCATGCCGGTCTGGCGAACTTCCGCGCCGAGCAGAACGAGCGCTACCGGCTCGACTCCGATTCGCGCGCACTGCATTTCGCCTCGCCCAGCTTCGACGCCTCGATCCTGGAATTCCTGCTCGCCGTCGGTGCGGGCGGTGCGCTGGTCGTGGTGCCGCCGGGTACCTACGGCGGCAGCGAACTCGGTGAGCTGATCGCCCGCGAGGGCGTCACCCACGCCCTGATCACCCCGTCGGTGCTGGCCACCCTCGATCCCGCCGATCTGGCCGGGATGCGGGTCGTCATCGCCGGTGGTGAGGCGGTCACCGCCGAACAGGTCGCCAAGTGGTCGGTGACCCCCGACGGGTCGCCGCGCCGGTTCCACAACGCCTACGGTCCGACCGAGGCGACCATCGCCACCAACATCAGCGATCCGCTGGCCGCGGGCGATCCGGTCACCATCGGCGGTCCGATCCGCGGTATGCAGTCGCTGGTCCTCGACGCCCGGTTGCGGCCGGTTCCGGTGGGTGTCGCGGGTGAGCTGTATCTGTCCGGTGTGCAGCTGGCCCGCGGCTATCACGCGCGGGCGAGCCTGACCGCCGAGCGCTTCGTGGCCAACCCCTACGCGCCCGGGCAGCGGATGTACCGCACGGGTGACGTGGTGCGGTGGAACCACACCGGTGAGGTCGAATACGTCGGCCGCTCCGACTTCCAGGTCAAGGTGCGCGGCTTCCGCATCGAACTCGGCGAGATCGACGCGGCGCTCACCGCCCACGACGCCGTGGACTTCGCGGTGACCGTGGGCCACACCCGCGGCGCGGGCGCCACCTCGCTGGTGTCGTATGTCGTCGCGGTCCCGGGTGAGCCGATCGATGTCGCCGATGTGACGGCCCATCTGGAACAGCGGCTGCCCGGCTACATGGTGCCCTCGTCGATCATGGTCATCGACCGGGTGCCGCTGACCCCGGCCGGCAAGCTGGATCGCAAGGCGCTGCCGGAGCCGGAGTTCGCCACCGACACCGCCTTCCGCGCGCCGCGGACGCCGGTCGAGCAGGCCATCGCCGAGGTGTTCGCCGAGGTGCTGGGCATCGAGCGCGTCGGCATCGACGATTCGTTCTTCGCACTGGGTGGTGACTCGATCGTCTCCATTCAGCTGGTGTCGCGGGCCAAGGCGCGCGGTGTGGTGTTCAGCCCGCGTGACGTGTTCGAACAGCGCACCGTGTCCGGACTGGCGATGGTCGCCGAATCCGCTGCCGGACAGGGTGATTCGGTGCCCGTGCTGGCCGAGCTGCCGGGTGGCGGTGTCGGCACCATGCCGCTGACTCCGGTGGCCCGGTTCATGGTGGAGCGGTCCGGTTCGTTCGGCCGGTTCCATCAGGCGCTGGCCCTGGAACTGCCGATCGGCATCGACCGGGCCGGATTGCTCGCCACCGTCGCCGCCGTCGTGGACCGCCACGACATGCTGCGGGCGCGGCTGCGCCGGCACGCGGGTGCGGAATGGATCGTGGAGACCGCCGCGCCGGGCACCGTCGATATCGCATCACTGCTCGATCGCACCGAGTTCGACCCCGCCGCAACCGATTCGGAGCTGTTCGAGATCGCGACCGCGGCCCTGGACGCGAGCCTGGACCGGCTCGATCCGGAGGCCGGGGTGGTCGTGCGCTTCGCCTGGCTGGAGCCCTCGGCCGCCGACCGGACCGGACGCCTGATCGTGGTCGCCCACCACCTCGTCATCGACGGTGTGTCCTGGCGCATCCTGGTGCCCGACTTCGTCACCGCCTGGGGACAGCTCTCGGCCGGGCAGACGCCGGAGCTGGCCGCACCGCCGACCAGCATGCGCACCTGGTCGCACGCGCTCGAGCGGGCGGCCGCCGAGCGCGACGACGAACTCGACTGGTGGCGTGCGGTCGTCGACGGTCCGGATCCGCTGCTCACCGAGCGGCCGTTCGATCCCGCCGTCGATGTGGCCGGGGTCGCGGGCAAGGTCGAGGTGGAGGTCTCGCCCGAGGTCACCAAGGCCCTGCTGACCGCCGTGCCGGCGCTCTACCACGGTGGAATCAACGACGGCCTGCTGGCCGCGCTGGTGCTGGCCGTCGCGAAATGGCGTGCCGCGCACGCCGGTTCGGACGAGCGGGCCGACAGTGCGCTGGTGCGCCTCGAGGGCCACGGCCGCGAAGAGGACGTCGTCCCGGGCGCGGATCTGTCCCGCACGGTCGGCTGGTTCACCGCGATCTTCCCGGTCCGCTTCGACCTGTCGGGTCTCGACATCGACGCGGCGCTGACCGGTGGCCCGGCGATGGGCCGGGTCGTGAAGGCGGTCAAGGAACAGCTGCTGGCCGTGCCCGACAAGGGCCTCGGCTACGGCATGCTGCGCTACCTGAACCCGCGCACCGCCGACCGGCTGCCCGAGCAGATGCCGGGCCAGGTGAGCTTCAACTACCTGGGCCGGGTCTCCGACAACGCGGTGCCCGAGGCGCTGCGCGGCTTCGGCTGGATTCCCGCCCCGGAACTCGGCGAACTGGCCGGCGACTACGACGCCGATATGCCGGCGATGGCGCCGCTGGACATCAACGCCATCGTGGTCGGCGACCGGCTGACCGCGCGGATCGGCTATCCGACCACGCTGCTCGACGCCGACGCCGTACGCGAATTCGGCGAACTCTGGACGCGGGCGCTGGAAGCCGTTGCGCGGCACGCGGAATCGGCCGGTGCGGGTGGGCACACCCCGTCGGACTTCCCGCTGGTGCGCGTCGGCCAGAGCGATATCGACGGCTGGGAGCGGCGCTTCGGCGAGATCTCGCAGGTGTGGCCGCTGTCCTCGCTGCAGGCCGGTCTGCTGTTCCACGCCGAACTGGCCGCCGCCTCCGTCGACGTCTACACCGGTCAGGCCGTCCTCGACCTCACCGGCCGCGTCGATCCGGCCCGGTTGCGCAGTGCCGCACAGGCTCTGATCGATCGGTACGAGACGCTGCGCACGGCCTTCGTCACCGACGCACAGGGCCATCCGGTGCAGGTCGTGCTGGACGGCGTGCGGGCGACCTGGGCCGAACACGACCGCCGCGAGACCGGCGAGGCCGCCGATCTGATCGAGGCCGACCGGACCCGCCGCTTCGACCTGGCCGCGCCGCCGCTGATCCGGTTCACCCTGATCCGGGTGGCCGAGCAGCGCTGGTCGCTGGTCGTCTCGAATCACCACATCCTGCTCGACGGCTGGTCGATGCCGCTGCTCATGCGGGATCTGCTGGTGCTCTACGCCACGCACGCCGACTCCGGCGCGCTGCCGGCGGTGCGCTCCTACCGGCACTTCCTGGAATGGGTTGCCCAGCAGGATCATTCGGGCTCGCTGGCGGCATGGACCGATGCCCTCGACGGCATCTCCGAACCGACCCTGCTGGCGCGCCCCGACGCCGGTCGCGAGATCACGGCGCTGTCGGACGAGTACGTCTTCGAACTCGACTCCGCGCAGACCGCGCGGCTGACCGAATTCGCCGCGCGCCTCGGCGTCACGGCCAACACGGTGCTGCAGACGGCCTGGGGCATCGTGCTGGGTCGCATGACCGGCCGCGACGACGTGGTGTTCGGCACCACCGTCTCGGGCCGCCCGCCGGAGTTGGCCGGGGTCGAATCCATGGTCGGCCTGTTCATCAACACCGTGCCGGTGCGGGTGCGCCTGGATGCCGCCGAATCCGCCGAGCAGCTGCTCACCCGGGTGCAGGGCGAGCAGGCGGATCTGCTCGATCACCACTACCTCGGTCTGGCCGATATCCAGGACGCGATCGGCGTCGGCGGACTGTTCGACACCCTGGTGGTGTTCGAGTCCTATCCGGTGGATGCCGAGGGCATTCAGCGTCAGGCCGCCGATATCGACGGTATGGCGGTGGCCGGACTCGAGGCCACCGACGCCACCCACTATCCGCTGAGCCTGATCGCCTCGCTGGGTTCCACACCGCGGTCGGACGACGGGCCCGAAGGCGGCAGCTCGCGTAACCACGTAGGGCCCCGGGCGACCGCCGATCGAACACTGCGGATCCGGGCCGGTTACCTGCGCGATCTGTTCGACGAGAACGCGGTGCGCCGCATCGCCGACCGGCTGCTGCGGGTGCTCACCACCATCGTGGGCGAGCCCGCGATCGGCGCCGGCGATATCGAACTGCTCGAGCCCGCCGAACGCGAACTCGTAGTGTCGCAATGGAATTCGACCGACCACGAGGTCGACGGCTCGGCCACCCTGGTCTCGCTGTTCGAGGCCCAGGTGGAGCGCACGCCCGACGCCACCGCGGTGAGCTTCGAGGGGACAGGTCTGTCCTACGCCGACTTCGCGGCCCGGGTGCACGCACTGGCCCGCTGGCTGATCGAGCGCGGCGTCGGCCCGGACACCTTCGTGGCACTCGGTATGCGGCGTTCGCTCGACTTGGTGGTCGGCATGTACGCCGTGACCGCCGCCGGTGGCGCCTATGTGCCGCTGGATCCGGACCATCCGGCCGAGCGCACCGAATACATCCTGGCCACCGCGGATCCGGTCTGTGTGCTGACCTCCGGCGACGACCTCGAGATCGACACCGCGCAGGTGCGCATCGATCTGCTGGACCTGTCGGGCTACTCGATCGACCCGATCGCCGACGCCGAGCGCCGCGGCCCGCTGCGCCCGGCCAACACCGCGTACGTGATCTTCACCTCCGGTTCCACCGGCCGCCCCAAGGGCGTCGCGGTGCCGCACGCGGCGATCGTCAACCGGCTGGCGTGGATGCAGGCCGAATACGGTCTCACGCCCGCCGACGTGGTGCTGCAGAAGACGCCCGCGACCTTCGACGTGTCGGTGTGGGAGTTCTTCTGGCCCTTGCAGATCGGCGCGCGGCTGGTGGTGGCCCGGCCCGACGGCCATCGCGATCCGGCTTATCTGGCCGAGGTGATCGTCGGCGAAGGCGTCACCGTCACGCACTTCGTGCCGTCGATGCTGGCGGTCTTCGTCGCCGAGGCGGCGGCCGCGCAATGCACCACCCTGCGCCTGGTGTTCGCCTCCGGCGAGGCGCTGGCGCCCAAGTCGGCGCAGCGTCTGCGCGAGCTCACCGGCGCCGCGCTGCACAACCTGTACGGCCCCACCGAGGCCGCGGTCGACGTCACCTATCACGAGGTGACCGATGCCGATGTCGATTCCGTGCCGATCGGCCGCCCGGTCTTCAACACCCGTGTCTACGTGCTGGATTCACGCCTGCGGCCGGTTCCGGTGGGTGTCGCGGGTGAGCTGTATCTGGCGGGCGCCCAGCTCGCGCACGGCTACGTGACGCGTCCGGATCTGACTTCGGATCGGTTCGTGGCCAACCCGTTCGCTGTGTCGGATGGGGGCACTCCCGAGGGCCCTGCGTGGTCACGCTCCGCTACCGCCTCCGGGCCCGCCGGTCGTGCTCCGGCCGGCGAACGGATGTACCGCACCGGTGACCTGGTGGCCTGGAACGAACAGGGTGAACTGGATTACCTGGGCCGCACCGACTTCCAGGTGAAGTTGCGCGGCCTGCGCATCGAGCTCGGCGAGATCGAGACGGCGCTGACCGGGCTCGACGAGATCGACCGGGCCGTCGTGGTGGTCCGCGGCGACCAGCACACCGGTGACCAGCTGGTGGCGTATGTCGTTGCCACGCCGGGACTTCCGGTCGACGCCGAAGCGGTGCGCGAGGAACTGGGCCGGCAGCTGCCGGGCTACATGGTGCCCGCGCTGGTGATGGTCCTCGACGAATTCCCGCTCAACGCCTCCGGCAAGCTGGACCGCAAGGCGCTGCCCGCCCCGGTGTTCGAGGCGGCGGTGTTCCGCGCGCCGGTCACCCCGGTGGAGCAGATCGTCGCGGGCACCTTCGCCGAGGTGCTCGGCGTGGACCGGGTCGGCCTGGACGACGACTTCTTCGCCCTCGGCGGCAACTCGCTGATCGCCACCCAGGTGGCGGCCCGGTTGTCCTCGGCCCTGGACACCCAGCTGGGTGTGCGCGAGATCTTCGAGGCCTCCACCGTCGCCGGCCTGGCGGCGCGGGCCGAAACCCGTTCCGGCGCCGGTGGTCGCGCGGCGCTGGTGCCGCAGCACCGGCCCGAGCTGGTGCCGCTGTCGCTGGCGCAGCAGCGGATGTGGTTCCTCAACCGCTTCGATCCCGAATCCGCGGTGGACAACATCCCGGCCGCGGTGCGGCTGTCGGGCCTGCTGGACCGGCAGGCACTGCAGATCGCGGTCGCCGATGTGCTGGCGCGCCACGAATCGCTGCGTACCCGCTACCCCGAGGTGGACGGGACCGCGTACCAGGAGATCGTGCCGACCTCGAAGGTCATCCCCGATCTCACGCCGATCGACGTCACCGAAGCCGAACTGCCGCAACGGATTTCGGAGCTGGTCGGCACCGGCTTCGATGTCACCGTCGAGGTGCCGTTCCGGGCCCGGCTGTTCGAGGTCAGCCCGACCGAACACGTGCTGGCCCTGGTGGTGCACCACATCTCCGCCGACGGCTTCTCGATGGGCCCGCTGACCCGCGACGTGATGACCGCCTACGGGGCGCGCGTCGAGGGCGGCGAACCGGCCTGGGCGCCGCTGCCGGTGCAGTACGCCGACTTCGCGCTCTGGCAGCGCGAGGTGCTCGGCCGCGAGGACGATCCGGAATCGGTGATCGCGGACCAGATCGACTACTGGCGCGACGCGCTGCGCGGACTGCCCGAACAGCTCGATCTGCCCGCCGACCGGCCACGTCCGGCGGTCGCCTCCGGCCGCGGCGCGACGCACATCTTCCACATCGACGCCGACGTGCACGCCCGCCTCGCCGAACTGGCCCGCACCCGCGGGGCGACCATGTTCATGGTCACCCACGCGGCGCTGGCACTGGTGCTGTCGCGGCTGAGCGGGGAGGCCGATATCGCCATCGGTACGCCGGTGGCCGGCCGCGGTGAGCGCGCGCTCGACGATCTGATCGGCATGTTCGTCAACACCCTGGTGTTGCGGACCGAGATCGACGGCGGTGCGAGCTTCACCGATCTGCTGCAGTCGGTGCGCAGCACCGACATCGCCGCCTTCGGACATGCGGATCTGCCGTTCGAGCGGCTGGTGGAGATTCTGAACCCGGCGCGTTCGCAGGCGCGGCATCCGCTGTTCCAGGTGATGCTGTCGTTCCAGAACACCGGCCAGAACGCCCTGGAACTGCCGGGACTGACGGTCAGCGGTGTGGAACTGCCGATCGATACCGCGAAGTTCGATCTGCAGCTGGTGCTCACCGAGGAGACCGCCGAGACGGCCGACGGCACCACCGCGGCCGGCGGTATCACCGCCGAATTCGTCTACGCCACCGACCTTTTCGACGACGAGACGATCGCCGGCTTCGCCGATCGCCTGGTGCGGGTGCTGACCGCCGTGGTCGCCGAACCGGCGGCCCGGGTGGGCGACATCGATCTGCTCGCTCCCGCCGAGGCGGCGCGCGAACTGCGTGGCTGGAACAACACGGCACGTCATCTGCCGGTGCGTCGCGAAGGCGCCACCACCCTGCTGGCCGATTTCCACGCCCAGGTCGAACAGACCCCGGACGCGGTCGCGGTCGTCGACCCCGAGGCCGGCATCACGCTGACCTACGCCGAATTCGCGGCGCGGGCCCAGCGACTCGGCCGATATCTGGTCGAGGCCGGTGTGGGCCCGGATGCCCGGGTGGCACTGGGCATGCGGCGTTCGCTCGACCTGGTGGTGGCCACCTACGCGGTGTTGGAGGCCGGTGGCGCCTACGTGCCGCTGGATCTGGAACAGCCGGGTGAACGCATTCGCTACGTGGTCGACACCGCCGCACCGATCGCCGTGCTCACCACCGCACGCGACGGCGCGGACATCGATCGCGCGCTCGAGGGTGCGGCAACCGCCGTGCGCATCGACGAGCTGGATCTGTCCGGCTACGCGGACGGCGAACTCGACGACACCGAACGGCGTGCCCCGCTGCGGCCGGAGCACCTCGCCTACGTGATCTTCACCTCCGGTTCCACCGGACGGCCGAAGGGTGTGGCGGTCTCGCAGGCCGCGGTGGTGAACCAGATTCGCTGGATCACCACCGAATACGGCATCGGCGCGGGTGAGGTGGTGCTGTTCAAGACGCCGCCGACCTTCGACGTGTCGGTGTGGGAGCTGTTCGGCGCGACCGCCACCGGTGCGCGCCTGGTGATCGCCGCGCCGGACGGCCATCGCGATCCCGGCTATCTCGCGGAGGTGATCGCGGCCCAGCAGGTCACGATGACCTCGTTCGTGCCGTCGATGCTGTCGGTGTTCTCCGACAGCGTGCACGCCGGGACCGCGGCCGAGGTGTCCTCGCTGCGCACCCTGCTCATCGCGGGTGAGGCGTTCACCGCCGACGCCGCGCAGGCCTACCGCCGCATCGGCACCGCCGAACTGCACAACCTGTACGGCCCCACCGAGTTCACCGTGCACGCCACCGCCATGCCGGTCGCCGCGGATATCGCGGGAGCCGTGCCGATCGGCCTGCCGGTGTGGAACGCGCAGGCCTACATCCTGGACGCGCGGCTGCATCCGGTTCCGGCCGGCGTCGCCGGTGAGCTGTATCTGGCCGGCGCTCAGCTGGCGCGCGGCTACTTCGGCCGCACCGACCTGACCGCGGACCGCTTCGTCGCGAATCCGTTCGGCGGCAGCGGTTCCCGCATGTACCGCACCGGTGACCTGGTGCGCCGCGGCGCCGACGGGGCCATCGAATATCTGGGCCGCACCGACTTCCAGGTGAAGTTGCGCGGTCTGCGCATCGAGCTCGGCGAGATCGAATCCGCGCTCACCGCACAGGATTCGGTCGCGCAGGCGGTGGCCGTGGTGCGCTCCGACGAGCGGATCGGCGAGCAGCTGGTCGGCTATGTCGTGCCCGCCGCCGGCGCCGGAGAACTCGATCTCGACGCGATCCGCGCGCAACTGGCGGCGCGGCTGCCCTCCTATATGGTTCCGGCCGCGATCGTCGTGCTCGACGCCCTGCCGCTGAGCGCGAACGGCAAGCTGGACCGGCGCGCGCTGCCCGCACCGGAATTCGAGGCACGGGAATTCCGCGCCCCGACCACACCCGTCGAGGAGATCGTCGCCGCCACCATCGCCGAGGTGCTGGGCATCGACACCGAGGCCCGGCCGGTCGGTCTCGACGACGACTTCTTCGAACTGGGCGGCAACTCGCTGATCGCCACCCAGGTGGTGGCCCGCCTGGGCCAGGCGCTGAACACCCGCATCCCGGTGCGGACCCTGTTCGAGGCGCCGACCGTGGCGGCGCTCGCCGCCCGGCTGGAGACCCATGCCGGGTCCGGTGGCCGCCGCGCCCTGGTCGCGGGACCGCGACCGGAGGAGATTCCGCTCTCGCTGGCACAGCAGCGGATGTGGTTCCTCAACCGCTTCGACACCGCCAGCGCGGTCAACAACATCCCGATGGCGGTCCGGCTCACCGGCGCGCTCGACGTCGACGCCCTGCGCGAGGCCGTCGCGGATGTGATCGAACGCCACGAGGTGCTGCGCACGGTCTACCCGGAAACCTCCGAGGGCCAGGGCGTGCAGGTGATCCTGCCCGCCGACCGCGACGCGGTGGAACTGGACGCCGAACCGGTGACCGAGGCGCAACTGCCCGAGCGGGTGCGCGAACTGGTCCTCACCGGCTTCGACGTCACCGCCGCGGTTCCGGTGCGCGCCAAGCTGTTCCGCGTCGAACATGCGAGCGGCAACGGCGCGGGTGAACCGGCGCCGGACTACGTGCTGGTCTTCGTCGTCCACCACATCTCCGGTGACGGCTGGTCGGTGCGGCCGCTGGCCCGCGATGTGATGCTCGCCTACGCGGCGCGCTCGCAGGGCGCCGCGCCGGGCTGGGCGCCGCTGCCGGTGCAGTACGCCGATTACGCCCTGTGGCAGCGCGAAACGCTCGGTTCCGAGGACGATCCGGAATCGCTGATCGCCCAGCAGGTGTCGTACTGGTCGCAGCATCTGGCCGGTCTGCCAGACCAGCTGGATCTGCCCGCCGACCGTCCGCGACCCGCGGTCGCCACGTATCGCGGTGGCGTGCACGAATTCTCGCTCGACGCCGAGTTGGTACACCGGCTCAACGCGCTGGCCCGCACCCACGGCGCCAGCCTGTTCATGGTCACGCACGCGGCCTTCGCGGCACTGCTGGCGCGGTTGTCCGGCAGTGACGATCTGGCCATCGGCACTGCGGTCGCGGGCCGTGGCGAGGCCGCGCTCGACGATGCCATCGGCATGTTCGTCAACACGCTGGTGCTGCGCAGCAGTGTCGATCCGGCGATGTCGTTCACCGAATTGCTCGCGCGCACCAAGGAATCCGATCTCGCCGCGTTCGGACATGCGGATCTGCCGTTCGAGCGGCTGGTGGAGATTCTGAATCCGGCGCGTTCGCAGGCGAGGCATCCGCTGTTCCAGGTGATGCTGTCGTTCCAGAACACCGGCGAGGCCTCGTTCGCGCTGCCGGATCTGGAGGTCAGCGGCCTGCCACTGGATGTGCTGACCGCCAAATTCGATCTGCACCTGAACCTCACCGAGCGCTTCGCCGCCGACGGTTCCGCCGAAGGCATGTCGGCCGAATTGGCCTACGCCACCGACATGTTCGATGCCCGGACGGTCGCGGCCTTCGCCGATCGCCTGGTCCGGATGCTGGACGCGGTGACCGCGGACCCCGCCGCCGCGCTCGGCGATATCGACCTGCTCGACACCGTCGAGCGGCGCACCATCGTCGACAACTGGAACGCCACCGCCTACGACGTCGACCGCGTCGTTCTCGGCCGGGCGGCCGGTACCGTCGCGCTGACGCTGGCCTCGATGTTCGATCGGCAGGTCGAACTCGATCCCGACGAGCCGGCGCTGACGTTCGAGGGGACAACTCTGTCCTACGGCGAGTTGGCGGCCCGGGTGAACCGGCTCGCCCGCTACCTGATCGAGCAGGGCGTGGGCCCGGATTCGCTGGTGGCGCTGCATATGCGGCGTTCGCTGGAACTGGTGATCGGCATGTACGCGGTGACGGTCGCCGGCGGCGGCTATGTGCCGCTGGACCCCGACCATCCGGCCGAGCGCACCGAATACGTGCTGGCGACCGCGAACCCGGTCTGCGTGCTGACCACCGCGGACAGCCCGCTCGCGGCGCGGCCGGACGTACCGGTCGTCGCGATCGACGGCCTGGAGTTGACCGAGTACGCCGACGATCCGGTGGCCGATGCCGACCGCATCGCCCCGCTGCGTCCCGCGCACACCGCCTACGTGATCTTCACCTCCGGTTCCACCGGGCGGCCGAAGGGCGTGGCCGTCAGCCATGCCGCGATCGTGAACCGCCTGGCCTGGATGCAGGACGAGTACGACCTCTACCTCGACGATGTCGTGCTGCAGAAGACGCCCGCCACCTTCGACGTGTCGGTGTGGGAGTTCTTCTGGCCGCTGCAGGTCGGCGCGCGCCTGGTCGTCGCCAAGCCCGACGGCCACCGCGATCCGGCCTATCTGGCGGAACTGATCGACGCCGAGCGCATCACCACCGTGCACTTCGTGCCGTCGATGCTGTCGGTCTTCGTCGCCGCGCTGGACGCCTCCGGCGCCGACTGCACCACGCTGCGCCGGGTCTTCGCCTCGGGTGAGGCGCTGCCGGCGGTCACCGCCCAGCGCCTGATCGAGCTGACCGGTTCCCGGCTGCACAACCTCTACGGCCCGACCGAGGCCGCCGTCGACGTCACCTATCACGAGGTGACCGAGGCCGACACGGTCGCGGTGCCGATCGGCCGTCCGGTCTGGAACACCCGTGTCTACGTGCTGGATTCGCGGCTGCACCCGGTCGCGACCGGCGTCGCGGGTGAGCTGTACCTGGCCGGTGATCAGCTGGCCCGCGGCTATGTCGCGCGCGCCGATCTGACCTCGGATCGGTTCGTGGCCAACCCGTTCGGCGACGGTGAGCGGATGTACCGCACCGGTGACCTGGTGCGCTGGAGTGCCGGCGGCGAACTGGAGTACCTGGGCCGCACCGACTTCCAGGTGAAGTTGCGCGGTCTGCGCATCGAGCTCGGCGAGATCGAATCGGCACTGGTGGCGGTCGACGCCGTCGCGCAGGCCGTGGTGGTCGTGCGCTCCGACGACCGGCTCGGCGATCAGCTGGTCGCCTACGTGGTGCCCGCGACCGGCGCCGTCGTCGACCCCGACGCGGTGCGCACCGAACTCGGCGAGGCGCTGCCCGGCTACATGGTGCCCTCGGCCTTCGTGGTGCTGGACGCCTTCCCGCTCAACGCCTCCGGCAAGCTGGACCGCAAGGCGCTGCCGGCGCCGGTGTTCGAGGCCCGGCAGTTCCGCGCCCCGGCCACCCCGATCGAGGAGATCGTGGCCGGCACGTTCAGCGATGTGCTGGGTGTGCCCCGGGTCGGTCTCGACGACGACTTCTTCGAACTGGGCGGCAACTCGCTGATCGCCACCCAGGTGACTGCGCGCCTGGGCGCCGCGCTCGACACCCAGCTGGCGGTGCGCGACCTGTTCGAGGCGTCGACCGTCGCCGCCCTGGCCGCGCGCCTGGAGCAGGGCGCCGGATCCGGCCGGACGCGGCCGAAGCTGGTGGCCGGGCAACGGCCGCAACGGATTCCGCTCTCGCCGGCGCAGCAGCGCTACTGGTTCCTCAACCAGTTCGACACCACCACCTCCGCGGTGGACAACATTCCGCTCGCGGTGCGGCTGTCGGGCGCGCTCGATGTCGCGGCCATGGAACGTGCGCTCGGCGACGTCCTGGCCCGGCACGAGGTGCTGCGCACCACCTACCCGCGCTCGGCGGACGGCCCGCACCAGGTGATCCTGCCCGCGACCGAGACCGCGCCCCCGCTGGAGCCGGTGGCGGTGGCCGAGGACGAATTGCTCGACCGCATCATCGAATTCGCGATGACCACCTTCGACGTCACCGCCGAGGTGCCGCTGAAGGTCGCGCTGTTCCGGATCACCGGCGGGGACCAGTCGGCCGAGGAACACGTCCTCGCCTTCACCGTCCATCACGTCGCCGCCGACGGCTCCTCGATGGGACCGCTGGCCCGGGATCTGATGGCGGCCTACGCCGCACGCGTGCAGGGTGAGGCGCCGCAGTGGACGCCGCTGCCGGTGCAGTACGCCGACTACGCGCTGTGGCAGCGCGAGGTGCTCGGATCCGAGGAGGATCCGGAATCGCTGGCCGCCCAGCAGGTCGCCTACTGGACCGCCGCCCTCGGCGGACTGCCGGATCAGCTGGAACTGCCGACCGACCGCCCGCGTCCGCCGGCCCAGTCGTTCCAGGGCAAGGCGATTCGCTTCGAGATCGACCCGCAGCGCCACGCCCGCCTGCACGAGCTGGCGCGCGCCAACAACGCCTCGCTGTTCATGGTCGTGCACGCGGCGCTGGCCGTGCTGCTCTCGCGCCTGTCGGGCACCGACGACATCGCCGTCGGCACCCCGATCGCCGGGCGTGGCGAGCGCGAACTCGACGATCTGATCGGCATGTTCGTCAACACGCTGGTGTTCCGCACCCGCATCGACGGCAACGCGAGCTTCGCCGAATTGCTCGCCGATGTGCGCGAGCGCGACCTCGAGGCCTTCACCAACGCCGACGTGCCGTTCGAGCGGCTGGTCGAGGTGCTCAACCCGGTGCGGTCCACGGCGCGCAACCCGCTGTTCCAGGTGGGCCTGTCGTTCCAGAACCTGGCCGAGACCGCGCTGGAGCTGCCCGGTCTGTCGGTGAGCGCGGTGAATTTCGATTCCCAGCTGGCCAAGACCGATCTGCACGTGACGCTCTACGACCGCTACGCCGAGGACGGTTCGCCGGCCGAGATCATCACCGAATTCGGTTATGCCATCGACCTTTTCGACGAGTCGACGGTGCAGGGCTTCGCGGACCGGTTCGTCCGGGTCCTCGACGCCGTGATCGCGGACGTGTCCGGCCCGGTCGGTGATATCGACCTGCTCGATCCCGCCGAGAACGAGCGCATCCTGCGGCGGTGGAACGAGACCGCCCACCCGATCGACACCGAGGCGACCCTGGTGTCGCTGCTCGATGCGGCGGTCGCCGCCGACCCCACCGCGGTCGCGCTGGTGGTCGACACTGAGGCCACCGGAACGGCGCAGCAGGTGCTGACCTACGGAGACCTCGACGCGCGGGTGAATCGCCTGGCGCGCTATCTCGTCGAATGCGGGATCGGCACCGAGGACCGGGTGGCGCTGGCACTGGGCCGCTCGGTGGAGCTGATCGTCGCGATGTACGCGGTGGCCAAGACCGGTGCGGCCTACGTGCCGATCGACCCGGGCCAGCCCGCCGAACGCATCGACTACATCCTCGAGACCGCGGCCCCCGCCTGTGTGCTGACCACCTCGGCCACCGTCGCGGCGACCGCCGACGAGGACGGGGAGAGCGCGCTGCGCTGGACTCCGCAGCGCCCGGTGATCGAACTCGACGGACTCGAGCTCTCCGGTTATTCGGCGGCGCCGATCACCGCGGGGGAGCGGTTGCGGGAGCTCACCGCGGCCAACGCCGCGTACGTGATCTTCACCTCCGGCTCCACCGGCCGCCCCAAGGGCGTGGTGGTGTCGCACGGCGCGATCGTCAACCAGTTGCGCTGGGAGATCGCCGAATTCGGCCTCGGCACCGGTGATTCGGTGCTGCTCAAGACCGCGGCGACGTTCGACCTGTCGGTGTGGGAGTTCTGGACCGCCGCCGCCTGCGGTGGCCGCCTCGTGGTGGCCGCGCCCGAGGGGCATCGCGATCCGGCCTACCTCAACGAGCTGATACTCGGCACCGCCGTCACCACGCTGCATGTGGTGCCGTCGATGTTGGACGCCCTGCTCACCGAGAGCGAAGGCATGCTCAGCTCGTCGCTGAAGCGGGTGCTCGCCATCGGTGAGGCGCTGCCGGCCGCGACCGCGCAGCGCTTCCTGGAGACCGCCGAGGCCGCGCTGTTCAACCTGTACGGCCCGACCGAGGCCGCGGTCTCGATCACCAGCCATCGCGTTACCGCCGCCGACCGCCAGTCGGTATCGATCGGCGCGCCGGAGTGGAACAGCCGGGTGTACGTGCTGGATTCGCGGCTGCGGCCCGTTCCGGTGGGTGTGCCGGGTGAGCTGTACCTGGCCGGTGCGCAGCTCGCACGCGGCTACTTCGGGCGCGCGGATCTGACCGCGGACCGGTTCGTCGCCGATCCGTTCGGGGCGCCGGGCACGCGGATGTACCGCACCGGTGACCTGGTGGCATGGACCGACCGGGGTGAACTGGACTACCGGGGTCGCACCGACTTCCAGGTGAAGATCCGCGGTTTCCGTATCGAACTCGGCGAGATCGAGGCGGTGCTGCTGCGGCAGCCGGTCGTGACCGCGACCGCCGTTGTCGCGCACGCGGATCCGAATCTGGGCGATCGCCTGGTCGCCTACGTGGTCGGCGCCGCCGAACTGGACAAACAGGCGCTGCAGGCCGCACTCGCCGAACAGCTACCGTCCTACATGGTGCCGTCGGTGTTCATGCAGCTGGACGCGCTGCCGCTGAATGCCAACGGCAAACTGGACCGCGCCGCACTGCCCGAACCGGTCTTCGAGAAGGCCGTCTTCCGCGCGCCGGTGACCCCGATCGAACAGATCGTGGCCAACACCTTCGCCGATGTGCTGCGCAAGGAATCCGGCACGATGGGCCGCGACGACGACTTCTTCGCGTGGGGCGGCAACTCGCTGCTCGCCACGCAGGTCGCCGCGCGCCTGGGCGAGGCGCTGAACACCCGGGTGCCGGTGCGCCTGCTGTTCGAGGCCTCCACGGTCGCCGCGCTCGCCACCCGCGTGGAGCACCACGCCGAC
>NZ_BDBN01000053.1 GCF_001613005.1 Nocardia nova NBRC 15556 | reverse complement strand
GGTAGGCACGGCGAAGGAGAGAAAAGAATTTCCCCGTACCGGATCGAATCGATCGACGGCCAGGACGAGACCGAGCCTCGCCACTTGGTGCAGATCGTCGAACGTCTCGCCGCGGCCGGAGAATTTCCGAGCGATATGCTCGGCCAGCGGCAGGCAGAGTTCGATGATTTCCGCTCGGACCGACTCCCGATGCGGATCGGCATGATCCAGAGCGGCCAGTTTCTCGAACCAGGGTTCGATGTTGTCATAACTGTTGGCACCGTGGCGTGCGGCGGTTTCGGCACGACGGGCGATCGGTTCATGTGTCATTCGAGATACCTCGCTTCCAACTGAATCCGACCCAGATTGGGTACCCGTTGGTGCGGCTCTCAAAAGACGTCGAAGGGCGCACGCCGCAATGTTCGCCGATTTCCGCGCGATGACCAGGGCGTACGCCGTTCCTGATAATATCCGGCAGCGGCCGGAATTTGTGTTTTCAGCCCTCCGGCGTGTTGCCGACCCGCCGGTCGTAGTCCGCGCGGGCGGCGCGATCGACCTCGTCGGTGAATATTCGGTGCACGCCCATGCGGCGGGCGGTGAATTCGCCGAACGCGCGCGGGGTGAGCTTGTTGAACGCCATCGCCACCCCGGCAAGCCTCGTCACGGTGACCCGGCGCCGCGGACGCGCGATCAGCCGCGTCACCGCCCGTGCGACATCCTCGGGTTCGGCCAGCAGACCCATCGGAGCCTTGGTTCCCGCGATCAGTTCGGTGCGGGTGAAGGTCGGCAACACCGCCGAGAAGTGCACTCCGCTGCCGCGGCATTCCAGCCGCATGGCCTCGGTGAAGCCGAGCACGGCCTGTTTACTCGCACAGTAGGTCGCCATACCGGGCGTGGGGTTCTCCCCGGCCAGCGACGCGATATTGACGATATGGCCGCGACCGCGCGAAAGCATCTGCGGCAGT
This sequence comes from Nocardia nova NBRC 15556, assembly GCF_001613005.1. Classification (GTDB taxonomy): domain Bacteria; phylum Actinomycetota; class Actinomycetes; order Mycobacteriales; family Mycobacteriaceae; genus Nocardia; species Nocardia nova. The sequence continues at coordinate 70,323 of NZ_BDBN01000053.1, read as the reverse complement.
GCGGCTTTGGTGCCGTTCATGACGCCGAGTACGTTGACCTCGAGGATGCGGCGGGTGATGGCGTCGGATTCGTCGGTGAAGCGGCCGACGGGCATGATGCCGGCATTGTTGATCAACACGTCGACGGGGCCGGCCCCGGTCTCGACCGCCGCGAGAAAGTCCGCGAACGAGGCCGGATCGGTCACGTCGAGCGTCAGCGCCGCCGCGGCGCCGAGCCGCGATCCCGCCGCGGCGACGGCGGCCGCGTCGATATCGCCGAGCACCACCCGCGCACCGGCGTCGCGCAGGTGCTCGGCGATCGAATAGCCGATACCCCGCGCGCCGCCGGTGACGGCGACCACCGTGCCCGGCAGCCGGGGGCTCACCCGCGCCGCCGGCGCCGGTACCGGACCGTGCACGGCTGCTGTAGCTGCACCACCATCTTGGAATGGTCGTTGCGGTAGCTGTCGGAGGGTTGCGCCATCTCGAATTCCCAGTCCCGCAACAGGATCGAGAAGATCGCCTTCAACTGCATGAGCGCGAACGCCTGGCCGACGCAGCGGTGCCGCCCGGCGCCGAACGGGATCCACGTCCAGCGGTTCACCAGATCCGCCTGATTGGGATCGACGTAGCGGCCCGGATCGAAGCGGTCGGGGTCGGGGAAATCCTCCGCGATCCGATTGGAGACCGCCGGTGTGGTCGCGACCAGATCGCCCGGCGCGATGCTGTGCCCGCACACCTCGAATTCGCCGCGCGCCACCCGCATCAGGATGATCAGCGGCGGATGCAGCCGCAGCGTCTCCTTCAACGTCGCCTCGAGCTGCGGAATCTGGCGCAGCGCGTGGAAACTCACGTCCTGGCCGTCGGCGTAGAGCTCGTCGAGTTCGCCGACGACCCGGGCCAGCACCTCGGGATTGCGCAGCAACTCGATGGTCGTCCACGCCGCGGTACCGGAGGTGGTGTGGTGGCCGGCGAACATCATCGAGATGAAGATGCCGGTGATCTCGCTGGCGGAGAACCGCAGTTCGCCCTGCTCGTCGCGGATCGAGACCAGCACATCGAGCATGTCGCGATCCTCTTTGCCCTGCGGCGGGTTCGCGATGCGGCCGTTCATGATCTCCTGGACCAGTTCGACCAGTTTCGCCCGCGCCTCGTCGCGGCGGCGGAAGCTCTCGATGGGGGCGTAAGGGTCGACGTAACACAGCGCGTCGGTGCCGCGCTCGAGTTCGTGATACAGGTGTGCGAACCGCTCGTCGAGTTCCTCCCGGAACTTCTTGCCGATCAGGCACGCCGAGGAGGTGTAGATCGTCAGCTCGGCGAAGAACTCGAGCAGGTCGATTTCGCCCTCGTCGCCCCAGCGTTCGAGGATCCGGTGCACCTCGTGCGCGATGGTCTCGGCGTGCCCGCGCATGAAGTCACCGCGCAGGGCCTGGTTGTGCAGCATTTCCTTGCGGCGTTCGGGGCTGGCGTCGAAGACCACACCGTCGCCGAAGATCGGCTTCATGAACGGGTAGGCGGCGCCCTGGTCGAGATCCTCGTCGGCCGCGCGGAAGAAGAATTCGTTCGCCTCGGCGCCGGAGAGCAGGATGACGTCCTTGTCGGCCAGCCGGAACGAACCCACATCGCCGCACTCCGCGCGCACCCGCTGCATCAGCGCGATCGGATCGGTGCGGAACTCTTCGAGGTGGCCGTGCTCGTGTTCGCCCCCGGAGACCTGCCGCGGCTTGACCAACGTCATGAGAAATCCTTCCGCATTCCGGATCCATCGTTGATGGACACGTGTCTGGACGCTACTACGGAAGGGTGGACGAGGCAAGGTCCGGCACCGGTTCCAGCGGTGCCGGAGCGACGTGCGGGAGGGAAGTCGGAAAGGGGCGCTCAGTGGAGGACCGGCGCCGAGCGCACGGTGCTGAGCTGCCGGATGATCGCGGCGGCGTGGTTGTCGAAGCGGTCGCGGTCGATGGTGATATCGCCGATCAGATACGGGCGGTAGCAGTAGGCGAGCGCGCCGAAGATGGCCATCGCGTTGAGCGTCGCGTCGGTCTCGTCGGGAGCCGGTGTGTCGGTGTCGTCGGCGGCGATCACCGCCGCGATCGGCCCGGTGATCACCGCGACCAGCTCGCTGCCGCGCCGGGTCAGCGCCGGGGTGGCGATCGATTCGACGAACAGGATGCGCCCGCGCCGGGGGTCCTCGGTGAGGAAATCGGTGAACGCGCGCACCACGTGACCGAACAGCAGGTCTCGCTCCTCGGGTGCTTCGGCCAGTGCGGCGAGCAGTCGATCCCGGCACTGTTCGACGGTGTTCTCGAGGACGGTGGTCATCAGATCGTCGAGATTGGCGAAACTCTCGTAGAAATAACGTTCGGTGAGCCCGGCCTGTCGGCATACTCCGCGCATCGAGGTCTCGGCCGCGCCGACGCCGGCCATGAGCTCGTAACCGGCCCGCAGCAGCCGTTCGCGACGTGCGGCGATGCGGTCCGCCGGTTCGCGTCCACGCCAGGGGCGGCTGCCCGTTTTCGGAGTGTGCGGCGAATCGGCCATGGCGGTGATGCTACCGGGGGCCGGCGACAAGGCGTTTTGTTGACATCGGCTGCTGTTGACATCTAGTGATGTCAACATTACCGTCGGAGCATCGCTTCGACCACCCGCAAGGACGCGACATGAACACCTCGGTCTACGACGACCAAGCCCATGCGATCAGGGCTCGCGATGTGCGATTCGATTTCGACTCCGTCCCCATGCACTACATTCCGGGCGAAGTCATGGCCACTCACATCATCAACGTGATGCACCTGGTTCTCCCGGAGGGGGAACGCGCGATGGCCGCGGCCCTGGCCGAAGCGCTGCCCCATATCGACGACGAGCGGCTGCGCGAAGAGGTGCAGGGCTTCATCGGGCAGGAGAATCAGCACGCCAGCTCGCACGCGCAGGCGCGTCGCCACCTGGAAGCGCTCGGGCTCGACGTGGCCCCGATGGTGGAGACGGTGGCCTGGCTGGTCGATCGCCTACTCGGTGATCACGGCTTGACCGGCCGCGCCAAACACGAGTGGCTGTGCGAGCGGCTGGGCCTGTTCGCCGGGATGGAGCACTACACCGCGGTCATCGGCGAGTGGCTGCTGACCAACGACGTGCTCGAGGCCAAGAACATGCATCCGGCGATGCTGGACCTGATTCGCTGGCACGGCGCGGAGGAGGTCGAACACCGCAGCGTGGTCTACGACGCGTATATGCACGTCGACGGCGGATATCTGCGCAAGGCCCGCACGGCGGTGCTGGCCAGCTCGTCGCTGATGGTGCTGTTCGTGATCGCGGGCGGCTATCTGTTCGGCAAGGATCCCGATCCGCGCAAGGGGCGGTTCTGGCCGCTGCAATTCCTCAGCGCCTCCGCCCGCGGCGTGGTGCCGCGGATGTCGACCTTCCTGACTGAGATTCCGCGGTACCTGCGGCCCGGATTCCACCCCTCCCAGCTCGGGAGCATGGACAACGCGCTGCGCTATCTCGCGCAGTCGCCGGCGGCGCGCGAGGGCCGCCGGTGACGGCGGTGGCGTACCCGGTGGCCGCCGAGCGGCCGGGGTATCGGCCGCCGCTGCCGCTGCGGGCGGTCGGCGCGATCTTCGACCTGTACAAGCGCGGCGTCACCACGGAACCGCGAATCGAGGTGTTGTCACGACCGAACCCGGTGCGCCGCAGCGGTTTCGAACGCGAGCTGATCGTGGCCCGGCGCGAGATGCGGGCCGCGGACGTGGTCGTGCTGACGCTGGTCGCTCCCTACGGCGAACGGTTGCCGAGCTGGGTTCCGGGCGCGCACATCGATGTGCTCCTGCCCTCCGGGCGGCAGCGGCAGTATTCGCTCAACGGGGACCCGGCCGACCGCGGAACCTATCGCATCGCCGTGCGCCACCTGCCCGACGGCGGCGGCGGATCCGACGAGATCCATCGCGACGTGGCGGTGGGGGACCGGTTGCGAGTGCGCGGGCCGCGCAACGCCTTCGGATATATCGCTGCCCCGCACTATGTCTTCGTGGCCGGCGGTATCGGAATCACGCCGCTGCTGCCGATGGTGGCCGACGCCGAACGGCGCGGAATCGATTGGCGGCTGGTCTATCTCGGCCGCAGCCGGGCCACGATGCCGTTCCTCGACGAGCTGTCGGCCCACCGCGGCGGACGGCTCGAGATCCGTCCCGACGACGAATTCGGTGTCGCCGATCTCGATCTGATCCTGGCCGACGTGCCGCGCGGTACCGCGATCTACGTCTGCGGTCCGCCGCCGCTGATGGCCGCCGCGCTGAACACCGACGCCGCCCACGAGCCGACCGTTTCGGTCCACACCGAACGGTTCTCCCCGCTGCCGGTCCAGCACGGCCGCCCGTTCCGAATCCGGCTGCGGCGCAGCGGTCACACCGTGGACGTGGCCGCCGACGAATCGGCACTCGCGGCCATCGGCCGGGTCCTGCCCGACGTCGCCTACTCGTGCCGCCAGGGTTTCTGCGGCACCTGCGCGGTGGCCGTGCACGCGGGCGCTGTCGACCATCGCGATCGGCGGCTGAGTCCCGCCGAACGCGAGACGACGATGCTCACCTGCGTCTCCCGCGCGGCGGGTGACTCCCTCGAACTCGACCTGTGAGTACGAGACCGGTCGTTTCGGGCAACGACGCCCGCACCGAAAGGAATTCGACGATGGCAGTATCCGAGAGCGCCCCCGCCGAACACACGCCGATCGCGGTGATCGGCGCCGGAGTCGCCGGAATCGGCCTCGCGGTGTCGTTGCGCGCGGCCGGATTCGAAGACTTCCTGATTCTCGAACGCGCCGATGATCTGGGCGGCACCTGGCAGGCCAACACCTATCCCGGGTGCGCCTGCGATGTGCCCTCGCACCTCTACTCCTATTCTTTCGCGCCGAATCCCGACTGGTCGCGCACATACGGACGCCAGCCCGAGATCCTCGGCTATCTGCGCGACGTCGCCGAACGCCACGATGTGGTGCGGCATATGCGTTTCGGCACCGACGTGGAGCGCGCGCAGTGGGACGAAGGGCGGCGGCGGTGGCTCGTGCGCACCGACCGGGGAGTGCTCAGCGCCGATGTGCTGATCTCGGCGGTCGGCCCGTTCAGCGAGGCGAAGATTCCGAATATGCCGGGACGCGAGACCTTCCGCGGCGCCCAGTTCCACTCGCTGCACTGGGACCACGAGCACGACCTGACCGGCGAGCGGGTCGCCGTGATCGGCACGGGCGCCTCCGCGGTGCAGTTCATTCCGGAGATCGCGCCGAAGGTGCGGCGGCTCTCGGTGTTCCAGCGCTCGGCCCCGTGGATCGTCTCCCGCCTGGATCGGTCCACCCTCGGCGTGGAGCGCGCACTGCTGCGTCGATTACCGCTGCTGGGCACCGCGCTCCGGGGCGCCTACTACGCGGGTATCGAGAGTTTCGGCCTGGTCGGATTCGTCGACCGCCGCTTCCGCCATCCGTTCCAGGCGCTCTCGCGGATGCAGCTGCGCCGCCAGGTCCACGATCCTGCCCTGCGGCGGAAACTGACTCCCGACTACATGATCGGCTGCAAGCGCGCGATCTTCTCCGATGCGTACTATCCGGCCCTCACCCGCGACAATGTGGAGGTGGTGACCGAGTCGATCGCCGAGATCCGCCCCGGATCGATCGTCACCACCGACGGTGCGGAGTATCCGGTCGACACCATCGTCTGGGGCACCGGGTTCGGTGCGATACCGAAGCTCTACGAGCGGATCGAGGGCGTCGGCGGGCTGACCGTGGCCGACCACTACCGCCGCCGGCCCAGCAGTTATCTGGGCGCGGCGATCGCGGGTTTCCCCAATATGTTCCTGACCCTCGGCCCGTTCGGCGCCGCGGGGAACCAGTCCGCGATCTTCATGATCGAATCGCAGATCGCCTACATCGTCGACGCGCTGAAAACCCTGCGCGACAACGCTGTCGATCGTGTCGAGGTCCGTGCCTCGGCGCAGGACCGGTTCCTCGACGAGATGCGGCAGCGCAGTCGCGATACGGTGTGGCTGGGCGGCGGCTGCGACAGCTACTACACCACCGACAAGGGCGAGAACGCCGGGCTGTATCCGAACTGGAGTTTCGAATACCGCCGTCGCGTAGCGAGTTTCGACGCGGACTCCTACCTGCTGTCGCGCCACGTACCGGATCCGACCACCGCAGAGATGAGCAGTATCCGATGATCACAGGACCGTTCGATATGGTGCGCACGCTGCTGGCCCCGGTGCTCGGCGGGGGTGAGCGACTCGACGTGCGCGACAAGGTCGTGATCATCACCGGCGGCGCCGCCGGCATCGGCTACGAGCTGGCCCGGCTGCTCTACGACCGCGGCGCCTACGTCGCGCTGTTCGATATCGACGCCGAAGCCGTGCGCGCGAGCGCGGCCGCACTGGGCATCCGCGCGGTCGCGATCACCGTCGACGTGGCCGACCGGGAGGGGGTGCGGCTGGCCGTCGGACAGGTGCGGGAGAACTTCGGGCGCATCGATGTCGTGGTGGCCAACGCCGGCGTGGTCCCGCGCCCGGCCACCGTGCGGCTGCTCGATCCCGAGGAATTCGACCGGGTGCTGGCGATCAACCTCACCGGCGCCTTCAACACCATCCAGCCCGCGCTCGACGACGTCATCGCGGCGCACGGCCACGTCGTCGTGGTCTCCTCGTGCGCCGCGTTCGCCCCCGGAATGGGCGGTTCGCCGTACATGGTGAGCAAGGCCGGGGTGGAACAGCTGGGCCGTGCGCTGCGGGTGGAACTCGGCGGAACGGGGGCCTCGGCCGGTATCGCCTATTTCGGTGTGGTGGAGACGGCGATGACCCGCGACACTCTGGACGAGGACGAACTGGGCGCCGAATTCGGCGCGCTGCTGCCCTGGCCGCTGGATCAGCGCATTACCGCCCGGCGGGCCGCCGAGGTGATCGCCGGTGCCATCGAACGCCGGTCCGCGCGCACCGTGGCGCCCGCGGGATGGGAGCCGTACGCCCTGCTGCGGGGCGTGGTGAACGTGGCCCTCGACCACAAGCTGACCGCCGACGAGCGGGTGCGGTCGTTGACGCAGCGGCTGGAACAGCGCATCCTCGCAGATCGCGGCAGGTAACCGGACTCGCAAATCTGAGAGATTTCAAAGGATCGGCACAGATTCCGATCAGGACCGCTCGGCACCATGGATCCCGAGGACCACTCGGCGAGATGAGGTGTGCGATGGTCGATATCGAGATCACGGGTACGACGGTCACGGTCCATGTCCGTGGCACCCACCGGCTGCTCTCGCTGTGCGAACGCGTGCGCTTCGATCTGTCCCACATCGCCGCCGTCGCGCCCGCCGAGGTGGATCTGCGGCCGCCGTGGATGCGCGCCCCGGGCACCTTCTTCCCGGGTGTGATCGCGGCCGGTGTCTTCCGCGGCAAAGGCCGCAAGGAGTTCTGGGATACCCGCTTCGACGGGCGTGGCGTGCGCATCGAGCTGACCGGCACCGAATTCAGCCGGATCGTCGTCGACGTGGAGGATCCGGACGAGGTGCGCCGGATGCTCGCCCGCGCCGCCGCGGCCTGAGCCCGCCGACCGGTGCGGCGTGAGCCTGCTGACCGGTGCGGCGTGAGCCTGCTGCTGCCGCTCGGCGCCTGAATCTGCCGTTGACGCTGTGGCGTGAGCCTGCCGCCGGGCTGGAGCCTGAGCCGGTCGCTGCGGCTGGAGGTGCGCCTGTCGCTTGGGCCTCGGCGAGAGCTTGGTGCTGCGTGTGCGGCGTGCGCCTGCCGCTGCTGTCACGCCTCGGTCCTGCCGCTCGGCTGGAGCTGAGTCCGACGCTGGGCGGCCTGGGTCTGTTGCGGGTCTGTGGCTAGGGTCTGCAGCTGCGTTTGTGACTCGAGTCTGCTTGCGGCGTCTGTGCCCGAGTGTCCCGCGGCGTCTTCGCCCCGAGTCTCCCGCTACGGCTGCTGCCCGAGTCCGACGCTGCTGCCGCGAGCCGACCGCTCCGTCTGAACAGCCGGAACCGGGCGAAACTTCGTGCCTCGCAGACCCATTGCGACACGCCGAATCGGCGTGCCGCGCGCGACACGCCGAATAAGTCTGGCATTGGGGCTAATCCGCAGTTTCGCAGATGGCGGTTCATCGACTATGAATGGCATGTGCCGTTCCCACTTCGTGAACACTTGCCGGCCACCGTATCTCACCGGGCGGTGGTCTAGTTGACCGTCGAACACCCGGGAGAAGATGAGGTCAGGCAGCTCGCGCGACGGGTCGAGAAGGCCCGCGGGCGGCTTGCGTACCAGTTCGATCCCGCGCTGACCGAGGCCCTCTCCGAGAACGAGCTGCAGGCCGAACGTGAACTCGCGGAGAAGATCCGCGAGCAGGAACGCGAACAGCGCTGGAAAAATGTCCAGGCGGCGGCATCGACGTCCGACCGCGCCAGGCAGACCTCCGAAGCGATCGCGAAGGCCGATATGCGAGATCTGTTGATGGCCCGCAAGGCAATTGCGGCGCAGAGACGAGAATCCAGCCCGCACGCGAAGGTCGCGTCGCTGTATCGGCATCGCGCCTGGTCGATGCGCGCTCTCGCGGGCGTGGTCATCGCCGGCATGTTGTGGTCGGCGGTCAACGTGCAGCACAACATCGCTCCCGGCGGCCCCACCGATCCGCTGTACTGGTTCAGCTACCTGCTCGAAGGCATGATCAGCGTCTGCCTGGTCATCATCATGATCGGCACCAACAAGGTCGCCGAATGGGGAATCCTGGAGAGCCGCCGCCAGGTCGCGCTCGCCGAACTGGCCCTGCTGGCGCTGACCGTCGGCCTCAACACCTACCCGTACCTGCGCGGCGGCGACTGGTACAACGTCGGCGTGCACGCCGTGGCGCCGGTGATGATCGGTGTGGCGCTGCTGGTGCACGACGCGGCCAGCCAGCGCTACGGCCAGGCCATCACCCAGGCCACCGATCAGATCCGCGATCTGCCCGACCCGGCCGAACAGATTCGCCGCAGCATGCCGACCTTCGTCAGCTTCATCCGGCAGGCCGCGCCCGACACCCGCCCGGCCCCGATGGCCGCGCTGCCGGGCGCCGGCGACACCACATCCGAGGCGCCGGCCCCCGAATCCGCGCGCACGGTGGAGACGGTCGATCCGATCGTCGAACCGGACATCTGGACCCCGAAGAAGTCCTCGAGTCGCCGGTCCGACACCGATGCGGCGGATTCGGTCGCCGACGGCAAGCCGAGCAAGCCGGCGAAATCCGATGCCTCCGACGACGACTCGGATCCGCTGAGCGCCTACGACACCGGCCAGTTCCGCATCGCGGACAGCCTCGAACAGGAACTCGAACAGATCCGTGCCGAGCGGAAGGCGGCCCGCGCCGCGAAGCAGCGCGCGGCCTCCAACGGCTCGATCGTGGACTGATCCATACTCCGGTACGTCCCCTCGTACCGTCCGCACAACAGCCCGGCGCGCTGAGCGCCGGGCTGTTGTCGTCTCCGAGCGGCGTGGCGTAGGTCACAACCGGGCGCCTCCGACTACAGTGCCTGCGGTCAGCGCAATCATTGCCGGCGTTTCGGGTTTCGTGTGGAAGTTCGAGGAGGCGTGGTTTTGCTCGTCCGTGGTTCCGGATGCCGATGAGTATCCGCAAGCAGGCACTCGGGTTCGGCGCATTCGCCATCGTCTCGATTCTGGTCACGGTGGTCATCTGGAATACCCTGGCGCGCACCGTGAACGGCCCGACCGACCGTTATTCGGCGATCTTCAGCGATGTGCTCGGATTGCGGCCCAACGACGACGTCCGCATCGCCGGTGTACGGGTCGGCAAGGTCACCGAGATCGGCTTCGACGTCAATCCTCAGACCAACAAGCACCTGGCGAAGGTGACCTTCGAGGTGCAGCGCGATCAGCACCTCTACACCGACACCAAGGCGCTGGTACGCTATCAGAACCTCATCGGCCAGCGGTATCTCGCGCTGGCGCCCGGTACCGCACCGGATTCGCGCCTGCTCGCGGCCGGTGGCCGGATTCCACTCGAACGCACCGAACCGTCCTTCGATATCTCGGCGTTCCTCAACGGCTTTCAGCCGCTGTTCGAGAATCTGCTTCCGGAACAGGTGAACGACCTGTCGACGACGTTGATCCAGGCGCTGCAGGGCGACGGCGTATCACTGTCCACCTTCATCACCCAGGCCGCCGCACTGGCCTCGGACTTCGAGCGTCGCGACGCGATCCTGAAAGACATCATCACCAACCTGTCGGGGGTGATGTCGGGTCTGGCCCGGCGCAGCGACGAACTGGAAACCCTGATCACCCAGACCCGGGCGTTGATCAGCGGACTCTACGACCAGGGGCAGTCGCTGCTGGCCTCGACGACTCAGATCGCCACCGCCAGTGAGAGTTTGGTGGCGATGGTCCAGCAGGTACAGCCGAAACTGATTCCCGCGCAGAACTCGACCCGCGACGCGCTGACGCTGCTGATCGACAACGGCGCGAAATTGGATCAGGCCGCGATCGATCTGCCCGGAATCCTGTCCGACGTCGGCAAGTTCTCCGGCGACGGCACCTACGCCACCGCGTATCTGTGCTCCCTCGATGTCTCGCTGTACGGAATCCTGTTCCCGCGCGGACTGTTTTCGCAGATCGGCGGTCATGCACAGTCGGCGGTCTGCCGACCCTGACCCGCAACGGCAACGGGCCCGGCTCCGCGAGGAAGCCGGGCCCGTTGTTCGTGCGCTCAGGCGCGACTGCGAATCGCTTTGTAGATGACCAGAATGATCACGGCACCGACGATCGCGCCGAGGAAAGTGTGCTGGACGGGCGGGTGGACGCTGAACTTGTGCGGGGCGAAGACCAGACTGCCCAGGGTCCCGCCGACGTAACCGCCGACGATGCCTAGCACGATGGTCAGAATCCAGCCGAAGTTCTCCTTACCGGGAACCAGGAGGCGAGCGATCGCACCGGCGATGAGGCCGATGATGATCATCGTGATGATACCCATGGTGAATCTCCTTGCGGGCAACCTGTAGGGGACCCGACCGTAGCAGGGGAAAGGCCCTGTCCGCAGGCGCATGTGCCTATAGTCACCGGACCGGCGCAAGAGAGTGTGACCGGCCGTTATGCGGGTATTCCGGTACGAATCCACGGCCCCGGACACGACATCGCCCCAGGCGGATTCGCGCCCGGGGCGAAGGGGTCGTGCCGGCCGATCACAGCTCGGCGGGAGTCTTCTTGGCCACGCTGCGGACCTCGATGGCGTAGATCATCTCCATCACGCCCATGAAGATCAGCCACCACCCGACGACCAGTGCCAGCACGGTGATCGAGTGGATGGGCCAGACCACCAGTGCGATACCGCCGATCAACAGCAGAATGCCGAAGAAGATCGCCCAGCCGCGGCCCGGGACCCCTTGCGGCGCTTCGGCTCCCGCGACCATGGCGGCGATGCCGCGGAACAGCCAGCTGATGCCGATCCACAGAGCCAGCAACACCAGGGAGTTGCCGATGCTGCGGAAGGCGAAGAAGGCGAGGATGAACGACAGGATGCCGCTGATGAGGGTCAGCACCCGGTAGCCGGTGCTGACGTGCGGGCCGAAGGCGGCGATCAACTGCAGAATTCCCGAGATCAGCAGGTAGACGCCGAACAGGATGCCGGCCACGGCGAGCGTCGGACCGGGCCAGACGAGCACGATAATCCCGACGATCACCGACAGCAGGCCGATGACCAGCAATGATTGCCATGCGCCACGGGCCAATTGGTGCAATGGCCCCACGTAAACTCCCTCTTTGCTGGTTGTCATGTGGGCAGGATAAATCCAGTGGATGCGATAGCGGGCAATTAACCAGTATCGAACGAGTTACGGTGTGCGAGCGAGCGCCGTATCCGGGTGTTTCCGCCGTCGTGCGGGCCCGATCTCGCCCGGCCGGACCGCATTGTCGCGACCGCGTGCTGGATAGGCTGTGTCCGGGTATCGACACCTGTCCACCGCTGCGCAGAATCGAGGCGTCATGGAACTGAGTCTGCACTACTGGAACTTCTCGACTCCCGCCGATCCGGCGCGTACCGCGGGTGCCATCGCGGAGACCGCGCGGATCGCCGAGGAGGCCGGTTTCACCGAATTCACGGTGATGGATCACTACTTCCAGATGGAACACACCGGGGTGGCCGAGGAGCCGATGCTCGAGGCCTACACGACCCTGGGGTACGTGGCCGCGCTGACCGAGCGGATGCGCCTGGCCGTGCTGGTGACCGGTGTGATGTACCGGTATCCCGGTCTGCTCGCCAAGATCGTCACCACCCTCGATGTGCTGTCCGGCGGGCGGGCGCAGCTCGGCATCGGCGCCTCCTGGTACGAGCGGGAGCAACGCGGGCTGGGTGTGCCGCTGGTGCCGATGGGGGAGCGCTTCGAACGGCTCGAGGAGACGCTGCAGATCTGCCTGCAGATGTGGAGCGACGACAACGGACCGTACCGGGGCGCGCATTATCAGCTCGACGAAACGCTGTGCGTACCCGCGCCGTTGAGCCGTCCGCGGCCGCCGATCCTGATCGGTGGTGGTGGTGAGAAGAAGACGCTGCTGCTGGTCGCCCGCTACGCTGACGCCTGCAATCTGTTCGCCTCCTCGCCCGAGGACGTCACGCGCAAACTCGATGTGCTGCGCGCCCACTGCAAGGCCGAGGGGCGCGATTACGACACGATCCGCAAGACCGCCACCTACATCGGCCCGGTCGTGGACGATCCGGACGCCTTCGTCGCCGACGCCGAACGCTATGCGGCGCTGGGCATTACGCAATTCGACATCATGCCTGACCGGAATCCGGTCGAATACGCCGAACGCGCCGCGGAGCTGGTGCCGCGCCTGCGCTCACTCTGAGGCATTCACTCGGAGTCATCCCTCGTAGTCATCCCTCGGAGCACGCCCGTACTCGCCGAAGGCCGGTTCGAGCAGATCGAAGATGCGCTCGGCCTCGGCGGTGACGGTGTCCGCGACCCGGCGCCGCGGCGCGCCGGACAGCTGCAGCTGTTGAATGCGCTGGAACAGCAGCCGGCAGGCCGCCGCCAATTGGGCGGCCGCCGTCCGGCGCAGCAGGTCGTCTCCGGGTAGCACGTCGGCCAGGGCCTGTTCGCGCAACTCGTGCAGTTCGCGCACCCGCGCGGTGAGTGTCGGGCTGTCTGCGAGCATGCGGCTGAACTCCGGTCCCGAGAATCCGACGTCGGCCGCGTAATCCTGTGCCGCGCAACGGAACAGGCGGCGTAGCGCGTCGAGCGCCGATTCGTCGGCGGCACGGGCGGCTACCGCGGCGGCGAGGGCGCCGACGAACTGCTCGTGATGGTCCAGTGCCAGATCCTCCTTGCGCGGGAAGTAGTTGGTGACGGTCTTCTTCGCCACCCGCGCGGCCTCCGCGATCTCCGCGATGGTGGTCGCCTCGAATCCGCGCTCGATGAACAGCCTGGTCGCGGAGTCGGAAATCTCCTGGCGGGTCTGCTGCTTCTTGGTTTCCCGCAGTCCGGGCGTCGCACTGGCCATGGCCGGAAATATTACCACCGACATAAAAATAGCCTTGACCTACCGCAGCGCGGTGTCATAATCTTACGTCGGTAGTAAGAATTCGAGGAGGTAGGGATGTTGTCCCGTAACAGCTGTTGAGTCACTTCGAGCATCAGCCCGCGGCCATCTGCCGCTCCAGGACGAAAGGCACTGTCGGTGCGCGCAATTCAGTTCTCTCCCGCGGCGGATCGCCTCGCCCGCTCCCGGCTCGTGGAGGTCGAACGCCCCGAGCCCGGACCGGGGCACGTGCTGGTCCGCACCGAATTGACCGGTGTAGGTGTCGGCCTGGTGCGGATGCTGCGGGCCGATGCCGCGGCGAATCCGGGCGGTGAGATGGTCGGGACGGTGGTCGCGGTGGGCCCCGGCGTCGCGGAATCCTGGATCGGAACCCGGGTGGGCGGGGTGGTGTTCGCCTCGTTGTACGCCGAATACGTCTGTGCCGCAACGGCGATGGTGACCGAGATACCGGCCGATGTGCCCGCGGCCGACGCCCTGGCCGTGGTGCGTGGCGGCCTGGTCGCCATGGGTGTGGTGCACGCGGCGAAAACCGTTGCGGGCGCCTCGGTTCTGATCACCGCCGCCGCGTCCGGAGCCGGACATCTGGCGCTCCAGCTCGCACGAGCCGCGGGAGCGTCCCGGGTGGTCGCCGCCGTCGGATCGACCGGAAAATTCGATTTCGTCCGGCAGTGCGGCGCCGATGACGTGCTGACCTACGACGATCCGTGGCCCCGTGCCGTCGACATCGTGCTCGACGGCGTCGGCGGTGACCTGGTGCAGCGCGGCGTGGACAGCCTGGGCCCGCACGGCACGCTGGTCGCCTACAGCGCCGGTGGTGGCGCGGTCGACACCTCCACGCTGCTGGGCGACCTCAAAACGATCACCGGCTTCTCGATGGGACTGCTGTCGCGGACCGAACCCGAACTGATCGCGCAGCATCGGGCGCGGTTGTGGAAGCTGTTGGAGGAGAAGGTGATACGTCCCCGCGTGGAGGTGCGCGACTGGACCGAGCTGGATGCCGTCGTCGATCGGATCGCCACCCGCCGCAACGTGGGGCGGATGGCGATCAGCGCCGGACCCGGCCCTGGATGAGCGCGCTCTGGCTCACAACACCGCCTGGGTCTGGGTGACCTTGCCGACGAGTTTGCCGGCGTCGTCGTGGATTTCGGTTTCCACCACGATGAAGCTGCGCCCCGCGTGCAGCGGCGTCGACGAGGCCACCGCATAGCCGGACCGGATCGCCCGCAGGAAATTCGTCTTCGACTCCACGGTCGTGGTGCCCTGCTTGCCCTCCGGCAGATTCAGGTACGCGCACACCGCACCGGTGGCGTCGGCCAGCGACATCAGCACTCCGCCGTGCAGGACGCCGCCGAGGGTGCACAGGCTCTCGTCCCAGGCGAGCCGGCTGCGCACCAGCTTCGGCCCGTGCTCGAGCACCTCGACGCCGAGTTTCTCGGTGAACGGCATGGTGCTGTGGAACAGCCGGGTTCCTTCGGTATCGATCATGATGTCGAGCTTGCCCGGACGCGCGCGCGAGGTCCATTACCTTCGGGGTAACGGTCCCGGGCGGGCCGCATCGGCCACCAGTTCAGCGGGCCCATCAACCGCACCAGCGCCGGCACCAGCAGCATCCGCACCAGCGTGGCGTCGATGACCAGCGCCAGGATCATGCCCAGGCCGAGGAATCGCATCGGCGTCAGCGGGGACAGCGTGAAGGCGCCGGTGATGAACACCAGAAGCGTTGCGGCGGCGGTGATCACGCGGGCGGTGCGGACCGTGCCGGTGCGGACCGCGGTCACGGTGTCGCAACCGTCGTGACGGGCCTCGACCATGCGCGAGAGCAGGAAGACCTCGTAGTCGGTCGAGAGCCCGAAGACGACGGCGATGATCAGCACCATCATCCCCGCCGAGAGCGGTCCCACACTCACGTGCAGCAGATCGGCGAGATGGCCCCGGCAGAAGATCCAGGTCAGGATGCCGAAGGTGGCGGCCAGGCTGAGGAATGCCAGCAGTACCGCCTTCACCGGCAGCACCGCCGAGCGGAACGCCGCGCCGAGCAGGATCAGCGTGGCTAGCACCATCACCGCGATCATCAGCGGCATCCGGGAGGTGATGGCCGCGACGCTGTCCACGGTGGCCGCGGTATCGCCGCCGACCTGGATCTCGACGTCGTCCGGCGGCTCGAGATTCCTTATGCGCGTGACGGTTTCGATGGCGGCGGGGGAGCGGTCCGGGTCGTTCAAGGCCGCGTGCAGCACCACCGCGTCGTCCACCGTGGCGAGTCGCTGCACGTCGTGCACACCCGGGACCGCGCCGAGCGCCCGGATCGCGGCGGCGGTGGGGCGGGAGTCGGGTGGGGCGCCGTCACCGCGCAGCAGGACGGTCGCGCCGCTACCGGCCTCCGGAAAACGCGTGGCGAGTTCGTCGACACCGGCGCGCACGGCATTGCCCGCCGGGAGGGCCGTATGGTCGACATCGCCCAACCGCACGCCCAAAAGCGGCGTGGCGAGCACGAGCAGCAGTCCGCCGACGGTGACGGCCACGACGCCGGGCCGGCGCACCACCGCGTCCACCACGCGGCCCCACCATCGCTCGGCGCGGCGCCGGCCGCGGTCGAAGGCGTCGCGGCGCCAGCTCCAGGCGCCGACGCGGTGACCGAGCAGGGCGAGCGCGGCGGGCAGGACGGTCAGCGACAGTCCCGCGGCCAGCAGGACCGCCGCGATGGCCCCGAAACCCAGCGATCGCAGTACCGCCTGCGGAAAGACGAACGTTCCGGCGAAGGCACAGGCCAGCAGCAGTGCCGAGAATCCCACGGTCCGACCGGCGGTGGCCAGGGTGCGCGTCACCGCCTCGGAAACCGCGGCACCCGCGGCGAGTTCCTCGCGGAATCGGGTGACTACGAACAGCCCGTAGTCGATGGCCAGGCCGAGTCCCAGCAGCGAGGCGACGTTCACGGCGAAGACACTCACCTCGGTGACGTGCGCGATCACCGCGACCGCGCCCAGTGAGCCCACGACGGCCAGCACACCCACCAGCAGCGGCAGGCCGGCGGCGACCACTCCGCCGAACACCAGCACCAGAATCACCGCTGTGACCGGCAGTGAGACGGATTCGGCGAGCACCAGATCGTGGCGGGACTGCCGGTCGATCTCGTCGGCCAGGGCGCTGTAGCCGGTGAATCGCACCGAGACGCCGGGAACGGTCAGCGCAGCGGCGATGTCGTGGTAGGCGGCGATGCGCTGATTGTCGTCGCCGGCGGCGAACACCACGGCCAGCCCCTGCCGTCCGTCCGCCGACCGCAGGAAATTCTGGCGCGGTGGGGCATTGTTCCAATAGGTCTGCACCGGCTGAGCCAGCAGCGCCGGATCGATGTGGTCGACCGCCTGCTGGACGCGCGGGCCCAGTGCGGCGAGGTCCTGTCCGTCGGGCACGGTGAAGATCGCGATCACATCGGGGTTCTGCCGGCCCAGATGTGCCGTGACCACCCGGTCGACGAGCGCGGATTCGCTTCCGGGATCGGCGAATCCGGCCGCGCTCACCCGCTGCTGGACGTCCGCGCCGAACAGTCCGCACACGATCGCGAAACCGATCGCCGCGAGCAGCACCAGTTTCGGGCGTGTGCCGACCAGCCGCGCCCAGCGCGTCATGCGGGGACCGAATCCGGTTGCGGCAGTTCGCTTTCCAGCGTGGAGGCGATGCGGTCCAGCAGCGCTTCGAGCCGATCCTCGATGTCGCGGCCGTTGCGCGCGGAGACCGTCAGCTCGGTACGGCCGCCCGCCTCCACCATCGCGAACAGCAGCGGCATCGCGACGCTGTGTTGGGGCAGCACCCGCACCGACGTGGGCGACCAGCCGGGCACCGCCAGTTCGCCGAGATCGAAGCGGCCCATGTGCGAGACCGTCGCCGAGGCGAGGTTGCGCCCGAAGCGGGCGCCGAGCGCGTTGGTCGTACGCAGAATGGTGCGGCCGACGGCGTGCGGTGCGTTGGCGATCGCGCCGGCGGCAAACTGGTTGAGTTCGGTGCGGTCTCGCAGACCCGCACGCATGTCTTCGCGCACCTGTCGCCAATCCTGGCCGGGCCGGATGTCGAGGAACAGCGGCAACGCCAGATTCGCCGTCGACCGCAGCTGTGCGTCGTGGCGGCGCAGATCGACTGGCACCATGATCCGCTGCGTGCTGCCCGCGGCGTCGGCCAGCAGCGCCGACACTCGCGCCACCGCACCGGGACCGGTGGCCCCGATACTGCGGTGCCGCAGCAGATGCCGGGGGCTGCCCACCTCCTGACGGCCGTGGCCGACCGCCGAACGGAATCGGGGAATCATGGCAGTGGGACGTCCCGGCGCGCCGAGGCGCCGCACCAGTTCCCGGTCGGCGACCGGGTCGCGAAGTTCTTCCGGCTGTTCACCGCGCAGCGCGGCGAGGACGTTGCGAGTCCACAGCACCATGCCCATCCCGTCCATGACGCCGTGGAACACCCGGAAGATCACGGTGACCGGGTCGCCGGTCAGCAGCAGCACCTCACAGGTGGTTTCCGGGGTGGGGCCGATCGCCGACGCGAGGACCGGGTCGGCCTCGAGCCGGTCGTAGTTCACGACATGTCCGGGAATCTCGCGCACGGCCGGGGGCACGCCGGTGTCCACCCAGTACTTGCCCTCGCGTCGCAGCCGGGCGCCCGGACAGGCGGCGGCCGCGACCGCGACCGCCCGGCGCAGCGCCTCCGCGTCCAGGGGCCCGGTTCCCGGGATCGCCAGTTGCATCAGAAACGGCGGGGCCATATCGCGCATCGGGAAGTACATGCGCTCGGTGGGGGAGATCCGCCGCCGGAAGACGGGACTCATGATCGGCTCCTGACTCTGCGTTACCGCAGCTCGCGGGTGAGTTGCTCGATGCCGCCCTCGGATTCGAGCCAGGACAGGAACCGGGCCAGGCCCTGTTCGCGGTCGATGATCGGCGCGTATCCGAAATCGCGTGCCGCCGCGCCGGTGTCGTAGGTCGCGGTGCGGGTCAGCAACGCCACCACGTAGCGCGACAGCGGTGGCGACCAGCGCCGCGCGATCGCCGGTATGCGCCAGGCAGTTTCGATCACCGACACGGCGGCCGCCAGCACACGCGGATCCGGCCGGCGGCTGGGAGCCGGGTAGCCGAGCCCGCCCGCCACCTCGGCCAGGAAGGCCCAGACGTCGGTCCGCTCCGCATCGGCGACGAAATAGGCCTTGCCGCCGACCCGGTCGGAGCCGGCGACGCCCAGACAGGCGTGCACGATGTTGTCCACATGGCACAGCGACGCCTGGACCGAGCGGCCGGACGACAGATCGGGCAGGCGCCCCTGTGCGGTCCGGCCGAGCAGGCGCACGATCGGGCCGGAGCGGTCGCCGGCTCCCCAGATCGCGCGCGGCCGTAGCGCGCAGGTGGTGAAACCCGGGGTGTCGGCGGCGAGGATGGTGCGCTCGGCGGCGGCCTTGGTCTCGGAATACAGGTTCAGGTAGTGGCGCGGATACGGCACCGATTCGTCTATGTCGATCTGATCGCCGCCGTCGCGATCCATCAGAGCGCTGGGGCTCGAGATGAACACGAAACGCGTGGCTCCGGCGGCGCGGGCGGTGCGCAGCAGAACTTCGGTGGCGCGGACGTTCTCGGTGTGGAACTGGGCGCGGGTGCCGCGTTCGTCGACGCGGGCGGCACTGTGGAACACCACATCGACTCCGGCGCACGCGCGTTCGAGGGATTCGTCGTCGGTGAGGTCGCCGTAGGCGATCCGCACACCCTCGAGTTCGGGCAGGTCGCCGAGGTTGCTGGTCCGCCGCGCGAGGACGGTCACCTCGTGGCCGCCCTCGCGGACCAGGCGGCGGACCAGCGCGCCGCCGAGAAATCCGGATGCGCCCGTGACGAGTGCCTTCACCGTTCGTTCTCCTCGAAAGATGCCGTGCTGCGGACGATTTCGGTGCGCCACCAGGTGAGCCCGAACAGCTGCGTCATGACGGCGGTGTACAGGCGCGACCGGCCGCTGCCCCGCGCGGCGCGCAGGGCGACCGGAATCTGGGCGGCGTGCACGCCGATGCTGAGCACCGCGTCGATCCACCACAGCGCGCGCAGCCAGCGGCGGCCGGAGCTCCGGACCGCCGGACCGGCCAGCAGGAACAACCATCCCGCGATCGGAACAGCGCGCAGCGCAACAACTTTCACGTTCATCGCAACGCCTTCGCGGTCTGCCGAGCCGCCCACACCGCGAGCTGTTCGCGCCCGATCTTGGCGTTGTGCCGGATATCGACCGGAAATCCCGGATGAAACAGGAACTCCGAGATCTTCGTGGTCAGCTCGAATTCCGCGCCACGCGCGCGCAGCGCGGCGGCCACGTCGTCGCGATCGGCGTCCGGGCGCAGTTCCACGCACAGCACGGGGCGCTGTGCTTCCGCCGGCCCCACCCCGACCAGTGCCGTGCGCGCCACACCCGCGACGGCGTTGAAGATCTGCTCGACCTGCACCGTGAACATCGGGCCGTCGGCGGTGCGGACCCGCTGGGATTTGCGTCCGCAGAACCAGATTCGCTCCTGGTCGTCGATCCACGCGAGGTCACCGGTGCGATGCCAGACGGTCTCGCCGTCGACGATCTTGCCCGCCGCGTTGGCCACGGCGGGCCAGTAGTAGCGAGTGCTCACATTCGGCCCCGCCACCACCAGTTCGCCGATGCCGCGGGTGGCCGCCAATTGATCCTCCCGGGCGCGGGCGTCCGCCCACGTGGGCAGCGGGTGGTCGGTGATCGCCACGATTCGCGCCCGCACCCGGTCGGCTGGTCGGCCGATGCAGGTGCCCGCACCGGCGCGGGCGCGTTCGGACGGGCCGTCCAGCAGCTCGCGCGATTCGATCGTCGACATCGGCAGTGCCTCGGTGGACCCGTATCCGGCGTAGACCAGCACATCCTCTTCGAGCACCGCGCGCAGGCCGGCGATACACCAGTCCGGGACCGGCGCGCCACCGGAATAGATGCTGCGCAGTGTCGGCAGCCGGGTGCCGGTCTGTTCGAGGTGGCGCAGCAGCGGGATCAGCACGGCGGGGGAGGCGAACATGGTGCGGACGCCGAACCGGCCGATCGCGTCGGCCACGTGCGCCGGATCGGTCGCACCCACCCGGCTGGGAATCAGCGGCGGCAGCACGCACTGCGAACCGAGCAGCAGATCCAGAATGCCGACCAGCGGCAACGTGATCAGCGAGGTCTGCGGCGGCACATGCCCGCGCGCGGCGTGGACCTGCTCGACCATGGCCGACAGATTGCCGTGGGTCATCTCCACGGCCTTGGCCGGTCCGGTGCTCCCGGTGGTGAACGCGATCATCAGCAGGTCGCCCTCGGGTGCCGGAGCGCGGTCCGGCGCGGTGCCGGACGGGCGGCGACCCCAGCTGTCGAATGTCGCTCCGCCCCAGAACCATCGCCGCCCGACCGTGACCGCGACCCGCACCCCGCGGAAGTAGCGGCGGAACAGCACCCGCGCCGCATGCGCCTGCGGAATGCCGATGAACGCCTCGGCGTCGGCCGCCTGCAGGCAGCGCAGCATCCGGCGCAGCCCCATACCCGGATCGATGACCACCGGCACCGCGCCGATCTTCAACAGTCCCAGCATGATCGCGTAGAGCTCCGGCCCCGGCAGCACCAGCACGATGGTGCGGGTTCCGCTGCCGACGCCCGCGGCGGTGAGCCGCTCACCGACAGTGTCGGACCAGCGATCCAGGTCGGCGTAGCTCAGCCGCCGATAGTGCGGGGTGCCCGCATGGTCGGCATCGGCGAAATACACCGCGGTGCGGTCGGGTGCGGCCGCGGCGACCACGCGGAACCGGTCGACCGCGCGCCAGTATGTACCGCTCACGCCGCCGCACCGGCGGCGACCGGCAGGCGATACACCGCGGCCGCCGCGGACGGTCCCGCGCCCGCCGCGACGAACAGCACGGTGTCGAAGCCGGCGAGCGAATCCTCCTCCACTGCATGGTGATAGGCCAGCGGCAACGCCGCAGTGTGTGGATCGCCGGCGGACAGGTCCGGGGTGCGGACCTCGCCGATACCGAGGGTGTCCGCGAGCAGCCGCGGGAACTTCGGCGTCGGCGTGGAGGCGATGAGAACGGTTGCGGCGGGATCGATTCCGTCGGCGTCGAGGGCGCGGCGGCCGGCGTCGGCGGCGATCTCCAGCAGTCGATCCTCGAATCCGGGTTCGCGTTCCACCGTCATCAGTCCGCGTCCGGCCGTGCCCATCGTGGTGACGTCGACATACGACTGCACCACGGGAGAACCCGAACCCGCGACGGTGTGCACGCGGCCGAAGCCGACCGGCTCGTCGGTGTGCTCGAGCAGCAGCGCGGCACCCGCGGTGGCGTAGGGGAACTCGTCGTCGGCCGCCGACCGGGCCAGCGACGGATGGGTGTCCCCGGAGACGATCAGGACGTGGCCCGATCCGGCGGTCTCGAGAATCGACTGCGCGACCTGAACCGCGTTGAGCACACCGGTGGCGCCGTTCATCAGGTCGAAGGAGAACGAGCGCGGGTCGCCGAACCGGTAGTCCAGTCCGATCCCCGCCTCCTTCTGGATCAGCGCCGACACCGCCGGTTCCACGGTGTTGGAGTCGCGGAAGATTCCCGCGTTGATCAGCACCCCGACCTGCTCCGGCGCCACCCCGGCGCGTTCGAGGCTGCGGCGCGCGGCGCGGCCACTGTGCTCGACGATGCTGAACGTGTCGCTCTCGCGACTGATTCCGGTGGATGTGATGGCAACGCCCATGACCAGTACCTCAGACCTTCAGAGACGAAATCGTGGTGGACAGGAAACCGCCGACCACCCCGGAGGCGGCCGGAACCATCAGCAGTTTCGAGCCGGCCGGGATCTCACCGCGGCTCAGATGGTCGTGCAGCACGATGAAATGTGAAGTGCTGGAAGTATTTCCGTATTCGGTCAGCACATTGAGGTCGGGCGGCATCGGTGCGCCGAATTCCCGTTCGGCGATGGCGTTCATATACGGGATCGCCGCCGCGCCGAACTGATGGTGGATGACGAAGTCGAAGTTCTCCTCGGCGAACGTGGTGCCGCGCTTCTCGTAGAACATGCGCTGGGTGTCGGTCCACAACAGAAAACGGGACTCGTTGTGCATCTTGCGATTGTCGGTGTAGAGCGCCACGCCCGGGGTCTTGTCACTGGGCATGCCCAGGCACAGGTGCGAGAACTCCGAGGCCGTGACCAGCTCGATGTAGTCGATGCGGTCGGCCTCGTCGACGGAACGATCGAGCACCACCGCGGCCGCGGAATCGCCCACGGTGAGCGACGCGAATTGCAGATCGTATTTGTCGGAAATTTCGCGCACCGCGGTATCGGCGATCGGAGTAATCGCCTCACCGCTCACCACGATGCCGTTGCGCACCATTCCGGATCGAATCATCCGATCGAGGATGTAGGTTCCGCTGAGCATTCCCGCGCAGGCGTTGGAAAGGTCGAAGGTAATAGCGTTCCGCGCACCGATGCGTTGTGCCAGAGCCGACGCGAAGGACGGCTCCATATATATCTTGTCGGCGTCCTTGCTGCGGGTTATCGAGGTGGAGATGACCACCTCGATCTCCGACCCGGAGTACTGTGACCTGGACAGACACTCGTCCAGCGCCTTGCCGGCCAGGACGAACGAGTCTTCGTAGGATTCCGGTCGGGTGTCGTGAACGCGGCGTTCGCGCACGCCTGTGATCTTTTCGAGATCGAAGGCCGGCGGTACGGCGAGGCGCGATATCAATTCCTCCGTGGTGACCTTTTTTTCGGGTAGATATGCGCCGATCGCTTCGAAACGAGAATGCGGCACGCCGCCTCCTGAATTGGCATGACGAATGCTTGCGGAATTTGTTCGTGACGTGATGCTACCCGAGAGTAACTAGCGCATTCTTGATCCGCATCTCGACGCTTCGATCGGGTAGTGGTGAATTCGATGTATTTGTAACAGCGCGTCGCAGCAAGTAGTAACTACTCGGCAATCGATGAATATCGCCGCTACATCGAGGCTTCTGTCGGTTCGCGAAGCGGATCCGGGAGTCCGCTAACTTGCAGAGTGCCGGATTCGTGGTGAAACTTCACATCGATCGGGGCGGTCGATTGTGAGAGACCTCACCGAGCGCAGGGCCGTCCGAGCCGGATCAGCCCAGCCGTGCCATGACCGCCCTCGGCAGCCGTGGCAGCACGAGGTTCAGTGCGCGCCAAGGCCATTGCGGCACGCAGGCGCGCACCGGCTCGGACTCGATCGCGGCGACCATCGCGGCCACACCGCGTTCGAGCGGTGCGACCAGCCGGGCGTCGTCGGCGCGCGCCGACATCTCGGTGGCGATGAATCCGGGCTGCATCGTGGTCACGGCGATCGGGCTGCGGCGCAGTTCGATCGCCAAACCCTCACCGAGCGCGGACAATCCGGCCTTGCTCGCCGCATACGCGGCCTTCTTACCGGGCAGCCCGCGCACCGCGCTCATCGACGAGATCAGCACCAGATGCCCGGCGTTCTGGTCGCGAAAGATCTCCAGTGCGGCCTCGGCCTGGGCCAGCGCACTCACGAAATTCGTTGTGGCCGTCGCGATATTCGCATCCGCACGCCCGGTACCCAGCGCCGCGCCCTTGCCCAGGCCGGCGTTGACGATCACGCGATCCAGCCCGCCGAATTCGTCGCGGAATTCCCCGAATACGCGCGGGACCGCCTCGTGGTCGTCCACATCGAGGGTCCGCAGCGAAACCCGGATATCGGGATGGGCCGCCCGCAATTGCTCGCGCAGCGACCGCAGGTTCTCCATGCGGCGCGCGCACAGCGCGAGATCGCGCCCGCGCGCCGCGAACTGCCGAGCCATCTCGGCCCCCAGGCCCGCACTCGCTCCGGTGATGAGAATTCTGCGCCTGGTCATGGCACCCCACCCTAGTGCCGCCCGGCCGTCTGATCGGAAATCCGGCGGGCTCCGGCGGCGGGCACCGCCACGAAGAATCGCGGTGGGGAGAAACCGTCGTCGCGAAACCGCCGCCGGATCGCGGCCGCGATCGAATCGGTCCGCTCGATATCGGTCACCGCGATGATGCTGCCGCCGAATCCGCCGCCCACCATGCGCGCACCGTGGGCCCCGGCGTCGAGCGCGGCCGCCACCGCCGCATCCAGCTCCGGCGTGGAGACCTCGAAATCGTCTCGCAACGAGGCGTGTCCGCTGGTGAGCAGCGGCCCGATCGCGCGCGGATCACACCCGTCGCGCAGCAGTTCCACCACGGTCAGCACCCGGGCGTTCTCGGTGACGACGTGGCGGGCGCGCCGCCGCAGCACCGGGTCCGCCAGCCGCTGCGTTTCCGCCGGATCGGTGACGGCCCGCAGGGAATGCACGCCCAGAGCGTGCGCGGCCTGCTCACATTCGTGCCGGCGCCGGCCGTAACCGCCGTCGGCCAGCCGGTGCGGGGTGTCGGTGTCGGCTACCAGCAATTGCAGGCCGGCCGCGGCGAGATCGAAGGGAACCTGCGCGAATTCCCCGGTGGCGAAGTCCAGGAACAGGGCGTGACCCGCCGTGCAGAGCAACGAGGCGGACTGGTCCAGGGTCCCCGTCGCCGCGCCGACATAGGAGTTCTCCGCGGCCCGGCCGATGTCGATCAGCTCGGCGCTGCCGGCGTCGATCTCGAACAGATCGCGAATCGCCAGTGCCACAGCGCATTCCAGCGCCGCAGAGGACGACAGCCCGGCGCCCACCGGTACCGCCCCGTCGATCTCCAGCACCACCCCGGACAGTTCGTGCCCGCGGCGCCGATATTCGTGCACCACGCCCAGCGGATAGCGGGCCCAGCCGGTGACGGCGGATTCGGCGAGCCCGTCGAGCGATTCGCGCACCTGCCCGGCGTGCTGTTTGGAACTCACCCGCACCGTGCCGTCCGTCGTGGCCTCGGCGGTGCAGGTCACGACCTGAGGCAACGCGATCGGCAGCGCGTATCCGTCGTTGTAGTCGGTGTGCTCGCCGATGATGTTGACCCGGCCGGGCGCGACCCATACGCCGCGCCGGGGTGCCGCGCTCACCGCACCTCCCGCAGTTCGGCGGCCACGGTCTCGGGGGTGGTGTCGCTGATGAAGACATTCATCCCCGATTCCGAGCCGGCCAGATACTTCAACTTGTGCGCCGTCCGCCGGATCGAGAACAGCTGCAGGTGCAGCCACCAATCATCGCCCGGCACACCGGATTTCGGCGCTTGATTCCATGCCGCCACGTACGGCATGGGGGTGTCGAATCGGCGCGCGAAGCGTTGCTGCACATCCAGGTACAGATGCGCGAAACCGTCGCGCTGGGCATCGTCGAGATCGGGGATATCGGCCACCCGGCGGTGCGGATAGAGCTGAACTTCGTAGGGCCAGCGGGCGAACGGTGGTACGAAGGCGGTCCACTCCTCGTTCGCCGCGACCACCCGGACGCCGGCGGCTCGTTCGGCGCCAAGAAGATCACCGAACAGATTGCTGCCGTGGGCTTTTCGATGGCGTGCCGCGTTGGCCACCATCGTCGCGGTGCGCGGGGTGGGGAAGGGGTAGGCGTAGATTTGGCCGTGCGGATGCGACAGCGTGACGCCGATCTCCTCGCCGTGATTCTCGAAGCAGAACACCTGGGCCACGCCGTCGAGCGCCCCGAGTTCGGCGCTGCGCTGGGCCCACGCGTCCACCACCAGGCGCGCCCGGCCCGGATCGAGCCCGGCGAACGAACTGTTGTGGTCGCTGGTGAAGCATACGACCTCGCAGCGGCCGAAACCGTTGCGCAGCAACGTCTCCGGCGACCCTTCGACGTGGTCGGGAAGTTCGGCGCGGCCGGTCGACAGCGACGGAAAGCGGTTCTCGAACACCACCACCTGATAGTCGGCCTCGGGGACCTCGGTGGGATGGCCGGGGCGCGACGGGCACAGCGGGCACAGATCCGCCGGCGGCAGGAAGGTCCGGCTCTGGCGGTGCGAGGCGATCACCACCCACTCGCCGAGCAGCGGATCGAAACGTGCCTGGGAATGCGTACTGGTCCGAGGCAGATCCCGGGTGTCGGCGGCGGTGCGTGGCACCGGCTCGCTGTCGAAGTAGATGATCTCGCGGCCGTCGGCCAGCGACCGACGACTCATCACGGGACTCGGCCGCGCCATCGCATCCCTCCGCTCGATCCACCGGATCTCAGCGGGACACTAACATCGCGGCCGCGACAGGCGGCGGGTGCCGGATCCGGCGCGGCGGATACACCGCGCCGGACCGGCCTCGCTCAGTACTCGCTGCCGAACAACCCGCCCGGCCCGTAGGAGCCGGTCGGCGGCGGCGCCGGCATCATCACCCAGCCGCCGCAGTTGGCCGAGGCGAACGCGACATCGGACGATTTGATCAGCACCCGCACCGGAGTGGTGTGGGTGCGGTCGCTGGCGACGATGGCGGCGTTCGGGTCCGGCGGATCACCGGGTTCGGGAATCTTCCACAGGCGCTCCCAGGAACAGTCGTGCGCCGGGTCCGCCGGCCCCGCGGACTGATAGATGCCGGGCGCGATATCTACCCCGACCCGGTACATCCCGTCTCCGGGAATGTTCGTCGCCGGATCGGCGGCAGCGGTGCCGGATCCGAGCATCGTCACCGTGGACGCGACGGCCCCGGCGATCACAAACGTGCGTCCACGCACGGCGGTCCTCCTCGATCTCGCAGACGGCCGTCGACTATCGGGCGGCCGGAGAAGATCCCCGCATCTTCCGGGGCCTTGGTCTATCAGAATTGCGATAGGCGCGGACCGGATCGGAGAAATATCTGGAGATTCGACAACGCGTCCGCTGGCCGGTGGGCAGACGGCCGCGAAATGCCGTCGCTGAACGTCCCCGCGGGATCCCCTCGTGCCCACGGGGACGGCACCGGCGTGCGATTCAACCGCCGAGGTGCGAGATGGGAACGTACTGCAGCGCCGGCGACCCGTGCAACACAGCGGTATTTCAGAATTAAATTACTCTGGCGAATCATCCGGGGTCAGCATTTCGGCATTTTCGGCCGCGGGCCTGGATATCGGCGGATCGTGCGGATTCGCCCGGCCGCAGCGACATTCGGGCAATGATGTGCATTCCCTCGAATTTCGCCTCGATGTGGTCAGCGACACAAACCTGCCGGTTGTTCCGTGCGTTCCGCGAGTGCGACCGCGATGAGATAGCTCTGAGATGTCCGTTTCTCGTGCCGACTGCCGCTGAATCAGCCATACGACCGGCGTGTCTGCGGAAATGGCGTCCCGCTGCGGGTCTAATGGGGGTAACGGTTCGGTAACTGAGCTTGCGTAGTTGATGCTGGCGTTGCAACAGTGAACCACTGGGTTTGATGTTACTAGTGGGAAGGGAGGGGTGTGCCCGCCTCCGGGTGCGCCGTCCGAACATGAACCATCCACACATCATCAAGACCGGAGTCAGGCTCGCCGTCGCCGCGGTCACCACGGCCGGTGTGCTGGCGCCCGTCGCCGCTCTCGCCGCGCCGGCCGCGCCCGCAGATCCCGATATGTCGACCAAATTGGTGGGTAAGACGGTATTTCTGGACCCGGGCCATCAGGGCAGCAACCACAACGAAGACCTCAATCGTCAAGTGAACAACGGCCGTGGTGGCACCAAGGAGTGCCAGACCACGGGGATGACCACCCGCAACGGCGTGCCCGAGCACACCATCAACTGGAATGTGGCACAGCTGGTCCGGCAGTCGCTCGAGGCGCTCGGCGCGCACGTCGTGATGAGCCGCCAGGACGACACCGGCTGGGGCGGATGTGTCGACGAACGCGCCGCGGCGGCCAACAGCTCCGGCGCCGCGGTGGCCGTCAGCATCCACGCCGACGGCGCACCGGAACAGGATCACGGATTCCATCTGATCGTGCCGCAGCTGCCGGTCCCCGATGCCAAGGCGAACGAAGCGCAGTCGGGCCCCGGTCAGGTCGCCACGAATGCCATGCGTGACGCGTACAAAAAGGCCGGGTTCACGCCCGCTGATTACGCGGGCGCGGTCGACGGTCTGCAAACCCGGTCCGATATCGCGGGCCCGGCGCTGACCGAGGTGCCCGACGTCTTCATCGAAATGGGCAATGGCGCGAATGTCGACGACGCGAAAAAGCTCGAATCGCCCGAGGGGCAGCTCGAGCATGCCATCGCGATCACGACCGGGCTGGTGAGTTATCTGATCGGAGTGGCTCCGGGTGGTGCCTCGCCGGCCGCGTCGCCCGCCGACAGTCCCGCGAACGCGCCGCAGTCGGCGCCGGGGCAGGACAATTCCGCGTCGCAGACCGGTACGTCACAGAGCACCACGTCGCCGAGTGCCACCCCGCAAAGTCCGGCACCGCAGAATGCCGCGCCGGAGAGCGCGTCTCCGCAGGGATCGGCGACACCGAATTCCGGCGCCCAGAATTCGGGGACCCAGAATTCGGGGACGCAGAATCCGGCAGCACCGCAACAGAATTCGGCAACGGACGCATTGCGTGGCGGGCCGAACTCGACGCCCGCCACCACGCAGTCCGCGCCGACGTCCACCGCGCCGTCGGCTCCGGCCACGACGCAACCGGGCTCGAATCCGGCCGGCACCTATCGCACGGCGCCGGGAACCTATTCGAACACCGATCCGGGCACGTCCGGGGTCTCACCGCAGACCTCGACCGCACCCGGAACCAGCGGCACCCAGAAACCGCAATCCGGTTCCGGTGCAGGTAATCTCGCCACCACCGCCATGCAGCTGCTGCTGCCGCTGGCGAAATCGCTCGGCTTGGGCAACGGTGCGCTCGATTCCGAACTGGTGAATCTGGCCTACACCCTGGTCTCCACCCTCCTGGGGCAGAGTAAGTAATCGGCCCCGTTCGTGCCCGCCCCTCCGCACGAAGGGGCGGGCACGTCCTCGTCCGGGCGTGGGTAAGCTCGGCCGAATGGATCGGCGCATACCTGTTCTGGTGGTCGCGGGATTTCTGGGAGCCGGTAAGACCACGCTGCTGAACCATCTGCTGCGGCGACGCGAGGCCCGGATCGGCGTCGTGGTCAACGATTTCGGTGCGGTGAATATCGACGCCATGCTGGTCGCGGGCCAGGTGGACGCCATGGTCTCGCTGGGCAACGGCTGTGTGTGCTGTGCGGTGGACGTGACCGAACTCGACGAGATGTTCGCCCGGCTCGCCGAGCCGCGCCACGGCATCGATGTGATCGTGGTGGAGGCCAGCGGCCTCGCCGAACCTCGCAACCTGATCCGTATGGTCATCGGCAGCGACAATCCGCGCATTCGTTACGGCGGATTGATCGAGGTCGTGGACGCCGAGCATTTCGACGACAGCCGCGCCCGCCATCCCGGACTGACCACGCATCTGCGCCTGGCCGACCTGATCGTGCTGAACAAGGCCGACCGGGTGCCGGCCGCGCGGCTGGACGACCTGCGCGCGGAGATCGAGGGAATCGCCGCGGGGGTGCCGGTCTATGCCACCGCGCACGGCCGCATCGATCCGCCGCTGCTGTTCGACGTTCCCGAACGCGGCGAATCGACGGCCGCGCGGCAGTTGTCGTTCGACGAACTGCTCGACGATCACGACCACGACGCGCCTGGACACCGCCATCTGCACGACGGCTACGACAGCGTAACGTTCACCACCGCAACCGATCTCGATCCGCGCCGCCTGGTCGGATTCCTGGAGGATCCGCCGTCGGGCCTGTTCCGCGCCAAGGGCGCCACCGCGTTCGGCGTACGCGGTGAGAACCGGAAGTTCCTGCTGCACATGGTCGGCCGGCATGTGGTCTTCGAGCCGGCCGCGTGGTCGCGCGGTGAGACCCGCGAAACTCGGCTGGTACTCATCGGATCCGGTCTGGACGCGGACTCCGCCGCAACCCGGCTGCACGCCACCGCTCACACCGGACCCGAACCGCTGGACGAGCAGGCATTGCTGCCGGTGTGGCGGTACGTGCCGAGGGACGACTCGGATCAGAGCGCGTGAATCTCCGGTGCCATCTCGATGAGCCGTCGCAGGCGCGGCGGCGTCCACGGCCCGTCCGGTCCGAGAATCGCGTGGTCTATGCCCGTGGCGGCCAGGGTCTTCAAGTGGTCCAGCACCGGTCCGGGACCCGAATCGATATCCAGGGCCGTGGTGACGGTCTTCTCGATCGTGGAATAGTCGCGGCCGATCTCGTCGCACTGGCGCCGCAGCACCGCGAGTTTGTGCGCGAGGTTGTCGGCGTAGCCGCTGCCGGGAAGGTCGAACAGATTGCAGGCGTCGGCATATCGGGCCACCAGCGGCAGGGTTTTGCGTTCGCCACTGCCGCCGATCAGGATCGGCGGATGCGGGCGCTGGATCGAATTCGGTGAATTGAGCGGCCGCGCCAACTCGTAATGCTTTCCCCGATAGGGCGTCTCGTCCTCGCTCCACATGCGGTGTGCGATCTGCAGCAATTCCTCCAGTTGTTCGAAGCGCCGGGGCAGTCGCGGGAACGGAATACCCAGGCCCTCGGCCTCGAATGTGGTGCTCGGGCCCATCGGTTCCGGATCGAAGGGCGCGCCGGCGCCGACGCCGAAGATCAGGCGGCCGCCGCTGAGGACGTCGAGGGTGGTCGCGGATTTGATCAGCACGCCGGGATGGCGATACGGCACCGCCGTGACCAGCGTGCCGAGCCGGATACGGTCGGTGATGCCGGCGAGAAATCCCAGCGCGGCGTAGGCCTCGAGCATCGGCGACTCCGGCGGATGTCCGCTGATGCCGATCTGGAAGAAGTGGTCCATCACCCAGAGGCTGTCGATACCCGATGTGTCGGCTGTTTGCGCGAGTTCCGTGACCGCCGAACCGATTTCGCCGTTCGGGACGGGCCAGGAGAAGTCGGTGAGTGCGATGCCGATTTTCACGTAGATCTCCCGTTCGAAGTTGTTAGCCGGACAATGACTATAACGTGAGTCGGCTAACGAATACAATACCTCTACGCTGAACACACCATGACCGACGACGACTTCCAGACCGCGTTCTGGTCCACCAAACACGCCCTCGCGGTGGCGGCGGCGGCCGCCTACGCCCGGCACGGCGTGTACGAGGGCCAGCAGTTCATCTTGCGCCAGCTCTGGCAGGAGGACGGTCTGACGCCCGGTCAGGTGGCCAAACGGCTCGGCCTGGCAACGCCCACCGTCACCCGGGCGACCACCCGGATGGAAGCGGCCGGATTGGTCCGGCGTGAACCGCATCCGACCGACCGCCGACTGGTCCGCCTGCACCTGACCGCACGCGGGCGGGATCTGGAGCACGAGATCGAAGCCGAGAGTGCGCGACTGACCGAACGGGCGCTGACGTCGTTCAGCGCGGCCGAACGCGCCGCACTCTTCCGGGCGCTGCGCCGCATCGAGGCGAATCTCACCGAGTCCACACCGGCGGCCGAGGCGAATCCCGGCCCCGAACCACGCTGACGTCGTGGCCTAGCCGCAGGCGTTGACCCACTCGGACATGCCGTCGGCGAACAGCTGGCGCTTCCAGATCGGGACCTCGTGCTTGATGCGGTCCACCAATTCCGCGCAGGTCTGGAAGGCCTCGCGGCGGTGCGGAGCGGCGACGGCCACCGTGATCGCCAGATCGCCGACCGTCAGCTCGCCCACCCGGTGAACCGCGGCGACCGGTAGGCCGGCGGATTTCCCGACCTCGGCGCACACCCGGGTCAAGAACTTCTCCGCCTCGGGGTGAGCCGAATACTCCAGGGCCGAAACCGCCTGTCCGCCATCGTGATTGCGAACCTTACCGGTGAAGACGACGACCGCGCCGTATTCGGGGCCGGTGACCGCGCGCTCGACCTCCTCGGGCTGCAGCGGCTGATCGCTGATGCGGGTGAGCGGCGTGTACTCACTCATGGCGGCCTCCTCCGGCGACCTGGGCCAGCAGATGATCCAGCAACGGTTGCAGGACCGCGATTCCGTCGCGGACCCCGCCCGGCGAACCGGGCAGATTCACGACCACCGTAGTGCCGGACAGGCCCGCGACGCCACGGCTCAAGGCCGCCAACGGAAACGCGGCCGTACCGCGCTGGCGGATCGACTCGGCGACGCCCGGCAATTCACGATCCAGCACCGCCAGCGTCGCCTCCGGAGTGGCATCGGAGGGCGAGGCACCGGTGCCGCCGGTGGTGATCACCAGTCCCGGCGTGCCGTCGAGCGCGTCGCGCAGACCGGCCGCGATATCGGCATCGGCGTAGACCAGCGGGCCGCGCACCGAAAAGCCCAGTCCGGCAAGCCAGTCCGTCAGCACCGGACCGGTCTTGTCGACCCGGGTACCGGCCGCGACGCCGGTCGAGGCCACGACCACGACCGCCGTCCGGGAGCCCTCGCCGGCGTGCGTCGCGTGGTGTACCGCATCGCTGTGGCGCCGGCCGGCGGGAGAGTGTCCGGTCGCGGGCGCCTCGGCCGACAGCGCGACATCGTCGGACGATGCGATATCGGGCCGCTCCCAATGGCCGCGCTTACCACCGTCTTTCGTCAACAGGCGCACACCGTCCAGGACGGCCGCCGGATCCACCGCCTTCACCATGTCGTGCAGCGTGAGGCCGGCGATCGCGACCGCGGTGAGCGCCTCCATCTCGACGCCGGTGGGGCCCTTCGTCTTCGCTCGCGCCTCGATGGTGATGGCGTCCTCGTCGAAACCGAAGCGCACATCCACCGAGGACAGCGCCAGCTGATGGCACAGCGGAATCAGCTCCGAGGTCTTCTTCGCCCCCGAGATACCGGCGATGCGAGCCGTCGACAGCACATCGGCTTTCGGCAGGTCGTCCGCGCGCACCAGCGCCACCACCTCGGGCGTCGTCCGCAGCAGGCCGGCCGCCACCGCCACCCGTGTCGTCTCGGCCTTGGCGCTCACATCGACCATGCGCGCCCGGCCTTCGGCATCGACGTGCGACAAGGTGCCGGCGTCGTCTTTCCGGACAGCGTCGTCTTTCGGTACCGCGCCGGATTCGGCGTGGGACAGTTCGTTCACAGTTCGCGCACCCTCACCAGCGAACCGGCCGCCACCGTCGTGACGTCGGCCGGAATTTCGATCAGAACATCGGCCTGCGCCATCGCCGCCACGAGATGCGACCCGGGTCCCGACACCGAACGGACTCCCGCACCTTCGCGCCGGCCCCGCAGGAACTGCCGCCGGCCCGCCGGGGAACGCACCGGATCCAACAGCGCCACCTCGTAACTCGGCACCGGAGCCAACCCGCTCAGCTGCCGCAGGATCGGCCGGGCGAACACCTCGAACGACACCATCGTGCTCACCGGATTACCCGGGAAGCTCAAAACCGGAACCCCGTCGACCACACTGATGCCCTGCGGGCCGCCGGGCTGCACGGCCACCGAACCGAACTCGCCGCCGACCTCGGCCAGCACCTCCTTGACCACTTCGAAATCGCCCTGCGACACCCCACCCGAAGTGAACACCACATCCGCGGCCGCCGTCGCGATCGACAACTTGCGGCGGAACTCGCCCGGATCGTCGCGGCTGTGCGAGACATCCACCACATCGATCCCGTTGGCGCCCAACGCAGCAGCCAGCGCGATCCCGTTCGAGTTGTAGATCTGCCCCGGGCGCAACGCGACACCGGCCGACACCAGCTCGTCGCCCGTCGTCAGAACCGCCGCCCGGATCCGCCGCGCCACCGCCACCGAGCTGATGCCCACCGCCGCCAGAGCCGCGATCCGATGCGGCGACAACAACGACCCGGCCGCCACCAGCAGCTCACCGCGCCGAATGTCGGTTCCCGCCTCCCGCACGAAATCGCCTGCGTTGCGGCCGCGTTCGATCGACACGCCGCCGTCGACGGCCCGGGTGTCCTCCACCGGCACCACACAATCGGCGCCCGGCGGGATCGGCGCGCCCGTCATCACCTTGACCGCCGTCCCGTCCGGCAACCGCTCCGGGCCACCCTGACCGGCGGCCACCACACCGGCCACCGGCAGCGTCACGGGCGTCACCGCGACCGACTCCGCCCGGACCGCGTATCCGTCCATCCCCGAATTGCGGAACACCGGCAGATCCAGCGGCGACCGCACATCCTCGGCCAGCATCCGGCCCCGCACCCCGTGCAAGGCCAACTGCTCCACCTGCCGCACTGCCAGCGGTCGCAGCAGCTGTTCGATCCGCTCCCGATGATCCTCGACGGACCGAGCCACAGTCTTGGCAGGCTGACTCATAGACGTCAGCCTAGCTGTGTTATTGGCCTTCGCTTCGCTGCGGCGGGGTCTCGGCCCTCTGGGCCTCGATTTTTCACTCCTCCGCTCAGTCGCTGCGCTCCCTCGCTCCGTCGCTGCAAAATCGAGGCGGGCCGAGACCTTTGGAGTTCACCGTCGCGGGGGGTACAGACCGGATGTTCACTTGCTGCGGCGGTACTCGGTTACCTCACAGGTGTGGACTTGCGGGACGTGAGGTGGGGGCGGCCCCCATAATGGAGGAGTGACCGTCGTTCTCATGGGGATTCCCGCCGTCCGGGGCGGGCGGCCCTCGCTGGACGGACGGCCCGATACGGAGTTGCTCGTCGACAAATTCGGGCGCACGGCCCGGGATCTGCGAGTGTCGATCACCGAGAAGTGCTCGTTGCGGTGCACCTATTGCATGCCGGAGGAGGGGTTGCCGGCCATCCCCGCGGACGAATTGCTCTCGGCCGCGGAGATCGTGCGGTTGGTGGAACTCGCGGTGCGGCGCCTGGGCATCCGCGAGGTGCGGTTCACCGGCGGCGAGCCGCTGATGCGGCGCGATCTCGAGGAGATCGTCGCCGGATGCCATGCCGCCGTTCCCGACACGCCGCTGGCGATGACCAGCAACGGCATCGGGCTCGAACATCGCGCGCGCGGGCTGGCGGCCGCGGGACTCGGCCGGGTGAACGTCTCCCTCGATACGGTCGACCCCGCCGGATTCGCCCGGCTCACCCGCCGGGACCGGCTCGGCTCGGTGCTGACCGGCATCCGCGCCGCCCATGCCGCCGGTCTCTACCCGGTCAAGGTGAACGCCGTGCTGATGCGCGAAACCCTTTCCGGTGCGGTCGATCTGCTGCGATGGTGCCTGAACGAGGGATGCGAACTGCGGTTCATCGAGGAGATGCCGCTCGACGCCGACCACGAGTGGGCACGCACCAATATGGTCACCGCGGCCGAACTTCTCGACGTTCTCGGCGCGGCCTTCACCCTCACCGAGACCGGGCGTGCCGACCCCTCCGCCCCGGCGGAGACCTGGCTGGTGAACGGCGGTCCCGCCACGGTCGGCATCATCGCCTCGGTCACCCGTCAATTCTGCGGCGACTGCGACCGCACCCGCCTGACCGCCGACGGCATGGTCCGGTCCTGCCTGTTCAGCGACCAGGAATACGATCTGCGCTCCCTGCTGCGCGCCGGCGCGAGCGACGACGAAGTGGCACAGCTGTGGCGCGGCGCGATGTGGAACAAATGGGCCGGGCACGGCATCGACGCCGCCGATTTCGTCCCCCCGGAACGCACGATGGGAGCCATCGGTGGTTGAGGTCAGATATTTCGCCGCGATCGCCGACGCGGTCGGCAAATCCAGCGAACATCTGGACCTGCCCGATACGGCAACGGTCGGTGACCTGCGTACGGCATTGCGCGCGGCCTACGGAGCCGATCTCGATCCGATGCTGAAGGTCTGTGCCTATCTGGTGGGCGAGGAACTCACCCGCGACGACAGCACCCCCCTCACCGCCCGCGTCGACGTACTACCGCCGTTCGCGGGCGGCTGATCAGCGCCCGTTTCTCGAGCGGTGGGCTCGGCCCCTCAGTTCTTCCACCAGGAGTCGAGCGGCGACACCGGCACCGTCCGCTTGTGCCGGGTGTTGCAGTAGATCGTCTCGACGCGCTCGGCCACCTCCGGCGCCACGTCCTTGCCCTCGAGATAATCGTCGATCTGGGCATATTTCAGGCCGAGCGCCTCCTCGTCCGGCAGCGCCGGGCGATCGTCTTCGAGGTCGGCGGTGGGCACCTTCTCCCACAGGCTCGGCGGAGCGCCCAATTCCTGCAGCAATGCCGCACCCTGGCGCTTGGTCAAACCGGTCAGCGGAGTGATGTCGACGCCGCCGTCGCCGTGCTTGGTGAAGAAGCCGGTGACCGCCTCCGCCGCGTGGTCGGTGCCGACGACCACGAGATTCAGCTGCCCCGCGATCGCGTACTGGATGATCATCCGTTCGCGCGCTTTGATGTTGCCGCGAACGAAATCACGCAGCTCGGTCTCGTGTCCGAGCAGTTCGCGCACGCCCTCGGCGGTCGCGGCCGCCACCGCGTCGGCGCCGGGCTTCACATTGACCTCGACCACATGGTCCGGGCCGATGAAATCCAGCGCCCGCTGCGCGTCGTCGGCATCGGCCTGCGCGCCGTAGGGAAGCCGGACCGCGACGAACGTCGCCTCCTGTCCCCGGGCGCGCAACTCGTCCACGGCCAACTGGCACAGTTTGCCGGTGAGCGAACTGTCCTGACCACCGCTGATGCCGAGAACGAAACCCGTTGCCGGCGTGGAACTCAGATAGTCGGCCAGGAATTCGACGCGGCGCCGCACCTCGACCTTCGGTTCGATCTCGGCCGCGACACCCAATTCGGCGATGATCTGTTCGCGCAGGTTCCCCATGCGGGCCACTCTACTGGGCGGGTGCCACCAGTGCGCGCACCACGTTTTCCCAGTGGTCGGCGATCTGTTCGGGCCGATAACCGAGGACCCGCAGCTGATGCAGCACCAGGCCGGCGTCGAGGATCGCCAGCAGCGTATCCGCCGTCAGCGCGATATCGCCGTTCATGTCGAGCTGCCGAAGCAACAGCGACACATGGGTTTTCGAGATGTTGTACGGCGCGCTGGCGTAGCGGCCGGATTCGTCGGCGGCGCGGCGCATTTCGCCCTCCACCTCGATCCCGGCCAAACGGGCGCGACCGTAGGCGATCAGCCGCTGCAGCGGCGGGGCGCCCGGGCCCAGCGGCGGCGGCCCGAACATGAACGCCGCCTGCAGTTTCTGCTCGGACTGGTCGAGCAGCGCCAGCATGAGACCGGCCCGGTTGCCGAACCGGCGGAATACGGTGCCCTTGCCGACGCCCGCGCGCTTGGCGACCGCGTCCATCGTGACGCCGTCGGCGCCGAATTCGCGGACCAATTCCTCGGCGGCGTCGAGCAGCAGCTGCCGATTGCGTACGGCATCGCTGCGCTCGGAGTGTTCGGCTACCGGCAGCGCGGTGGTGAGCGCGGTCGGCGGGAGGTCGACGGCCACGGCCTCGAGTGGCAGCACGCCCGGACGCGGCGCGGCGGCGAAGGCCGGATCCGTGGCGCGCGGATCGGACGAATGGGACGAATTCGACGGCGTCGAATCGGGAGTGTCGCAGTTCACAGTTCGTTTACCCCATGACCCGGGAATGAAAGCGGACCGTAGTCCGGTTATCGTGTCGTGACAGCGGAAGCCACCGCCGCCCCACCGCACAAGGAGTGATCATGTCACAGACTCGCATCCTGGCTCTCGTCGGCAGCTTGCGCGCCGGTTCGATCAACCGGCAGCTGGCCGAGGCTGCCGCCCAGACCGCCCCGGAAGGTGTCGAGGTCGATATCTACGACGGTCTCGGAAATGTTCCGTTCTACAACGAGGACATCGACGTACCGGGTCAGGTGCCGGCGCCGGCGCAGGCGCTGCGTGACGCCGTCGCCGCCGCCGACGCCCTGGTGCTGTTCGTCCCCGAATACAACGGAACGATCCCGGCCGTGCTGAAGAATGCGATCGACTGGGCCTCGCGGCCCTACGGCGCCGGTTCGATCAAGGACAAGCCGGTCGCCGTGATCAGCGCCTCGA
Organism: Nocardia nova NBRC 15556; assembly: GCF_001613005.1. GTDB lineage: Bacteria > Actinomycetota > Actinomycetes > Mycobacteriales > Mycobacteriaceae > Nocardia > Nocardia nova. The sequence goes on along the minus strand of NZ_BDBN01000053.1, from coordinate 32,061 downwards.
TCAGCCAGAACGCCGCGAAGTGGGCGCACGGCGACACGGTGAAGGCGGTAGGTGTGGCCGGCGGCACCGTCGTGGAGAGCGCGCACCTGCACTTCGGCACCATCGGCCAGCGCTTCGGCGAGGCGCATCCGCGCGAGGACGCCGAGGCTCTGACCCAGCTCGCCGCCGCGGTCACCGAACTGGTCGCCGCGCGGGAATCGGTCAACGCCTGAGCCCGAGACGGTAACCGGCTCGAGCCGTTCCGAGGGGCCGCACCCGATGGTGTGGCCCCTCGGTGGCGTCGGGGGCCATCGGCTACGAGGGGCGGCGACGTGACCGGCGTCCTAACGCTCCCGTCGCACACCTCTATAGGATATGAAAACCATTTCCAATAGGAGGTCCTCATGAAGGTCCGGAATTCACTGCGTTCGCTGAAGGACAAGCCGGGCGCTCAGGTGGTGCGACGCCGTGGCAAGACCTATGTGATCAACAAGAAGGAGCCGCGGTTCAAGGCTCGCCAGGGCTGATCCGGCTCGGCTGCGACACGCCGAAGTAGCCGCCGAATGCCGCGTTCGTTCCCCGGAACGGGCGCGGCATTCGGTCGTTTCGGATGTGCCCAGACGGGCCTGTTGAGATCCCTGTGGCCGATGTGACCAGAGGTGGTATTGGGTTTGCTGAGAGAGAGCTGCGACATGAAATCGTGATCTGCGCCACTGTCGTGTCGGGTTGCGAATCGACTGTCCTGGTACTTACGGCCGTCGAATTTCATCTTTGTGGTTCGCAACATGTCGTGTTGTATGAATCTGTCGGCCACTAGGTGTAGTGTCTACGGCACTGGAAGGGGAGACGGATTCCGAGCCGATCACAGCACTGTGATCACCGGTGGTGCCCCTACTTCCAGGGGTTTGCGCAGTACCAGATGGATCGTGCTCAGTACGGATGCTCACAGCAGATGGCGTACCGATTCAAGGCTGCATCGGATAAGGCAAGGAGAGAGGGTCACCCATGAGTATCACGGTCTACACCAAGCCCGCTTGTGTCCAGTGCAACGCCACCTACCGCGCGCTCGACAAGGCCGGTGTGGAGTACGAGGTCGTCGATATCTCCGAGAACCCCGAGGCCCGCGACTATGTGATGGCGCTGGGATATCTGCAGGCCCCCGTCGTCGTCGCCGGCGACGAGCACTGGTCCGGTTTCCGTCCGGACCGCATCAAGTCCCTGGTGACCGCCGCGGCCTGATCCGCTCCGGTCACCGTTCGTCCGACGAGCAGAGTAAGGGGGAGTGGGATGGCTGGGTTGTCCGGGGAAGGAACCCAATCGACGCCCGCTCTGGTCTACTTCTCGAGCGCGTCGGAGAACACGCACCGCTTCGTCGAACGGCTGGGTTTGCCGGCCGTTCGCATTCCGCTCCACACCGCCGATTCGCTGCGCGTCGACACGCCCTATGTGCTGATCTGCCCCACCTACGGTGGCGGCCGGCACGTGTTCGACGCGCAGCGCGGCGAGGGGGCAGCCGGTCGCTCGGACAAGGAATTCGTCCCCAGGCAGGTGGCGAAATTCCTCAACGATCCGCATAATCGTGCGCTGTTGCGCGGGGTGATCGCGGCCGGCAACACGAACTTCGGCGATACGTATTGCTATGCGGGAGAGGTCATCTCGCGCAAATGCGGGGTGCCGTACCTGTATCGCTTCGAACTGATGGGAACCGCCGAGGACGTCGAGCGCGTCCGAGAGGGATTGGGATTGTTTTGGCAACGACAACAGCACCGGCCGGAAAGACGGCCCGCCTAGAGCGCCCGGTCAGCACCGAGACCTCGACCGAGGGCCTGGACTACCACGCGCTCAACGCGATGCTGAACCTGTACGGACCCAACGGTGAGATCCAGTTCGACAAGGATGTCGCCGCCGCCCGGCAGTACTTCCTGCAGCATGTCAACCAGAACACCGTCTTCTTCCACAACCTCGACGAGAAGCTCGACTACCTCGTGGAGGAGAACTACTACGAGCCCGAGGTTCTCGACCAGTACAGCCGTGCGTTCGTCAAGAAGCTGTTCCAGCAGGCCTACGCCAAGAAGTTCCGGTTCCCCACCTTCCTCGGCGCGTTCAAGTACTACACGTCCTACACGCTCAAGACCTTCGACGGGAAGCGCTATCTCGAGCGGTTCGAGGACCGGGTCTGCATGGTCGCGCTGACCCTGGCCGCCGGCGACGAGATCCTCGCCCAGCAGCTGGTCGAGGAGATCATCGACGGCCGCTTCCAGCCGGCCACCCCGACGTTCCTGAACTCGGGCAAGAAGCAGCGCGGCGAACCGGTCTCGTGCTTCCTGCTGCGCATCGAGGACAATATGGAGTCCATCGGGCGCTCCATCAACTCGGCGCTGCAGCTGTCCAAGCGCGGCGGCGGAGTCGCGTTGCTGCTGAGCAACATTCGCGAGCACGGTGCGCCGATCAAGAAGATCGAGAACCAGTCCTCCGGCGTCATCCCCATCATGAAGCTGCTCGAGGACTCCTTCTCCTACGCCAATCAGCTCGGCGCGCGTCAGGGCGCGGGCGCGGTGTACCTGCACGCGCACCACCCCGACATCTACCGCTTCCTCGACACCAAGCGGGAGAACGCGGACGAGAAGATCCGCATCAAGACGCTCTCGCTGGGTGTGGTGATCCCCGACATCACCTTCGAGCTGGCGAAGAAGAACGAGGACATGTACCTGTTCTCGCCCTACGACGTCGAGCGCATCTACGGCGTGCCGTTCGCCGATATCGACGTCACCGAGAAGTACTACGAGATGGTCGACGACAAGCGCATCCGCAAGTCGAAGATCAACGCCCGCGAGTTCTTCCAGACCATCGCCGAGCTGCAGTTCGAATCCGGTTACCCCTACATCATGTTCGAGGACACGGTGAACCGGGCCAACCCGATCAAGGGCAAGATCACCCACTCCAACCTGTGCTCGGAGATCCTGCAGGTCTCCACGCCGTCGGTGTTCAACGACGACCTGTCCTACGCGGAGGTCGGCAAGGACATCTCCTGCAACCTGGGCTCGCTCAATATCGCCAAGGCGATGGACTCACCGGATTTCGGGCAGACCATCGAGGTCGCGATCCGGGCGCTGACCGCGGTCTCGGATCAGACCCACATCTATTCGGTGCCCTCGATCGAGCAGGGCAACAACGAATCCCACGCCATCGGCCTGGGCCAGATGAACCTGCACGGGTATCTGGCGCGCGAGCGGGTCCACTACGGATCCGAAGAAGGTGTGGACTTCACCAACATCTACTTCTATACCGTCGCCTATCACGCGGTGCGTGCCTCCAACAAGCTCGCCATCGAGCGCGGCACGGCCTTCGGCGGCTTCCCGGAATCCAAGTACGCCAGCGGCGAATACTTCGACAAGTACACCGAACAGGCATGGGAGCCGAAGACCGATCGCGTGCGGGAGATCTTCGCCGAAGCGGGCGTGCACATCCCGACCCAGGAGGACTGGCTCGAGCTGAAGGCCTCGGTCATGGAGCACGGCATCTACAACCAGAACCTGCAAGCGGTGCCGCCGACCGGGTCGATCTCCTACATCAACCACTCCACCAGCTCGATCCACCCGGTGGCGTCGAAGATCGAGATCCGCAAGGAAGGCAAGATCGGCCGCGTCTACTATCCGGCGCCCTACCTGACCAACGACAATCTCGAATACTTCGCCGACGCCTACGACATCGGCTACGAGAAGATCATCGACACCTACGCCGCGGCCACCCAGCACGTGGACCAGGGCCTGTCGCTGACCCTGTTCTTCAAGGACAGCGCCACCACCCGCGACGTCAACAAGGCCCAGATCTACGCCTGGCGCAAGGGAATCAAGACCCTGTACTACATCCGCATCCGGCAGATGGCGTTGCAAGGGACTGAAATTGAGAATTGCGTTTCCTGTATGTTGTGATGTGTAGCACATAGAAGACTCGATGCGGGGGGTCGATGGGTGAGCCGAAACATGGTGTCATCTACGGAGTTCGCCTCCGCACCGAGTACGACTATCGCTATATAGGGTTGACGACGAAGTCGGAGCATGTACGGCTCCGGCAACACTTCAAGGAAGCCGGTGCGGGTCGCAAGACGCCGTTTTACGACTGGCTGCGCAAACAGGACCGAGATGCCGTCATTGCGGATGTCCTGGACTGGGTATACGGCCTCCAGGATCTGGGACGCGCTGAGATCGCGTGGATCGCTTATCTACGGAAAGAAGGCCAGCCACTCCTCAACCTTTCCGAGGGCGGACTGGGGCCAGTAGGTGTGATCTGGACCGCGGAAATGCGGGAGGCCGCGCGGATTCGGTCGACCGGTCGTCAGGGTGTGAGTCGTTTCGGCGAAGAGAATCCGTTTTTCGGGCGTACGCATTCGGCGTCGCAGCGCGTGAAATGGTCGATGGACCGCAAAGGCTCTTTTCAGGGTGAAGCGAATCCCAACTTCGGGAAGTTCGGCGCCGCGCACCCGGGATTCGGCCATGCTATGCCGGAAGAATCGCGTCGGCGTCTTTCGGAGATGCGCATGGGCGCAGGAAACCCGAACTTCGGGCGGACCGCCAGTGCCGAGACTCGGGCGAAGATGTCCGCCGTCCGGAAGGGGCGGCCGATGCCTTCGAGCAGGCGCAATGCCCACACGCGACATCACACGAACAAGGGTGTCTTCAAGGAGACATGTCGATATTGCGTCGAGGATACGGCCGATACGAAGGACGAGTGAGGGAGGCGGCGGCCGTACTGATCACCCCTCGCTCGGTACATGCGCGAAACCGAAGTTTCGTGGTTCGGCGCGGCGGCGGTTGGGGGTGTAGCCTGCATGCGGGCGCTGTGCGTCCGGGCGATGACCAGGCGACGAGGCGGGTCATCGGGGTGCCGGGAGGGCATCGAAATTCTCTGACGGTGTAGTGCGGGCGATGAGGAGGTGGGTGGCTGTGCGTAGCGAACCCCCGAGTCGAAGGCCGCGCGGCGCCGTCCTCCTGTTCTGCCGGTAGAGCTTTCGGTGGCGAGGTCGGTGCCTCGCGGTGTGATCCGTGATCCCGTACCCACTCGCAGTATGCCGAGGTTCTGTCATGTCGACCGATCTGTTCTTTGCCGCGCCCGCACGCCCGGATGTCCCGGATGAGGGTCGTCCGGCCACCGAGTCCGCGCTGTACCACGCCGGCGCGGAGGCTGGTCGAGCGTCCGCCGGCGAGAAACACGCCACCGAAGCGGGGGTGCACGACACGTGTGCCGCCGACGCAAGCGGACACGATGCGGCCCGCACGGCGGAAACGGCTGTCGCCGAACAGCATTCGGATCACGACTCGCTCCGCGACCTCATCGACGACCGCCGCGTCGACGCCGCGCTGACCTGGCTGGACGACCACGCCCCACACCGGATCGCCGACGAACTCGCGCGCATGGACGCCGTGCACGCCGGCATCGCGTTCCGGCTGCTGGACAAGGACCACGCGCTGGCGGTGTTCGAGGAGCTCGAGCCGGTGGACCAGCAGCAGATCTTGTCCGGGATGCGTGATCAGAGCTTCCGGGAACTGGTGGAGGGGATGGACCCCGACGACCGCGCCCGGATGCTGCGCGAGGCCCCCGCGACGGTCGCCAAGAAGGTGCTGGCCGGGCTGAGCCCGCGCGAACGGCGGATGACCGCGGCGCTGCTCGGCTATCCCGAGGGATCGGTCGGTCGCTACATGACCCCGGAAGTCGTTGCGCTGCACTGTGATCTGACCGTCGAACAGGCGCTGCGGGTGGTTCGGGCCAAGGGCGCGCACGCGGAGACGGTGTACACCCTGCCGGTGGTGGACGGCGGTCGCCGGCTCACCGGCGTGGTCGAGATGCGGGAACTGGTTCTCAGCGATCCGGAGACGATGCTGACCGAACTCGTCGTCACCGCACCGGTTTTCGCCCGCGCGACCGACGCCGCGGAGAAGGCCGCGCGGCTCATGCGCGAGACCAACCTGATCAACCTGCCGGTCGTCGACAGCGAAGACCGGCTGGTTGGACTGCTGACCATCGACGACGCGGTCGAGGTCATCGAGGCCGCCGACAGTGAGGATGTGGCGCGGCAGGCCGGCGCCAGCCCGTGGTCCGGGCACTACATGGCCGCCGGTGTGTTCCAGCTGGCCCGCTACCGCGCGATGTGGTTGTTGTTGCTGCTGGTCGCGGCCACCCTGACGGTCACGGTGACCGACGCGTTCGAGGCGACGCTCGCCCAGGCCGCGCATCTCGCGTTGTTCATTCCGCTCCTGATCGGCGCGGGCGGCAATGCCGGTGCGCAGGCGGCGACCTCGTGTGTGCGGGCATTGGCCGTGGGAGAGGTGCGGGTGTCGGATCTGCTGAAGGTCATCTGGCGTGAATGCCGGGTCGGCCTGGTGCTGGGGTCGATGCTCGCGGTGGTCGGCATGGTGATCGGCGCGGCGTTCGTCGGCGCGCAGATCGCGCTGGTCGTCGGCATCACCCTGGTGATCATCTGTGGCTGGGCCGCGACCATCGGCGGCACGATGCCGTTGCTGGCCAAGAAATTGCGCATCGACCCGGCGGTGATCTCCGCGCCCATGGTGACGACGCTGGTCGATGCGACCGGGCTGGTCATCTACTTCACGACGGCGAAGCTCGTACTCGGCATCTGAGTCGGGACCGCGGGCGGCGACGGTACCGTCCGCTGTCGACGACAGCCGTCCGCGATGCTCGCCGGGGGTACCCGTCGCCGGGGCGTGGTCGTACGAGCGATCCGGGGAGATGGGGCGAAACCGATTCGGCGGCAATGCTTTACGGTACGTCGTGAATGATCGGGCGACGTTGGCGGCGAACAGGTACTGGATGGCCTTCTCTCGGTAGCAAGCCACCCTCCCAGCCGGTGAGACTGTCTCCACGCGAAGTGATTCCGAGGTGGCGTGCCTCGATGCCGCAGTGGGAGAGAAGGAAAAGCGCATGACGACATATGTTCTGGCGCCCGGCGGGTGGAAGGGTTCCTGGTCGTTCGAGGCGGTGGTTCCGCTGCTGGAGCGCGCCGGTCATACCGTCCACGCCCTGACCCTGACCGGTCTGCGGCCGGACGACGATACCGCGACGGTCGCGACCGCCAACCTCGACACCCACGCCGACGACGTCGTGCGGTTCATCGACCGCGCCCACCTGACCGATGTGACGCTGGTCGGGCACAGCTACGGCGGGATGGTGATCGCCGCTGCGGCCGACCGTGCCGGCGGCCGGATCGCGCGCCTGGTGCATCTCGACGCGTACGTCCCCCGGGACGGCGAATCGTGCTGGTCGGCGATGAACGACTACTTCCGGCAGGTGATCGCCGACGGCGCCGCGACCACCGGTTATGCCGTCCGCCCACCGGGCAACGGCGATCCGCGCCGCCGCCCCCACCCGCTCGCCTCGTTCCTGCAGACAATCCGGCTCACCGGCGCATTCGCCCGAGTTCCCCGCCGGGAGTTCGTCTACTGCTCGGGCTGGGAAGACCGCACCCCGTTCGCCGAACAGCGCACCCGGCTCGAAGCCGACCCCGGGTGGGTGGTCCACGACCTCCCCACCGGCCACGATGCCATGCACGAGGCTCCGGAGGCCGTCGCCGAACTGCTGCTGAGCGAGTGAAATATGCACACATCGCCGATGCGCTCATCAGTTCAGTCGTAGGAGACCGGCGTCGGTGGCTCCGAAACCGCATGCATCGCGGTAGAAGCTGCGCAGATGTGGTTCGTAATCGACGTGGAGCCATTCGATTCCGAGCTCGCGCAGGTCGCCGACCAGGGCGTTCACCAGGCCGGATCCGATGCTCTGCCGACGGAGATCCGGGGCGACCGCGGTGTCGAGGAGGAACGCGTGGCTCCCACCGTCCCACGCCGCGTGCACGAACCCGACGAGTCGAGCACCCACGAACGCGCCGACCCATGACCGGCTGTGCCGTTCCAAGCGCGCCTTCCAGGGCACCACGGTCCGGTCACCGCCGAATGCATCCGCGTGCAGCCGCGAGAGGGCCTCGTCGTCGACGGCGAAACGTATGCGGAGATCAACGGTCATGAGGCATCCTCTCGGAGCAAGTGGCGCGATGAACCCGGGGGCGTCATCCCGGCAGGCGGTATCAACTCTGTTGTAGCGCGAACTTTTCGTGCAAACCTCCATGAGATTGTGAGAAAACCGCTGAAGCCGAGGAGGTTTGCACGATTAGTGCGCCGCCCGCATGCGTTCACCGCCGCCGGTCGGGGCGCTGAGCCCGGTCGGGAGCACCCGCCAGGCCTCATCGATGTCCGCCGGAATGTGCTCTGCGGGGATCGACCGGCACGTCCCGGTATTGGATCGCATTAGCAAACTCTCGGCATCGTTGCTGCGATCGTGGCGGCGGCAGTAGCCTGTGCATCGCGCGCTCGTCATTCGCTCTCGGCCGCGGTGTGGAACTTCCCACCCCGGAACGCATTTGCCCAGGACATGGGAGACACAAGCCCTTGTGTTGTGCTGAGCGGCGGCCCACTAGGAGTAGTGTCCGAGCGTACAATGACCGGCGAAGCGGGAAGGGTGAGTGAGCGGGCGTGAAGCTGATCGATCGAGTGTCTGCGATCAACTGGAATCGGGTGCCCGACGAGAAGGATGCCGAGGTCTGGGACCGGCTCGTCGGCAACTTCTGGTTGCCGGAGAAGGTTCCGGTGTCCAACGACATTCCGTCGTGGAACACGCTGAACGCGCACGAGAAGCAGTTGACCATGCGCGTGTTCACGGGGCTGACCCTGCTGGACACCATTCAGGGCACCGTCGGCGCGGTGAGCCTGATTCCGGACGCGCGCACCCCGCACGAAGAGGCGGTGCTGACCAACATCGCGTTCATGGAGTCGGTACACGCCAAGAGCTACAGCTCCATCTTCTCCACGCTGTGCTCGACCCGCGAGATCGACGACGCCTTCCGCTGGTCGGAGGAGAACCCGAATCTGCAGCGCAAGGCCGAGATCGTGCTCGAGTACTACCGGGGCGACGAGCCGCTCAAGCGCAAGGTGGCCTCCACGCTGCTGGAGAGCTTCCTGTTCTACTCCGGGTTCTATCTGCCGATGTACTGGTCCTCGCGCGCCAAGCTCACCAACACCGCCGACCTGATCCGGCTGATCATTCGTGACGAGGCCGTGCACGGCTACTACATCGGCTACAAGTACCAGAAGGGGCTCGAGGACCTCACCCAGCCCGAGCGCGACGAGCTCAAGAACTACACCTTCGAGCTGCTGTTCGAGCTGTACGAGAACGAGGTCGAATACACCCAGGACCTCTACGACGAGGTCGGCCTCACCGAGGACGTCAAGAAGTTCCTGCGCTACAACGCCAACAAGGCGCTGATGAACCTCGGTTACGAGGGCCTGTTCCCGCGCGACGAGACCGACGTCAACCCGGCCATCCTGTCGGCGCTGTCCCCGAACGCCGACGAGAACCACGACTTCTTCTCCGGCTCCGGTTCCAGCTACGTCATCGGCAAGGCGGTCAACACCGAAGACGAGGACTGGGAGTTCTGAACTCGGTTCGACCATGAAGGGCCCGGACGCAGACTTCTGCGTCCGGGCTCGTTCGTTCTGGGCCCCTCGCGAGCTTTGCCCAGCCCAGCCGCTCGAGTCTCCCCTAGGAGGAGGCGGCAGGCTGAGGCTCGTGAACGACGAGACGATGCTGACGATCGGCGCGCCGGCCGAGCGGACGGGGCTGACGGTCAAGACCGGACGACGCCGAGCTGCGCAGCTGGATACTGCACCGCCTGGAAATCGCGAACGACCCTCGGGTGGAACACTATCGGCGACTGGTCGGCGTGCTCAACGGCCGGCCCGCCGCGCCTGAACACGGCCCGGTGTTCGCGTGGTTCGCGGCCGCGTTGCGCGCGCACGGCACGCAGACCCCCGATTTCTCCGCTCATTGATCGCGGAAGGCCGAGAAAGGCCCGCCGTGGGTTAGCGGCTCACCGGCAACCCGGTGGATCTGCGCGGCGAGCGCGGTGTAATCGACGGGCCGGGTGGTGTCGATCGTGACGGTGGGCGTCAGTCCGAGCGGTGCTGCTTCCCGGGCCCATCGGTCCCACTGCGTGCCGAGGCGCTGGGCGTCGTGATAGAAGCCGGGGCGGCGCCGGCTCGCATACCGGGTCCTCGCCACCGAGGGTGGTACGTCGCACCAGATTTCGACGGCCCGGTCCGCGCCCACCTTCTCGATACCGGCGCGGGCGAATTGCGTGTCTCGTGGTGCGAACCACCAAGAATCGATGACGACCGAGGTGGGACTGGTTCGCGCCATCGACCACGCCGCGTCCATCGCGACACCGCCCAGATCCGGAAGAGCGGCGGGATCCTCGACGCAGGTCGCCAACGCCTCCTTGACCGCGTCCTTCGAGAGGAGCCGGGCGCGCAAGGCCGGTGCCAGCGCCTGGCCTACGGTTGATTTGCCGGCGCCCGGAAGGCCGTTCACCAGCACGAGAAGTTTGCCCATCCGCCCCATCATGACGTGCCCGGACGACGCGTGGCCCCGATGCGGTGGGGTGGGTGTCGATCGGGCCGACCGCTCGGTATGATTCGAATATGTGTTCGAGTGCCGGGGGTGTGTCGTCGGAGGGGGCGGGCGATGGGTTCTCCGGCCGGGCGCCGCGACGGCTTCCGGACGGTGTCCCGCGGACCGAGGGGACCGAACCGCAGCTGCAGTATCCGAACGAGACCGGCTATTACTACCGGGTGCTCGTGCAGCCGCCGAAACCGGTGTGGGTGCGGTTGGACGCGATTCTCATCCGGGATCCGGGCGCGCCCCGGCACGTCAACGGGGCGGGGCTGGATATGACGGGGGAGCGGCCGGGGACATTGACCCACTGGGTGCCCTCGTTCAGTGGCGAGTGGCTGGGGCGGGTGAATTTCTCGGTTTGTTATGCGGACGGGCGGACGCCGCTGCACCTGACCGACCAGTTGGTGCCGGCCTACGCATTGCGTCCGCGGGCGGCAAGCGACGATCCGCGCCGCGCCCCGGCGAATCCGTCGGATGCCGACGAGCGGATGGCCGGTGAACCGGGCCCCGAGCTGCGATGAGCCGATACGCGCTCAGTCGGTGACGTACCCGTTCAGCGTCTTCCGTAGGTCGTCGAGGATCGCCCGCGCGGCGGTGAGCCCGGAACCGTGCCAGAGGTCGTCTTCGACGGCGAAATCGCGCTTGTCGGCGACGGCGCCGAGCTCTTTCCAGTCGTCGCCCTTCATGATTGATTCGCCGTGGCTCTGACCGTCGGGGCCGTCGAACATCAAATAGATGATGTCGCCCTCGATCTTGTTGCGGTCGCTCTCGGTGGCGAGGCTGTCCACCGTGAACGAGCGATCGCGCTGGGCGCCGGGCCGCTGCACACCGGCGTCGGCGAGCACCTGCCCCGCGAACGTGTCGGTGCCCTGAACCTGAATGTCCTTGGGGGAGAAGCGGATCACCGATGCCTGCGAGAAATTGGCCGCGATCGAGGCTCCGGTTTCGCGGGCGTCCGTGCGGTAGTCCGCGAGCGCCTTCGTACCGGCCGAACCGCGGCCCAGGGCGTCGGTGTAGGCGGTGAAATCGTCCTGCCAGCCGCGGTGGTCGACCAGTACGGTCGGGGCGACGCCGCGCAAGGCGGCGAGATCCCCGTCACCCGCGGCGCCCAGGATCAGATCCGGTTGCAACGCGGAGATTTTCGCCGGGTCCACCGCCCCGGAGGTCCCCACGCTCGGGATCTTCAGCACGCCGGTGCCCAGATAGTTCGGTTGCGGCGCCGGGCCGGGTTGCGTGGTCGCGCCGACGACCCGCTCCCACAGGCCCACGGCACAGACCGCGTCCAGCGCCGCGGTGTCCAGGACGACAATGCGTTTCGGATCCGCGGGTACCTGGGTGCCTGCCACCGTGCGCGTGCCCGACGCCTGATCGGGGGCGGTGGGCAGGGCGCAGGCCCGGGTGGTGTCGCGCTCGATGCCGACCACGCTCGCACCGGCGATATTCGTGGTGGTCCGGACGATCGAACTCGATGCGTCGTCCCCCCCGGTGCCGCACCCGGTGACCAGGGCGACCACCGCGCCGACGGCCGCACCGCCGAGCGAGAGCCGGCGCGCACTGGTGCGCTTGCGGGTCTTGGGCTTTCGGGTGGAGACGCGTTCGCTCACCGGCATGCAGCGTAGGGTACATGCGCCCGTGTGCAGGGTCGTTGCGGCACCGTCCGCGCGGCGAATACGACACAGAGTAGGACCCCGTCGGACGCCTGCGACGCCACGGTTTACGATGCCTCTAGCGCAAGCCACCGTCGTTTCGTCATGTGCCGGAACGCACGAGCGTGCGAAACGAGCAGAAGGCACACCTTCAGGAGGATCAGTGACTGCTGTAGAGCCCCAGCCAGTCCCCAAGCTGGAAGCGACACGGCCGTATCCGGCACGACTGGGCCCGAAGGGTTCGTTCATCTACAAGGCCGTCACCACCACGGACCCCAAGGTCCTCGGTGTGATGTACCTGGTGACCGCGATGTCGTTCTTCATGATCGGCGGCCTGATGGCCCTGCTGATGCGTGGTGAGCTCGCTCGTCCGGGTCTGCAGTTCCTGTCGCCGGAACAGTTCAACCAGCTGTTCACCATGCACGGCACGATCATGCTGCTGTTCTATGCGACCGCGATCGTGTTCGGCTTCGCCAACATCGTGCTGCCGCTGCAGATCGGTGCGCCCGACGTCGCCTTCCCGCGTCTGAACGCGTTCAGCTACTGGCTGTACCTGTTCGGCGCGACCATGGCGACCGCGGGCTTCATCACCCCCGGTGGCGCCGCCGACTTCGGCTGGACCGCCTACACCCCGCTGTCGGACATCGTGCACTCCCCGGGTGTCGGCGGCGACCTGTGGATTCTGGGTCTGGCCGTCTCCGGTCTGGGCACCATCCTCGGTGGTGTCAACATGCTGACCACCGTCGTCTGCCTGCGCTGCCCCGGTATGACCCTGTTCCGGATGCCGATCTTCACCTGGAACATCGCCGTCACCAGCGTTCTGATCCTGCTGGCCTTCCCGCTGCTGACCGCCGCGCTGATGGCGCTGGCCTACGACCGGCACCTGGGCGGCCACATCTACGACCCGGCCACCGGCGGTTCGCTGCTCTACCAGCACCTGTTCTGGTACTTCGGCCACCCCGAGGTGTACATCATCACGCTGCCGTTCTTCGGCATCGTGTCCGAGATCTTCCCGGTCTTCAGCCGTAAGCCGATCTTCGGTTACACCACCCTGGTCTACGCGACGCTGGGCATCGCGGCGCTGTCGATCGCGGTGTGGGCGCACCACATGTACGCCACCGGCGCGGTGCTGCTGCCGTACTTCTCGTTCATGACCTTCCTGATCGCGGTTCCGACCGGTGTGAAGTTCTTCAACTGGATCGGCACCATGTGGAAGGGGCAGCTGACCTTCGAATCACCGATGTTGTTCTCGGTCGGCTTCCTGGTCACGTTCCTCTTCGGTGGTCTGTCGGGCGTCATCCTGGCCAGCCCGCCGCTGGATTTCCACGTGTCCGACACCTACTTCGTGGTCGCGCACTTCCATTACGTGCTCTTCGGCACCATCGTGTTCGCCACCTTCGCCGGAATCTACTTCTGGTTCCCGAAGATGACCGGCCGCATGCTGGACGAGCGCCTGGCGAAGTGGCACTTCTGGGCGACCATGGTCGGCTTCCACACCACCTTCCTGGTGCAGCACTGGCTGGGTAACGAGGGCATGCCGCGTCGTTACGCGGATTACCTGCCGACCGATGGTTTCACCGCCCTGAACACCGTCTCCACGATCGGCGCCTTCATCCTCGGTGCCTCGACGCTGCCGTTCATCTGGAACGTCTTCAAGAGCTACCGCTACGGCGAGGTCGTGACCGTGGACGATCCGTGGGGCTACGGCAACTCGCTGGAGTGGGCCACCACCTGCCCGCCGCCGCGGCACAACTTCTACGAGCTGCCGCGGATCCGGTCCGAGCGTCCGGCGTTCGAGCTGCACTACCCGCACATGGTGGAGCGCATGCGGGCCGAGGCGCACGTGGGCTGGGGCTCGAAGTCCCATCACGTGGCCGAGCTCGAGAAGGTGTCGAGCTAGTACCCCGCTTCGAAGAGAGCAGTCCCGGCGCGGCGGCCGTCCAGTGCGACGGCCGCCGCGTTCGGCGTTTCGGGGGTGCCGCGCCGGGTCGGCGGTGCGGCAGTGACCCCGGCGACCGGTGCGCGCCGGTGGCCGCACCCGACCTGAGAGAATGTCTGCTGGCCGTCGCGGACCGCGATCGCCGCGGAAGTGGAGCTGTGACGAAGAGATGGAGTTGCGCGTGGGCACGTCCGAGTCCGATCGTGGCACTGCCACCGAGACGACGGTGCTGATCACGGTCACCGGGCCCGATAAACCGGGCGTGACCTCGGTGCTGCTGGCGGCGCTGTCCCGGCACGGCGTGAGCCTGCTGGATGTGGAGCAGGTCGTGATCCGGGGCCGGCTGACCCTCGGGGTGCTGGTGACGAGTCCGGGCGATCCGGAGGATCTGCAGGATCAGCTCGAGGACGCGATGGCGACCGTCGGCATGCAGGTCGACGTCGAGATCGGCGCCAATTCGGTCTCCGGGGCGCCGTTGTCCACACACGCGGTGGTGGTGCTCGGCAGCCCGGTGACCGCTCGCGCGTTCAGCACCATCGCGCGCACACTGGCCGCCCAAGAGGTCAACATCGACTCCATCCGGGGTATCGCCGACTACCCGGTGACCGGTCTCGAGCTGATGGTCACCGCACCGCCCACCGAGGACGCGCTGGCCGAGACCCGCCTGCGCACGGCGCTGGCCGAGGTCGCCGCGAAGGAGAAGGTGGACGTCGCCGTCGAGCGCGCGGGGCTGGCCCGGCGGGCGAAGCGGCTCATCGTCTTCGACGTCGACTCCACCCTGATCCAGGGCGAGGTGATCGAGATGCTGGCCGCCCACGCCGGTGTCGAGGAGGAGGTCCGCAAGGTCACCGAGGCCGCGATGCGCGGGGAGATCGACTTCGCCGAATCGCTGCGTCAGCGCGTCGCCACCCTCACCGGACTGGACGAAACGGTGATCGATCAGGTCGCCGAGCGGATCGAGTTGACCCCCGGCGCGCGGACCACCATTCGCACCCTGCGCCGCCTCGGATTCCGGTGCGGTGTGGTCTCCGGCGGATTCCGTCAGGTGATCGAACCGCTGGCGCACGAGCTGGAACTGGATTTCGTGCACGCCAACACCCTCGAGGTGGTCGACGGCAAGCTCACCGGTAAGGTCATCGGCGAGATCGTCGACCGGCCCGGAAAGGCGGTGGCGCTGCGGCGTTTCGCGGCCGAGGCGGGCGTGCCGATGGAACAGACCGTCGCGGTCGGCGATGGGGCCAACGACATCGACATGCTCAACGCCGCCGGCCTCGGTATCGCCTTCCAGGCCAAGCCCGCGCTGCGGGAGGTCGCCGACACCGCGTTGTCGCATCCGTTCCTGGACGCGGTGTTGTTCATTCTCGGGGTCACCCGCGACGAGGTCGAGGCTGCGGACGCCCGCGACGGACTGCTGCGCCGAGTGCCGCTGAGCTGATGACCGAACCCGAGATCGACGCGCCCCAGGGCGCCGCACCGCCACTGCTGCTGGATTCGGGTTTCCGTGCCCGGCATGCGGAATTGGCGCTGGGTTACGGGGGTGGCGGCGATCCGGACGATCCCGCGCAGGTGCAGGCGATGCAGATGGTGCTGCACATACCGAAAGCCGAACCGCCGCGCCGCAGTGCGGTACTGGAGGCGGCGGCCGCCGCGGCCGTGGCGCTCTGCCTGGACCCGCGAGTGGGTCCGGACGGTGAGTGGCAGGACCGCTACCTCGCGTGGAAGCGCTCGCGTATCCGGAAGGTCGCGCGCCGGGCCCGTGGCGCACAGTGGCTCGCGGCCAACGAGGTGGACGGCGTCACGCTCGAGGTGGACGGCGCCGAGGCGCGCGCCCTGGTGCCCGGTCCGGTCGGCGACATCGACCAGCGCATTCGCAAACTGCAGATCGGCGGCACCGATCTCGAGTCGGACGAGCCCGGTCCCGCGGACCCGGAACTGCCTGTGCTGTGGGTGAATTCGGCCCTGAGCATGACCGTGGGCAAGGCGGCGGCGCAGGTCGGTCACGCGAGCATGTTGCTGGCCGGTGCGCTTCCGGTGGAACAAGCCTTCGCCTGGGCGCAGCGTGGATTCCGCTGCGCTGTCCGGGATGCGGAGCCGGATCTCTGGGCCCGCCTGTGCGCCCGAGTGAACGGTGGCGACGGGCTCGAGACGATCGCCGCCGTGCGGGATGCCGGGTTCACCGAAGTCGCGCCCGGATCGATGACGGTGATCGCGGTGGCGCCGCCGATGAGCCCGCTCGACGACGCGGCGTAGCGCGGCGCGACCACCCACCGCACCGAGCCGAGGCCCGGCGTGCCGTGGCGTGTCGAGCGCCGTAGGGTGCTCAAACGTGCGGAATGTCACTGCGGCAATGGCCGATTCGGATCGTGGGGGAGCGGGTGGCCGACTATGACGGATAGCGTGCACACCGACCACGTTGGCAACGGATCGAGCGCGTCGGCAAAGATGGAGCTCGTGCCGCAACCGGATCCCGATCTGCTCATCGATTTCAACGAGGTGACCGTCCGGCGTTCGGGCCATACCCTGGTGGGTCCCGTCACCTGGCAGGTGGAGCTCGACGAACGCTGGGTCGTGCTCGGCCCCAACGGCGCCGGTAAGACGTCGCTGCTGCGGATGGCCGCCGCCGAGCTGTATCCGACCTCGGGGTCGGCCACGCTGCTGGGCGAAGTGCTCGGCAAGACCGACATCAGCGAACTGCGGCCGCGCATCGGCCTGTCGTCGGCGGCGGTGGCCAGCCGGATCCCGGTGGACGAGAAGGTGTCGGATCTGGTGGTGTCGGCGGGGTACGCCGTGATGGGCCGCTGGCGCGAGCGCTACGACGATGTCGATACCGACCGCGCCGTCGACATCCTGGAAAGCCTGGGCGCCGAACACCTTTCGGACCGCGCCTACGGAACCCTGTCCGAGGGCGAACGCAAACGCGTTCTCATCGCCCGCGCTCTGATGACCGATCCCGAACTGCTGCTGCTCGACGAGCCGGCCGCCGGGCTCGATCTGGGTGGCCGCGAGGAACTGGTCGAGCAACTGGGCGATCTGGCCGCCGACCCGGATGCTCCGGCGACCGTGCTGGTCACCCATCACGTCGAGGAGATTCCGCCCGGCTTCACCCACGCGCTGCTGCTCAACGAGGGCGATGTGATCGCACAGGGCCTGCTCTCGGACGTGCTGACCGCCGAGAACCTCAGCGAGGCCTTCCGCCAGTCCATCGCCCTCGATCGCATCGACGGACGGTATTTCGCGCGGCGCTCGCAGCGTTTCGGCCGCCACCGCGCCTGAGCCGGTTCCCGGCGCCTGTTCCCGCAGTGCGCACCGGTGCCGCATTCGGGCACCTGCTGCCGATCGGAACCAAGCGCGCGTTATGGTGCGATTGTGAGTGAATCTGTTGCGGAAACCCCGGCCGAGCCACCGGCGCCGAAGGACGCTTCGACCGTAGTGCTCGTGCGTGACGGCGCATCCGGACCGGAGGTATTCCTGCAACGACGGGTCAAGGCGATGGCCTTCGCGGCCGGCATGACCGTCTTTCCCGGTGGCGGTGTCGACCGCTCCGACGCCGACGCGGAAATCGGCTGGGCCGGGCCGGACCCGACGTGGTGGGGTCGTCGTTTCGGAGTCGACCGCGCTCGCGCGCAGGCGCTGGTGTGCGCCGCGGTACGGGAGACCTTCGAGGAATGCGGTGTGCTGCTGGCGGGCCCGACCGCCGACACCGTCGTCTCCGATACTGTCGCCTACCGCAGTGCCCGGGAGAAGCTCGAGCGCCGCGAACTGTCGTTCGGCGATTTCCTGGCGAACGAGAATCTGGTGCTGCGCGCGGATCTGCTGCGCCCGTGGGACAACTGGATCACGCCGGTGGTGGAACCGCGGCGCTACGACACCTACTTCTTCGTCGCCGTCCTGCCGGAGGGCCAGCGCGCCGACGGCGCGACCACCGAGGCACACGAGGTGGCGTGGCGGACTCCGGCGCAGGCGCTGGACCGCTGGCGGGCCGGCGAGGACGTGCTGCTGCCGCCGACCTGGACGCAGCTGAGTTCGATCGCCGAATTCGCCTCCACCACAGAGATTCTCGCGGCCGAGCGCGCGATCAGCCCGATCATGCCGGTCTTCGAGCCGGTCGACGGTCAGCCGATGCTGCAGTTCCCGAACAACCACCGGTATTTCGCCGACATGCCGGACGCGTCCCGGTTGCAGGGTTCGAAGCGAGACTGAGCCGGCGGTACGACCGGACACCCGGCCACGGGGCGTGGGCCGAGTCGCGAGCTGCTACCCGGCGCCGGTCGCGGTGCGGCGGGCTCGTCTCGGGGACCCGTTTCGCCTCGCGGGTCGGGTCGGCAGCGTCTCGTCGCACTACCGGCGGCCCGGACGGCGACGCGCCGGCGGTCCGACACCGGCGCGAACATCCCGACGTCGGAGGTGTCCCGGCACGCACAGTAGGCTCGCCGCCGTGGCCGAATTCGTGACCGTGGACCGTGTCGAGGCGGGAATCGCCGTACTGCGTTTCGCCCGGCCGCCGCTGAATCTCATCGATCTGCAGCTGGCGCTCGAGCTGGCCGCGGCCGCCGCGGACCTCGCGGCGGACGACGAGGTGCGGGCCGTGGTCGTCTACGGCGACGAGCGAATCTTCAGCGCGGGTGACGACATGGCCGAACTCGCGCGCTGGACGCCCGCGCAGGCCGGCGCCGTCGCCACGGATCTGCAGCAGGCACTGGGCTGCCTGGCCCGGATTCCGCAGCCGACGATCGCCGCGATCACCGGGTACGCGGTCGGCGCGGGCCTCGAGCTCGCTCTGGGTGCCGACCGCCGGCTCATCGGTGACAACGTCAAACTCGGCCTGCCGCAGATCCGGGCGGGCCTGATCCCGGTGGCGGGCATCCGCCGGCTGGGACTGCTCGTGGGCCCCGGCCCGGCCAAGGATCTGGTGTACACCGGCCGCTACGTCGATGCCGAGGAGGCGGCGGCGATCGGGCTGGTCGACGAGGTGGTCGCGCCCGATGACGTCTTCGCCGCGGCGCTGCGGTGGGCGCGGCAGTTCACCACCGGCCCGGCGCGCGCGCTGGCCGCGGCGAAACGGGTCTTCGAGGCCGGTCCGCACGGCCTCGACCGCGCCCGCGGCGAGTGGGCGGAGCTGTTCGAAACCGAAGATCGCAGCGTAGGAACACGTTCTTATTCGGCGTCCGGTCCGGGCGTCGCGGAATTCCTGGGCCGCTGACCCACTCCGCGTGATCACTCGATACGCTGTGCCACCATGACCGCACGTCTTGACGACCCCGCGCCGAACCCGCACGCCACCGAGGCCGAGGTCCAGGCCGCGCTCACCGACAACAAGCTCGCGCAGGTCCTCTACCACGACTGGGAGGCCGAGACCTACGACGACAAATGGTCCATCTCCTACGACGAGCGCTGCATCGAGTACGCGCGCGGCCGCTTCGACGCCGTCGCCCCGAATGCGCCGCTGCCGTACGAGCGGGCCCTCGAACTCGGTTGCGGCACCGGCTTCTTCCTGTTGAATCTGATGCAGGCCGGAGTGGCGAAAACCGGTTCGGTGACCGACCTTTCGCCGGGCATGGTCAAGGTCGCCACCCGCAACGCGCAGAACCTGGGGCTGGATGTCGACGGCCGCGTCGCCGACGCCGAGACCATCCCCTACGAGGACAACACCTTCGACCTGGTCGTGGGACATGCTGTGCTGCACCACATTCCGGATGTCGAGCAGGCGCTGCGGGAATGCCTGCGGGTACTGAAGCCGGGCGGCCGTTTCGTGTTCGCCGGTGAGCCGACCACCATCGGCAACTTCTACGCCCGCAAACTCGGCCAGATCACCTGGAAGGTCACCACCGAGGTGACCAAGCTGCCGTTCCTGTCCGACTGGCGGCGACCGCAGGCCGAACTGGACGAGTCGTCGCGGGCCGCGGCCCTGGAGGCCGTGGTCGACCTGCACACCTTCGATCCCTCCGAGCTCGAGCGGATCGCCCGCAGCGCCGGTGCGGTGCAGGTGCACGCCGAGACCGAGGAATTCGCGGCCGCGCTGTGGGGCTGGCCGGTGCGTACCTTCGAGGCGGCGGTGCCGGAGGAGAAGCTCACCTGGCGCTACCGGATGGCTCAGTACAAGGCGTGGCTGGGCCTGAGCAAGCTCGACGAGAAGGTGCTGCGCCACGTGGTGCCGCGCCAGTTCTTCTACAACGCCATGATCACCGGCGTGAAGCCGGGCGCCGCCGGAAAGTAGTGGGCGGCAGGCTGTCTCGCGTGCGGACCGGCTACGCTGCCGGTCCGGCGCGGACCGTCTCGACGGGCGTGGGGTGCATGCTCCGGCCCTCGGCGGTGCCGGTGTCCTACCGGCGTGCGGTCTCTGCTCGCTCGATACCCGTTGCGGCTCAGTCGGTCTCGCCCGTGCGGCGGCCGGAGCCGCGCTGATGGGGTATTCGTTCACAGCGGAAGACGTCGGCTTTCTGGACAGTGCGGCGGGCCGGGACGCACTGTCCGTGGTCGGGGAACACGCGCTGACGCCCGCGACGATGCTGCGCGACCTCGAGGTCCTGCGCCGCGACTACGGCGAGCGTACGGCCGCGCTGGTGGAGACCGTGCAGCTGCGCCGGCGGGCGGCCGCCAAACTCGACGACGCGGCCGAATGGCTGTTCACCGACGACGCTCTGCAGCAGGCGACGCCGAGTCTCGTGGCCCGACACCGGGCCCGGCGGCTGGCGGGGCGTCCCGTCCACGACATCACCTGCTCGATCGGCGCGGAACTCGCCGCGCTGCGGCGGGAATGCCCGGCGGTGCTCGGCAGTGATCTGGACCGGGTGCGGCTGGCGATGGCCGCGCACAATCTGGCGGATGCGCCGAATGTCGCACTGGCACAGGCCGATGCGCTGCGGCCGTGCAGTGCCGGCGCCGTGGTGATCGCCGATCCGGCGCGGCGCGCGGGAGGCCGGCGCACCCACGATCCGGCTCAGCTGCAACCGCCGCTACCGCAGCTGCTGGCCGTCTACCGCGACCGCGATCTGGTCGTGAAATGCGCTCCCGGACTGGATTTCGACCGTTTCGCGCAGCGGCGCCCGGGCGCCCAACCCTTGCCGGCGCGAGCCGACCGGACGGCCGCGGACGGGTACGCGGGCCTTTCGTGGGACGGTGAGGTCGAGGTGGTCTCCCTCGACGGCGCCGTGCGCGAAGCCTGCCTGTGGTCGCGCGGGCTCACCGAATCCGGGGTGACCAGGCGGGCGACGGTGCTGCGCAGCGACGGTTCCTCGTGGTCGCTGACCGATGCCGAGCCCGACGACCTTCCCGACCGCGAGCCCGGCACCTGGCTCGTCGACCCGGACGGCGCGGTGGTCCGGGCCGGCCTGGTCCGCCACTACGCCGCGAGATACGGCCTGTGGCAACTGGATCCGCGCATCGCCTATCTCACCGGCGAGACGGTGCCGCCGGGTGTGCGCGGTTTCCGCATCCTGGACCGGCTGGAATTCCGGGAGAAGCCGCTGCGCGCCGAACTGCACCGCCGCGACTGCGGTCCGCTGGAAATACTGATCCGCGGCGTCGACGTCGATCCCGATGCCCTGCGGCGCCGGATCAAACCGCGGGGCAGCACCCCGCACACCGTGGTGATCACCCGGATCGGCCGTACCGCAACGGCATTCGTCTGCGAAACGCCGCGCGTGGGGCCGGCGGCGAACTCTACCGATCCGGTGTGAAGGCGAACAGCTCGCCGATCCGGGTGCCGACCACGACCTGGCCGTCGGGTCCGATCGCGGTGGATACCGTCGTGCCCTGCGCACCCGGCAGTGCGGCGGAGGCGATCGTCTTACCCGACTTCGTCTCGAAGGTCAGCAGATGCAGCGCATCGCCCATCGGCACCACCACGTAGCCGGTATCGCCGGCCGTCTGCACCGGACGGCCGCGCAGGGTGAGATCCTTACGTTCCCAGGCGATCTCGGCGCGGTCGCCGTTGTCGTGCAACGCCAGCAGATGGCCGTCGTCGCCGCCCGGAATCAGCAGCCCGTCGAGTTCGGAGATGCCGCCGCGCGGGGCGAAGCCCAGCGGCTGCGTCCATTTCGTACGACCGTCGGCGGTGTCGACGGCGAGCAGGCGACCGCTGTTGTCGCCCACGTACAGCGTCTTCCCGTCCGACGACAGCGTCGGGCTGGTCGCGCTGCCGTCGGTGAGGATGTCGACGCTCCAGTCCTGGGTGACCTTCTTGTCGGCGTAGTGCAGCGCCACCACGGACGCCGCGGGCGCGCCGGTCCGCCAGGCGGTCAGATAGAAGCGGCCCGAATTCGGATCGAGCGCCGACACATTCGCCACCGCGCACTGCGGACCGCCGACGGCGCAGTCGTCGATACCCTGCCCGTCCGCCGGGCGCGTGACATTCGGGTGCGCGAGGAAGTCGGGGTCGCCCAGCACCTGATAGGTCGACACCTCGCGGTCGCCGGTCTGCCGGTCCAGGACGTCGACCTGACCGGACTGCGAGACCGACAGCACGGTCCCGTCGTGGGTGAACTGCACCGAGACCGGAACGCCGGCAACGGGAGTGCGCCAGCGCGGCTGCCCCAGCGCGTTGAACGAGAACACCGCGCCGTCGTCACCGACATACACATTGCTCGCCCCGTCGACCGCCGAGGCCGCGGCGACGGCATCCGGTCCCAGCGCATTGCAGAACCGCTTGCGCCCGGTGGGCATCTGGAACGAGAAGATCATGCCGGTGGTACCCGGCTTGCCGACACAGTCGGTGGTGGTGCGGGAGGTGACGAACAACTGGCCGTCCGGGCCGATCGTGGTCGCATTCGCCAGCGGGCCGCCGATCGGGCGCGACCAGCTCAGACTCAGATGCCGGGCGCCGGTCACGGGACTCGCGCCGCTGTTGCGGGCATCGTGGAAGGCCGACTGCCAGCCCTTGCCGGAACCGACCTTGATGTCGTCGACGGTGCTGCTGCCGCATCCGGTCAGCGTCAGGAGGCCCAGGGCGCCCACCGCCGCGATCGCGCGCCACGGGACGCCTCCCCGAATTACCGAGTGGCGCAACGTCGTCGGGTGGTGTCCGCCGCGGTCGTGCTCGCTGCGCTCGGGTCGCCGACTGCCGCTTCGCACCTGCTGCACTCCCATCTGTTCGTAACGGGCCTGCACGAGACTACGCTGGTACCTCGATCAGGTGACCACCGAGGTAACCGTCGCCCGAGGAAAGGGAGCTGGCCCGTGACGAGCATGTGGGGCGCACCGTTGCGTTCGCGTTGGCGGGGTTCGCGCCGCCGGGATCCGGAGCAGGCGCGCTTTCTGACGATGGCGTCGCTGCGCTGGGTGCTCGCCAATCGGGCGTACACGCCGTGGTATCTGGTGCGGTACTACCGGCTGTTCAAATTCCGGCTGGCGAACCCGCATATCGTGCTGCGCGGCATGGTCTTCCTGGGCCGCAATGTCGAGATCCACGCCACCCCCGAGCTCGGCCGCATGGAGATCGGCAAATGGGTGCATATCGGCGACGGCAACGCGTTGCGCTGCCACGAGGGCTCGCTGCGCATCGGCGACAAGGTCGTCTTCGGTAAGGACAACGTCGTCAACACCTATCTCGACATCGAGATCGGCGAGTCGACCCTGGTCGCCGACTGGTGCTACATCTGCGACTTCGACCACCGGATGGACGATGTGACGATGCCGATCAAGGATCAGGGCATCGTGAAGAGCCCGGTCCGCATCGGCCCCGACACCTGGATCGCGGCCAAGGTGACCGTGCTGCGCGAGACCCGGGTGGGCCGCGGCTGCGTGCTCGGCGCCCATGCCGTCGTGAAGGGGGAGATCCCCGACTTCAGCATCGCCGTCGGCGCCCCCGCCCGGGTGGTCAAGAACCGCAAGAAGGCCTGGGACGACGCCGCCGAGGAGCGCGCCCGGCATGCCGCCGCGCTGGCCGATATCGAACGCAAGAAGGCGGGAGTCGGGGCCGGATCGGACTGATCCGCCGGACCCGTATTCCTCTCGTACCGCTATCGGCTCGGTAGCGTGCGCGGCAGTCCGAACCACGGCAGCACCGTGCTCTCGAATCGGGTCAGGGCGCTGATGCGCTCGCCGGCGAGCGACAGGACGTACAGGCCGGTGCCGTGACTGCTGCCGTCCGGGCCGCGCAGGTAGGCGCCGAACGCCGGTTGGCCGTTGGCCCGCGTCGGTACCAGGTCGAATCGCCGCCCGGCGGCGAAGATGCCGGCGCAGAAGCGGGTGGCGACCTCGCGGCCCACGTATTCGAACGGAATCGGCGGCATCGACATGAAGACGTCGTCGGTCAGCAGTCGCACGAGCGCGTGCACATCGGCCGATTCCCACGCGTGCGCGAATCTCGCCACGATCGCCTCCTCGTCGGCCGATCCCGGTGCCGGTGACCGGCCGATCGGCCGGCGCCGCTCGAGTGCCGCCCGGGCCCGGGTGAGGGCACTGTTGACCGAGTCGACGGAGGCGTCGAGCATCCGGGCGGTCTCGGCCGCACGGAATCCGAGGACATCGCGCAGGACGAGGACGGCGACCTGGCGCGGCGGCAGCAGTTGCAGCGCGGTCACGAAGGCCAGCGAGACGGACTCGCTCAGCTCGTAGCGTGCCTCCGGGCCGGGCGGCGCCTGCTCGAGCAGTGCGTCGGGACAGGGCTGCAACCACACGACCTCGCCGAGCCGTGACGGCTCGGGCGGTTCGACGTTCGGCACGTCCCACTCCTTCGCCCGGCGCCGGCCCGCGGCCCGGCGCGCGTTCAGGCACCGGTTGGTGGCGATCCGGTACATCCAGGTGCGCAGCGAGGAGCGCTCCTGGAATGCGCCGATGCCCTGCCACGCGGCCAGCATCGTGTCCTGCAAGGCATCCTCGGCATCCTGGAGCGAGCCGAGCATCCGATAGCAGTGCAGCTGTAGCTCCGTGCGGTACGGCGCGGTCAACGCCCGGAACGCCGCACCGTCGCCCGCCCGCGCCCCGGCCATCAGATCGCCGATCGCCACCATGTCGTCATCTCCGTCTGTCATGACACACCTCCACCGAATATCGACACCGCGGCGACGGTGAATGTGTCGGTCCGAACGCGACCATTTCGGCCGATGCGGCGGTGTCTGTCTCTGTAGCAGTCCCGCCACCCACAAGAGGAGTACGCCATGGCAAAGATCGTCGTCTTCGAGAACGTGTCGCTCGACGGAGTGACCCAGGATCCGACCGGTGCGGAGCGTTTCAGCGACGCGGATTGGCGTGCGGCGCTGTCGCCGGACGACCGCGCGGAATGGGCCCGGCTGATTCACGACGATGTGCTGGACGCACAGGCGCTGCTGCTGGGCAGGCGCAGTTACGAATACTTCGCTGCCCGGTATCCGCTGCGCACCGGCGCGACCGCGGACCGCGTGAACGGTCTGCCGAAATACGTTGTGTCCGCGACGCTGTCGGATCCCCAGTGGAACAACACGACCGTGCTGCGAGGTGATCTCGCCGAGCAGGTGGCGAGGTTGCGACACCTCGTCGACGGCGAGATCCGGGTCTACGCGAGTACCGAACTGGTGCACGCGCTGACCGGCCACGGCCTGGTCGACGAGGTACGACTGGCGGTATTCCCGGTGGTGATGGGCGCGGGGAGCCGGCTCTTCGCCTGCGCCGACGGCTCGGCACCGGTCTCGCCGCGCCCCTTGCGGCTCACCGGGGTTCGCGCGGTCGGCACGGGTCTCGTGCACCTGACCTACGCACGCCTGCCGGACGCGTCCGCCGGACAGCCCGATCGCCGGGACGGCCGAACCGGCATTCCTGTCGGTGACGCCGGGTAGCCTTCGGCTCATGAACCGGTATGCGGCCTGGTTGCGGGGGATCATGCCCAGCAACCCCAACATGCGCAACGAGAAGTTGCGGGCGGTCTTCGAGGGCCTCGGCTACGAGGGGGTGGGATCGGTGCTGGCGAGTGGGAACATCGTCTTCGGCAGCATTGAAACCGATATCGCCGCAATGGAATCGCAGATCCAGGCGGCGTTGCAGGCGGAGCTCGGCATCGGCGGCGGCACCATCATCCGCAGCCGGGAGGAGCTGCAGAAGCTGGTCGACTCCGATCCTTTTCCCGGCCTCACACATGCGCGCGGCACCTATCTCACCGCGACCTTCGTGAAGGATCGAGCCGGGTCCGCTCCGCCGGAGCTGCCCGGCAACCTGGAGTCGGCCGTGCGCATCGTGCGCTTCGACGAACCGGCGCGGGCGCTGCTGGCGGTCATCGACAACTCGGTCGCGGGCACGCCGAACCACATGTCGTGGCTCGAGACCGTCTACGGCAAGGACATCACCACCCGCACCTGGCTCACGGTGCAAAAAGTGCTGGCCAAGCTGTAGTTTTTCCTTCCTGAGGTCTTGACTGGAGAAAAATCAGGAGGAAACTAGGTGATACACCGGAACACCGGAAATCATCACGGAGTCGAACGAGACGTCGGACGACTCGCGGAGATGGTTTCCAGGATCTGGCCAGGCCCCCGGCAAGCCAGTCGAATATCCGGAACCGACAGCGACGACTGAGGTTCAGGTATCGATGGAGACTACCGGGGACTGCTGTGTTCGGGGGTCTCAACCGAGAGTCATTGCCGCGCGGACCTGTTCGGGGTCGAGCGCGCGTCCCGGCAGGGGATGGGCGGCCTCGGCGCGTAAGCCGTCGAGCAGGACCGTCAGATGCCGGCGCCACGCCTCGGGGGCGACCTCGCGCACGCCGTCGGTCGCGCGCACCACCGACCACAGCAGGAGGCCGAGATCGGCTTCGGTGATGTCGCTGCGCAGCTGCCCGGCCTCCTGCGCTCGCGTCACCAACCGCTGGAACAGGGTGTGCCCCTGCTGTTTCGCCACCTCGATCGGACTGTCGGCGGGCAGCGAATACACGCAGATATCGGTGAAGCCGCGATCGCTCGCCTGCCACTGCGCCAGCTTCGTCAAGTGGTCGACCAGCCCCGTCCACGGGTCGGCCGCCCGCAAGGCCTCCTCCGCGCTGCGGCCCGACTCGACGACCAGGTCCAGTAACGCGTCGCCGATCAGCGCCTCGCGGGTGGGGAAGTGGTTGTAGAGCGTGCCGATGCTGACCCCCGCGTCGCGTGCGATCTGATTCAGCGAAGCGTCGAGGCCCTCGGCCGTGAACCGCCGCCGGGCCGCCGCGGCGATCTTGTCCCGATTGTCCCGGGCGTCCCGACGCCGCGGGCGCGCGCCGGCCGCCGTTTCCCCGGTACTCGCCACCTTCTCGACCATGACCTCACACTAACAACTTGAAAACCCACTCGACTTAGCCTTAACTTGAGAATGTGCTCAACTTGAGTGCCTTCTCGAGTTATGGAGGTTCGGTCATGCCACATCTGGCAGTGTTCGGCGCGGGTCCCGCGCTCGGATTGTCGGCGGCGCTGCGATTCGGCCGTGCGGGCTATTCGGTGACGCTGATCGCGCGCAACGCGGACACACTCGAACGGTTGCGGGCGCGGCTGGCGGCCGAGGGGATCGAGGTGGACGTCCTGCTCGCCGACCTCACCGACGACGCCCGGATCGACTACGCACTCGCCGAATTGCGGAGTGCGCACGGACTTCCGGACGTGGTGGTCTACAGCCCGGGTGATGTGAGCCGGCTACCCGTCGATGCATTGTCGCTGGACGCGGACACCCTGCGCACGTGGTTGCCGATCAACCTGACCACGCCGGTGCGCATCATGCACGCGCTACTGCCGGCGATGACGGCCCGCGGGTCGGGCGCCGTCCTCATCGCCCAGGGCGGAGCGGTGCGCGAACCGCAAGCGGCGCTGGCCAGTTCGAGCGTGCCGCAGTCGGCCTTGCTCAATTACCTGTACGCGATCGACCAGCAGGTCCGACCGAGCGGTGTGCGGGTGGGCGCTCTGCTCATCACCCGCCTCATCGAAAACAGTGCGGCGCAACAGTTGTTCGATTCCGGCCATTTCGCCTCGGTGGAACCGAACGACGTGCGGCGAGTCCATCCCGATGCTCTTGCCGAGGATTTGTTCGCCATGGCCACCACCGAGGCCGCCGTCGAGCGAGCGGCCTGAACCCGGGACCCGGGAGCCACGCGTTCCGGCCCGCATCGTTGTCGCGGGCCGGAAGGGGGATTCGGTCGGGTGACGCTACGCCGCTCGTCGATTCTCGGGAATCGGCGTCGCCTGCTGCGGCTTGTCGCTCTCGTCGAAGCCCGGGCGGCCGGTACCGATGAACGCCACCAGCCAGGACAGGACCGCGACGAAGCGGTTGCGGAAGCCGACCAGATAGAACAGGTGGACGGCGAGCCAGGTGGCCCAGGCGATGGTGCCGGTGAACTTCACGCGGTCGTTGAGTTTGGTGACCGCGCTGAACCGGCTGATCACCGCCATCGAACCCTTGTCCCAGTACACGAACGGGGTGCCGGGCTGCTTCTTGCGGCGGATGATGTCGGCGACGTGGCGGCCCTCCTGCATGGCCGTCGGCGACTGGCCGGGATAGCCGTTCAGCGAGGTCATATCGCCGATGGCGTAGATATCGGCGTGTCCGCCCACCGTGCAGTCCGGGTTGATGAGAAGCCGTCCGGCACGGTCGGTTTCGCAGCCGGTGGCCTCGGCCAGCAGCGTGGCGAATCCGCCGGCCGCCACACCCGCCGACCACACCACGGTCTCGGCGCCGATACCGCGCTCGACACCGTCCTTGGTCTTGACGGTCACCTTGCCGGCTTCGATGTCGGTGACGAAGGTGTCGAGCAGCACCTCGACGCCGTTGCGGCTCAACGACTTGCGCGCATACTCCGACAGGCTGCCACCGAACGGCGGCAGCACCGCGCCCGCGCCTTCCACCAGGGTCACCGAAATCTCCTGGTGATAGTGGCGTTTCGCGAGTTCCTTGAGCTGACCGGCGACCTCGACGCCGGTCGGGCCCGCGCCGACGACCACGAAGCTCAGCAGCCGTTCCCGGGTTTCCGGATCGGCCTTCGCCGCCTCGGCGAAGACGCGCTCGATCTGCGCTCGCAGCAGTTTGGCATCGTCGATGGTCTTGAGCGAGAACGTCTTCTCCGCGAAATCGTCGCGGCCGAAATACGATTGGGTGGCGCCGGTGGCCGCGATCAGCGAGCCGTAGCGAATCTTGCGCGGCCCCTGCTCGGTCTCGTAGGTGAGGACGGCGGCAGCGGCGTCGATATCGACGACCTTGCCCAGCCGCACATCCGCGCCCTTGTGCCGGCGCAGGATCTGCGCGATCGGCGGAGCGATGTCGGTGGACGGGAGCACACCCGTCGCTACCTGATAGAGCAGCGGCTGGAACAGATGTTCCGGCGTCGCCGAGATGAGAACGTAGTCGATCCCCGATTTGCTGAGCTGCTTCGCGGCGGCGAGCCCGCCGAACCCCGAACCCACGATGACCACATCGGTGGTTTCGATTCCCGCATCCACGTCTTGCATGACAGCCTCCTTCTGTCATGAGTAAACGCGATTCATGCCCTGGATGTTTCGGGGGTCAGGGCGCATAATATTGATGACTCTTATCTAGATCATTCATGAATGGAGATCTTGATGGAACTTCGTCAGCTCACCTACTTCGTCGCGGTGTGCGAGGAGTTGAGCTTCAGTCGCGCCGCTGTGCGCTGCTTCATATCGCAATCGGCTATCAGTCATCAAATCGCGCGACTCGAACATGATCTTGGTGTGCAGCTCTTCGAACGCTCCACGCGCTCCGTTGTCCCGACTGAGGCAACCGTTCGGCTACTTCCCCTTGCGAAACAAATGCTGAGCCTCGAATCCGCTATTCGCGCAGCTGTTCGCGACTCCGGGCCACGAATTCGCCTGGCAGCGAATATGTCTTTCGCAACAAGATCGCTATCCGCGATAGCCGGAGCACGCGAAGCGCATCCGGGTGCCGAAATCGAGTTCGTCATCAAGCCGTTCCGGCAGCGCATCGCTGCGGTCGCCGACGGCGATTGTGATCTTGCTCTCATCCGCGGCAGTGTCGAACAGCCCGGTCTGACGGTCGAACAACTGTGGGTGGAGGACCTCGTCATCGCCGCCTCGACCGCCCACCCGCTGGCCGGCCGCGGTGATGTGACATTGGCCGAATTGGGGAAATATCCGCTGCTGCTGCCCCCGGAGACGGAACAGGTGCTTCTGCACAACGTCGTCCGGCACGCGTTCGCCGAAATACCGACCCGCCCGAGCTACGGCCCGCCGATCCCGCCGGACCACACCGCGACGATGGAGTTGATCAATCGGCCGGACGCCTGGACGATCCTCTACGCCGACAGTGCCACCGAAGGGATCGCCACGCTGAAACTCGCCGGCCGGCCGCTGCGCATTCCGGTGTCGGCCGTACTTCGCGGCGATATCCGGCGCTCACCCATCCTGGTCACCCTGCTGGCCGCCCTGCACAGTTCCTGAAAGCGCAGCTCCTGAAAACGGAGCAACGCCGCACCGGAGGCCGGTACGGCGTTGCTCGGGGTGAAACGGTCAGGGACGCGGTTCGAGCCGGTGGAACAGGAATTCCACCAGCGTGATCAGCGATCGCAGGCAGGTGCCGCGGTCGCGGGCGTCCAACGCGGTCAGCGGGGTGCCCGGTTCCAGGTCCAGCGCATCGCGAATCTCGCTGAGCGGGAAGCGATGCGCACCGTCGAATTCGTTGATCGCCACGGAATACGGCACGCCGCGTTCCTCGAGGATGGAGAGCACCTCGTCGGCCTTGTCGATGCGCCGGGTGTCGACCAGCACCAGCGCACCGAGTGCGCCGTTGGCCAGCTCCTCCCACAACGGCAGGAACCGGCGCTGCCCCGGCGTACCGAACAGATACAGCGCCAGTTGCGGATTGAGCGTGATGCGCCCGAAATCCATGGCCACCGTGGTGGTCTGCTTGCCCGGGAGACCGGCCATGTCGTCGATCCCGACGCTGGCCTCGGTGATGGTCTCCTCGGTGCGTAGCGGACGGATCTCCGACACGCTGCTGACGAACGTGGTCTTACCGACGCCGAAATTACCTGCTACCAACAGCTTCACCGACCGCGTGACCGTTTCCGGTACATAGTCGACCGTACGGTCGGTCACAGCGGCGGGTCGTTCGGACAGGGCGGTCGGGCGCTCAGACGGCGAGAGCGCGGAGCCCATTCAGTACCTCCTCGAGCAGGGCGACCTCCGGCACATGATCCGCCGGGGTCGGGTTGACCAGATGGCCGCTGTCGAGCAGGTCCGATACCACGATCTTCACTACCGAGGGCGGCAGGTCGAGATATGCGGCCACCTCGGCGAGCGACAGTGCAGCGTGCCGACTGCAGACGTTCAAAACCCGGCGCGCGTCCGGACTGGCACCGGGCGTCGGATCCTGTGCTGCCACAACCAGTGTCACCAGGTCGACCGAGCGAGTCGCACGGGTACGTCCGCCCGTGCGTACGTAGGCACGGACCAGGTCGGGATCGCGCCGGTGCTTGCTCATGCCCGATCGCTACCGGGCCTGTGGCGGGGCAGGCTGCCGAGTTCGCGGCCGACTCTCACGGCGAGTTCGTTCATCCGGTGAGCGACCATGCTGACGTCCACATCGGACATGGTCGAGACGCCGATCAGGGCGCCCTCACCGGCCGCGGTGATGAAGATCATGCCCTCGTCGTACTCGGTCATGTTCTGCCGCACCGTGTTCGCTCCGCCGCAGAATTCGCTGAGGGCCTTACCCAGGGATCTGAGGCCGGAGGCCGCGGCGGCGAAGCGTTCGGCGTCGTCGAGGGAGATGGCGCCGACGTGGGCGATGCGCAGGCCGTCTTCGGACAGTAGTACGGCGAATCGGACGCCGGGAACGGTCAGATCCTCGAGCATCCACGACAGCTTGTTATCGCCGTCGGTCACAGTGGTGCCGGGTGTGGCCATCAGGATGTCATCCCTTCGGAGTTGTCATGTGCGGCTGCACGTCCGCTGGTGGAACCGGTCTGCCAGGCTTCGGCGATGTCGACCCGGGGCAGGCCCGTATCGGTATGCGGCTGTCCGGTATCGGTGCGGGGCCCGCGGGCGGAGGCGGGCAACGCCACGCTGCGCCGCCGCCGGCGCGGCA
>NZ_BDBN01000052.1 GCF_001613005.1 Nocardia nova NBRC 15556 | reverse complement strand
GCGCGGGCGTCCGCACGGTTTCGGGCGCGCGTGGCGTCTCCGGTGCCGGGTGGCGAACGGTTTCGGGCGCCGCGGTCGAATCCGGCGCGCGGTACTGCGCGGGCGGCGGCGGTACGGACGGCGCCGCGGGAGTGTCGGCGGGCTGCCAGCCCAGTGTGGGACGCTCCGGTTCTCCGACCGGCGCCCAGCCGACCGCACCCGTTTCACCCGTCGGCGGCCCGAAATCGTTCAGCGGTGGTCCGAATCCGGAAACCGGCGGGCCGAATTCCGACTCGCCTTCGTCCCGGCCCTGATCGTCGCCGGAGGCCATCACCCGTTCCTTCCCCGAGACACACGCATGGGGCGGTCGCGAACGACCGCCCCATGCGCCGATTCAGTCTGTATCAGTACTGGATCAGTACTGGACCGTGCCACCCCACTGTGTGGTCGCACCAGCGACATTCACCGTTTGCGGAGCGATATCACCCTGCGGGAGTCTACCAATCTGAGCGGCCGCATCCAGTGCCGCGGCGCCGCCCGGCTGCTGCTTGATCCAGCCCTCGACGGCCGCCTTGGCCGCATTGGCCTGGGTGGTGTCGACGTAGCTCTCGGACTTCATGTCGTCGAAGCCGGTGGCGTGGGTGTACGAGGTGATCTTGACCTTGTTCGCCTCGACGAACTCCACCGACACACCAGCGTCGCCCACCCCGTTGGGAGTGCTGTAGCCGACCGTGCCGACATACCCGTCGAGGTTGCTGAAGTGGTGGGTGTTGGCCACGTAGCCCGGCAGCAGCCCGCCACCGTCGACGTTGGCGCCGACCTCGGTGTGCGGGCCGTTCATCTGCACGACCGGCGCGGCCGGTGCGGACTGCAGGCTCGGAGAGGTCCACTGCGCCTGCTGCGAAGGGGCCGAGTTGCCCTGCTGGCTACGCAGCGTGTCCATGCTGCCGTCGTGCGACTGCGGCTTGTTCGGGGTGCCCACGGTCTGGTCCGGCGACTGCTGACCCGGCTTCAGCTGGTCGGCCTGACCGTTCGGGGTGGGCTGGTCCGGAACGACGGCCGGCTGCACCTGGCTGCCCTGACCCGGCACCGGCAGCGGCGCGACACGCGGGGTGGTCACACCCGGCTGCGTCGGCGAGGCCAGGTTCTGGTCCGGCTTCGGCGCGTTCTGGTTCGGGGTCGTGACGCCCGGCTGCGGGGTGGTGACGCCCGGCTGGTTCGGCGTGGTGACACCCGGCTGATTGGGGGTGGTGACGCCCGGCTGCGGATTGCCGTTGCGCTGGGGCCCATTCTGCTGGGTCCCGTTCTGCTGGTTGTTGTTCTGCTGCGGCCCGTTCTGCTGAGTGCCGTTCTGCTGCGGGGCGTTCTCCTGCGTGCCCGGCGCGTTCTGGCTCTGGCCGTTGTTGTTGTTGTCCTGCGCGGGGGCCTCGTTGGTGGCGCCCGGCTGCGCCGGAGTGGTCGGCACGCTCGGCTGATCGGCCGGCGCGGCACTCGCCGTACCCGACGCGAGGATGGTTGCCACGGCGGCCGCGGTGGCCAGTGGCAACGACGTCGTGGCCATCGCTCGCTGCGCCCGACTCGGCTTACGATGTTTCACTGTCTCGCAATCCCTTTCCCGAGCTCGGCCACTGCCACCGACCGACGAACGCCGTCCGATGGGGCCGTCTCCATTGGTCCCTCATCGATGTCCGGCCCGCACCCTGCTGCGGTCCGCGAGCCGCTCGCGGATTCCCGGCCCGGGAAAGATTGCATTCCCCCCGCACGTGAACCTGCCAACCGCCCACCACTGACATCTCTGCCGGAAGTGAACCACACGAACAAGTTTCAGGCAACTGGTGCTACCCGGCCGTGGGAAGCCGCACTCCGTCCGGCAAAACGTCAAGCGGGGCAGCACATTTGAAACAGCAGCCGCCCACTAATCGAGGTCGTCGTGACGCATCAGTTGCCGCGCCGCCTCGGTGACCGATCCGGACAGCGACGGGTACACCGAGAACGTCTGTGCCAGGTCGTTCACCGTCAGGTTGTTCTGTACCGCGATCGCGATCGGCAGGATCAGTTCGGAGGCGATGGGCGCGACCACCACGCCACCGATCACCACGCCGGTGGCGGGCCGGCAGAAGATCTTCACGAAACCGCGGCGCAGGCCCGACATCTTGGCCCGCGGATTGGTGTTGAGCGGCAGCATCACCGTGCGCGCGGGCACCTCACCGTTGTCGATCGCGGTCTGGCTGACACCGACCGTGGCGATCTCGGGCCGAGTGAACACCGCGGAGGCGACCGTCTTCAACCGGATCGGCTGCACGCCCTCGCCGAGTGCGTGATACATCGCGATCCGGCCCTGCATCGCCGCGACCGAGGCCAGCGGCAGCAGCCCGGTGCAGTCGCCGGCGGCATAGATCCCGGGCACGGCCGTCCGCGAGACGCGGTCGACGCGCAGATAGCCGCCGCGGTCGAGTTCGATGCCGATGCGCTCGAGGCCCAGATCCTGGGTATTGGGCGTGGAACCGACCGTCATCAGCGCATGGGAGCCGGTGACCGTGCGCCCGTCGGACAGTTTGACCACGATCCCGTCCGCGGTCCGCTCGACGGCGTCGGCCCGGGCCTGCTTGACGAGCTCCACCCCGCGTTCGGCCAGGGCGTCCTCGAGGACCAGCGCGGCGTCGGCGTCCTCTCCCGGCATCATCCGGTCGCGGCTGGAGACGAGCTTCACCTTCACGCCCATCTCGGTGTACGCGGAGACGAATTCGGCGCCCGTGACACCGGAGCCGACCACGACCAGCGTTTCCGGCAGCTCCTTGACGTCGTAGAGCTGACGCCAGGTGAGAATGCGCTCACCGTCGGGTTCGGCGCCGCGCAGCACCCGCGGGCTGGCGCCGGTGGCGATCAGGACGATCTCGGCCTCCATCACCCGTTCGGTGCCGTCGGCGAGCGTCGCGCGCACCAGATGTGTGGCCAGACCGGCGATCTGGTCGATCAGCTGACCGCGGCCGTTGAGGATGGTGACTCCGGCGGCCTGCAACTTGGACCGGATGTCGGACGACTGCGCCTGCGCCAGCGCCTTCACCCGGGAGTTGACCTCCGACAATCGCACCTGCGCCTGCGCCATGTGCAGCGTGATGCCCAGATCACGCGCGCGGCGCAGGTCGGTGCGCACCCCGGTCGAAGCGATGAAGGTCTTGGACGGGACGCAGTCCCACAGCACGCATGCGCCACCGATACCGTCGGAGTCGATCACGGTGACCGTGGCTCCGTGCTGAGCTGCCACCAACGCCGCCTCGTAGCCGGCGGGGCCGCCCCCGATGATTGCAATGCGGGCCATGTGTACCTCCGCTATCGAGCCGTCCGGCCGGGATCTCCGGCACTGCCGTCAACGTTATCGGTCCTGCTCCTCATCGTTTTGACCGCGTCATGGGTGACGTTGCGCGTGTCACCTTCCGGTAATTCTCCGGACATTCGCCCGCCTCGCCGAAGACAGAAAGGGCCCGAACCCGGCCGGATCGAAACAAGCGGTCCCTACATTCGATACTCTTGCCAGGTGCCGATATACGCCGCCTACGGATCCAATATGGACCCGGAGCAGATGCTCAAGCGCTGTCCGCACTCCCCCGTCTACGGAACGGGCTGGCTGGAAGGGTGGCGCCTGACCTTCGCCGGCGACGACATCGGCTGGGAAGGGCCGCTCGCGACGGTGGTCGAGGATCCGGGCTCCCGGGTCTTCGTCGTGCTGTACGACGTCTCCGCCGAGGACGAGCAGAGCCTCGACCGGTGGGAGGGTTCGGATTTCGGTATCCACAAGAAGATCCGGCTCCGGGTCTCGCCCAATTCGGGCACGGGTACGCAGCCGGGTTTGGCGTGGCTGTACGTGCTGGATGCCTACGAGGGCGGGCTGCCCTCGGCCCGCTACATCGGTGTGATCGCCGACGCGGCCGAAAAAGCCGGAGCCCCGGCCGATTACGTCCACGCGCTGCGCACCCGCAACAGCCGCAACGTCGGTCCGGGGACTTTCGGCTCGATGTAGCCGGACGACCGCGGGGGCAGAGCCGAACAGCCCGCCGAGTTCGCACCGGGCGGGCCGCCCGGTCAGCGTGCCTGCAGGACCAGATTGGTCATCACGCGCACGCCGGCCGCCAGCGCGCGCTCGTCGATGTCGAAGGTCGGCTGGTGGATGTCCAGTTGCGGGCCCTCGCCCGACCACACGCCCAGCCGCGCCATCGCACCCGGAACCTCCTCGAGGTACCAGGAGAAGTCCTCGCCACCGCCCGACTGCGGAGTATCCGAGAGCGCGTCCGGGCCCAGACCGAGAATCGCGTCCTCGAACATCCGGGTGGAGAATTCGTCGTTGACCACCGGCGGCACGCCGCGCTTGTAGTTCAGCTGATATCGCACGCCGGTCGGGGCGAGCAGTCCGTCGACGATTTCGCGGACCATCGGCTCGAGCAGCGACCAGGTGGTGTGATCCCCGGTCCGCACGGTGCCGGTAAGCATGCCGGTCTGCGGAATCGCATTGGGCGCCTTACCCGCCGATACCGCGCCCCACACCATCACCGTGCTGGTTCGCGGATCGATGCGACGGCTGAGCAGACCCGGCAGGCCGGTGATGACGGTGCCGATGGCATAGACCAGATCGCTGGTCAGATGCGGCCGGGAGGTGTGCCCGCCCGGCGAGTCGAGCACCAGTTCCACGGTGTCGGCGGCCGAGGTGATGGCTCCGACCCGCACCCCGATCCGGCCGACCTCGAGCCGGGGATCGCAGTGCAGGGCGAACACCCGCGAGACGTCGTCCATCGCACCCGCGGCGACCATATCGATGGCACCGCCGGGCATGACCTCCTCGGCGTGCTGGAAGACCAACCGGACGCCGACCGGCAGTTCGTCCATCTCGGCGAGGGCCAGGGCGGTGCCGAGCAGGATCGCGGTGTGCGCGTCGTGACCGCAGGCGTGGGATACCCCGGGGACGGTCGAGGCGAACGGCCGGCCGGTGTACTCCTGCAGCGGGAGCGCATCCATATCGGCGCGCAGGGCCAGGCGTGGCCCCGCCGGGCCGATATCGCAGATCAAACCGGTGCCGGTGGGCAGTTTGCGCGGTTCCAGACCGGCCTTCACCAGCCAGGACTCGACGAATTCGGTGGTGCCGTGCTCGGCGCGGGACAGTTCCGGATTGGCGTGGATGTGGCGGCGCCAGCCGATCAGATCGTCACCGTGGTCACGCAGCCACGCCTCGACCGCCGCCTGTCCGGCCGTGATCTCCGCCTGCCGTCCGGTCGCGAGCCCAGTGTGCCGACACGTGCCGGCCTCCGGGCCCAGCGCCTTGCCCTGCAGGCCCGGTGTGGCCGCCTTGCTCTGCAGGCCCGGGGCTGCTGCTGCGCGGCCCGCCGCCGCGGAAGGGCGCGCACCGGTCGCGGAGTCGTCCTCCGAACCGGTGGCGGTATCGTCGCCGCGACCCGCCGCGGCATCTCCTTCGCGGCCCGCCGGTGATGACCGGCCGATCGTGCTCACCGAATTTCCTCCTGTCGCTGAATACTGCGCTCCAACAACCTGTCCCTGTGTAGTTGATCGCCCGCAACCTGGATTGCGGTACGGGCCAGTGCCCGCGCCCCGTCGGCCACCGCGAGATCGGCCGACGGCGTCACGCAGGCCGCGGCGAACTCCCGCTGGTGTGTCACCGCGCCGTTCGCCTCGATGCCGATAACCGGGTGGATGCCGGGAATGACGTTGGTGACATTGCCCATATCGGTACTGCCCAGCGGCCGTGCTGCCTCGAGGTCCGGCGCGAGCGGCATGCGACCCATACCGATGATTTGCTCGCGGTAGGCACACAGTAGTGCGGAATCCGGCGTGAGCTCGGTATATGTGGGCGCCAGCGCCCGGATTTCATGGGTGCATCCGGTCGCCAGCGCTCCCGCCTCGAAGCAGGCCGAGGCGCGCTGCAGCAGATCGTCGAGGGATGCGGAATCGTCTGCCCGCAGGTAATACAACAGTTCCGCATGGCCGGGCACGATATTCGGGGCAACACCGCCCGACTCGACTATACCGTGGAGTTGCTGGCCGGGGCGCAGATGCTGACGCAGCAGACCCAGTGCGACCTGCGCGACGGTGGCGGCGTCCCCGGCGTTGCGGCCGTACTCCGGCGCGGCGCTGGCATGTGCCTCGCGGCCGTGGAAGGACACCGACAGATCGG
This sequence comes from Nocardia nova NBRC 15556, assembly GCF_001613005.1. Classification (GTDB taxonomy): domain Bacteria; phylum Actinomycetota; class Actinomycetes; order Mycobacteriales; family Mycobacteriaceae; genus Nocardia; species Nocardia nova. Next base: position 65,287 of record NZ_BDBN01000052.1, on the reverse strand, counting down.
CCAGCGCCAGCGACCGCGCACCCACGATGTCCAGCGGACCCGGGTGCACCATCAGGGCCATCGCGACCCCGTCGAAGACGCCGCGCTCGAGCATCAGCACCTTGCCGCCGCCGCTCTCCTCGGCCGGCGTGCCGAACACCTTCACGGTGAGGCCGCACCGATCGGCCACCTCGGCCAGGGCCAGGCCCGCGCCCACCGCCGCCGCGGCGATGATGTTGTGGCCGCAGGCGTGACCGATCTCGGGCAGCGCGTCGTATTCGGCGCAGATTCCGACCACCAGATCACCGCTGCCGTAGGTGGCGACGAAGGCGGTGTCCAGGTCCGCGACCGGCGTCTCGATACCGAATCCGCGCTCACGCAGCGGGACCAGCGTCTTGGCGACACTGTGGTGCTCGGCGAACGCCAGCTCGGGTTCGGCGTGAATGGAATGCGAGAGGGCGATCAGATCCGATTCGGCGGCCGTGACCGCGGCATCGGCGGCGGCGAGGAGGGCAGGATCGGCCGGGGCCACCTGCGCGTCGAAATCGTCGGCACGAGCATCGTCGGCACCGGCATCGTCGGCGCAGGCGCAGCCGGGCGCCGCGGCCCGGTGCGCCGACCGGCCCGTTCGACTCCAGCTGCGTTCGTCCCCGCTGCGTGGCATGGCACACAGTCTCGCACTGTGCGCCACGCGATGATCATCGGGTTATCAGGAGCCGAAGGCGAGATTCTCCGGTGTGGTCGGGGTATTCAGGCCCGCGAGCGCCCGTCCGTGCAGCGCACGCTTGATGACCGGCAGATTCGGCTTGCGGTTGCCGGTCAGCGCCGCGGCCCGCGCCACGGCCGCGGCCAGAACGCCGTCCGCCTCGGCCGCCTCGTCGACGATGCCCGCGGCGATCGCGTCGGCGGCGCCGTAGCGCCGGCCCGTGGTCATCGCCTCGAGCGCGACCTGGTTGGTCAGCCGTTCGGTGACGAGCGCGTTCATCGCGACCGTGAACGGCATCCCGAGGTGAACCTCGGGCAGGCACCAGTACCCGCGATCCGAGCGCATCACCCGGAAGTCGTGCGAGGTGGCCAGCATGGCGCCGGCGCCGAAGGCGTGGCCGTTCAGCGCGGCGACGGTCGGCATACCGAAGGCCAGCAACCGGCTGAAGACGGAATGCACCCGGTCCAGGTACCAGTGCATCTTGTCCATGTTGCCGAACAGCCAGTCGGTGTCCAGGCCGTTGCTGAAGAACTTTCCGGTGGCCACCGTGACCAGCGCCGCCGGCCCCTCGGCGGCCTCTACCTCGTCCAGTTTCGCGTGGAAGGCGTCGATCCAGTCGGGGTGGAAGCGGTTCTCGCTGTCGGTCTGACCCTCGTTGCCGAGGTAGAGCACGAATACGTCCCCGTCACGGTCCAAGTACGGCATAGGCAGAGAATATGCAGCGCCGTATGAACGGCCGCATCACACCCCCGGCCAAGTTACCGACGAGTTGTCATCACCGGCCGGGTACGTGTCAGCGACGTGGCGGGATCGGCACCCGCATCAGATCCTCGGCGATCACCAGCTCCCCGTCGAAATACCGCTCCGCCTCGGCCCGGTGTCCGGACAGCTCGCCGTAGCGCTGCGAGAAATGGGTGAGGACGAGGGTCCGCACGCCCGCCTCCGCGGCCACGCGTGCCGCCTGCCCCGCGGTGAGATGGCCGAAATCGTCGGCCAGCTGCGCCTCGGCCTCCAGGAAGGTCGACTCGATGACGAGCATATCGGCGCCTTCGGCCAATTCCGCTACGCCCGAACACATTCGGGTGTCCATCACGAAGGCGAAGCGCTGTCCGGGCCGCGGGGCCGAGACCTCGTCGACGGTGACCGTGCGGCCGTCGGGCAGTCGCACCGCGCCTTCGCGCTGCAGTGCCCCGACCACCGGACCCGCCAGGCCGAATTCGGCGAGCCGCTCCGGCAGGATCCGATGGCTGTCGGGTTCGACCAGCCGGTACCCGAAGGTGTCGATGCCATGCGACAGCCGCACGGCCTCGAAGGTGAACGGCGCGTCGGGCAGCGGCACCGGACCGTCCGCGTCGATCGGATGTTCGCGCAGACCGGGAAACGGGGGTACCACCCCGCGCAGGTGCGTGAGCAGATCGGCACCCGATTCCGGGAAGCAGATGTCGACCGGATGGGTCACCTGGTCCAGATTCAGCCGCGCCAGCACCCCGGGCAGGCCCAGGCAGTGATCACCGTGGAAGTGCGTCAGCCCGATCCGGGTGATGGCACTCGCCGAAACCCCCGCGAACAGCATCTGCCGCTGCGTCCCCTCGCCAGGATCGAACAGCAGGCCGTCACCGTCCCAGCGCAACAGATATCCGTTGTGATTGCGTCGGCGGGTCGGCACCTGACTGGCCGTCCCGAGGACCACGAGTTCACGCACGGCACCATCCTGCCCCCGCCCCGGCGACCGCGCCCGGCGGCGGTGGTCGTGTCCGGCCCGCGACGCGCACAACTGGCCCGTCGGCGCACTATCGTGGGCGCATGCTTGCCGAACAGGCCGCCGAGGCGATCGCCACACGTACGGGAGTCACGCACCATCGGGTCGCGGTGGTACTCGGATCCGGCTGGCAGTCCGCCGCCACCGAGATCGGAGCGCCGCGGGCGTCGATTCCGATGACCGAGCTGCCCGGCTTCGAACCGCCGACGGCGCAGGGCCATCAGGGCATCGTGCATTCGGTGGCGGTCGGTGAGGTGCCGGTGCTGCTGATGATGGGCCGCCAGCACCTCTACGAGGGCTACGAACCGCATCGGGTGGTGCACGCGGTGCACGCGGCGGCCGCGGCGGGTGCCGAGACGGTGATCCTCACCAACGCCGCGGGCGGTATCCGTCCGGGCCTGCGCGTCGGCGAGCCCGTGCTGATCAGCGATCACCTCAATCTCACCGGGCGCACTCCGCTCACCGGTGCCGCGTTCGTGAACATGGTCGATGCCTGGGATCCCGAATTGCGCACGCTGGCAAGGGAAATCGACCCGTCGTTGAGTGAGGGCGTCTACGCGGGCCTGAACGGACCGCAGTACGAGACGCCCGCCGAGATCCGTATGCTCGGCGGCATGGGCGCCGATCTGGTCGGCATGTCGACCGTGCTGGAGGCGATCGCGGCCCGCTCGCTGGGGCTGCGGCTGCTGGGCATATCGCTGGTGACCAATCTGGCCGCGGGCGTGACCGGCGCACCGCTGTCCCACCAGGAGGTACTCGCCGAAGGGCAGGCCGCCGCACCGAGATTGGGCAAATTGTTGCGCGGTGTGCTGGAACGGCTGTAGGCGGCCGCCATGTTGCGATTCGGAACGGCAGGTCTGCGCGGCCCGCTCCAGGAGGGGCCGGACGGGATGAACATCGGCACCGTGGCACGCGCGAGCGCCGGTGTGGCGGCGTGGCTCCGGGACCGCTGCCTCGGCGGTGGTCTGGTGATCGTCGGTCGCGACGCCCGGCACGGCTCCGCGGAGTTCGCCACGGTCACCGCGGAAGTGTTTGCCGCAGCGGGCTTTTCGGTGCTGCTCCTGCCACAGCCGCTGCCGACGCCGATCGTGGCGTTCGCGGTACGGGAGCTGGGTGCGGTGGCCGGCGTGCAGATCACGGCGTCCCACAACCCCGCCACGGACAACGGGTACAAGCTCTATCTGGACGGCGGTTCCCAGCTGATCCCGCCCGCCGACACCGAGATCGAGCGCTGTATCGATGCGGTCACCGAACCGATCGCCCGCACCGATCCGGCCGCCGGCGCCCCCTCACCGTCGATCCTGTCGCTGCCCGATGATGCCGGGCGAGCCGAACTCGGCGAGGAACTCGTCCGCCGCTATCTGGCGCGAGCCGCTGCCGTGCCCGAGGCGATCGGCGGCGCGCGAACGATTCCGGTCCATGCGGGCCACCACACCGCGAACGAGGACCGCGACGGCGAACCGATTGCGGGAGACCGAATGACGGTGCAGCGCCCCGATATCCGGATCGCGCTGACTCCCATGCACGGCGTCGGCGGCGAGACGGCGGTGGCCGCGCTGGCCGCCGCCGGGTTCCACGACGTCCATGTGGTCGAGGAACAGTTCGCACCCGATCCGGACTTCCCGACCGTGGCGTTCCCGAATCCGGAGGAGCCGGGCGCCGCGGATCTGCTGCTGGCACTGGCGGAGAAGATCGACGCCGACCTCGCCGTCGCACTCGATCCCGATGCCGATCGCTGCGCGCTCGCGGTCCCCGGCCCGAACGGGTGGCGCATGCTGCGCGGCGACGAAACCGGTGTGCTGCTGGCCGATTACGTCCTGCGCAACGCGGCACCGGACGCGCTGGTCGCGACCACCGTAGTATCGTCGCGACTGCTGGGGAAACTCGCGCCGGCGCGCGGGGCCCGGTACGCCGAGACGCTCACCGGATTCAAATGGCTGGCACGCGCCGGGGAGGGCCTCGTGTACGCCTACGAGGAGGCCATCGGCCACTGCGTCGATCCGGCTGCCGTGCGCGACAAGGACGGCATCACCGCCGCCGTCGCCGCCGCCGACCTCACCGCCCGCCTGCGCGAGCAGGGGCGTTCCCTGCTCGACGTCCTCGACGACTACGCCGTGGAATTCGGCCTGCACGCCGGCGACCAGGTCTCGCTGCGATTGCCCGATCAGGCGGTTGCCGCTCGAGCCGTTGCCCGCCTGCGCGATACGCCGCCCGATGTCATCGCGGGCGTGCCCGTCACCTGCACCGACCTGGCCACGGTTCGCGGCCGGATGCGCACCGACGCCTTGATCTTCGAAGGCGAGGGGCAGCGCATCGTCATCCGCCCCTCGGGTACCGAGCCGAAACTCAAATGCTATTTGGAGGTCGTCGAGCCGGTTCGCGACCGCGACTCGCTGACTTCGTCGAAAGCGGTTGCAGCACAACGACTCTCGGCACTGCGCGAGTTCTGCGAGAAGTTGTGAACAGCTGAGCCTTCCGCGCGAACCCTACCGATCCCGCGGTTCGGCTGGATGCTACCCGGGCGGCATCAGTCGTGGCGCGGGCCGAATTGGCGGTCGCCGGCGTCACCCAGCCCCGGCACGATGAAGGCGTCGGCATTGAGTCCGGAGTCGACCGCGGCGGTCACCAGTCGCACCGGCAGACCCGATTTCTCCAGCGCGGCAATGCCTTCCGGGGCGGCGACGACGCAGATGGCGGTGATGTCGGTGGCGTTGCGGGCGGACAGCAGTTCCAGGGTGTGGCGCATCGATCCACCGGTGGCCAGCATCGGATCGAGGACGAAGACCGGCAGGCCCGACAGGTCCGCCGGCAGCGATTCCATGTACGGCACCGGCCGATGGGTCTGCTCGTCGCGCGCCACGCCGACGAAACCGACACGGGATTCCGGAATCAGCGCACTGGCGGCGTCGACCATGCCGAGGCCGGCGCGCAAGACCGGCACCAGCAGCGGTGGTTGCGCCAGCCGGGCGCCCCGGGTCGGCGCCACCGGGGTGTCGATGTCGAAGGTGTGGGTCGGGGCTTCCCGCAGCGCTTCGTAGACGAGGAATCCGGTCAGATCGGCCAGTGCCGCCCGGAATCCCGCGTTGGATGTGCGGGCATCGCGCATGGTCGTCAGGAGGGTGACCGTCAGCGGGTGTTCCACGATATGCGTACGCATGAGGGAACGATAAGGTCTGTCGGGGTTGGAAATCGGCAACCGAGGGCGGATTTCCGCAACCGGAGTGGGAACCGTTGCGCAGGGGCATGCGTCGAACTACTCGGATGACGTAATCTGCCACCAGACCAGCACGATGGGGGATGTTGATGCACAGGATCTCGGTCGACACCGAGGGCGTCGCCGCCTACGGTGCCACAGCTGCGGGACTGGCCGGTGAAATGGGTGTGGCCGCGGCGGGCGCCGCCGGCGCCGACCCGGTCCTGCTCGGTACGATCTTCGGTTTGGTGGGGGGCGATTTCGTCGCCGCCTATGCCGCGGCCCATGCCGGGCATGTCGCGGGGATCGGCGAACTGTCCGCGGTGATGGGCAGTGTGGGAGCCGCCGCGACGGGCGCCGCCGCCACCTATTCCGAAACCGACGCCGCCCACGCCGCCGCCCTGCGCGCCGCGGAAGGCCCGATCGGATGACGGGCGTCATCGATCTCGACGCACTCGCCCAACCACTCATCGATCTGCTCACCAGCTTCGGCTCCGGGGTGCTGCCCGCCGGCGGCCCGGCCGATGCGCTGCGCCAGGTGTCCACCCATCTCGACGGAATTCATCAGGCCGGTAGCGCGAGCATCAATCAGATGACCAACGCCTGGAACGGCGGTGGTGGCGACGCGGCGATGGACAAGGCGCTCAAGGTACAGACCTCGGCGGCCGCGATGTCGGATCGCGGCAACGATATGGCCGATGTGGTCAGCCAGGCCGCCGCCTCGGTGCAGACGGGCCAGAAGGAACTCGACGGAATCGTCCAGTCGTTCGTGCAGTCGGTCACGGCGCTGGGGCCCGCGGTGACGACTCCCCCGGGACTGATCACCGTGGTGAACTCCGCGATCGACCATTTCGGCCAGGCGCTCGGCGTGGTCGGCCGGGTGCGGTCGGAACTCGACACGCACACCACCTCCATGAACGACCTCACCCCGCCCCCGCCGACGCCGTCCATGTCGAGCGCTCCGGTGGCCGCGGCCGCGGCCGCCGCACCCGCGCTGAGCACCGGCGCCCAGACGGCCGGTTCACTGCTCGGCGGTCTGGTATCGAGCGGCGGTTCGATGATGAGCAGCATGACCAGCCCGGCCTCCGCGGCGACGCAGTCGCGGTCGAGCTCGGGCGGCACGAGGACTCCCGGAGCCCAGCAGTCCGGCGCCGACAAGCCCGGCCGCCACGGCGGCGTCATGATCACCCTGCCCGACGGCAGCCAGGTCGAGGCGCCCAATCAGAAGGCCGCCACCGCGGTCAAGGCCGCGATCAGCGCCTGCGGCACGCCGTACGTCTGGGGCGGCAACACCCCCGGGGCCGGCCTGGACTGCAGCGGCCTGACCAAGTGGGCCTACGGCGAGGCCGGCGTCGACCTGCCCCGACTCGCCTGCGATCAGAGTGCCGGCGCCACACCGGTGAGCCCGGGCGATGTCATGCCGGGCGATCTGGCCATCTGGGACGGTCACGTCGCGATGGTCGTCGGTAACGGACAGATGGTCGAGGCCGGTGATCCGGTGCAGATCGACCCGATTCGAACGGAGAACATGGGAATGGCGTTCCACGGGTTCTACAGGCCGACGTCATGAGCCAGCCGCAGCACCAGCAGATCCCGAGCGTCACGGTCGCCGCCAGCACCAATCGCGCCGGCACCATCAGTGTGCGGGCCACCGATCAGGGCATTCCGGTGGAGATCAAATTCGAGCGCAGCGAATACCGTTACGGCGCACAGGCTTTGGCCGCGGAGATTCTGCGGCTGACCAAGCGGTCGGCGATCGTCGCCAAGGCCCGCCGGCGCGAACTGCTCGCCGAATCCGGCATGCCCACCGAGATCCTGGACAAATTGGGCCTGCCCACCCGCCAGGAAGCCGTCGACGAACTCGACCGCATGGACGACGAGGACACCGGCCCCACCAGCTGGATGAGGCCCGTATGAACGGTCGCGGGCAAAACAGGCTGCGGAGCGTAACCACGCGGCGCCCCGTTCGTACGGTTGACAAGCACAGCATGAGCGTTGGCGCATCTGCCGGAAAGGACGCACTGTGAGCGCGGAAATGGATGCCCTCGTCGCCGCGGCGACGAATAAACTCGAGGCCCTCGAGGCGGCGCTCTACAACCTGAAGAACGTGCGCGGCCGGTTCACCGCCGAGGACGGTTCGGTGAGCGTCGAGGTCGACAGCGACGGCGCCCTGGTCGGCCTGGACCTGTCCGAGGCCGTCACCTCGCATTCTCCGGCCGAAGTGGGCCAGTTGATCATCTGGGCCTGCCAGCAGGCGGCGCAGAATGCGGGAGAGCAGCGCTCGGAGGTGGTCGCCACCCTCAATTCCGCCTTCACCGCGCCCGAATCGGGAAACGTTGGGGGGCGGGCCGAATAGTGCCGAAGGCGACGGCTCGATAGGCTTCCGGTCATGGCTTCTGGAGACATCGTCCCGATCGAGCTCGGTCTCACCGACGGCGATCTGGTCACCCTGTGGGCACCGCGCTGGCGAGACGGTGACGACGAGTGGGAGGCATTCCTCGGTCACGAGGACGAGCTCTACGGATTCGACTCCCCCGCGGAGCTCGCCGCGTTCATCCGGACCAACGACGACAACGATCTGGTGGACCATCCGTCCTGGAAGGTCGTCGTGGGTTTGTCCGCCGCCGAGCTCGAACCCCAGGAGGAGCACGTCTTCGATCTGGTCGGCGTTCCCGAACTCGCGGCCGGTGAACCCGACCCGGAGACCATCGCCGAACTGGAAGAGACCCTCGAGATGGTCCGCACCATCGGCGAGGTGTGCGAACTCGAGGTGGTCACCAAGTTCTTCGGCTCCCATCCCGTCCTCGGCGCTCTGCCGGCGGGTGTGACCGCGTTCGTCGGCCGCGACGGCGAACAGCTGTGGGACCAGGTCGGCAACGCGATCGCCAAGGACTGGGACCGGGTCATCGATGCCATCGATTCTGTGGTGGCCTCTCCGGATGTCGACCAGGAAGCGCTGGCCGTGGCGGAGGCGGAACTGCTGGCCGCCGAGGAGAACGTCGTCGACGCCGAGGACGTCGCCGACACCGACGACGACGATATCGAGCCGGTCGACCTCGACGAGGACGAGGACACCGACGAGGAAGACGACGAGGACGAAGAGGAGACCTTCTGGCACGAGGTCGGCATCGACCCGGTCAAGATCGTCACGTCCGAAGGCGAATTCTTCACCCTGCGTTGCTATCTGGACGACGAGCCGGTGTTCCTCGGCCACGACGGCACCATCACCGTCTTCCCCTCCGAGCGCGCGCTGGCCCGCTACCTGGCCGACGATCACGACCACGATCTGGCGCGGGTCAGCACCTACGGCGAGGTTCGCACGGCGGCGGTCGACGGTTCGCTCGAGGTCGAGGTCACCGAGGAGAACGTCTACGTGCTGCCGGGCCTGGCCGACGACCTGGGCCAGGGTCCCAAGGCGGTCGATATCGACCAGCTGGATCTGGCGGTCGAATTGTTCACCGACGCAGCCGATTACGTCGGTGACGACTCCGTCGAGCAGGCGCTGGCGAAGTCGACGCCGCTGGGCTGGTACGTCTCCTACCTGCTGGAGCCGGACCCGACCCGGCTGGCGCCGAGTCCGCCGTTCACCGCCGAGGCCGAGAGCTGGCGAGCGCTGGAGCAGGCCTTCGAGAACCGGCTGGAGAAGGGCTAGCCGGTTCCCGAGGCGCGGTCATCGGCCGAGGGACGCGGTGGTCATCCGATCAGCACGGCGTAACCGGGCTTGATCACCTCGTCGATGATGCGCAGTCGATCCGGGAACGGAATGAACGCCGACTTCATGGCGTTGATCGTGAACCGTTCCAGATCGCTCCAGCCGTAGCCGAAGGTTTCGACCAGCTTCAACATTTCCCGGCTCATGTCGGTATCGCTCATGAGCCGGTTGTCGGTATTGACGGTGACCCGGAACCGCAACCGCGCCAGCAGGTCGAACGGATGCTTGTCCAGAGCCGGCACGGCACCGGTCTGCACATTGGACGAGGGACACAGCTCGAGCGGAATCCGTTTGTCGCGAACGTAATTGGCCACCAGCCCGAGGGTGGGCTCGGAGCCGTCGCCGTCGAAGATGTCGTCGGTGATCCGCACCCCGTGCCCGAGCCGATCGCAGCCGCAGAACGCCAGCGCCTCGTGGATCGACGGCAGCCCGAACGCCTCCCCGGCGTGAATGGTGAACTGCGCACAGTTGGCGCGCATGTATTCGAAGGCGTCCAGATGCCGCGAGGGCGGATAGCCCGCCTCGGCTCCGGCGATGTCGAATCCGCCGACCCCGCGGTCGCGGAAGCGCACCGTCAGCTCGGCGATCTCGCGGGAGCGGGCGGCGTGACGCATGGCGGTGAGCAGGCAGGTCACCCGGATGGGGGTGCCGGCTTCGGCGGCCAGCCGCTCGCCCTCGCGAAAGCCTGCCAGGGTGTGCTCGACGACCTCGTCGAGAGTGAGGTCGCGTTCGAGATGCTGTTCGGGCGCGAAGCGGACCTCGGCGTACACCACCCCGTCTGCGGCCAGGTCCAGTGCGCATTCGCGCGCCACCCGCCGCAGTCCCTCCGGGGTCTGCATCACCGCCACCGTGTGCGCGAAGGTCTCCAGATAGCGCTCGAGCGATCCGCTGTCGGCCGCTTCGCGGAACCACTGCGCCAGGGCCTGCGCGTCGGTGGCGGGTAGCTGGTCGTATCCGCAGTCCTCGGCCAGTTCGAGCACGGTCGCGGGACGCAGGCCACCGTCGAGATGGTCGTGCAGCACGGCCTTGGGGGCCTGGCGGATCGAGGCGAGAGTCAAAGGCATCGGTCCAGTCATGTAACGACGCTATCCGCATTCGCGGGCCCGTGCAGGCAACTTGCCGGGTGTGCATCTGCCCGCCGGCCTGTCGTTGCCCGGCGGTCGCCCCCATGTAGCCGGACTCGGCTCAGTACCTGGCCATCAGATAGGCGCCCACGACGATCAGCGCACAGCCCGCCAGCCGCTGCGCGCTGACCGGCCGGCGTGGGAAACCCATCACACCGAAATGGTCCATGGCCGCCGCGAGCAGCATCTGACCGGCGATGATCAGGGCGTTGAAGGTGCTCACTCCGACGCTGGAGGCCACCGTGATCATCGCGAAGATGGCGGCGCCGCCGGTGAGCCCGCCGAAGGGAGCCCATCGGGGCATCGTCTTCAGATCCGATCGGGACGGCCACGGCTGATGCGGCGAAATCGCCAGTGTCACAGCGAATATCGCGCCGACACCGGCGAGCGCCACCGCGTACGAGATCACGCCGCACAGAAAGACGTTGTGCAGGGCGAGTTTGAGCGAGTTCTGGCATCCGGCCTCGACCGAGCGCAGGGCGCCGCCGACGAGCATCAGGACGAAGACGAGAATCATCGCCCCGCGGCCGAGCGCCGCCTGCCGGACAGTGGTGCGGGCGGTCATCGCGCCGCCTCCCCGGCCGGCACGAACTCGGGTGGCCGGGGCGCCGCCTCCCGGGAATCGCTCGCCATGAGATACACCGCCACGGTGATCAGCGCCGCGGCGAGCAGCCGCGGCGGCGTCGCGTGCCGCTCGGCGAAACCCATCGCGCCCAGGTCGTCCATCACCAGCGCGACCAGCATTTCGGCCACGATGACGACGGCGTTGAAGGTGGCGACACCGACATATTTGGCCACGGTGATCATGCCGATCACCGCGACACCGCCGATCAGCCCGCCGAACGGCGCCCACCAGGGCATCCGTTCCACATCGGCCCACGTCGGCCACGGCGAATGCGAAACCACGGTCGAGATCACGAGGAAGACCGAGAATCCGGCCAGCGCGACGGCGTAGGACACCACCGCGCACAGCCACATGTTCTTCAGATGGAATTTCTGTGTGTTCTGGCATCCGACCTCGACGGACCGTAATCCGCCGGCGGCCAGGATGAACAAGAAGATCAGTCCGAGAGCGACAGCACCCACGAGACACGTCCTTCGCTAGGTGACAACGAATGCCGCCGCACGCAGGCGGTGCTCACCAGCCGGATTCTGCGGTCGCGCGAGCACAGAATAGCAACCTGAATGACGTGCCGTTGGTTATTGGCACAATAGACAGGTCACCAACTGTGCTCAGAGGCCGATCCGCCCCAGGATCAGCGGATGCGCGGTCGGCGGAACCGCTCCGATGTCGAATCCCGCCCGCAGTGTCGCGATCGCCGTGGGTACGGCCGCTTCGGAGTCGGTGTGCAGGGTGAACAGCGGCTTCCCGGCCGTCACCGGATCGCCCGGCTTGCAGTGCATCTCGATGCCCGCGCCGAACTGCACGGGATCGCCCTGACGAGCGCGTCCGGCGCCGAGCCGCCAGGCGGCGAGCCCCACGGCCATCGCATCCAGCCGGGTGAGGACGCCCGATTCCTGCGCCACCAGGGTTTCGGTGTGCCGCGCCCGCGGCAGGGGCGCGTCGGGATCGCCACCCTGCGCCGTGATCATCGCCCGCCAGTGATCCATCGCGCGGCCGTCGGCCAGCGCGGCGGCGGGGTCGACATCGCGAATACCGGCCTGCGCCACCATCTCTCGCGCCAGCGCCACCGTCAGCTCGACGACATCCGCCGGGCCGCCGCCGGCCAGAACCTCCACCGCTTCGGCGACCTCGAGCGCATTGCCCGCGGTACGCCCGAGCGGGGTGTCCATCGCGGTGAGCAACGCGACCGTCCGCACCCCCGCGTCGGTCCCCAATTCGACCATGGCCGTGGCCAATTCGGTGGCGTCGCGGAAATTCTTCATGAACGCGCCGCTGCCGACCTTCACATCCAGGACGAGTGCGCCGGTTCCCTCGGCGATCTTCTTGCTCATGATCGAACTGGCGATGAGCGGAACCGATTCCACGGTGCCGGTCACATCGCGCAGCGCGTACAGACGCTTGTCGGCCGGTGCCAGATCCGCCCCGGCCGCGCAGATCACCGCGCCGATCTCCGGGTCGGCGAGGATCGACCGCATCCGCGCGGTATCCAGATCGGCTCGCCAGCCCGGAATCGATTCCAACTTGTCCAGGGTTCCGCCCGTGTGACCCAGGCCGCGGCCCGACAACTGCGGCACCGCCGCGCCACAGGCGGCCACCAGTGGCGCCAGCGGCAGGGTGATCTTGTCGCCGACTCCTCCCGTCGAGTGTTTGTCGACGGTCGGCCGGGGCAGGTTCGTGAAGTCCATCCGCTGCCCGGAGGCGATCATCGCGGCGGTCCACCGGGCGAGTTCGCGGCGGGTCATGCCGCGCAGCACGATCGCCATCGCCAGGGCCGACATCTGTTCGTCGGCGACCTCGCCGCGAGTGAACGCGTCGACCACCCAATCGATCTGTTCGTCGTCGAGTTCCGCACCGTCGCGCTTGGCCGCGATCACCGACACCGCCGTATGGGTCATGGCGAAAAGCCTTCCAGATCCCGTTCGGGGTGCGGAAATTCACATCATTTCCGGCCGGCGGCCAGATCGTCCGGCCCGAAGGCGTCCGGCAGCAACCTCGCCAGGGGTACCGGGCCGTCGCGATGGTCGACGAGCAGTTCCGGCCCGCCGTGCTCGTAGAGCACCTGCCGGCACCTCCCGCAGGGCATCAGGATTTCCCCGTGCGAATCACAGACAGCGACCGCCAGCAAACGGCCGCCGCCGGACGAACAAAAGTTACCGACGAGTACAGTTTCGGCGCAGACGCCGAGCCCGTATGAGACATTTTCCACATTGCAGCCGCTCACAATGGAACCGCCGGCGGTGAGAGCGGCGGCGCCGACCGGAAAGCCGGAGTACGGTGCATACGCATTACGCATTACTCGAAATGCGTTGTGACGCAGGGAATCCCAATCAATTTCCGGCATATCGGACCTCCGCTCGAATGGCTGATATGACAGCGTAGAAATGGCACCGCGACGCCGTCGAACATTCAGGCAAGGCAAACCTAACTCGCCGCTTGGAGGCTCAACGCACGGCACGCCGAATTAGTTCCGCGAATCGCCGGGGATTAGAGTTCTCCACAGATCGGTCCAGGTTTGGCAACGCACCGCCGGCCACCGCCTCCGGATGTCAGCGCCCGAGTTGAGCTGGTGTTTCTCCAGATTCACATGCTCGGCGTATGCCGAAGCTGCGACCGGATCCGACTGCCGGCTCGCCGGCGTGTCCATCAACGACGTTGGAGGCACCGCACTCTATGACGACCACACTGGAAGCTCCGGCTCAGCCGAAGCGGAAGACCCTGTACCGCGGCGACCCGGGTATGTGGTCCTGGGCGATGCACCGGATCACCGGTGTCACGATCTTCTTCTTCCTGTTCGTCCACGTACTCGACACCGCTCTGGTGCGGGTCAGCCCGGACACCTACAACCGGGCCATCGAGACCTACAAGAACCCGGTCGTGGCCCTCATGGAGATGGGCCTGGTCGTCTGCGTGCTGTTCCACGCGCTCAACGGCGTCCGCGTGATCCTCGTCGACTTCTGGTCCAAGGGCCCCAAGTACCAGCGCCTGATGCTGTGGATCGTGCTCACCATCTGGGTTCTGGTCTCCGCCGCCGGCGTCGGCCGCCAGTTCTTCTACCTGCTGACGGAGCACTGATATGACCGCACCTGTTCTCGGCAAGTCCTACGACCGTCCCGCCAGCCTCGACTCGCCCCGCACCCCGCGCCGTTCCTCCGGCAACAACTTCGAGAAGTACGCGTGGCTGTTCATGCGCTTCTCCGGCCTGCTGCTGATCGTGCTGGTGCTGGGCCACATGACGATCATGCTGATGCTCGACGGCGGCGTGAAGCGACTGAACTTCGGCTTCGTGGCCGGCCGCTGGGCCAGCCCGTTCTGGCAGTGCTGGGATCTGGCCATGCTGTGGCTGGCGCAGCTGCACGGTGGCAACGGCCTGCGCACGGTCATCGACGACTACTCCCGTAAGGACTCCACCCGCTTCTGGCTGAAGACCCTGCTGGCCGTCGCCATGATCCTGATCATGGGCGTGGGCACCTACGTCATCTTCACCTTCGACCCCAACATCAGTTAGGAACGCCTCCGCGATGAGTGAATCCCGTCCGGTTCAGGAACACCGCTACGACGTGGTCATCGTCGGTGCCGGTGGCGCGGGGATGCGCGCGGCGATCGAGGCCGGCCCCCGGGCTCGCACCGCCGTGCTGACCAAGCTGTACCCGACCCGCAGCCACACCGGCGCGGCACAGGGCGGTATGTGCGCCGCGCTGGCCAACGTCGAAGAAGACAACTGGGAATGGCACACCTTCGACACCGTCAAGGGTGGTGACTACCTGGTCGACCAGGACGCCGCGGAGATCATGGCCAAGGAGGCCATCGACGCGGTGCTGGACCTGGAGAAGATGGGCCTGCCGTTCAACCGGACGCCCGAGGGCAAGATCGACCAGCGTCGCTTCGGCGGTCACACCCGCGACCACGGCAAGGCGCCCGTCCGCCGCGCCTGCTACGCCGCCGACCGCACCGGCCACATGATCCTGCAGACGCTCTACCAGAACTGCGTCAAGCACGACGTGGAGTTCTACAACGAGTTCTACGTCCTCGACCTGGTGATGAGCGAGACCGACCGCGGTTCGGTCGCCACCGGCGTGGTCGCCTACGAGCTGGCCACCGGCGAGATCCACGTCTTCCACGCCAAGGCGATCATCTTCGCCACCGGCGGTTCCGGCCGGATGTACAAGACCACCTCCAACGCGCACACGCTGACCGGTGACGGTATGGCGATCGTGTTCCGTAAGGGGCTGCCGCTGGAGGACATGGAGTTCCACCAGTTCCATCCGACGGGCCTGGCCGGTCTGGGCATCCTGATCTCCGAGGCCGTCCGCGGTGAGGGCGGCATCCTGCGCAACGCCTCCGGTGAGCGCTTCATGGAGCGCTACGCCCCCACCATCAAGGACCTCGCGCCGCGCGACATCGTGGCCCGGTCGATGGTCAAGGAGGTCCTCGAGGGTCGCGGTGGCGGCCCGAACAAGGACTACGTCTTCATCGACGTGACCCACCTCGGCGAGGACGTGCTCGAGGAGAAGCTGCCCGACATCACCGAGTTCTCCCGCACCTACCTGGGTGTGGACCCGGTGAAGGAGCCGGTGCCGGTCATGCCGACCTGTCACTACGTGATGGGTGGTATCCCGACCCGCATCCGCGGCGAGGTGCTGCGCAACAACACCGACG
Organism: Nocardia nova NBRC 15556; assembly: GCF_001613005.1. Taxonomy (GTDB): domain Bacteria; phylum Actinomycetota; class Actinomycetes; order Mycobacteriales; family Mycobacteriaceae; genus Nocardia; species Nocardia nova. The sequence continues at coordinate 49,533 of NZ_BDBN01000052.1, read as the reverse complement.
TGGTCCCCGGCCTGTACGCCGCCGGTGAGTGCGCTTGCGTGTCGGTGCACGGCTCGAACCGCCTGGGCACCAACTCGCTGCTGGACATCAACGTGTTCGGCCGCCGCTCGGGTATCGCCGCCGCGGAGTACGCCGCCCGCACCGAATTCGTCGAGCTGCCGGAGAACCCGGCGCAGATGGTGCAGGACTGGCTGACGCTGCTGCTGAGCGACCACGGCAACGAGCGGGTCGCCGACATCCGCACCGAGCTGCAGGTCACCATGGACGCCAACGCCGCGGTGTTCCGCACCGAGGAGACCCTCAAGCAGGCGCTGACCGACATCCACGCGCTCAAGGAGCGCTACCAGCACATCACCGTGCAGGACAAGGGCAAGCGCTACAACAGCGACCTGCTCGAGGCCGTCGAGCTCGGCTTCCTGCTGGAGCTGGCCGAGGTCACCGTCGTGGGCGCGCTCAACCGCAAGGAATCGCGCGGCGGCCACGCCCGCGAGGACTACCCCGACCGCGACGACGTCAACTTCATGCGCCACACCATGGCGTACAAGCAGGTCGAGCCCGGTAAGCCGGCGGAGCTGATCGCCGACATCCAGCTCGACTTCAAGCCGGTCGTGCAGACCCGTTACGAGCCGATGGAGCGTAAGTACTGATGACTGCTGTAGCCGAAGCCCCGGCCGGGCAGAAGCCGGCCCCCGTGCCCGACGGGTCGACCATGGTGACGGTGAAGGTCGCCCGGTTCAACCCGGAGGACGACAAGGGCGCGCACTGGGATTCGTTCCAGGTGCCGGTCCTGCCGACCGACCGCTTCCTGAACGTGCTCATCTACATCAAGTCCTACCTGGACGGCACGCTCACCTTCCGGCGCTCCTGCGCACACGGTGTCTGCGGTTCCGACGCCATGCGCATCAACGGTGTGAATCGGCTGGCGTGCAAGGTGCTGATGAGCGACATGCTGCCCAAGAACGGCAAGGAGCTCACCGTCACCGTCGAGCCGATCCGCGGCCTGCCCGTGGAGAAGGACCTCGTGGTGAACATGGAGCCGTTCTTCGACGCGTTCCGCGCGGTGAAGCCGTACCTGATCACGCACGGCAACGAGCCCACCCGCGAGCGCATCCAGTCCCAGACCGACCGCGCGCGCTTCGATGACACCACCAAGTGCATCCTCTGCGCCTGCTGCACCACCTCCTGCCCCGTGTACTGGAGCGACGGCAGCTACTTCGGCCCGGCTGCGATCGTGAACGCTCACCGCTTCATCTTCGACAGCCGCGACGAGGGCGCCCGCGAGCGTCTCGACATCCTCAACGACGTCGAAGGCGTCTGGCGCTGCCGCACTACCTTCAACTGCACCGACGCCTGCCCCCGCGGCATCGAGGTCACCAAGGCCATCCAGGAGGTCAAGCGAGCCCTCCTGTTCGCCCGGCCCTGAGGTAGGTAGCAGTTCGAACTCGACAGGCCGCCCGCATCACGCGATGCGGGCGGTCTTTCGTTTACTAGGCAATTTGCTCAGTTTGCTGGGGGTTTGTTGTCGGATCGGGGTGCGGGTGCTTGCCTGGAGGCATGTTCACCGAAGGTCAGCTGTATTCGCCGGTTACCACGGGTAACGACGGCGATGTCACGGTGCATTTGAGTGCCGAGCATCCGGGGGTGCACGATCCGGAGTATCGGGCGCGGCGCAACGCGATCGCCGCGCTGGCGCTGGCGTATCGGGAGGGCGAGACGCTGCCGCGCATCGACTACACCGAGGAGGAGCAGCGGGTCTGGCGCATCGTGTCGGCGGAGTTGACGCGCAAACATCGGACGTACGCGTCGGCGGAGGTGCTCGACGGCGCCCGGCGACTGGACCTGCCTGCCGATCATATTCCGCAACTGGACGAGGTGACCGCGAAACTGGTGCCGCTCACCGGTTTTCGCTACGTGCCGGCGGCGGGCCTGGTGCCGCTGCGCGAATTCTTCGGCTCGTTCGCCGATCGAATTTTCCACTCCACCCAGTACATTCGCCACCATTCCGCTCCGCTGTACACGCCGGAGCCCGATTCGATTCACGAAATCATCGGGCACGCAAATCAATTGGCGTCACCACGGTTCGCCGCGATCTATGCCGAAGTCGGCGCCGCGGTGTCCCGGCTGGAGACCGAGGCGGCGTTGAAATTCCTGGCCGACGTATTCTGGTTCTCCATGGAATTCGGTGTAGTGCGCGAAAAGGGCGAAGTGCGTTGCTACGGTGCGGGTTTGCTGTCCTCGTTCGGTGAGATCGAGGAGTTCCGGCACGCCCGGCTGCGGCCGCTGAACATTCACGACATGGGCACCGCGACCTACGACATCACGCACTATCAGCCGATTCTGTATTGCGCGGAGTCGATTTCCGAGATCGAGGACGTGATCGGCGGCTTCTTCGCCGGCATGACCGACGACAGCGCGGCCGCCGAGCTGACCGCGTCCTGATCGGAGGGTGGCGTCAGTCGCCCGATTCCGGCCCGGGGACCGCCGGCCCCAGCGGCATGCCCGCCTCCATGAATTCGACGATCCGGTCGATCTTGTCCAGATCGAGCCCCTCCCGGCCGAACGCGGTCATCATCGCCCCGATCATGGCCCCGGAGAAGGCACGGACCTCGAAGTCGCTCGGTTCGCGGCCGACTCGGCGGGCGAGCAGCGCGGAGACCAGATCCACGTTGCGTTCGGTCTCCTGCATGATCACGCTGCGCAGCTCGGGCTCGTTGTAGATCAGCTTCATCCGGTCCTGCTCGAACTGCCAATCCTGCGGGTCCAGATTGTCGAAGGTGTCGCGCATCGCCTGGCGGAACGCGGCCAGCGGCGTCAGCTCCGGCGGCTGGGATTCGAGCGCGTGGATCATGATCGGATCGACGTCGTCGGCCAGCACCACCTGCTCTTTGGACGGGAAATAGCGGAAGAAGGTGCTCGGCGAGATATCGGCGGCCTCGGCGATCTGCTCGATCGTGGTCGCCGAATATCCCTGTGCCTGAAACAGTTTCATCGCTTCCGCGCGAATGGTGCGGCGGGTGCGCTGCTTCTTGCGTTCGCGCAGACCCACCCGGGGCGACGTGGTCGCCCCGGAGTGGGCCCGAGCGGGTGCTTTCGACTCAGCCGACATGCACCGATTCTCCCGCATCGGCCGCGGAGTGCGGGTCCGGCTCCCCGCTTCGGGTCCGGATCGCGGCGAGCAGCGCCGCCACCACGCACACTCCAGCGCACAGCCACAGCATCGCGCCCATCCCGGAGACGAAGGCCGATTGCACATGGGCGAGCATGTCGGCGTTGCCGGTGGTCCGAGCCACCGCGACACCCGCGTTCACACCGTCCGACACCGGCTCGTGGTTGTAGGAGCCCAGGTCGGAGCGATACTGCGTGGCCAGGACGGTACCCAGCACCGCCACGCCGATGGTGCCACCGGCCTGGCGCAGCGCCTGCAGCAGCGCCGAGCCGGAACCGGCGCGCTCGGCTCCCAGCTGCCCCATCGCCATTCCCATCGCGGCCGGCATGACCAGGCCCATCGCGAAGCCCAGGATCGTGGTCCAGGCCGCGGTGTAGCCGTATCCGCTGCTCACCCGGGTCATGGCGCCCATGGCGAGCCCGGCGCCGAGGATGAGGAAGCCACCGCTGAGCACGATTCGCGCCCCGAGTTTCGGCAGCAGCTTGTCGACCACGCGCGTGCCGACCACCAGCCCGCCGATCAGCGGCAGCAACCGCAGCCCGCTACCGAGCGAGTCGACGCCGAGCACCGCCTGGAAGTACTGCGGCACGGTGAAGAACATGCCGAACATCGCGAAGTTCACGAAAACGGAATACGCGGTGCCCCAACGGAATCCGCGGTTGGCGAACAGTGCGATGTCGACCAGTGGGTGCGTGATCCGCCGCTGCCACCATACGAAGCCGGCCAGCAGCGCCGCACCGGCGACCACCGCCGCCCAGGCCGCGCCGTCGCCCCACCCCTGTTCGCCGAAGCGGATGAATCCGTAGGTGAACCCCAGCATGCCCGCGGCCGAGAGCAGCACACCGGGCAGATCGATGCGGAAGGCCGAATCGCTGCGGGTCTCCGGAACCAGCAGCGCCACCGCGATCAACCCGACCACGACCAGGGGAACGTTGATCAAGAAGACCGAACCCCACCAGAAATGGTTCAGCAGCCAGCCACCCACGATCGGGCCGAGCGGCAGCCCCAATGCGGTGGAGCTGACCCAGATCGTCAATGCGCGCTGTCGTTCGGTGCGATCCGGGAACAGGCCGGGCAGCACCGACATCGACAGCGGCATCATCGCGGCCGCCGCGATACCCAGCACCGCGCGGGCGGCGATCAACATCCCCGCCGAGGTCGCCAGCGCACACCACAGCGAGGCTCCACCGAAGACGACCAGCGCCGCCAGCAGGAACTTCTTGCGGCCGTAGCGGTCGCCGAGCGCACCCGCCGGCAGCATCACGGCGGCCAGCGCGAGGGTGTAGGCGGTGGTGAACCATTGCAGCGCAGCGGTATTCGCATGCAGGTCGAGAGCCATGGTGGGTAGCGCGACGACCAGCACGGTGGTGTCGAGGCCGATGGTGAGCATCGCGAGCCCGAGCGCACCGAGGGCGAGCCAGCGCGCCCGGCCGGCGCCCGGCACATCGACTCCCGGCGCATCGGCCGGGCGCGGTTCGCGGTCCGCTGCCGACGGGCGGTCGGTCGCTACCGAGCGTCCGGCCTCTTCCTCCCGCGCCGCGGTCCCGGTCGATGCGGGCGATTCCGATGATCTCCGCAAGTTCATGACATGTCCATTCAGTTGGTTGTGTCTATATTTTGATAGTAGCTTTCATTTCATGGTCTCTGTCAATACTTTGCGGGCGCGGGTGTTCGCGGCACCATCGCGCAACGCCGCATAAGCTGCATGTCGATGAACACCCGCATGTCCCGCACCGTCCGCTTCCGCCGAACCCGCTCGCTGGCGGCCGCCGTACTGACTGCCGGGCTGCTGGGCGCCACCACGGTTACCGGGCTCGGCGTGGCCGACGCGGCCCCCGCGCCGCCGTCCACGCCGTTCACCACCCCGAATACGGATTCCTGCCCGAACAAGACGGCCCCGCCCGCGCCGATCGATACCTCGGAGGTGCCGGCGCCCGGCAGTACGACGCCGTCGCCGCTACCGGTGCCGTCGAATCCGATCGGCGGCGACAAACTCGGACGCTGCGGCGTGGTGGTTCCGGCGGGCGCACCACCGGTGCCCGCCGACATCTCGGCGACCGCCTGGCTGGTCGCCGACCTCGACACCGGCAAGGTGCTGGCCGCGAAGGATCCCCACGGCCGCTACCGACCGGCCTCCACGATCAAGACGCTGCTGGCCGCGGTCGCACTCCCCGCGCTGGACCCCAACCAGGTCGTGATCGGCACGCAGGACGACGCGAACGCCGACGGCACCCGCGTCGGCATCGGCCCCGGCGGCCGCTACACCAACGACCAGCTGTTCCACGCGCTGCTGATGTGCTCCGGCAACGACGCCGCCCATGCCATCGCCACCCAGCTCGGCGGCGACGAAGCCACCGTCGCGAAGATGAACGCGATGGCAAAACAGTTGCAGGCCATGGACACTCGGGCCGCCACCCCCTCCGGCCTGGACGGCCCCGGAATGAGCACTTCGGCCTACGACCTGGCGACGATCTTCCGCCACGACATGCAGAACCCCACCTTCGCCTCGATCATCCACACCGAGCAGTACGACTTCCCCGGCTACCCCGCCGACCCCAAGATCCCCGACGACAAGGACCACCCCGGCTTCCCCATCGCCAACGACAACCGCCTGCTGTACGACTACGACGGTGACCTGGGCGGCAAGACCGGCTACACCGACGACGCCCGGCAAACCTTCGTGACCGCCGCCGAACGCAACGGCCACCGCCTGGTCGTCACCCTGCTCAAGGCCGACGTCCTCCCCATCCGCCCGCCGGAGCAAGCCGCCCGCCTCCTCGACTACGCCTTCGCCCTCCCCGCCGGCGCGAACATCGGCTCCCTGCCCGACCGCAACACCGGCGAGGACTCGAACACCAACGTCGCCCTGGCGTCCCCGCCCGCCCACGACACCCCGACCGCCGCCGCCCCCTCGACACCCCACAGCAACTCGAACCTGCGCACGATCGGGATCATCGGCGCCTTGGGATTGGCGATCGTGCTGGGCTTGTTCGGGTGGTCACGCCTGGGCCGGTCGCGGCGGTAGCTTCGCAGGCCGAGACAGCTTTCGAGAGTGGCGCGGTGACACCCTCCGAGTCGAGGCCCTGTCCCGCGCAACCTCGCGTACTCGTCATCGATCCGGCGCCCGGTGAGTCGGCGATCCCGGAACTCGCGGGCCTGGCGGAACTCGGGCTCACCCCGACGGTCAATCTGCGGCGGGTGACGGATCAGAACCTTCGTTCGGAAATCTCGCGCCGCTGGCACTCGATCGACATCGACGGTTTCCGTGCCGACGACATCGTGGCGGCATTCGAAAACCACGGCGGCTACGACGCGCTGAAATGTCGCGCCGGAATTCCGCTGACCCGCTGCGCATTCGAGCGACTGACCGCGAGCACCCACGCGCAACCGCTTCGTATGGTCGCCAAGGCCGCCTCGGGCGTGGACAGCTTCGACCTGGATGCTGCCGCCGAACGCGGTGTCACGGTTCTGTCCACACCGGGGGCCAACGCCGGCGCGGTAGCGGAGCTGACGATCGGTCTCATGCTCGACGCTCTGCGCGGCGTCGCAAGGCGCGACGCGGCATTGCGCGCCGGTGACTGGAGGGCGGCGATCGACGGCATTCCGGTTCGGAGCCTGGCGGATTCACGCGTCGGCCTCATCGGAAGCGGAGCGATCGCGCGGGAGGTCGCGGCACGACTCGCACCGTTCGGAGCCGAGGTCTGGGTCCTCGGCTCGCCGCGTTTCACCGCGCGGGATGCGGAGCACTGGCCCGCGCGATGGACAGGCACGCTGCGCGAGCTGATGACCGGCTGCGACATCGTCTCCGTCCACGTACCGTCCACCGCGGCGACCGCCGGGCTCATCGGCGCGCGGGAACTGCGATGGATGAAACCCAGCTCGATTCTGGTCAATACCGCACGCGCACAGGTTGTTCCCGAAGACGCTCTCGATGCGGCGCTGCGCGACCCGGAATGTGGGCTCGGCCACGTCGCCATCGACGTATTCGCCACGGAGGGAACACGATTCACCTCACCACTGGCGTCGAATCCGCACACCACGCTCAGCCCCCATGTAGGCGGAATGACGGTGCAGGCGATGAAAGCCAGTTCCGCGCAGCTGCTTACCGAGATTTCGCGGTTCTACCGGAGCGAAGCGGAGTTCACCGCACGACCGGGCTGACGGCAGCGCCAGACCCCCTCGCGGCCGTCGGCGCAATCAGATGTCGAGGTCGCCCCGGGCGGCGGACGCAGTGAACGCCGACCACTCCGCGCCGGTGAAGATCAAGGCCGGACCAGCGATATTCTTCGAATCACGCACTCCAACAAGGCTGTCGGCCAGGAACGCTACTTCGACACAGTTCTTGGAGCCGCCGCTACGGCTGCTCTTGAACCACCGCGCACCTGCGAGATCCACCATCACACGTACTCCTTCGCTATCTGCCGGAGCAGGGATCGGCTCGCGACCGGATCCATCACGCTTTGCCGGAGACCTTCGTAGGCTTGATGGTACCGCTGCACCGCTACAGGTTTTTCGAGATACATATCCCCGATGAAGCCTTCGACGTAGACAACCGGTGGCTCTGCGAGCTGCCCACCGCGGTCTTTGCCGAAATCAAGGATCACAAACGAACCGACTGCTTCGCCTAGCGGAAACCCGGCGCGATCCGGCAGTACCTGCACGCTGACATTCGGGCGACAGCTTACGTCCGCGAGGTGTTTCAGCTGCGCAGCCATCACTTTGGGGCCGCCGACTACGCACCTCAAGGCTGATTCCCGCAGAATCACGTCCAGTACGGCCGGCTGATACTTGCGTGTAATTCTGGTCTGCCTGCGCATCCGCAGTTGCACCCGGCGCGCATGCTCCTCGGCGGTGTCTTCTGGATGAGCAGTCGAGCACATCGCCCCGGCATACGCGGGCGTTTGGAGAAGACCGGGAACGAGTTCCGGTTCGTAAGTTTTCAAACTTCGCGCCGATGCCTCCAACCCGACATAGAAGTCGAAGTTCTCCGGAATCACGTCTCCGTATTCGCACCACCAGCTCAGCTCTTTGCCCTGGACCGCAAGAGCTTTCATCGCGAGCACGTCGTCTCCTTCGAAGCCGTAGATCTTGCACAGGGCTTCGATATCCACCTCTCGCAGTTGCGCGACCATGCCGTGCTCGATGCGTTGCAGGGTGCTCGCGCTGCGCTGAATGAGCGCAGCGGCCTGATGCAGGGTCAGGCCGCATTCCTCGCGGCCGTTGCGCAGATACCTTCCGAGCTGCCGTCGCGGCAAGGTGGACCCGTACTCCGACATGCCTGCCTCCCAACAGGTTCCGATTCGACGCCGCCAGCACACCATCACGCGAACCACTACGACACGTCCACCGCGGAATTTCATTCGATCTCCGCATAACCCCAGGAAGCTTTGCACCGCCCAGCGTCTTTCGACCCGCATCCCGGACGGCGGACCGGGCCGCGCACGGCTCGGGACCACGACGGCCACTGCCGGATGCGTCGACGCGTCCGGTATGGTCGGGGCGAATTCAGGGTGGGAGGTACAGCCGGTGGCTCAGACACTGGTGCACGGGCAGGTCTTTGCCGGATACCGGATCGAGCGGCTGCTCGGCGCGGGCGGTATGGGCGAGGTGTATCTGGCTCACGATCGCGATCTGCCGCGCTACACGGCCCTGAAGGTGCTCAATCCGGCCTTCGCGGGGGACGAGGACGCCCGCCATCGGTTTCTGCGAGAAGCCGATACCATTGCGCGCCTGTCACATCCGAACATCGTGACGGTCTACGCCCGGGGCCAGGAGGGCGATCGGCTGTGGATGGCCATGCAGTACATCGAGGGCACCGACGTCGCGGCGGTGCTTCGCAACGGCCCCATGCATCCGGAACACGCGGTCGCGATCGTCACCGAAGCGGCGAAGGCCCTGGACTTCGCCCACCGCGCCGGGGTGCTTCATCGCGATGTGAAACCCGCCAACATCCTGCTCGCACAGGGTGATTCGAAGCAGGTCTTCCTCGCAGACTTCGGCATAGCGAAGATCCTGGATCATACGAACGAGTTGACGCGGTCCGGCGAGGTGCACGCCAGCCTCCGATACGCCGCGCCCGAACAGCTCGACCCCGGTATGCCGGTCGACCAGCGGGTGGACGTCTATGCCCTCGGCTGCACGCTGTATCACATGCTGACCGGAGCGCCGCCGTATCCCGGCGCCTCACCCGCTCAGCTCATCCATGCCCACCTCAACCTCCCGCTTCCGGCTGCGAGCCAGCAGAACCCCTGGCTACCAGCGGCTTTCGATGCAGTGATCGCGCGGGCCACGGCCAAGAATCCGCAGGAGCGGTTCGGCAGCTGCGGCGAACTCGCGGCGGCCGCTCACTACGCATCGGCCGCGAGCGCGTCACGCGCGCCGCACACGGCACCGGCGTCCGGCTCCGGTCGCCGCTGGGGGTGGATCGTGGCCGCGGTCGTGGCCGTACTGATGGTCCTCGGCGCGGGCGGGGCCGGCGCATTCGTCCTGTACCACAACAGGTCCACCGACGACGCGCAGCGTTCAGCCGACGCCGCCCGCGACGCCGCCTGCGCCTTCGGCCGCACCGTCTCCACCTACGACTACGACAAATTCGCGGCCTATCAGACGGCAGTTCTCGATGCCACCACCGGTGATCTGAAGACCCAGATGCAGTCGACCATGCCTACCTTGCAGGATGTCGTCACCCAGTCGAAGGCGCGATCCCACGTGTCAGACGCTCAGTGTTTCGTGAAGACCTCCGATGCCGATCGCGCGGAGGTCGCCGCGATCATCACCCAGGCCCTCACCAACAACACGTCCTCGACCGAACGGAGCAGTCAGATCTCGGTTCTGCTGACGATGCAGTTCGTGGACGGACGGTGGCTCGCCGCGAAGCTGGAGCAGCTGGCGGCGCCGAAGTAGCTACGGCACCGCTCCACGCCGCCCTCACACCAGTTCCGGCACCCGCAGGTGGGCCAGCGCCAGCTCGAACTCGCGCACGTCGATGGCCTCGACGCCGACCTGGCGGGCCGCGTCGACCCGCAGCGCCGCGGACTGTTCGCGGTTACGCTGCATGGCCTCGGCGCTGTCGAAGACGCCGCAGGACACGGCACGGCCGGATGCGCGGTTGATCAGCAGGCTCGCGCTGCAGAATCCGTCGAGTTGTTCCATCCCCGGCAGGATGTAGTTTCGGTAGGCGTCGGTCGACATGTCGAGGCGGCTCGGATCGGTCTTGATCCAGGTGGCGCGCACGCATGCCCCGGGCATGGAGCGGTGGTCCCGGTGCAGGACCGCGATCTCCCATTCCGCGACCTGGGCGGCGGTACCGCCGAAGACCGTCACCGCCCGGTCACGCTCCGCCATGAAGGCGCTCTCGCTGTCGTGCATCGCGGCCTCGGATTCCCATCCTGTGGTGGAGATGCAGCGACCGAACGTGCGATCGACCAGCAGGGACAAACCGGTACAGCCGGGGGTCTCCGCAAGCATCGGCATGACCTCGTCCCGCATATGCGCAATTCCGGCATCGATCGCGGAGGGTTGCGCCTGAATCGTGGTAGACCGTGCGAACACGACCCACCCCCTCTCTGCTCGGGGCAGCGCCCGGCGGCGCCACCGGTGCATCTCAGCCTGCTCCGATGCACGGGCGCTCGCAATAGTCCGCTCGGCGTCAGTCGAGGCGCAGCCGGCCCCCGTTCTCCTCCCGGTAGAAGGTGTCACCGTCAAGATCAAGACTGAAGCCGGAGTTGCCGCTCGCTACGGCGCTACTCACAGCCGGCTGCGGTGACTCGGCATCGCCGCCGTCCGGGCGCGAGTCCGGGTACAGCACGGAGGGGTCGTCGCCGCTACCCGGCACCGTTGCGCCGGACGGGCCGTGGTCCAGCCCGCCGCCGCCGGGGTTCGCATCGGGATACCAGCTGTACGGATCGGTTGCGCTGTCTGACAAGAGGTTCGGGGTAGAAGACGGCAGCTGCGCGGCAGGAGCCGGCGTACCGCTGCCGGAGTCGTGGCCGAACCAGTGCTTCGCCAGCTGTGTGGCGTCGGTCTTCAGACGCTTCTTGTCGTCCTGCGGACCCTCGACGACCTCTCCCGCGACCTTCTCCCCGAAGTCGCCGACCTTGCCCTCGAACTTCTTGCGCTCATCGGTTTTCGGCGCGCCGGGACTCTCCGGCTCATGGGTGTGGGGGTTGCGGCCGTCGGGAGTCCTGTTGTGCTCGTCCACCCCCACCTTGCGCAGTGCCGCGCCGAGCGCACCGCTCGCCGCGCTCGAAATACCGTTGTGCAGACCGGCTTTCCCGATATCGTCGAGGTTGAAGCCGTCGCGCAGGCCGAGCGCGTTCTCCCCCGCCTCCCAGGCCAGCTCCCTCCCGGCCCCCTTCATGAAGCCCTTGAACCCCTCGATGACGGTTTCCTTGATGATCCGCTTCAGTAGCTGCTTCAGCGCCTGCTGGATCACCACGCGGGTCGCGACCTCGGCCGCGGCCGCCTCGGCCATGCTCGCGCCCAGCGTCTCGACGGCTGCGGCAGCGGCGATCGCCAAGTTGATCGCCAGCTCGACCAGCATCGCGATGATGTAGAGCTTCACCGCGAGAATCAGCACGGACATCACCCGGCAGGCGATGGCGATCGCTTTGCAGAAGGTGACCAGACCGTCCAGGTCGTCCCCGGCGGTACGCCAGAACTGCTGGATGGATTCGTGGGTCCGGCCGTCGATACGGGCGAGAATCGCGGTGGTGACGGCGTCGCCTTCCGCACGGATCTGCGACAGCGTGTCGCCCATATGTTCCCAGTGGTCGGCCATCCGCAGCAGGGCGGTTTCGTCGGCCTTGGGCCAGTCGCAGGCGACGAGGGAGGCAACCGGCTTCAGATAGTCGGGTATCTCGATGCCCATCGCTTACGCTTTCCCCCCGTCGATGCCGTTCTTCTCGATGGTGTCGCGGACCTTGTTCAACAACCCGGCGAGTCCCTCGTCGGCGGCCTCGAGCGTATCGGCCGCAGCGCCGGACGACTCTTCCAGATGGGCGAACATCAGCGCGGCCTTCGCGATATCCTGCAGCGCCTGTTCGGCTTTCGGCAGATAGTTCTGCGCGAACGCGGAACCGAAGATGTCGTCTCCCCACTTGCCGGTGACCTCACCGAGATCGACCGTGAGATTCTTCAGATCCTCCTCGAGCTGCTTGCCGAGTTGACCCAGACGCGGCGCGTGCCGCCGGAATTCGTCGAGTTCGATGCGAAACTCGTTGGCGCCGGTCATATCCGGGTCACCAACCCTTCCAGTGCGGCCCGTTGTCCTCGTCGTCCTCCGCGACGCGCGGGGGCTCCGGGGCCGGTTCCGGCTCGGCCACCGGTTGCGGTGGCGGCGGAAGGATGCCGTCCACGACGCGCTGCAAATCCACGTCCTCGCCGAGCGGATTCGTGATGTGGAAACGTTTCTCGTCGGCGAGGATCGGGGCCATCGCCGCACCGACCTCCGACTTCGCCGCGCGGGCGGCGGCCTGTGCCGCCTCGGTGATGGCGGTGCCGAGCTTCTCCGGGGTGGTGCGTTTGAATGCGGCGGGGTCGACCCACACCTGGATGGGGATGCCCGCCGAATTGCTGATGACGCGGACCAGATTGTCCGAGGACCACCCTTCGGCGGTCGCGGCGGCCAAAGTGTCTCGGGCCGTGGCGATATCGCGCAGTTGATACTCGTAACTCTCGAGCATCGAATCGACCTGCACCTGCAGGGCGTCGGTTCGCGCGCGCAGCTGATCGTAGCCGGATGAATCCACTGGTTCCCCTCAATCGGACTTGTCGCGTCCTGTATTCCGACGCATCGGATCGGTAGCCGGTTCCCGCACTCGGCAAACCTGTCCGTTGTGTCAGGATGGACCCGTGGATCCGAACGACCCGGACGGCGCCGCCGATCAGCTGACGGCCTGGGCCGACGACCTCGAACACAAGGCCGAGCAGTACCGGGAACTGCACGATCGGATGTCGAGTCTGAGCGTCACCGAAACCTCACGTGGCGGCATCGCGGTGACGGTGGACGGCGAGGGAATTCCGACCGATATCCGCTTCGCCGATTCCGTCCGCGGCACCGAACCCGCCGCGCTGTCGGCCGAGCTGATGCGCACGCTGCAGCGCGCCCAGGTGCGGATGCGAGAGCGGATCGCGGCCACCGTGCACGAGACGGTCGGGGACGACGAAGCGGGAGCGAACGTCATCGACCGCTATGCCGAGCGGTTCCCCGATCCCGAGGAGTCCGAGCCGGACTTCGGCCCCGATGAAGCCGGTGCGCGGTGAGACCCTCGGGCGGACAACAGCTTTCGAGTCCGGCGACGCGTCACCGCTTGCGGCGCGCGATACCGACCATCGAGCCCAGCGCCGCTCCCACGCCGAACAGGGCCAGGCCCGTACTCGCCGTCATGCCCGCGTGCATCCTCGGTTCGATCACCGCCGGGCCCGGGGCCGGGATCTCGGCCTCCACCTCGTTCTCCCGGGCGGTGGCCGCCCAGGCGGTGGCGAACAGGATGATGCGGGCGGTGATGTAGGCGAAGACCATGAGGCCGATGATCGAGCCGAAGGCGACGCCCGCGGGACTGGTGAGCACCTTCTGCAGGTAGAACGAGGCCACCTGCTTCCAGATCTCGAACGCGATCGCGGCGATGAAGGCCGCGCGCACGGCGCTGGTGAAGGTTACCGGCTGTCGGGGCAGCCGGGCGATGATCCAGACGAACACCGCCCAGGACGCGAGCACCGCCAGGACCAGCGTCAGCAATCGCAACAGCCAGGAGACACCGGGCACCTTGTCGAGCCCGACACTCTCCAGCAGCTGCAGCGCCAGGCCGCTGGACGACAACGCCGACAAGCCCAGCGACACCACCATCGCGACACCGAGTCCGGCCAGTGCCAGCAGGTCCGACAGTTTGGTCCGGAACCAATTGCCTTCCTGCGCGGGCTGTTCCCACTGCTCGGTCAGGGCGGCGCGCAGGTTGGCCATCCAGCCCAGGCCGCTGTAGGCGGCGATGAACAGACCGATGATGCCCACACTGGCCCGGGACTTGATGGCCTGGTCGATCAGATCGTTGACCTGGCCGCCGAACGAACCCGGGATGTTCTCGACGATCTTGTCGCGCAACTCTTCGAGCAGGTGCGGATCGCGGGCGAGGACGAACCCGGCGACCGCGAAGGCGACCATCAGCAGCGGAAACAGCGAGAGCACGGTGAAGTACGTGATACCGGCCGCGAAGTAGTCGCCGCGCTGGCGCTGGTAGCTGCCGCCGGCGCGGACGGCGTGGTCCAGCCACGGCCGTGCTCGCACCTCACGTTGGATCCGCGCTTTGAGCTTGTCGAGCACCTGTCCTCCCGAACCTGTTCAACCGCAACACGGCCTCGCGCGGCGCAGATCAGCGGTGCAGGAAACCCACTCGGTCGTACACCTGCGCGAGGGTCTTACCGGCGATCTCGCGCGCCTGCTCGGCTCCGGTGGCGAGAATGCGATCGAGTTCGCCCTGATCGTCCAGATACTCTTGCACTTTCGCCTGCAGCGGTGTCACGAATTCCACCAGGGCGTCGGCCACATCGGCCTTGAGCTCGCCATATCCCTTACCCTCGAAGCCTTTTTCGAGTGTCACGATGGGCGTGTCGGTGAGCGAGGACAGGATCACCAGCAGGTTGCTGACGCCCGGTTTGGTCTCCGGGTCGTAGCGGATCTCCCGCTCGGTGTCGGTGACGGCCGAGCGGATCTTCTTCGCCGAGACCTTCGGATCGTCGAGCAGATTGATCAGGCCCGCGTCGCTGGCGGCGGACTTGCTCATCTTCGAGGTCGGATCCTGCAGGTCGTAGATCTTCGCCGTGCCGGTGACGATATGCGGCTCGGGCACCACGAAGGTCTTCTTGAAGCGAGTGTTGAAGCGCTGCGCCAGATTTCGCGTCAATTCCAGGTGCTGGCGCTGATCCTCACCGACCGGTACCAGCTGCGGGCGGTACAGCAGGATGTCGGCGGCCATCAGGATCGGGTAGGTGAACAGGCCGACGGTGGCGTTGTCGGATCCCTGTTTGGCCGACTTGTCCTTGAACTGGGTCATCCGGCTGGCCTCGCCGAAGCCGGTGATGCAGCTCAGCACCCAGGTGAGCTCGGCGTGCTCGGGCACCTGACTCTGCACGAACAGGGTGGACCGCTTGGGGTCGATACCCATCGCGAGCAGCTGCGCGACACTGCGCACGGTGCGGCTGCGCAGCTGCTTGGGGTCCTGCGACACCGTGATGGCGTGCATATCCGGAATGAAGTAGAGCGCCTCGTAGTCGTCCTGCAGCGGAGCCCAATACTGCAGCGCACCAAGGTAGTTGCCGAGGTGGAAGGAGTCGCTGGTCGGCTGGACGCCGGAGAGGACCCGCTGCTTGCGTTCGCTGGGGGCAGGACTGGACATGAACCGATCTTCCCATGCACGCCCAAGCGGTTTTTTCCGAGGGAGCGAGGATGTGCGCCACCCCGCACGGCCGGTGCTCTCGGCGGCGTGCGGGGCGGTGTCGCTCAGACCGCGTGCCGTTCGGCGTAGTTGCGCGGATCCACCCCCGGCATACTGGACCTACCGCTGGCGACCAGGTCTTTCTCCCGCCGCGTGATCAGGCGATAGACCGGGGCGCTCGGGCCGGACAGGGTGTCGCGCAGCACCGGCGGCGCCAACGGCGGGCGCACGTGGGCGGTGCGCACGGCCTGCGCGAGTCCCCGGTACGCGAGCTCTTCACGCCGGCCCCATCGAATGTCGTACATCCGCCGGATCCGCGGCGGCAGCGAGCCCTGGACCAGCAGATGCGCCCCGCTGCTGGCCTGCTGGAACGGGCGCGGCAGCGGATGCGGCACCTGCTTACCCGCCAGATACGAGCCCACGAGCCGCGCCTCGTCGGTCAGATACAACTCGTCCGAGGCGAGGTAGGCATCGAAAGATCGCCGGAAGGCCGGATAGTCGGCGGGCGCGGCCGAACGCGGCATACCGAACAACTCGCCCCAGCGCACGTAGTCCTGGTACAGATCCTCCCGCTCGCCCGGAGTCAGTTTGCGCACCAGCAGGTCGTGCATGACCTCGGCGGAGTCGGCGGTGAACGCCATGGTCATGAACATCAGGTGCGGGTCCAGCGCGGAATAGTGCGAACCCGCCGGATGATGCGGGCCCGCGTCCTCGGGCAGCACACCGTCGACGGGGAGATGCCGCTTGCGGGTGAACGCCAGCGCGCGGTCGGCCTCGTCCTTGTCGCCGAGGAATACCGCCTCGAACAGGCGACCGGTGAGCGCGAGACGCGTGTAGGGGGTGGCTCGGTGGGCGGTGTTCTCGGCGGTGCCGACGAACAGCAACGGATGGACCGCGCCGATCACCAGCGCCCGCAGGCCGTACGTCAGTCCCACCGCGCGTTTGCGCATCACCCGGCGGATCATCGAATCGTCGGAGAAATATCCCGGACCAGGCATCGTCGCCCTCCTCGCATGGAATCTGGCAATAGCATCCACCAGAAACCCACTTCTGGCAATAGCCCATGCCAGAAATGCGGCCGTGCCACAATCGGACTGTGACGGCACAGCGGACCTATGGCGGTATCTCGGCCGCCGAACGGCGCGCGGGCCGGCGTGCCGCGCTGCTCGACGCGGCTCTCGAGATCATCGGCACCCAGGGCGTGGACAAGCTGACGGTCGGCGGGCTGTGCGCCCAGGCCGGGCTGAACGAGCGCTACTACTACGAACAGTTCACCGGCCGCGAGGCCGTGCTCACCGCGCTGTTCGACAGTATCGCCGAGGAACTCGCGAACGCCATCGTGCGGGCGCTGCAGGAGGTGGCCGGCGCGTCCGGCGACGGCGACAACTCCGCCGATACGTCCGCGCGCCGCACGCAGCGCGAAACGCGCACGATGGCGCACGCGGCCGTCGCCGCCGGTATCCACGTGCTGACCGACGACCCGCGCAAGGCCCAGGTCGCGCTGGCGGTGAGTGCCTCCACGCCGGAGCTGCGCTCACGCACGCTGCAGAGCATCGCGTCGTTCGCGAACCTGGTCGCCGCCCGCGGCATCGACTTCTACGGCCTGGGCACGCCCACGCCGGACCCGGCGATCGGTTTCCGCGCGACCTACCTGGTGGGCGGGCTGGTGCAGACGCTAACCAGCTGGTTGCAGGGCGATATCGATATGACCCGGGAACAGCTCATCGACGAGACCACCGACGTGTTCGTCCTCCTCGGCGAGGATCTCGCACAGCGGCTCCGCTGAGCCGCTTCCTTACGCCGGGTCGGCCATGGTGAGTTCGACGGGCGACAGCACCGGCGGACGCTGTTGTAGCACCACCCGGAAGACCGTGCCCTTCGCGGCCCAGTATTCGGCCGCCTGGGTCATCGCGTCGGCGAACCATTCCAGATCCTCGCGCTGGTCGGCCAGCAGCCCGCTCGAATCACGGATCACGACAACGTATCCCGGCGCCTCACCGACGAATTCGTCCAGGTCGCGCAGGCATTCGTCGAAGGCGTCGCGGTTGTCGCCGAAATAGTAGGGAAATTGCAGGGCGGCGGCGAATTCGTCGAATACTCCCGCGGTGGTGCGCATTTTCGCGCCGCGGACCTCACGGGCGATATACCCGTCGGGGACCTGAAATCGCACACCGCTGAACGGTCCGGCGCCGACGTCGAGCGCGCCGAGTACCGGCCCGCCGGCGGTCCGGCGGGAACGCGCGTCCACGCGCGCCGCAGTCGCGTCGGAGCCGGCGTCCGGCGGGGCCAGGAACTGCGACAACGACATGGTTTCGGCCATCAGCGCATCCTCGTGAAGGTCTGGTAGTGGTCGCCGGTGTAGTACGCCGACCCGTCGCTGCCGGTCACGATGCGCTCGGCGTCCCGGGTCTGGCCGCGTTGCTTCGGGTTGACGTCCCATTCCTGATACGTGATCGCCTTACCGCTCGAGTCGGTCTTCGGCAGGGTTCCGGCGCGGTTCATCCACTGATCGCCGCCCTTGGTGCCCGGCGCGTTCGCCGAACCGGGCCAGCGTCCGGCGTCGATCTCGACGAGGGTGGCGTAGGCGCGATCGGGCACGCCCGGCGCCCGGGTCGCCGACGCGGCGGGTGTGGCGCCGTTGCCGGGCGCGGGCTTGGCAGCCTGGGTGGTGGACTGCGCGGCCTTAATGGAGTGCACGGTTGCCGCCACCGAACTCGCGGTGTCGTGCGTGGCGGAACCACCGCGCAGGCCCAGCACGCCGGCCACGATCGCCGCGATCACCAGCCCACCCAGAACCATCAGGATGCGAATTCTCTTGTCGGACATGTTCATCGGTGCCTGTTCATCGGTGCTGTCGGACTTGCGGAGTCCCGTCCACGCTGACGGGTACGCGGTGTGGAGACGATGTTCCCACCGCGTTCGGTCGATCAGGGTTCAGCGGTATCGCGTTCAGCGGTATTGCACGGTGACCGGAGCATGGTCCGACCAGCGCAGCGCGTATTCGGGCGCGCGCTCGACCACGGCCTGCTTCGCGCGCCCGGCGATCGCTCCCCGCGCGAGGTGGTAGTCGATGCGCCACCGGATCGACTCGGTTCTACAAACTAGAATCGGCTCTGAACACGGAGGTTCCACGATGACTGCTCCCCCGCTACGCGCCTTGCTGGTCGCTCGGCTATCCGTCATGACTGACGAATCTACGTCACCAGCACGACAGTTGGAGCACAGCCGCAACGCGGTCCAAGCGCGCGGATGGACTGAGGCGGGTGTAGCGACCGACCTCGACGTGTCCGCCACCAAGTACTCACCGTTCGACCGGCCCGAACTCGGCGACTGGTTGAAGAACCGGCACCACGAATTCGACGCAATCGTGGTGTGGAGGCTTGACCGGTTGGTTCGTTCCTCGAAGGACCTTGCCGACCTCATCGCATGGTGTGAGGACAACGGTAAGACGTTGGTCTCCGCTACCGAAGGTTTCGACTTGTCTCAGCCGTTCGGCAAAGCGATGGTTGCCATCATTGCGGCACTCGCCGAACTCGAAGCGGGCACGCTCTCGACCCGAGTCAAGGACTCGCACAACGCTTTACGGAAGATGGACCGTTGGCCTGGAGGCCAACCGCCCTACGGCTATCGAATCGTTGACCACCCGCGAGCCGGTAAGACTCTAGAGATTGATCCTGTGTCGTCTCAGGCAGTGCGAATCATGGGTGAGATGACGCTAGCCGGTAAATCGCAATGGGAGATTGCCGCGCGGCTCACAGCGGACGGCTTCCCTACGCCTGCCCGGTACTACCACAAAGAAGGTGTAAGCCGGAAAACTAAGGTCTCCGATGTCTGGAACCAATCGAGCGTCGGGAAGATACTCAAGTCTCCCGCTACGCAGGGTTACAAGCTTATCGGGCGCTCGGTGAAAGAGCGGAGGCTAGCCCGAGGGGTAGACGGAATGCCTATCCGGTACACACCTAAGGGCATATTCACCGATGAGGAATGGACACAGATTCAAGAGGTATTGAAGGCACGTTCCCGCACCCGTGAACGGTCTCATGGGGCGGCACCATTGCTCGGTATCGTGTACTGCGCCGGGTGCGGAGAAAGGCTGTACCGTGTCGTTAACACTCACTCGAACGGCAAGAAGTACTCGTATTACCGCTGTGTCCCTAAAAGTGGTAAGCCCAAATGCGAGGGCTCTACGTTCCTAGAATCTGAAATTCAAGAAACCGTGGACTCACGTGTATACGATAATCTCAAAGCTCTACCGGTTACCGAACGCAAGTTCATTCCGGGCGAGGACCACACCGACGAACTACAAGCGGTGTCCCGAGCAATGACGACTATCCGAGACGAATACGACCTAGGTCTATACGACTACGACGGAGGCCAAGACGAGTACCGGGAACGCCTAGCCGCGCTAGTCGAGAAGCGGAAGCTACTCGAATCGCTTCCGCAACGGGAACCGCAGTACATAGACGAACCGACCGGAGAAACCTACGCGGAGGCTTACGAGCGGATGAACCCCGAGGAACGTCGGGCACTGCTAATGAAAGCCGGAATTAGGCTGTATGTACGGAAATTAGGAGAGAACGGCCGGTATGCTCATCTGATTGTCCCGGACGAGTTCCCCGATACATTCAATGTACCGCGAGAAGAATACTACAAGCGATACAGGGAATGGGTAGAGCGTCCCCTCACACCGGAAGAGGAAGAAGAAATCCGGAACCCTCATCCGGAATGGGATAAGTTGGCATGGGAACTCCGGCACGAGTATAGGGGGAAGAAATGAATTTCGATTGGGACCGGTGGCTGTTCGAGATTCAGCTACACCCCGAATTCGACGACCACACGCATACGCTTGCCGAGCAGATACGTCGATGCATGACAGAAACCGGCGAAGAACTATTCGAATACGTGCACGGCGAGATACACGGCATGGACACGGCGTATGTAACCATGTCCCCGTTTTATGATCCGGAATCGGGGGAACCGATCGTTTTGCGATCCGGTGTGCAACCGCTCGAAGACCTAGAGTGGCGCGGATACACAGCGGGGCTGTTTATCGACTGCTTATGTGAACTGGCCGAATTCGGATACTTCGAGGAAATCTTGTCCGACTGCGATGGAGAACCCCTAGAGGTACCCGCGATAACCGAGACCGGCGTAGGCACGGTGTCGCTCGACTACGATATTTGGCACAAGATAGTTAGACCCAGCTTCCCGGAGACAGCTCGGGACCACGCGGGCCGCCCAGTCTTCCCGCAGGCTAGCTAACAACGAATAGCCCCGGAGGCGACCGGTTAGCCCGGTCACCGAAGGGGCTTTTTCGTGTCTAGATACCGTCGGCCCGCTGCTGATACGCGGTGCGCTTACGGTTGCTGCACACTTTACAGCGGTGCTCTAAGCCATCCTTACGGGACTTGTCCGAGTAGAACTCGCTTAGGGGTTTAGGTACAGCACAGACGGAACACTCTTTCATCGCGGAATCCTGTCGAATTTCGGGGGGAATAGTTGACAACCTAAGCGGTTTTCCAGGGAAGAAAACCGCAGGTGGCAGATATGGGGGAACTAGTTTTCAGCTCGGGGGGATACCGGCATGAAAGCCGAGAGAGGGGCCAGCGACCAGGGTGGGAGGGTTCCCCGCCTACCCCCTTAAGGGGCTCTGATTGCCCCGCTGAGCGACTGAAACCGCCCAGCGGGAGAGTTACCTATTCCTGCCGACCAGACTCGTCTACGGCTACAGCCGGACTGAGGCTTACCCGGCGACGCTTAGCCCATTCCCTTAGACTCGTTAGCTCTCGCTTAGCATCATCGGAACTAGCACATTCGAGAGCAACCAAACACAACCGATCGAACTCTGTCTCATCCATGTTGACTCAGAATGTTGGTTCATCGGTAATCGGTAGAGCTGTCGGGAACGGACTCCGAGCAACCCTGCTCGGGAACACCGGTTCGTCAGACCAACTAATTGCATTTGAGGCCGCTGCGTATTCAGAGACGATCTGATTCTTTTCGTCCTCAGTCAGTGCAGACACCTGCACTACTTCGTACTTACTGGTGCCAGTCCGTGACTGGCCCACATAGCGGAGGACACCCTCCGCAATCAATCGGTCAAGTACAAACTTGACCTTGTTCTCGGGGATGCCAAGCCAGTGCGATAGCTTGGCATCATTTCGATACAACGTGCCGTTGTTGCACTTAGCTCGCAACACGGTTGCGTGCTGTTGGTCGGTAGGCACGGCCTACCTCCTATCGGTATATACCTGCGACGTTCGCAGGTGATGAAGGTCAGCACGGCTGACCGATGGATAAGCGGCCCCACTAAGGGCCGCTATGTTGTTCCGTCTCCGGTGGAGCACGGCTCCACTAAAAGGGTATGAAGTGGGTTATTAAGTAGTGAGGTACGAACTACTTATATAAGGGTCCCCGTCCCCAGTCCCCACCTAGGCTGACCAGTACATTTAGAGCCAGGGTGGGGACGGTATCCCCACTTCCGTCCCCACCTGATTTAGGCCAGCGTCCAAGTGGTTCCGGTGCGAGTCACCAGGGCACCGAGACGCTTTCCCGGCTGTAGCCATTTCCGATAGCTCTCGATAGAGCCCCCGAACTCAGCGGCCAGTTTCCGGGCCGCTTCGTTCTGCGTATAACCCTGACAGTTCGTAACCACAAACCGAGCCATATCCGCGTTAGCGTCCAAGGTGTCTTTAGACCGGTCTTGCTTCTTAGCTTGCTCCGTTGCGGTCGATTCCCACGGGCCGCGATTTATAACCTTAAAGTTGGGGCCAGCCATCGGCGCGGCAACCAACTGTTGCGGTTGCTCCAAACGGTTACCCCGAATGATCATCGCGGTATTTCCACCGCGTAGACCTTTACGGTTCGTCTGCCGTACCTGTATCCACATCCGAGGCTTCTGCACGATTACCGACGACCCCATCGGGTTAGCTCCGGTCGCTGAGAATCCGTGCTCTGACTCGTGATGCAACAGAACCGTAGGGATACCGTGGGAATTCAGCTTAGCCATAGCATCAAACACGACCGTGCACCGTTCCGACGAATTCGTGTCACCGGTCAACCCCATAAGGTTGTCCAGAACAACGAAATTGTTCCCGTTCTCTACCACCTGGTTAGCGAACAAGTCCCAGCGGCTCGGGTCGAGCATTAACGCACCTTCAAACAGGTCGACCTCATCACCGGTCGGGTTCGGAATCGTCTCGAAAATCTGCTCTCCGTAGTCCTGCAATGTTCCGGGGTCGGTGCTTACGATCGCGGGCCGCCACAGTTTCGACTTATCGACCGGTTGCATACCGAGGAATTCTCGACCGTCAACCAGCAACGACGAAACCATAGACGACACCAAGTACGACTTGCCGACATTCGACTTACCGTAGATCAGCGTTACCGAAGAACAGATAGTGTCTTTGAATACCCAGCGTTCCGACTGCTGAGACATTCGGTACGCCTCTCCTAACGAATACCGCTTGAAAACTTGCCGGGTACTGATATCAATGTCTGTCACACTAGGCTCAATTCGCTTTGATAGTTCTTCTTCGCTTCCCGGATGACTGCGCGACCCCACGAATCCGAGCGGGCGAACCGAGCTCCGAGAGCGCTACCGGTAATGCCCGGTTCCGTTAGCGCCACCCGCAGCGCTGCCGCCCGTGGGGTTTCCGTTCCGGCCGGTCGAGGTTCTTCCAGTTCTTCCGCCGGTTCGTCTACCGGCTCCGGCTCTAGCGGAAGCGGTTCCGGCTCAGCGTTACCGCGCAGGCGTAGCAACTCCTCGAAAGCGAGTGCCAGTGCTACCGCAGGCCATGCCGCTACCGCAGCGGACAACCAACCGGAAGACACTGCCGGTAGGAACGGCACCAACACGTTTGCAGCCACAGAGACCACCAGGCCGGTACCAAGAGAAAGCTTGGTCATCGGGTGTACCGGCTCCCGGTTCCGCTTCGAACGGAACGCGGACAACGATGCGGCAATGACCAGACCGTCTACCGACAACGGAAGCAACCACGCCCGCCAGTGCTCGCCGGATATTTCCGCCACCGTGTACAGATGCTCGTACGACACAACCGCAGCAACTACCGCTACCGCTGCAACCGCTATCGCGGTTATCCGATTCATTTGTGGTTCTCCAACGAAAAGGGGACCGCCCGGAAGCGGTCCCCGTAGTTTCAGTTATTCCGGTTCAGAAACCGACCTGGTGTAGCTTCTCCCCGGATTCGGCATCGGTAGCCCACTGCCGAATTCCACCGGTCGCGGTTGGCTCCGTCACAAATGTGATCTGAGGCTTAGCTAGCCGCTTGAACTCACCGGCCGACCGGATAGCGCGAACCTCGATATCCGCAGCCGCCAGCGCAGACCAGCGACGGCACCGGCCGTCTGTATTCCACGCATCCCACACGGCACGTTTATGCATCCCTACAGCGTCCGTAGGCGCAACCAAACTAACCTCAGCATCGTTGTTCAGGTTGTGGACACCAGCGAGACCTACAGCCGCTTTCAGAGCCTGTAGCAACGTATCCAGTCGGGCGGATACTTCCGCCGATTCCAACCACGCTGTCTGAACTTCCATCGGCTGACCTACCAGACGCTCCGGCGGGGTTTCAGGATCAATCGCCGAAGCCAGTTCGAGGAACCGCGCGTACTCGGTGTCGAACTGCTCAGCGATAGTCTGAATATTCGCATCGGCGGTAGTTGCGTATTCCTGGATCAATGCCGCAGCGATCCGGCGACGGATAGTGTTCTTGATTACCGATTCAGCGGTACCCGCGACATACTTAGCGGTTCCGTCAACGGAGGCCACAGTATCCGCCACTACATCCGAATACTTCCGATTCAGTGTCGCTTCATCAGCTCCGGAAACGATTGCGTCGTACAAATCGTCAATCGGCGAAGACTGCCGGTACAGGAAAGCTTCATACCGCGAATCAATCTCGGTCCACTTCTTAGAAACCGTTCCGCCTTGTGCGCGAACGATCGCTACATCGTCTAGATGCTGCTGGTAAATATCGTTCTCGAACATGTGTGATTCTCCTTCTGGGAAAGTCCGGGAGATTGTTCTCCGGACACAACAAAGGACCGCCCACCGTGGACGGTCCCGAATAAGGGTTAGTTAGTTACCTAGCGCCCGACGCATCAAGGCGGCATCGTTGTTTAGAGCGATCGCACCCCCCGTTACACCCCGGTATTTGAGGTCATCGAGCCTTCGAACATGTTCGTCGTACCACTCTTGCCGTGCAGCCTCCTCCGCTTCCCTCTCCTGCTGGGCGATATCTTCCGGCGTAGGCATATCCCGGGTGTGGGTGTGATTCTTGGTTTCACCACCCGTATCTGAAAAATAATCAAGCATCGACTGTCGCAGTTCTGCGTTTGTCATCGGACGATTGTTGTCGTCCCGCTCCTCGGGGAGCTCACCGTTGATAGCTTTCATCAACATCTCACGAATTTCACCGTTAGCCATTTGATTTACCTCGTTCTATCTTGAAGGCTTCATAGTCAGCCCATTTGTCTTCGGCATGGTCTAGAAACTGACGCAGGGCCGCCGGACTGAGCCGGATACCCGCACCGGTCTTCCGGTCGTAAATCTTGAACGAACTAGTTGCCCGAGCCTTTCTAGGTTTCTGCCAACACAACAGCACTCTGGGACCCTCGTCACTCATCGGCTCACCCTCTCCATTCGATCCACGGCCCGGCATCCGGCCGGACGTACCGACGCATAAACAACGCTCTTGCTTGTTCCTCCGAAGCTCCCGACTTGTTCGCTTCCGAGTTGAACCATGCTTTAAACGCTGCCTCACGGTCTTCCGGGCTACGCGCTTTCCAGTGGTCTCGGAACTCCGTCATTTGCTTACCTTTATCTACGACAGTCACGCTTAGCGTGCTTCTGAACTTCACTAACCGTGCCTCCGTGACTCACGTACCAATCGAGGCACCAAGGGCACTGAGAGGAACCGGCTAACGGTTCCAATCGACACCGGCGACACTTTTTGTGTCGCCTGGTCTCTGTGGGTTCACCACAACCACATCGGTCTGTATCAGTCATTCATTCGTTCTCCAGACATAAGAAAAGGCCCCGTAAGGGCCACTAGATCGGCCGTAGACGGCCTAGAACCGTTCAGGGGTACTCGGGGTCGATATCTGCCACCGACAGCCCGAGCCGGTCTAGTGTTTCTTTCATTCGCCGGTACTCGTCTCGGCGTCGCTTGCGGTACCGCGCTTGTCCCTCGCGGGAGCAATGGATACAACCGCCTCCGGGGCGGTAGTCCTGCGGTCCTTCGTGCGGGTGTCGCGTACACGCGGCAGCCATTCATTCACCTTCTTTCGATACGTAGGGCCTAATCGAAATAGGCCAAACAAAAACCCCGCAGGGTGCTGCGCCTGCGGGGCTATGCAGTAGAAGCCGGTAAGGCTTCCCCGGTGCGGATTCTCTTCGAGAACCGCGCCTAAGAACCGAGGACCGCCAGAGAGGGGGACGGTCCCGTTCTCGACCGTTAGGCGGAAGAACCACCGAGCACCTAACGGGAGTCTGTAAACAACAAAGGCCACCGTTTCGGCGGTGGCCTTGGTGGCGGGATCGGGGTCGGGAGCTTCGCTCACTCCCTCACTAAGTAATCAGGTCTGATATTTCGAGCTGGACTCTGGATTGTGACCTAGTTCACCAGGCTTAGTTCGGAACCCGTCAGGGTTCCTAACCCCTCAGTAAGTAATCAGGTGTAATTTTTCGTCGTGAGACCAGATTGTGACGGAGGTCTCTGGTCGGTACTTCGTACCTCCCTCACTCCCTCTATATAACTAAGGGTGACATTTTTTCACGTGAGACCAGATTGTGACGTAAGTCGCCCGCGAGCCTTCGGGGGCTCGCCAGGTCTCTACTCCTCTACATGTATGAACCTGCGAATCTCACCGGCTCTACCTATATGAAGGTGACAATTTTCCGGCCCTACATATATGAAGGTGTGAATTAGCAGGTCACTGGATGGATTGTGACGTAACTCACTAACTGGGGCCGACTTTCGGGGTCGGCCCCTAAGCCCTTCACATGTATGAACCTCACATTTTTCCAGCCGAAGCTCAGAATGTGACCTACTCCACAGCGAGCCCTTGAGGCTCGCAGGGACGAAACCGGTTGCCGGGTACGGGGCAACGTCACCGTTGGTGAGCCGTCACCTACAGCGACGGCGAGCCCTACGGCGATCCAGCAAGGTCGCCTTGGTTGTTTGTATATATCTCTTATTCGCGTGCGTACGCGCACACGTTCACTCGGTCTCCCGCGCGCGGGGGTAGTCCGCCGGGCGTGTCATGAGAGAAACCGGCGGTGACTCTCTCAGATTTCTCAATTCTGAGAGCCGTAACCCCGGAATCGAGACAACTCCCCGTCCGGGCCGTGTTCGGGCCTCTACGGGCGATCTAGGCACCGTTTCGGCGGTAGCGATGGCACCCGGTCAACCCGGAGGCCGCACCGGGCGTTACGGCTCCCGGTTGTGTACCGCCGCAACCGGTTTGAGCACCACGCACAACCCCGGATAACGCTCCGGTTCTCCAGTTCGCGGAGCGGTAGCTATTCAGTCCGTGTCTGAGTCTGTACGACTCTGACCGGCGGCGACTCCGTCGCCGGCCTCGGGTTGCCGAGGCCGCAGCAGTCCACGTTCCTCGCAGATACGGCGTAGGCGTGCCTCCGGGGCACACCCGTGCCCTTCGTGTAGCCGAAAGTTGAACACCAGTGCCGGAACACCCCTCGGGCGAGGCTGGCTCAAATCGACCTCGAACGGACACTCATCCGGACCGGTGCTGCAATCGTCGGGGACGGGTCGCAGCGGAGGGAACTCCGTTCCCGTCACAGTCCGGCCCGTTCACGCTCCCCCGGACCGAACGCCCGAGCGTCGTTGCAACCGATCCGCCAAGCGGACTGTATCCACCGCTGAGCGAACGATTCTGACATCGTGAACTCAGCTTCCGAACCGACCACCCGACCGGCCGACAAGTCGACCTCGAACCCCTCCAACGGTGTCCGCGTGGCGTCCGAAACCATCGCTCTCGCAACAGGTTCGATCGAACGACGGTTGTTCGTCGTAGTCCACAACTGAAGCCCCGGCGCGTGGATAATCCACCGCTCACCGCAGCAATGAACCTTGATCAGATAGTGCTTCACGGTTCCTCCCAGAGTGGTAGGGCACCCGGCACCGAGGAAGCGGGTTCGGCCCGGTGCCGGGGCTTGCTCAGAACCGTAAGAACCGGGCCGGATACCGGTCTACGAACGTGCCAAAACTTGCCAATACTCGACCGATACCGCGACGCAGACAGCCGATGTCAGCGAGCATGGTGGTAGTGCCGCACAAAGTGGCACACACGTAGACGGAAGGCTCAACCATGCGATTGCATTTCCTGGGCAAAGGTGGGTCCGGCAAGGATGACTGCCCGGCGGTGTACGCCACCGACGACGGCCGATACCTACTCGTCGGCTGGCGCACCGACACCCCCGACACGATCGAGATTCCTCACCTGCTGCTCGGGTTCGTGGACTCCCGGACATACATCGGGGCCGCGTTGACCGATACCGGCCGGGGAACGTTCACCGTGACCGGCGTACCGGTTACCTCCCCTGAGACTGTCGCAGAACTGAAAATGGAAGACTACGAGACAGCGATTCTCGTGCCTAAGCTCGAAAGGACGTACTTTGGAATTCCGGCCGACACGCGACCTCTTGCGGCAGTGTCGAACTGAACTGTTCCGCGTAGAAGTCCGAGACACCTACGGAGTGCCAAGCGAAGATGAACCGTTTCAGCGGTTCATGAATAGCGAGCCGTTCGATTACCGGGAATGGTTTAGGGACTGGACGGAGCTAGTTCAGGGGCTCGTATCTAAAGGTGTGTCGGTCCGTCGGGTTCGGGTGGTTACGGTTCCGGTGGTGGATTATCAACGCTGGTCGCTGGCGGAGATAGCTCCGCTCAATATCGAGGCTGGCGAAGAACTCCGCTACCTGAACCGGGCCGAAGCGGGCTCAGTCCCGGTCGATGATTATTGGATTATCGACCGGGAAACTGTTGCGTTCACGCTGTCCGACCCGGATGGCCGTGCGGTCGGCGGGTCCGGTGTCACAACCGACCCGCGAATACTGAAACTATCCCTAACTGAGGCACAGCGCCTCTGGTCGGTGGCGACACCTTACGGGGAATTCCACCCGTGACCAGTTCCGTTCAGGAGGCCAGGCAAGCTCTCGGTACACGTCTCCGGGAGATACGCAGACGCGCGGGATTATCCGCACGGGAGCTTGCCCGGCTAGAGGGCTACCACGAATCGCGTATCTCTAAAATAGAGTACGGCAAGCTACGCCCGTCCGATGACGATATCCGGGCGTACTGCAACCATGCCGGGGCTAACGATCAACTCGAAGACTTGTTAGCCACGTTGCACAATATCGACTCCGCTTACGTCGAATGGCGTAGACATCTGAGTTCCGGTGTGAAGTCGGCTCAGAAGAAAACTTCTAAGCTCGAAACACAAGCTAAGCACCTACGGAACTATCAGCCGTATATCGTCACCGGGCTACTACAAACACCGGAGTATGCGGAGGCAATGATTCGGTGGGTATCGGAGTTCTACCAGCTCCCCGATGACGTGGAGCAAGCTGTAGCCGCCCGGATGGAGCGGCAACAAGTCCTGTACCGGCGAGACCACCGATTCCACTTCATCATCGGTGAACAAGCCTTGTACACCACCGTTGGAGACGACAGCGTGATGATTGGTCAGCTTGACCGGTTGCTGTCCGCCGGGAGTCTCCCGCGAGTGACATTCGGAATAGTCCCGCTCACCGCTGAGGCCCGCGTGTTGTTCAACAATTTCGTCATGTACGACAACCGGTTAGTGACCGAAGAAGGTTCTACCGCGAAACTGACAGTCACTCAGCCGAGGGAGATTGCTTTATATAGCCGAGCGTTTGACACGCTCGCCGGACAATCCGCTACCGGAGAGGTAGCCCGAGAGCTGATACGCAAGGCAATCCAAGCCAGAGTCCACACATGAACAACAAGCGAGTTAGTCGCTATTCCGAGAAATTCTAAGCGTAACCTTGCGAGAGAATAATTCCAGCTCTAGGCCGTGCGATCGACGCGTGTCACTACCTTCGATTTGTTTTCTCGCGTCCGCAAGCTTCGTAAGCGCTTCATTCCTGCGATCGGGATCATTCACAGTCTGGATGTAGTGTTGGGCGGCATCCGCAGCATCGAGCAATCCGTACAGTACAAACTTCGCACGCACGGTGATCAGATGTTCGAACAACTGAAGCAATCTCTCATTGTACCGTTCGCGCGCCTGCTCCGTTGACGCGACGGGCAGAATCAAAAGCAGGTGGGAAGTCGTTTCTACAGCTGTAACGAATTCATCAAATAACCCGAGGGCTCGTGCTTGTTTTGCGGCTTTTGCCTGCGCCTCGATGTTCTTAATGACGCCCCGATATGCGATCGTTGCGGCACCGATCGCGAGTACCGCAGCGATGATAGTTGCCCACGGCTGAGTCAAGGTGAAGTGCACACCCGAAATCCTAGGCTCAAAGTCCGGACTCTGAGCCGAGACACGTTGCAGCAAAACGAGAGCCGACCGCCGGTATGTCGCTACGCCGTGGGCATCGGCCCCGGCGGTCAGCCCGCCGGAACTTATCAGCCGGGATGCACGGATACCGTCTCGGCACCGGGAACCGTGCCGGACGGGGCAGGGATGACTACCGGCTCGGGTGCCTTGTCGGCGAACTCCACCGTTACCGGCGCATGGTCGGACCAACGCAACGAGTACTCCGGGGCACGCTCCACCCGAGCCGACACGGCTCGGGATGCTATATCCTGCGTTGTGTAAACCGCGTCGATGCGCCAGCCGGCGTCGTTGTCGTAGGCGCGGCCGCGGTAGGACCACCAGCTGTAGGGGCCGGGCACGCCCGGATGGAGTTGGCGGACCACGTCGACATACCCCGCGGCCAGCATCTCGTCGATCCAGGCCCGCTCCCCCGGCAGGAAGCCGGAGTTCTTGACGTTGCCCTTCCAATTCTTGATGTCGAGTTCGGTATGCGCGACGTTCCAGTCGCCGCAGATCACGAAATCGCGGGTCTGCGCCTTCATATGCGCGCCCAGTTCGCCGAGGAAACGATATTTCTCGTCCTGCATGGGAGTGTCGGCCTCACCGGTGTGCACGTACACGCTCGCGACGGTGACGTCGTCGAAATCGGCCTCCACGTAGCGGCCGACGCCGTCGAATTCGGTGCTGCCGAAGCCGATTCGCACGCGGGTGGGCTCACGGCGGGACAGAATTCCGACCCCGGCGCGGCCCTTGGCGCCCGGCTCGGCGTGGGCGAGGAACCACCCGGCGTCGAGGACCGGCGCCAGTGCCTTGCGGGTCTGGTCATCGGTTGCCCGGGTCTCCTGCAGGCAGATGATGTCGGCCTCGGTCACTGCGAGCCATTCGAGCATCCCCTTCCCGGTCTTGCCGGTAGCTGCGCGTATGCCATTGACGTTGACGGAACTGATGATGCGGGCCACGTATCGACCGTACAATGCGGGAATCAACCCGTCCTCGCGGACATCGCGGCCACGCCGAGCAGGCCGCCGCCGATTCGGAAGGGGTGACGACGATGACGTCCGGCACCACCCAACCCGCCACCTCCCTTGCGCCGATGACAGCCCT
Organism: Nocardia nova NBRC 15556; assembly: GCF_001613005.1. Taxonomy (GTDB): domain Bacteria; phylum Actinomycetota; class Actinomycetes; order Mycobacteriales; family Mycobacteriaceae; genus Nocardia; species Nocardia nova. The sequence goes on along the minus strand of NZ_BDBN01000052.1, from coordinate 18,285 downwards.
GCACACCGGATCGGGCGATCCGCTGCTGCTGTTGCACGGTTTCCTGATGTCGCCGCACTGCTGGGAGGACGTCGCGTCCCGATTGTCCGCTACTTGCGAGGTGTTCGCTCCGGCCTTCGCCGGGCACTGGGGCGGCCCCGACCTCAGCGGCTGGTACATCGACGTGAATCTGCTCGCCGACCGGGTCGAGGAACAGCTCGACGAATTGGGTTGGCGCACCTGCCATATCGCGGGCAACTCGCTCGGCGGCTGGGTCGGCTTCGAATTGGCCCGCCGCGGCCGGGCGCGCACGCTCACCGCCATCGCACCCGCCGGTGGATGGCACAATCCGTCGCTGGCGCAGTTGCGGGTGGGGCTGGAGTTCCTGATGCTGCTGCCGATCGTCGAAATCGGCAAGCGTCTGCCGGCCTGGATCCGGTTCAGCGCGCCGGTCCGGCGGGCCACCGCCATGTTGCTGAGCAAGAACATCGCCGCGGCGCCGCGACGCGGAGTGGAAGCGGCGATCATGTCGGCGACCCACTGTGCGGCCATGCTGCCGCTGATCGTCAGCGGTCTGCGGATGGCGGTTCTCGACGATCTGTCCACCGTGCGGACGCCGGTGCGCCTGCTGATGTGCGAATTCGACCGGATCATCCCGAACCGCATGTACGCCAAGCGTTTTCTGCGGGAACTGCCCGAGACGGCAGACCGCATCCTGGTGCACGGCGTGGGTCACGTCCCGATGCTGGAGGCTCCGGACCGCATCGCGACCCTCATCGCCGAGCACGTCTATGCCAGCCGCACGCGTCTGCGGGCGGTGTGAGAAAGGCCGGCGGATCGGTTCGAACCCCTCGGCGCCGATCCGCCGGCCGCCATCACGTGGCGATCACCGGCCCAGCAGGCCCTTCGCGATATGGGTCACCTGGATCTCGTTGCTGCCGGCGTAGATCATCAGCGACTTGGCGTCGCGGGCGAGTTGTTCGACGCGGTATTCCTGCATGTAGCCGTTACCGCCGAACAGTTGCACGGCCTCCATCGCGACCTCGGTGGCCGTCTCCGAGCAGTACAGCTTGATCGCCGAGGCCTCGGCCAGGGTCGGCGGTTTGCCCGCGCGGCCGCGTTCGAGGGTGTTGAAGACCATGTTCTGCACGTTGATGCGGGCGATCTCCATCTTCGCGAGCTTGAGCTGCACCAGCTGGAAGCGGCCGATCTCCTGACCCCACAGCATGCGGGTCTTGGCGTATTCCACACACAGCCGGTGACATTCGTTGATGATGCCCAGCGCCATGAAGCCCACGCCAACCCGCTCGGCGACGAAACTCGTTCGCGCGCTTTCTCGCCCGTCGCCGCCCTTGTGCTCCTCGGTCTCGCCGAGCAGCCGGTCCTTGCCCAATCGCACGCTGTCGAAGAACAATTCGCCGGTGGGTGAGGAGTGCAAACCCATCTTCTTGAACGGTTTGCCCTGGGTGAAGCCCTCCATGCCCTTGTCGAGGACGAAGGTGAGCACCTTGCGATCGCGTTTGTCGGTGCCGTCGCCCTCGTCGAGTTTGGCGTAGACGACCACCACATCGGCGTACGGACCGTTGGTGATGAAGGTCTTCTGGCCGTTGAGGATGTAGTCCTCGCCGTCGCGCTTGACCGAGGTTTTCATGCCGCCGAAGGCATCCGAACCCGAATCCGGTTCCGTGATGGCCCAGGCCGCGACCTTCTTCAAGGTCACGATATCGGCGAGCCAGCGTTCCTTCTGCGCGAGCGTGCCGCGCGACATGATGGTGGCCGCGCCGAGACCGATCGAGACGCCCATCGCGGCGACCAAACCCATACTGACGCCGGACAATTCGCTGATCAGCACCGCCATCAACGACTGCTGCTCGCCGAACGGGTCACTGCCGGACCTGGGTTTCTTGTCGCGCTGTCCGGCCTCGTCCGGCGCGGCCTCGGCGGCACGCTGCTTGGCGAGCATCTTCTCTATCGCCTCGGCGCCCATGACGTCGATGCCGAACTCGCCGAACAGTTTTCGCAAGATCGGATACGGCGGCATCTCACCGCTGTCGAGGGCGTCCAGATGCGGCCGGATCTCCTTGTCGATGAAGGCGCGCACGGCCGCGCGGATCATCTCGTCGGTCTCGGACCATTCGAACATCGTCATTCTCCTCCAGCGTCAGGGCAGCCGGGCTGCGATGTCGTCGATCAGCCAGGGGCCGTCGGTTTCGATGGTCTTCACGTCGTGCCAGCCGCCGAGCTCGGAGATGGCCCCGCCCTGGACGGCGAAGACCTTGCCGGTGACCGGGCATTTGTCGGTGGCCAGATAGGCGACCAGCGGCGAGATGTTGGCCGGGCTGAAGGCGTCGAATTCGCCTTCGCCCACCTCGGCGGCGAAGATCGCGCCCATACCGGGTGTGGCCAGGGTCAAGCGGGTGCGCGCCATCGGGGCGATGGCGTTGACCCGCACGCCGTAGCGTTCCAGTTCCTCCGCCGCGACCAGGGTCAACGCGGCGATACCGGCCTTGGCCGCGCCGTAGTTCGCCTGGCCGGCGTTGGGCAGGGTGACGCCGGAGGCCGAGGCGGTGTTGACGACGGCGGCATTGGGCTGCTTACCGGCCTTCGACTGGTCCTTCCAGTACGCCGCGGCATGGCGCAGCACGTTGAAGTGGCCCTTCAGATGCACCGCGATGACCGCGTCCCACTGCGATTCCTCCAGTCCGGCGATGAACCCGTCACGCAGGATGCCGGCGTTGTTGATCACCACGTCGAGCGTGCCGAATTCCGAGATCGCCTGGTCCACCAGGTTTTTCGCACCGTCCCACTGCGCCACGTTGTCGGTGTTGGCCACCGCCTTCCCGCCCTCGGCGCGGATCTCCTCCACCACCTGCTGCGCCGGTCCGGCGTCGGCGCCCTCTCCGGCGTTGCTCCCGCCCAGATCATTCACCACCACCGAAGCGCCCTCGCGCGCGAACAACAGCGCGTGTTCGCGTCCGATGCCGCGGCCGGCGCCGGTGATGACGGCGACCCGCCCATCCAATACACCCATGAAAGTCTCCTCGGCTACGAGTTGTCGGCGACGACCGCCAGGCCGTCGGTCAGAACGAGATCGGTTCCGCGCGCGGTGCGGAACGCGTAGGTGGTGTCGGAGCCGGTCGAGCCGACCTTCCAGATCTGCGTCTCCAGATCGTCGCCGGGGAACACCATCTTCGAGAAGCGCACCGCGAAACGCTTCAACCGGTGCACATCGGAACCGGCGACCTCGGTGAGGACCGCCCACGACGACATCGCCATCGTGCACAGACCGTGCGCGATGATGCCGGGCAGTCCCGCGTCCTTGGCCACCTGCTCGTCCAGGTGCAGCGGCACCGGATCGCCGGAGGCGGGGGCGTAGCGGTAGGTCTGATCGTCGTCCACGTGGGCGGCGACCCGGGCCAGGGGCGGGCGCGCCTCCAGTTCCGGATCGAACTTGTGCGCCGGCGCGCTCTCACCGACCCGCTTGCCGACATCGATGTTGCGGAAGAAGGCGGTCAGGTACTGCTCGTTGACCAGCTCGCCCTCGGAGTCCCGGCATTCGATGAGAATGGTGATGGTGGTGCCGTTCTCCCGGCCCTCGTAGCCGACCGCCTTGGCCCGCGAGACCAGCCGATCACCGGGCCGGATCGGGCGGTGGAAGTGAAAGTCCTGCTCGCCGTGCACGACTCGGCCGAAGATGTCCATCGGGACGACGTCGATCACGGGCATCATCATCGCCTCGAAGACGGGCACGATGGCGAAGACGGGTGAGGCGATATCGCCGGACAGGTGGGCCGGAATCGGGTCGTTGGTGGCCGCGGCGTACTCGGCGATCCGCTCCCGGGTGACCTCGAATCGTTCCTCGTCGGACCAGACGTCGAGGCCCGCGTCGTCGAATTCCACGGGCCGGGGTGCTGTTTCGGTGGCCATATGCGCCTCGCTATGCCGTCGCGAGCGCGTCGAGCTGGTCGAGGGTGGTGTCCAGCTGCTTGGCGCCGTCCTTCTCCACCGCCTTGCCGAGCGCGCCCTTGATGAGCGCGCCCTCGAAATCGCCGGAGACCGAGAACGTGCTGCCGGCCCCCTCGGGCGTGATGTCGAAGGAGAACTTCACCTTCACACCGGCCATACCGGCGCCGCTGAGCACCAGGTTGTTCGGCGAATTCACCTCCTCGACAACCCATTCCATCTTGTTCGCCATGCCGAGCATCATGATCTTGGCGACCAGCTTCGAGCCCGTGGTGAGCGTGGCCGGCGGTTCCTCCATCCAGCGCTCGTGGATGGTGAACCACTTGTCCCAGGTCTGCGGATCCGAGACGACCGCCCACAGCGCGTCCGGGGTGGCGTTGAGGTTCTTGGTGGCTTCGATGTGACCCATGCTCGTACTCCTTTCAGCGCTCGGCGCGCTGGTAGGCGGTGACGACCGCGGCTCCGCCGAGGCCGATGTTGTGCTGTAGCGCGGCGGTGACGCCGTCCACCTGACGCTTGTCGGCCTCGCCGCGCAGCTGCCAGGTGAGCTCGCTGCATTGCGCCAAACCCGTCGCGCCCAGCGGATGCCCCTTGGAGATGAGGCCGCCGGAGGGGTTGACCACCCACTTGCCGCCGTAGGTCGTCTGCTCGCCGTCGATGAGGCTGCCGGCCTCGCCCTCGCCGCACAGGCCCAGCGCCTCGTAGAGCAGCAGTTCGTTGGCGGAGAAGCAGTCGTGCAGTTCGATCACCTGGAAGTCCTGCGGGCCCAGGCCCGACTGCCGGTACACCTGCTGCGCGGCTTGCACATTCATGTCGTAGCCGATGAGGTTCTTCGCGGTGCCGTCGAAGGTGGACGCGAAATCGGTGGTCATCGCCTGGCCCACGATCTCCACCGCCCGCCCGGCCAGACCGTGGCGGTCGACGAAGTTCTCGGAGGCCAGGACCACCGCGCCCGAACCGTCCGAGGTCGGCGAGCACTGCAGCTTGGTGAGCGGGTCGTAGATCATCCTCGCGCCCAGGATGTCGTCGAGCGAATACTCGTCCTGGAACTGCGAATACGGGTTGTTCACCGAATGCTTGTGGTTCTTGAATCCGATCTTCGCGAAATGCTCCGCGGTGGTGCCGTACTGCTTCATATGTTCGCGGCCCGCGGCGCCGAACATCCACGGCGCCGGCGGGAACAGCACTTCGGAGATCTCGGCCAGCGCCATCATGTGCTTGGCCATCGGCTGCTCGCGGTCGTCCCAGGTGGAGCCGAGCGATCCGGGCTGCATCTTCTCGAAGCCCAGCGCCAGCGTGCAGTCGGCCAGCCCGCCCCGAATCGCCTGTGCCGCAAGGTAGAGCGCGGTGGATCCGGTGGAACAGTTGTTGTTCACGTTGATCACCGGGATACCGGTCATCCCCAGTTCGTAGACCGCGCGCTGGCCGGAGGTGGACTCGCCGTAGACGTAGCCGACGTAGGCCTGCTGCACCTCGCGATAGTCGATTCCGGCGTCGGCCAGCGCCTTGGTGCCGGATTCGCGGGCCATATCCGGGTAGTCCCACGCACGGGTCGTCCCGTCGGCCTCCTCGACCTGCCGTCGCCCCGGTTTCTCGAACTTCGTCATTCCGACGCCGACGACGTAGACCTTGTTCGTCATCGAACCACCCTTCTCCCAGTCGGCCGCCCCGGCGAGCGGCAGCGGTCGATCCGTTCCGATCGAACTGGAAACAAACATACGGAGCTGTATGTAAATGCGCAATAGGGTGCGTGAGGTCGCTGCCGGATCGGGAGGTATGCGCAGTTAGGACGTTTGTGTTGATACGTACAGGTGCATCTGTAGCTCGCTATAGCGCGCGCCCCGCCGCCGGCGCACCGGCGGGGCGGTACGGCAGTCAGCGGTGGCGCCCGTAACAGCAGCCCGATCTCCCGCGCGCGAGAGTCGGCGCATCGGACTGCGCCGCAGCGTCATTCGTCGCGAGGCGGCTACCGGGAAGCCCCACGGCACCGCACATCGGCGCCGGCGCGGAGCCTTTCAGAGCTCTCAGCCCCCGATTCCCAGGCCCGGCAGTGCGGATTCGGCGGCCCGGCGCAGATGCGCGGAAGCTCGCTGCCAGCGGCGGTGGGCACGCTCCGGATCGGGGGATACGAAGTTGGAGACCAGAATTCCGCGCAAGGTGTCCATCGCGGTATAGGCGAAGTCCCGAACTTCCTTGCGCCGCAATTCGTCCGGGACCAATTGCGATACCGCCATCAGGACGGCGTTGTTGACGAACGGCTCGACCTTCTCGGCCTCGGCGGCCAGCACCGGATCGGTGCGCCCGGCCACCCACAGCTCCATGGCCGCGATGAACAGTGGTCCTTGATGCAGCTCCCACATCGCGTCGAGGGTGGCGCCGATCGGATCGTCGCCGGCGCGCAACCGGCCCAGCTCCTTCATCGCGGCCTCGGTGCGCCGCTGCGCCAGATGCGAGATGGCGGCCACCACCAGATCTGTCTTGGAACCGAAATGGTGCACCTGAGCGCCGCGAGTGACCCCGGCCCGTTCCGCGACGCGCGGCGTCGTGGTGCCCGCATAGCCGTATTCGACCAGGCAATCGATGGTCGCGTCGAGCAGCCGCACCCGCATCTCACTGCTGCGCTGCTCCTGCGTACGACGCGGCGGCTTACCGACGACAGATCTGGCCATTCGGAAATCCTACACTTACATACACACGTGCATGAAACTCACTCGGGCTCGTGCGCCGCACGGCCGCGCTGGATCGCGGCCAGCACCACACGCACGCCGGCGCCGATGAGCGCCAGATCGGCCAGGATCTGCACAGTCACCATGACGCGGGCGGCCTGCGAGGTCGCAGCGATATCGCCGAAACCGACCGTTCCCAGCACGGTCACCGTGAAGTAGAGGGAATCGACCCGGGTCAGCAGGATCGTGAAACTGTCCGGCGCGGCCGACGACATCAACACATACGTCGTGGCGAATACGAGAATGAACACCACCGCGATCATGGTCAGCGCCTCGGCTCCGCGGAGTCCGGGATAGGGCGCGGCGACGATCCGCGTGGCCTGCCGCACGATGAGCACGACGACCAACACCAGACCACCACACAGGCCCAGTAGCGGGCCGAGCTTGTCCAGATGATGAAAGGGCAGGACGAAATACAGCGCGACGAGCACGATCGTCGTCACCGCGGTTCGGGCGGCGGCATACAACGCCGCCCGCCGCCGCGCACCGTCACCGCCGCTCCACTGTTCCTGCGGATCCATCCTGACCTCCCGGTCGAGTTCTGCCGCCTGCTCGGGATCACTCAACCACGCCGGAGGGTCGCACAAGGGGAGGTTGCCCGGCGTTCTCCCGGTCGGCTACAGGCGAGGAGCGACCGGTTCACGGCGTCGCGCCACGCGGCGAGACGACCACACGGTGATGGTGAACAGCACCACCCCTGCGACGGCGAGGCCCGCGCCCACGACGGCGGGCGCGGTGTAACCGAGGCCCGCCGCGATCACGAGGCCGCCCAGCCAGGCGCCGGCGGCGTTGGCGATGTTCAGGGCGGCGTGGTTGAGGGCGGCGGCGAGGGTTTGGGCGTCGTGGGCGACGTCCATCAGGCGGGTTTGCAGGCCGGGCGCCAGTGCGGCTCCGGAAGCGCCGACCAGGAAGGCGCCCGCGGCGGCGGTGAACGGATTGTGTGCTGCCGCAACGAAAGCCGCGAGAATCACGACCATCGCGATCAGCGCGACGAACACCGAGCGGTCCACGCCGCGGTCGGCGAGGACGCCGCCGCCGATGTTGCCCGCGACCATGCCCAGGCCGAACAGTGCCAGCACGATCGGCACGAGGCCCTGACCCATGCCGGCGACATCGGTGAGGGTCGAGGTGATGTAGGTGTACACCGCGAACATGCCGCCGAAGCCGACCGCGCCGACCAGCAGGGTCAGCAGGACCTGGGGGCGGCGCAGGGCGGTCAGTTCGGTGCGCGGATCGGTCACCCGCACGCCGTGCAGATCGGGCACGAAGCGGGTGATCGCGAAGACCGTGGCGAGCCCGATGACGGCGACGACCACGTAGGCGTCACGCCAGCCGAGCCCCTGCCCGAGCCAGGTGGCCGCGGGGACGCCCACCACATTGGCGGCACTCAGGCCCAGCATCACCGCGGCGACGGCCTTGGCCCGCTGCCCCACCGGCGCCAGCGAGGCGGCGGCCAGCGAGGCGACACCGAAGTAGGCGCCGTGCGGCAGACCGGCGACGAAACGCGCGGCGACCAACGCCGGGAACGCCGGGGCCAGCACCGAGGCGATATTTCCGACGGTGAACGCGATCATCAAGCCGATCAGCAGGCGCTTACGCGGCATGCGGGCGCACAGTGCCGCGATCACGGGCGCGCCGACCACCACGCCCAGCGCGTACGCCGAGACGGCATGTCCGCCGGTGGGCTCGGAAACATGCAGATCCGCGGCGATGTCGGGCAGTAGTCCCATGGTGACGAATTCGGTGGTGCCGATTCCGAAACCGCCGAGCGCCAGCGCGAGCATCGCCGGAACATGCCATCCGGTGCGGACGGAAGTCTCCCGCGCCGAGCCGAGCGCCGCACGGGACGACGCGTCACTCGCAGACGGCGCCGAGGGGAAGTCGACGGGAGGTGCGGTACGCACGGGAGCTGAGTCGGCCACGGGTGTGGCCAACACGCGCGGCCGTCGCGGTGATACCGGCGGCCGGGGTGATTCGACTCACCGGAACCGGCTTCCGCTCGCCGGCGCCGTCCGAGGAGCATCGAAATCGTTGCGGGACAACGGCTCTCGCCGCATCGGAGGCCGCGCCCGGCGCGCTGTCGGATACCTCACACGCCGCGCGATCGGGTGCGGAAAGCAATTCGGGCACCCGCGGCCACCGGGATCGGTGGGGGCGGGTGCCCGGATATGTCTACCGGCCGCGCCGGATTCCGGCCGGTCGTGAGCGTTCAGCTCAGTTCGCGCGCCAGGTTGGCGTCGAGCACACCGAGGAATTCCTCGGTGGTCAGGTAGCCCTGGTTGCCGCCGACCAGCAGCGCCAGATCCTTGGTCATCTGGCCGCTCTCGACGGTCTTGATCACGACGTCCTCGAGGGTCTGCGCGAAGCCGATGACCTCGGGGGTGTTGTCCAGCTTGCCGCGATGCGCTAGACCCCGCGTCCACGCGAAGATCGAGGCGATCGGGTTCGTGGAGGTGGGCTTGCCCTGCTGGTGCTGCCGGAAGTGGCGGGTCACCGTGCCGTGCGCGGCCTCGGCCTCACAGGTGCGGCCGTCCGGGGTGAGCAGCACCGAGGTCATCAGGCCCAGCGAGCCGAAGCCCTGCGCCACGGTGTCGGACTGCACGTCGCCGTCGTAGTTCTTGCAGGCCCAGACGTAGCCGCCTTCCCACTTGAGCGCGGAGGCGACCATATCGTCGATCAGCCGGTGCTCGTAGGTCAGTCCGGCGGCCTCGAACTCTTCCTTGAACTCGGTCTCGAAGATCTCCTGGAAGGTGTCCTTGAACATGCCGTCGTAGGCCTTCAGGATGGTGTTCTTCGTCGACATGTAGACCGGGTAGTTCTGCTGCAGGCCGTAGTTCAGCGACGCCCGCGCGAAGTCCTCGATCGACTTCTTGAAGTTGTACATACCCATGACGACGCCGCCGTCCTCGGGCATCTTCACCACTTCGTGGACGATCGGCTCGGAGCCGTCCTCCGGGGTGAACTGAATCGTGACGGTGCCGGCCTGATGCACCTTGAAGTCGGTGGCGCGGTACTGGTCACCGAAGGCGTGACGGCCGATGATGATCGGCTTGGTCCAGCCGGGCACCAGGCGCGGAACGTTGGAGATGATGATCGGCGCGCGGAAAATGGTGCCGCCGAGGATGTTACGAATCGTGCCGTTCGGCGAACGCCACATCTTCTTGAGACCGAATTCCTCGACACGTGCCTCGTCGGGGGTGATGGTGGCGCATTTGACGCCGACGCCGTGTTTCTTGATGGCGTTGGCCGCGTCGACGGTCACCTGGTCATCGGTCTTGTCGCGAGTTTCGATGCCGAGGTCGTAGTACTCGAGGTTCACATCGAGGTACGGATGGATCAGCTTGTCCTTGATGAACTGCCAGATGATCCGGGTCATCTCGTCGCCGTCGAGTTCGACGACGGTCCCTTCAACCTTGATCTTGGACATGGATCTTCGTGTCCTCCTAAGGAAGGTGTGCTCCCATTGCACGGCCAGGCGAGCACGCTTGTGAGCGGACCCCAGCTGTTCAACAGACAACGTATACGCCCCGCGTTGTCCACGAGACGCCTGGTGCTAAACAAGACAAGCGTACTGGTGCGCTGGGTCTCACTGACAGGGGCGGTCCCATTGCGAGCTACCCACGTCACACCGGCCCGATGTCCGGTCGCCAGGGAAACGGACATACACCGCGAACATCCGCCTCGAATCGGGCGAGCCCAACCCTCGCCCCCGCCGTGACCGATTGTTACCATCCACGGCAGGTCATGAGTGCCAGCGCCAAGCCCCGGCTCGCTGGCCGGCAACCCTCCAGTTGCGGTGGGGTGCTCCGGGTGATTGACCGGGCTCTCGAAAGCCGAGGGCAAGCGCGACTGTCAGGAGCAACAAGTGAGTGAGTCCACCGTGCCCATCGTCGACAAGTGCGTGGAGGCGGCGGAGCGGCGCAGGCGTATCGCTACCATCGGGGATGTGTGTGCCCCAGCCCTCCGTACCGCCTCGACCACGCGTGCGCTCTCGCCGTGCGCCGACCCGGCGGCCTCCGGCGCCGTGTTCCGGCAGGTCCGCGGGCCGATGCGGATCCTGGGACTCGACGGCACGGGAGTAGACGGCCTGGCACGGCTCGACGTGGTGACGGCACGGTGACCGTGAGTATCGAATCGAGCACGTCACGCCCGGGCGCAACGACACTGCTACCACCCGCGGACGGCACGGTGGGCATCATCGGCATCGGCGATGTCCGCGTCGAGAACGGGGCGGTCGTCCCCGGTGTCGAACTGGCCGTGCAGCGCTGGGGCGAACTGGCCCCCGGCCTGGACAACGTGGTGCTGGTCGAGCACGCATTGACCGGAGATTCGCACGTCTGCGGACAGCCCGACGAACTGCACGCCCTTCCGGGCTGGTGGGACGGACTGGTCGGACCGGGCGCCGCATTGGACACCGATCGCTGGTGCGTGATCGCGACCAACGTTCTGGGTGGTTGCCAGGGCAGCACCGGCCCCTCGTCCCTCGCGCCGGACGGAAAGCCTTGGGGCGCACGGTTTCCGGAGATTTCGATTCGTGACCAGGTGAGCGCCGAAGTGGTGCTGCTGGACCTGCTCGGCATCTCCCGCATCGCCGCGGTGGTCGGCGGTTCGATGGGCGGCATGCGAGTGCTGGAATGGATGGTCGGCTATCCCGATCGCGTCGACGCGGCCCTGGTGCTGGCGGTCGGCGCCCGCGCCACCGCGGATCAGATCGGCACCCAGACCACCCAGATCGCCGCGATCACCTCGGATCCGGACTGGCAGGACGGCAATTATCACGACACCGGCCGCCGCCCGCAGGCCGGGCTGGGCATCGCGCGCCGGATCGCGCATCTGACCTACCGCACCGAATTCGAACTCGACCATCGGTTCGCCAACACCGCCCAGGGTGACGAAAACCCTTGGGACGGTGGCCGTTACGCGGTGCAGAGTTATCTGGAACATCAGGCCGACAAGCTGGTCGCGCGGTTCGACGCGGCCACCTACGTGCTGCTGACCGAGGCCATGAACCGGCACGACGTCGGGCGCGGACGCGGCGGTATCGAGGCCGCGCTGGCCGCCACCCCGGTGCCCTGCGTGGTCGGCGGCGTGGACTCGGACCGGTTGTATCCGTTGCGGACTCAGCAGGAACTGGCCGATCTCCTGCCCGGCTGCAAGGGCCTGGAAGTCGTGCATTCGCGCGACGGCCACGACGGTTTCCTCACCGAGACCGAGGCGATCGGCAAATTGCTGGAGCAGACGATGGAGTTGGCGCGCGCCGCGCAGGACGCCCGCGCGTCCTGAGTTCAGCCGACGCCGAGGCTGCTGATGGTGACCGCCAGCACGATGATCGCGCCGCCCAGCACGGTGTAGGCGCCGATGTCGAACGGGCGGCTGCGCACCGCCAGCAGCCCCACCCGGGCCGTCGGCAGGCACAACCGGAACACCGCCGCCAGCAGGGTCGCCCCGCCGATGAAGAACGCGCCGCGCCGCCACCGGTCCTGGGCCACGAAGACCACCGCGACCAGCAGCACCACCACGACCAGCAACATCGGCAGATGAACCTGGAAGAAGCGGCTCGCCGGGCTGGAATGCTGTGGGTGGGTGGTCAGCACGTCGGTCACGGCTGCGATTCTCGCATGTCCGGTCGTGCCGCCCCCGGGAGCGGGGGCGGGCCCGGTCACGACGGCCACCGGATGCGGCCGCCGCGACCGAGCTGCGATCAGACGCCGAACGGTGCGGCGTAGCGGATACGGCCCGCCGGGAGCGGATGGTCCGCGTCGAGTGCGAGGGCCATCAGCGCGTCATCGGGGACATCGATGCTCAGATCGATGCCGTATCGGCTTGCCCGCCGGAAACCGAACCGCGGGTAGTACTCGGGGTGGCCGAGCACTGTGACGAAATGCTCGCCGCGGTCGGCAGCGGCCCGCAGTGCGGCACGAACGGCCGCCGCCCCGGCACCGGTGCCTTGATACTCGGGCAGTACGGCGCACGGTCCCAGGCACAGCGCCGGGATATCGCCGATATGACAACGAGTCAGCAGCGCATAGCCGACGACTGCGTCGTCCGGTCCGGTCGCCACGATCGACAGGCCGTCGATCCAGGCCGGGTCGGCGCGTAGCGCCTCGACGAGGTCGGCCTCGTCGGGCCGGTCGAATGCGGCGGTAGTGACCGCGTGGACGGCGGGGATGTCGGCGGCGGTTTCGGCGCGCGTGATCCAGGTTCGAATAGTCAATGCTACGAATCCGTTTCGTATCGATCGGGTGATGAGTCGACGCGGCTGCGCGAGCGGGCGCTCGGCGCAATCGCGGACGAGATCAGGCCGACGCGCGGAAGGGGCCCTGGGGAAGGTGTCCGGCACCTGCACGCACGGCGGCCTCACGCACAGTCATCGATCCACCTCCCGGGAGCTCATCGATACCGAGGCGATCGCGGCATCGTCGAAACGGATCGGCCGTCGCCATACGGCCGCCGATCACGGTAACAGAGGCCGGGCTGCGAGGCGTACCACTTATCCGGGACGGGTACCGTCTCGGTGTGCTCAAGCTGGTGTTCTTCGAACCGCGTATCCCACCGAATACGGGCAATGCGATCCGTTTGGCGGCCGGCACGGGATGCGAACTGCATCTGATCGAGCCGCTCGGATTCGATCTGTCGGAGCCGAAGCTGCGCCGCGCCGGACTGGACTACCACGATCTCGCGGTGGTCACCGTGCACGAAAACCTCTCCGCCGCATGGAAATCCCTGCGTCCCGAGCGCGTCTTCGCCTTCACCACGCACGCCACCACGCACAACACCGATATCTCCTACCGGGCCGGAGACGTCCTGCTGTTCGGTCCGGAACCGACCGGGTTGCCGGCCGACGTCCTGGCCGACCCGCATATCACCGATCAGCTGCGCATCCCGATGCTGCCCGGTCGCCGGTCGATGAACCTGTCCAACGCCGCGGCGGTCGCGGTGTACGAGGCGTGGCGGCAGCTGGGATTCCCGGGCGCCGTGTAGCCGCCGAGGCCCGCGCCCGAACGGCACGCCTCAGATGTCGATCGTGAAGCGTTTGAAGCGGGAGGTGGCGCCCGCGGTGAGGTGGACGGCCGACTTGGGCACGCCGTAGTGCTGGGCGAGAAGTTCGATCGCGGCCTTGTTGGCCTTGCCTTCCACCGCGGGGGCGCGCACGTACAGCTGCAGGGTGCCGTCGTCGAGGGTTTCGACGAGGGGGCCCTTGCGGCTGTTGGGTTTGATGGTCGCGCGGACCACGGTCGCCACGTGCTGCTCCTCGATGTCGGTCGGTGGGACGAGCGTAGCCGCGACCGTTCAGCGGAAATCGCGTGACTTCGAGGCCATGCGCAGGTCCATGCGCTGCAGATGTTCCGCCACCACACTCACCACACCCTCGGCGTTCTGCACCCGCCCCCGGATCAGCAGCGCGGGAGCGCCCTGGGCGATGCGCCGATAGCGGCGCCACAGCCCCACCGAACACACCACGTTCACCATGCCGGTCTCGTCCTCCAGATTGATGAAGGTGACCCCGGACGCGGTGGCCGGTCGCTGCCGGTGCGTCACCGCACCGCCGATCAGCACCTTCGACCCGTCGGGCACGGCGAGCAGCCGGTTCGCCGCGACCACGCCGAGTTCGTCCAGCCGCGGACGCAGGAATTCGGTGGGATACCGACCGGGCGACACACCGGTCGCCCACACATCGGCGGCCGCCATTTCCAGTTCGCTCATCCCGGGCAGCGCCGGTGCGTCGGTGACCGCCCCGGTCCCCGGCAGCCGATCCGCCCGCTCCCCCGCCGCCGCACCGGCCGCCCACAGCGCCTGCCGCCGGTCGAGACCGTGGCCCGATGCGGACTCGATGCTGCCGAGCGCACCCGCGGTGGCCAGGGCCTCGGCCTGCGGCACCGTCAACTCGACCCGCCCGGTCAAATCCAGAAACGATCGATAGGGACCGGAAGACCGTGCGGCGACGATCTTTTCGGCCACGTCGTCACCGATGTGCCGGACCGCGGACAAGCCCAGTCGCACCTGGGTTCCGCACTGCTCGAGCGTCGCCCCGGCCAGGCTGTGATTGATATCCGGCCCGTGCACCACCACCCCGTGCCGGCGGGCGTCGGCCACCAGCGACTGCGGAGAGTAGAAACCCATCGGCTGCGCGTTCAGCAGCCCCGCGCAGAACGCCGCGGGATGATGCAGTTTGAACCAGGCCGAATAGAACACCAGCGCGGCGAAACTCTGCGAATGACTTTCCGGGAAACCGAAATTCGCGAAGGCGTAGATCTTCTCGTAGATGCGATCGGCCAGCTCTCCGGTGATTCCGTGCAGATCACGCATGCCCTGATAGAAGCGGCCGCGCAGCCGCTCCATGCGCTGCGGTGACCGTTTCGATCCCATCGCGCGGCGCAACTGGTCCGCCTCGGCGGCGGTGAAACCCGCGATATCGATCGCCATCTGCATGAGTTGTTCCTGGAACAGCGGAATTCCGAGGGTGCGGGCCAGCGAACTCTCGAGCGCCGGATGGTCGAGTGTCACCTCCTCCCGGCCGTTGCGCCGGCGGATATAGGGATGCACCGAACCGCCCTGAATGGGGCCGGGCCGGATCAGCGCGACCTCCACGACGAGATCGTAGAAGGCACGCGGGCGCAGCCGCGGCAGTGTCGCCATCTGGGCGCGCGACTCGACCTGGAACACTCCCACCGAATCCGCGCGCGCCAGCATCTCGTAGACGGCGGATTCGGTGAGATCGAGGGCGTGCAATTCCACGACCTCACCTTTGTGCTCGCGCACCAGATCGATCATGTAGTGCAGGGCCGAGAGCATGCCCAGACCGAGCAGATCGAATTTCACCAGACCCGCTGCGGCACAATCGTCCTTGTCCCACTGCAGCACACTGCGCCCGGGCATGCGCGCCCACTCCACCGGGCAGACGTCGGCGATCGGCCGATCACAGATCACCATGCCGCCGGAATGAATACCGAGATGTCGCGGCAGGCCCTCGATCTCACCCGCCAGTTCCAGGACCCGGTCCGGAATATCGGTATGCGTTTCGGATGCCACCCCGGTCCATCGGCTCACCTGTTTGCTGAACGCGTCCTGCTGGCCGGGCGAGAAACCCAGCGCGCGAGCGGCATCGCGCACCGCGGACTTGCCGCGATAGGTGATCACATTGGCCACCTGGGCGGCGTATTCGCGACCGTACTTGCGGTAGACGTGCTGGATCGCCTCTTCCCGGCGATCGGATTCGATATCGAGATCGATATCGGGCGGGCCGTCGCGTTCGGGCGCCAGGAAACGTTCGAACAGCAGATCGTTGGCGACCGGATCCACATTGGTGATGCCGATCGCGTAGCAGACCGCGGAATTGGCCGCCGACCCCCGGCCCTGGCACAGGATGTCGTTCTGTTTGCAGAAGTGGACGATATCGTGCACGACCAGGAAGTAGCCGGGAAAATTCAGTTCGGTGATGATCCGTAGTTCGTGTTCGATCTGCCGGTACGCCTTGGGATTCCCCTCCGGCGGGCCGTAACGATCGCGCGCTCCGGCGAGGGTGAGTTCCCGCAGCCAGGAATTCTCGTCGTGGCCGGGCGGCACGTCGAACGGCGGTAATTCGGGGGCGATCAAGCGCAGATCGAAGGCGCATGCGCGAGCCAGATCGACCGCCCCGGCCACCGCCTGCGGGTATTCGGCGAAGAGCCGGGCCATTTCCGCACCCGAGCGCAGATGCGCGCCACCGGTGGGCGGCAGCCAGCCGTCGATGTCGTCCAGACTGCACCGTGCCCGGATGGCCGCCAGCGCCATCGCCCGGCGCCCCTGCGCCGGGGTGGCGAAATGCGCTGCGGTCGTGGCGATCACCGGCACGTCCAACCGGGTGGCGAGGGCGATCAACCGGGCATTGCGTTCGTCGTCGTCGGGCACTCCGTGGTGGGTGAGTTCGACGCTCACCCGGTCGCGGCCGAACAGATCCATCAGCCGGCGCAGCGCCGCCTCCGCCTCGGCGTCACCCCGCTCCAGCGCCCGGCGCACATGACCTTTGCGGCAGCCGGTGAGAATATGCCAGTGCCCGTCGGCGGCGGCGGCGAGCCGGTCCAGGTCGTAGCGCAGGATTCCCTTCTCACCGGCCACCATATGTGCCGCCGACATCTCCCGCGACAGCCGCCGATATCCCTCCTGCCCGCGCGCCAGCACCAGCAGATGCGGCCCGGACGGGTCCGGTTCCCCCGTGCGCGGTTGCGAATCGTCCATCGGAGCGGAGCCGAATATCGTTGTCGCGTCGCGGATTTCACCCAGCGACAATTCGGCGCCGAACACCGTCGGCAGCCCCCATTCGGCGGCGGCCTCGGCGAAACGCACCACCCCGTAGAAGCCGTTGTGATCGGTGAGCGCCAGGGCCTCAAGCCCCAGGCGCACCGCCTCCTCCACCAACTCCTCGGGTTGGCAGGCGCCGTCGAGAAAGCTGTAGGCCGAATGCGTATGCAATTCCGCATACGGCACCAGCGGACCGCTCGGCTCCGGCCGCGACCCCGCCCGGTATTCGCCGCGTGTATGCGACCACGCCGGGCTGTCTCCGCCGTCACCCGGCGGGGCGGCCCCGCGCCCAGGCAGACCGGAGAGCACCCGCTCCATTTCCGCCCAGGTGGGCGGGCCGTTTCCCCAGCCCATATCGGCACGCACCTTCGTAGATTCGAACGTATATTCGATACCGATGCTAACTCGTGGGCGCAACGTTCGGAAGGCGGCCCCGCTGCGATCAGCGGGTCCGGACGAATATCCCGCCGACCACCGCGGCGGCGAGCAGTGCGAGGACGGCGATCACCAGCGACGTCCGCAGGCCGCCGAGGAAGTCACCGGCCACCAGCGTGCCGAATACCGCGACCCCGACCGCGCCGCCGACCTGCCGTGCCGTGTTGAGCTGCGCGGACGCCACCCCTGCCCGGGCGGCCGGCACGCTCTCCAGCACCGCACTGGTCA
This sequence comes from Nocardia nova NBRC 15556, assembly GCF_001613005.1. GTDB lineage: Bacteria > Actinomycetota > Actinomycetes > Mycobacteriales > Mycobacteriaceae > Nocardia > Nocardia nova. The sequence continues at coordinate 676 of NZ_BDBN01000052.1, read as the reverse complement.
TCGCCGGCACGACCGTTCCCGCACCGAAGCCGACCGGGACGGTCGCCACCCAGATCATCCACAGCGGAGCATCCGCACCGGCCAGAACGAGCAGCAGCAGACCACCAGCGAAGGCGAGCTGCCCACCGACGATCGGCGAGCGCGGGCCGACCGCGGCGGTGATCCGGCCTCCGAGCAGATTCGCGGTCAGCGCGGCCAGGCTCATCGGCAGGAATACCAGCCCGGTCACCAGCGCCGAATCACCGCGCTGCTCCTGCAGAAACAGCGACAGCAGGAAGACGATGCCGTAGTAGGCGAAGTTCTGCACGAAGCCGACGACCGAGGCGGCCGAGAAGGCCGGGTGCGCGAACAGATCCAACGGCAACATCGGGTCCGCCACCCGGCGCTCCCACCGCACGAAGAAGACCGCACCTGCCGCCGCCGCGATCAATCCGGTCAGCACCGGCGCCGAGCTCCAGCCCCGGTGGCCACCCTCGATCAAGCCGTAGGTCGAACCGCACAGCACCACAACCACGGTGAGCTGTCCGACCGGATCCATGCCACGGCCGGTGCTCGCGGGCGTCGCCGCCGCCCGGGTGGTGGCCAGCAGTCCGCAGGCGCCGATCACCAGATTGACCAGGAACAGCGACCGCCAGCCGAGCGTCGCCAGCAATACGCCGCCGATCACCGGTCCGGC
>NZ_BDBN01000051.1 GCF_001613005.1 Nocardia nova NBRC 15556 | reverse complement strand
CCGCCGCCGCGACCGGATGCCCCGCCCGGAAGCGCTCGAGCGCCGGGCGTCCGTGCGCGAGCCAGTCGTCGAGACCCGAGCCGGTGCGCAGACCGTGGTGCAGCGCGTCCATGGCGCCGCAGCCGGAATGCCCGCAGACGACGATCGAGCGCACGTCGAGTTTGTTCAGCGCGTAGACCAGCGCGGCCTCGACCGAGGTGTCGCGGCCGTCGGCGGGGATCAGATTGCCGATATTGCGCACGGTGAACAGGTCGCCCGGGCCGCTGTTGGTGATCACATTGGGCACGATGCGGGAATCGGCACAGGTGACGAACAGCGATTCCGGATCCTGGGTGTGTCGCAGTTCGTCCAGATGCGGCCGGATCATGTGCGCGTGGCCGCGGTGGTAGGCCGCGATCCCGGCGGCGATCCGGTCGGAGCGGGTGGTGGGACGCCAGGGCGCGAGAACGTCGTCGAGCATGCGCCGGGCGTGCCCGCGCGCGGGCGGGCCCGCGGTGAGGTCGGCGATCCGGACGGCGCCGAGTTCGACGAATTGCACTGTGCCGCCCAGGCTTTCGTGCCGCTGCGCCCATTCGTGCAGGGCGTCGGATGCGGCGTGGTCGATGAAGTCGACGGTCATCTCGACGGTGACCGGAACTCCTGCGGGGATCTGCGCCAGCTGGGCGGTGAGCCGCGGCAGAGCCAGGAAGGTGGCCGAACCGTCCACGGTCACCAGCCAGCGCCCGGTGTCCCCGACCGGCGCGGCCACGATCACCACCCGCACCACGCGCCACATGAGCAGCGCGAACGAGAGCACCAGCCCGATCAGCATGCCCAGCAGCAGATTCCCGAAGATCACGACGAGAACCGTTGCGGCATAGACGATCAGATCGCCGGCCCGGCGCGCGAGGCGGATGTGCGCGAGTTTCACCAGTCCGATGCCGATGACGATCAACAGGCCGGCCAGGGCGGCCTTCGGAATCTGGCGCACCACCTCCACCAGCGCGACGGAGAACACCAGGACCCACACGCCGCTGAGCATGGTGGAGGCCTTGGTTCGCGCGCCGGCCTTGGCGTTGGTGATGCTGCGGACGATGACCGCGGCGATGGGCAGGCCGCCGAGCATGCCGGAGGTCATATTCGCCACGCCCTGACCGAGCAGTTCGCGGTCGAGGTCGGTGCGATACTCCGGCCGCAACCGGTCGACGGCCACCGCGGACAGCAGCGTCTCCACACTGGCGATCAGCGCGATGGTGAACGCGGTCAGCACGACGGCGCTCCAATTGCCGTGCGGCAGTTGCGGTAACGACATCGCGTCGAACAGCGAGCCGTGCAGGGTGATGCGCTCCACACTGGTGGGGACCACCATCGCGAGCGCGGTCGCGGCGACCACCGCGGCCAGGGGCGCCGGGACCGCCCGCACTCGGCCGGGCAGATAGCGCCAGCCCAGCATGATCGCGATCACCACCCCGCCGACCAGCGCGTCCCCGGCGTGCATCACGGTCAGCTGATGCGGCAGCTGCACGATGCTCGCCCACGACGAGCTCAGCGTCTGCCCGCCCAGCAGCACATGCAACTGCTGCAGTGCGATCACCACGCCGATGCCGGCGAGCATGGCGTGCACCACCACCGGCGCGATGGCCAGCGCGGCGCGCGCGATGCGGCTCAGGCCGAACACCACCTGCAGCGCACCGGCGCACACGGTGATGAAACAGGTTGTCGCCCAGCCGAACTGGTGGATGGACTCGGCCACCACGACGGTGAGGCTGGCGGTGGGCCCGCTGACCTGCAGGACCGAACCGCCACACAGCCCGGCGACCAGACCGCCGACGACGGCGGCGATCAGCCCCGCCGCGACCGGCGCGCCCATGGCGACGGCCACACCGATGGACAGGGGTAACGCGACGAGGAAAACCACCACGGAGGCGGGTAGATCATGTCGTACAGCGACCGAGAAGCTCCGAGGTGACGTCCGTCGGACCGAGTCGGTGTCGGTGGACATATTTCTCCTTCGCCGAACCGGTGTCGGTTCGGTCCATCGGTGGAACATGTACTGGCATCGAGAGGGGGCGGGCGAAGCGAAGAACGCGAGATGTGTTGTGGCTGCGACGCATCCGGACATGCGAGCCCGGCAGCGGCACAACGCGCTTAATAGTAAAGATAACGCAAAGCAGTTGGAAAGGGTTTTCAGCACAAAAGTCGGTACCGGGACCCAATTGTGATCTATATCACAACTCGACTCGGGTCTCCAACCCATCGACACTCCTCCGGAGCGGAGGAGATCGTCGAAAACAGCTGGCGCAGAATCGCTTCGCGTCGCCCACGGGCGATACTACCGCAGCGGCATTCCTGGTCACTTGTACGATTCGCCTATCACCGAGGGCGATCGCGACCGCCGCGGCGCACTGCGGGACAGTGGGAAGGCAGGGTCGGTGTCGGGCGCCGGCCGGGACCGAGACGAGGAGGCAACAGTGCATATCGCGGTACTGGGCATGGGACGGATGGGCCGCGCCGTGGCCGGGCGCCTGCTCGACGGCGGGCATCGGGTGACGGTGTGGAATCGCACGGAAGGCAAAGCGGCCGAACTGATTTCGGCCGGAGCGACGGAGGCCGGCACTGTCGCGGCAGCCGTGTCGGGAGTCGACGCGGCCCTCACCGCGCTCGCCGACGACGCGGCGGTGACCTCGGTGGCCTTCGGCGAGCTGCAGACATCCCTCGATTCCGGGACCCCCTATATCGACTGTTCGACCGTCTCCCCCGCATTGGGCGCCGCCCTCGCCGACGCCTTCGGTGACCGGTTCCTCGCCCTTCCGATCGTGGGCGCGCCCGGCGCGGTCACAGCCGGGAAGGCGACGCTGCTGGCCGGTGGGCCCGCACCGCTGCGGGACCGACTCGCACCTCTGCTCGGCACGCTCTCCGAGCGGGTGCGCCACTACGATTCGGCGGCCCATGCGCTGACCGCCAAGGTGACCACGAACTTCCTGCTGATCACCGGCGTGGCGGCGCTGGCGGAGGCGTTCGTCGTGGGGCGATCCGGCGGACTCGGCGACGCTGAGCTGCGCGAATTGCTCGCCGACGCGCCGGTCGTCGCGCCCGCCCTGGCCAACCGCTTCGATGCCGTGCTCACCGCCTCTCCGGACGGATGGTGGACGACCGTCCTGGGCGCCAAGGACGCGGGACTCGCCTTCGACCTCGCCGCGGAGGCGGGCGCCCACCTGCCGTTGGCGGAAATCGTCCGCAAGCGTTACGAGGATGCGGCACGAACGAATCCCGGCGCCGATATCGCGGCCATCGCCGCGCTGTACCGGGACGGCGGCGACTCGGCGCAGGGGTGAGCGATCGCCTCGCCGACTCCCGGCGGGGCGACGCGAGGCTCGGCAACTCAGGGGCTGGGCCTCTCAGGGCTGCGCCGGTCAGGGCCGGGCCGGTCAGGGCTCGGCCCTCACCCGGGCCCTCAGGACTGGGCCGATCGGGACGCGGCAGCTCCGGACTCGGCGGCCCCGGGCTCGGCGAAGTGCACGACTTCCCACAGATGCCCGTCGGGGTCGGCGAAGTAGCCGGCGTAGATCCCCCACGGCCGCATGCGCGCGGGCTGCACCACGGCGCCACCCGACGCGCCGGCGAGTTCCAGAACTCGTTCCGCCTCGGCGTCACTGTCGACGAACCAGCCCAGACTCATCGCGGAACCGCGCATACGTTCCGGCGGGATACCCGCGTCTTTGGCCAGGTCGTCGCGCCCGTAGAGCGCCAGCGTCACCCCGTTGCCGAGCGTGAACATGACCACCGCCCCACCAGGATTCTCCGCGTCCGGCCGGAATTCGGTTCCGATGATCCCCGGTGACTCCAGTCCGAGCGCTCGGTAGAACCGCAGCGACACCTCCAGATCGCGCACGCCCAGCGTGATCGCGTGGATCTGTGCTCGCACCCCGATACCTCCGTTCTCGTCGTTGTCCGCACGCAGTCAACCCCGAGGCGCCGGGGATGTCTTGAACGGATCGGACACGTCGCGCGCTCGGTCTCACTGCCGCACGCCCCGCGTAACTCCCGGCGCCGATGTCGCGGACCGGATCGCATAGCGCGGCGCGACCGCGAAATGCCGTCCAGCCGCACCTGAAACCGCTGGTCACGCCGATGCGGTCCAGGCCGGCCGGCCGCGTAACCAGGTCTTTACCGCAAGCCCTTGTCGCGTAACGCGGATTCTCCGCACGCTACCGGCATGCACCACCGCTCCGAACAGCTCCACTCCGATCGGACCGCCCGCGACCGCCGGGCCTTCGACGATCAGATGCGCGAAATCCTGCCCGCCGCAGCGCAGCTGCCCGCCCGGCGGCTGCGGGATCTGCTGCGCGCCGATCTGCGGGCGGGCGCGTTCGGCACCGGGCGGTTGCCCGGCGAGCCGGAATTGATGGCGCGCCACCATCTCCCGCGTGATGTGGTCCGCGCCGCGCTGAGCATGCTGCGCGCCGACGGTCTGATCGAGCGACGCCGCGGCGTGGGGACGGTGGCGGTCGGTGAGCACTACGTCGTCTCCGGCGCGCTGCCGCCGGAGGGCCGGACGCTCGAGCAGCACCTGGCCCTGGGCCGGATCTCACCTCGCCTGCTGTATTGGGCCTGGATCCCGGCACCGCCGGTGATCGCCGCCCATCTGGCCGGCGTCGGGCCCGGAGACGACTGTCTGTGCGTCGAATACGTTCTGCTGCTCGACGATCGCCCGCTCGCGGTGTTCACCAATTACCTGCGCGCGCCGGAGGCGACGCGCATCGACCAGGCCGCATTCGGCGACGACTTCTACAGCCTGCTGCGCGGCGGCCGGGTGGATGTCGGGGGCAGCGACGTCGGCGTCCAAGCCGCGCGCGCCGACGATTGCACCGCGGCACTGCTGCACGTCCTGCCCGGTGAGCCGGTGCTGCTGGTGGAACAGACGATCCGCACCCGCGACGGAGTCGCCGTCGATTACGCCCTGGGCTCCTGCCGCGCCGAGATCCAGCTCGAACTCGGCGCCATCCCCCGCCTCGACATGACCGCCACCCTGCCCCGCTGATGTGAGGACGACCATGACACTCGCCGATCCACCCGTACTCTCCGGCCTGACCGAGGCCGCCGCCGCGCTGCGCTCCGGCGAGACCACCGCCACCCGGCTGGTCGAACAGGCCCTCGCCGCCGCCGACGCGCACGACGCGGCGCTCGGTGTCTACCTGTCGCGGTTCGACGAGCGTGCCGTCGCACAGGCCGCGCGCATCGACGAGAAGCTGGCCGCCGGCGTTCCGGTCGGGCCGCTGGCCGGAATCCCGATGGGAATCAAGGATATTCTCGCCCATTCCGCCGCACCGACCACCGCGCAGAGCCTGGTTCTCGATCCCGGCTGGGGCGCCGCCCAGGGCGATTGCGCGGTGGTCCGCCGGCTCGAGGAGGCGGGCGCCGTCGTCACCGGCAAGGTGACCACGATGGAATTCGCCATCGGCATCCCGGATCCGGCCAAACCCTTTCCGGTGCCGCGTAATCCGTGGGATTCGTCCCGCTGGGCGGGCGGGTCGAGTTCGGGATCGGGCAGCGGCGTGGCCGCCGGGATGTTCCTCGGCGCCGTCGGGACCGACACCGCGGGCAGTATCCGGATCCCGGCCGCCTTCAACGGAATCACCGGATTGAAACCGACTTTCGGCCGCGTCCCGAAGTCCGGTGTGGTTCCGCTGGGCTACACCCTCGACCATCCGGGCCCGATGGCTCGGTCGGCCGCCGACTGCGCCCTGCTGCTGTCGGTGCTGGCGGGCTACGACCCGGCCGATCCCTACAGTGCGCACACGCCGGTCGACGACTATCCCGGCGCGCTCACCGGCGATCTGACCGGACTGACCATCGGCGTGGACACCCTGGACCGGTTCGCCGACGGCGGTGTCGATCCCGCTCAGCCACAGCGATTTTCCGACGCGGTGGCCGTGCTCGCCGAGGCGGGCGCCCGCATCGTGCCCGTGGAGGTGCCGATGTACCGGGAGCTGACCGCGGTCGACGTCGTGGTCATGCTCGCGGAGGCACACGCCTACCACCGGACCGCACTGCGCGAACGCTGGGCGGACTACGGCCGGGCCACCCGCATCATCCTCGCGGGCGGCGATGCGGTCAGCGGCCCGGATTATGTTCAGGCCCAAAGGGTTCGCCGCATCGGTCGGCAGCGGATGACCGAACTGCTGAGCAAGGTGGATCTGGTGGTGACACCGACCGGGCACCTCGGCGCCCCCGCGATCGCCGATCTGGATCAGCGGCAACCGATGGGTGTGCTGTCGAGTCTGCACACGCCGTACTGGAACCCGCTCGGCAATCCCACCCTCGCGTTGCCGATCGGCACGACCGCCGACGGTCTGCCGCTGTCGATGTCGGTGTCCGGCAACCATTTCGACGAGGCCACCGTCCTGCGCGCCGGTGACGCCTACCAGCGCCGCACCACCCATCACACCGAGATCCCCACCGCTCTCCGCTGAACCGTCAGGAGCCGATCATGACCTGGACCACCGACCCCGAGGAAATCACCGCGGTCGACGCGATGCGCGCCGCCGTGCGCGCGATGGCCGACCTGCTCGCCGCGGTCGACGCCACCCGCTGGGCCGACCCGGCAGGCGGTTTCGATCTCACCTGAGGTTGCGTCACCGCCGTTTCACGACGTGGAGGCATCGGGCCGGCCCCAGCGAAGCGGCGATGCCACCGATTCGACCGGCCCGGCGTGCGGCCTCCGCCACCGCCGCCGCGCCGGCCGCACGCGCCGCGCCGACCGCGATACGTGCGACGAGATCGGGACGAAACAGTGCCGCCGGCCGCTGCGTCAGCCCCATCACGCGATAGAGCGTCGCGGCGACGACCGGATCGCGCTCCGCGGCGGCCAGAACCGGGTCGAGGGCCGCGACCGCGGCACGGATCGCCGGATCGGGGTGTGGGCCGACATGTGGCATCGCGTTGTCGGCGATCACGGTGAGCTGCCAGGCGATATCGATGTCGGGTGTCACCGCGGTGTAGAAGCGGCGGGCGAGATCGCGGTCGCCGCCCGCGGCGAGACAGCGTTGCAGCACCCGCATCTGGATCGCCGCGATCGTCATGCCCTGTCCGTAGACGGGACTGAAACTGCACAGGCCGTCACCGACCGCGAGCAGTCCGGACGGGAACCGGTCGAGGCGTTCGTAGCGCCGGCGCAGGTTGGCCTTGTAGCGGAAGCTGGCGACATCGGTGAGCAGTTCGGCCCGTCGTAACGCCGCACGCACGCCCGGCGGAGCGAGGGCCGCCGCGAAGTCCAGGAAGGCCGCCGGATCCGCGGGTGGTTGTTCGCCGGCGTGCCCGATCAGGGTGAGTACGTATCGATTCCGGCCTTCCACCGCGAACAGCGCCAGGGCGCGCGGCGGAAGTTCTCGCACGCCGACGGTCAACGACTTGTCGGTCCCCAGCGCGCCCGGCTCGAGTTCGACGAAGGCGCTGCGGTAGACGATGTCGATGGTGGTGCCCTCTTCTCGCGGTCGCGGATAGCCGAGGGCGGCCAGCCAGCCCGGGACGACGCCGCCGCGTCCGGTGGCGGCGACCACGAGGTCAGCGGCCAGCTCGTCCACGCCGCCCGGGTCGTGCACCGTCACGCCGGTGACGCGCGACGCCGACGGGTTCGTGGTGACGCCGGATACCTCGGTACGATCGCGCAGGACCACATTGGGCAGCGACCGAATACGTTGCCGCACATGGTGTTCCACATGCGGACGACTGGCCTGAAGGCCGCGGTACCCGGTGGAGACCTGCGCGAGAGTGCGCCCGGCCATCTGAAAGTTGACCTCCCCCAGCACATCACAGTCGATCGCCCCGGCGGCGCGCATCTGCGCCTCGAATCCCGGGAAGAACTCCTCGAGAAGATCCTTTCCACGCGGCAGCAACCCGTGCACATGCCGGCCCTGCGGCACGCCCCTGCGCGCCTGCGGACCGTCGGGCAGCGCATCGCGCTCGACGACAGTGACGCGGTCGTAATGGTCGCTCAGTACCCGGGCCGCGAGCAGACCGCCCATGCCGGCCCCCACGACCACCGCGTGTTCGCCAATTCTCGCCATCGAGCCACCTTCGTCGGAATCAGTGAGACTGAAATACAAATTAGTCTCAGGACGTCGGGGAAACAACAGCCGGTCCGTACCGACGCGCGCGAGAGGGCACAATGAGGCGGTGACCAGGTCCGCGACCGAACTGATGGATGCCGCACTGCAACTCGTGACGGAATCCGGCCTGACCGACCTCACGCTGACCGACGTGGCGCGGCGCGCGGGCGTCTCGCGCGCGACCACCTACCGGGAGTTCGGCGACAAGGACGGACTGGTGGCCGCCCTTGTCCGGCGCGAGATCGGCGCCATGATCGCCGCCGCGTACCAGGTCGTCGACATGACGGCACGGACACCCGAGTTGACCCGCACGGCAACACTTTTCGCGCTGAGCTACCTTCGGGGCCACGCCGCGTTCGGGTACATGCGCACGCACGAACCGCAGTGGCTGCTGAATGCCGCCGTCACGCACGTGGATGCCGAGCGCAACCTCGTCGAAACCGTCGCCACGCTTCTGACCCCACTACTGTCCCTGCGGCGCGCCGACGAGCTGCGGGTGACACCGGAACAGGCCGCCGAGATCATCGTGCGCACCGTGTTGTCGCACATACTCGTCGAGCGCAGCACCCTGAGCGACGACGAGATCGCGGAAATGGTCGCACGGGCGATTTCGGTATGAGCACGCCTCCGGTCTGAGACGGGCTTCAGATCGAGTATCACCGTTCCGCCCTAGGGCCTCGGCGGCGGACCACGCGCGTCGACCGATCTGCCGACCGTCCCCCGACCGGTGATCCAGCACACATGCAATTTAGGTTGTGCGCAATTTTATTGCGTCCTACATTTGTAGCCATGACCGATCCGATGGCGCTCGACCAGCAGCTGTGCTTCCAGCTGTACGCCGCCTCCCGCGCGATGACGGCCCGCTATCGGCCGCAGCTGGACGCACTGGGCCTGACGTATCCGCAGTATCTGGTCATGCTGGCGCTGTGGGAGCGCGACGGGCGCGGCGTCGGCGATCTCTGCTCCGCCCTCGCACTGGATTCCGGCACGCTCTCACCGCTGTTGAAGCGCCTCGAGGCCGCCGGATTCGTCGAGCGCCGGCGCGCCGCGGACGACGAACGCCGGGTCGAGATCCGGCTCACCGAGCGCGGAAGCGCGCTGCGGGAACGCGCGTGCGACATTCCGGCGCGCATGGCCGCCACCTTCGGCGGCGGACTGTCATTGGACGAGCTGGTGACATTGCGCGAAACCCTGGCCCGGCTGACTGCCGCGCTGAACACCGAACCGGATGCCGCAGGCGCATCCACCGAGAGAAAGCGATGACCGATATGGCAATCCTCTACACCGCCGAGGCCCTGGCCACCGGAGACGGCCGCAACGGCCACGCCCGCACCACCGACGGCAAGATCGACGTCGCCCTCGCCATGCCGCCGGAAATGGGCGGCAGCGGGGCGGGCACCAACCCGGAGCAGCTGTTCGCCGCCGGGTACGCCGCATGCTTCCACTCCGCGCTGCGTCTGGTCGGTAAGCAGGAAAAGGCCGATGTCAGCGATTCCGCGGTCGGCGCGAAGGTCGGCATCGGCCCGAACGACGCCGGCGGCTTCGGCCTCGAGGTGACCTTGGAGGTGTCACTGCCGCACCTGCCCCGCGAGGAGGCTCAGGCGCTGGCCGACAAGGCCCACCAGGTGTGCCCGTATTCCAATGCGACGCGTGGCAACATCGACGTCCACGTGATCGTCGCCGAGGACTGAATCAGCCGCGCTGCCACCAGCGCTTCGCCGGCGCCGGTTCGGTGTGGCCACCACACCACCGGTCGGCCGGCACCGTCGCGCGCACCTCGTCGATGTGAGCGCCGCAGCCGGACCAGGTGGTCTTACCGCAGGTCGTGCAGGTGGTCGGGACGCACATGACATCTCCTCGTGGTCGGGGCGTCGTGGTGCGCCGTCAGCGGCGCACCACCATGATCGGGCATTCGACCGAACCGATCAGCGCCGCACTGGTCGAACCGAGCAGCATCCCGGCGAATCCGCCGCGGCCGCGGCTGCCCACCACCACCAGTTGCGCCGAATCCGATTGCTCCAGAAGCGATTTCGCGGGGTTGTCGCGCACCACCTGCAGAGTGACCGGCAGATCGGGATACCGTTCGCGCCACGGCGCGAGCCGCTCGGCGAGCATGGTGTGTTCGGCGCGCACGATGGTATCCCAGCCGAACATCGAGATGTCGAGACCGGTGGTGTCGCTCCACGAATGCAGCGCCACCACCTCCACACCACGCCGGTGCGCCTCCGCGAAGGCGGCCTCGATGGCGGGTTCGCTGTTCTCGGTGCCGTCGACACCGACCAGCACCGGACGCCGCGCCGTGACCGGGTCGGTGGCCGCATGCGATTTGACGATCACCACCGGGCATCGCGCGTGATGGACCAACGCCGAGCTGACCGATCCGAGCAGCCCGCGTTGCAGCGCTCCCCGGCCGCGACTGCCCGCGACCAGCTTGCCGGCGGTCTCCGATCGCACCAGCATGTCGCCGATGATCAACTCCAAGCCCAGTTCGGCGTCGATATCGAGATCCGGTCCGCCGATGTCGCGAGCCACCTCCGTGGCGCGGGTCAGGATCTGCTCACCGTCGGTGCGCAGCCAATCCGGCTGTGCGGTACCGGCGGCCAAGCCGGGGCCGAAGCTCGCCGGAATCGCGATCGAATGCACGATCTGCAACGGTGATCCGCTCAGCGCCGCATCGCGGGCCGCCCATGCCACGGCCTGCAGCGAGGTCGGTGAACCGTCCACGGCGACGACGATCGGTCCCGTCGCGGTCTCCGGCTGCCCGGCGGGCGCGGACTTCTCGGTCACGGATTCCTCGGTGGTCACGGACATCCTCCTCGGTCGACTGCGCGGCGTACGAAAGCCGGTCCGGCCCGGCGGCCGCCACCGGGTGAAACTCGGAAGCACTGCACGTAACGGAACAGCTCGATCGTAGCGGGAGCGCGACGATTTCCTCGGAATTCAACTGGTCTGACCACTTGACCTCTGACCGCTGCGGGGATTACCGTCCGTTCATGGCTTTTCAGCGGATCGACCGGCAGACGGTCCCGGACGCGGTATTCGACCAGCTCGTGACCGAGGTCCTCGACGGGGAACTTCCGGCCGGCGCCACCCTGCCGGCCGAACGGCAGCTCGCCGAGGCGCTCGGAGTGTCGCGGCCGACCGTGCGAGAGGCGCTGCGCAAACTCGCGCACACCGGCCTCATCGACGTGCGTCAAGGCGGGGCGACCACGGTGCGCGACTTCCGCCGCGCGGCCGGATTGGATCTACTGCCGCGGCTGATCGTGCGCAACGGCGAGTTCGACCACACCGTGGTCGCGAGCATCCTGCAGGCGCGACTGGTCCTGGGCCGGGAGGTGGCCGCCCTGGCCGCCGAGCACGGCGGCACACAGCTGCACGCCGAACTCGGTGACTGCCTGGAATCGCTTGCCGCACAGCAGGAACCGGTCGCGCAGCAACTCGAGGCGCTGAAGTTCTGGGATCACATCGTCGACGGCACCGGTTCGATCGTGTTCCGGCTGTTGTTCAACACACTGCGCGAGGTCTACGAGCCCGCGATCGTCGCGCTGGCGGGTGTGATGGCCGCCGAGGTCGGCAGCATCGACCACTACCGCCGGCTCACCGCCGCCGTCGTCGGCGGCGACCCGGACGCGGCCCGCGCCGCCGCGGACACACTGTTGCGAGTGGCCGCAACACAATTCGACACTGTAGTACGCACGATGGAAGGTGCGGACGATGACCGCTGAGACCCGCTCCCACCGCCGGACCACGACGCTGCCCGACGCCTTCGGCGTCTTCGTGCGCCGTCCCTCGCCGTGGATCATCACCACACTGCTGGCGGGCGCTCTCGCCGCCCGGATCGCGGTGGGCGACTGGCAGCTCACCGATGCTCTGGTCGCCGGCGTGATGCTGGCGTTCTTCCCGGTGACGGAGTGGGTGATCCACGTCTGCATTCTGCATTGGCGCCCCCGCCGGATCGGCCGTCTCACCCTGGATTCCCTGCTCGCGCGCAAACATCGCGAACACCATGCCGACCCACGCCGGGTCGATCTGATCTTCATCCCGTGGCAGACCTTCCTCTGGCTCTTCCCTGCGCTGGTTGTCGTTGCGGCACTGGCCTTTCCACGCATCGGGCTGGGATTGACCTTCCTCACCGTGGTCGGCGTACTGGGCCTGGGCTACGAGTGGACCCACTACCTGATCCACACCGACTATCAGCCCCGCACTCGCCTCTACACCGCGGTCCGGCGCAACCACCGGCTGCATCACTTCAAGAACGAGCACTACTGGTTCACCGTCACCAGCTCCGGCACCGCCGACCGGCTGCTCGGCACCTACCCGGATCCGGCGTCGACACCGAATTCCCGCACCGCCACGGCATTGCACGGCACCGGTCGCTGAACGCCCGAGCATCGGCCGAATCCTGCGGCGCACCGAGGCGTGTCGGCCCCCGGCGCTGCTGCCCCGGACACTCGGGGCTGTCCGGATCCACCCGGATGTAGTGAATTGGACGATGCGGCAGCCGCATTCACAACGACATCCACGGAACAGGACCTCATCCGAATGAAGAAACTCGGAACTCTCACCCTGATCGGTGCCGCGTCAGCGGCCGTGCTGTGCGGCGGCGCGGGCGTCGCGGCGGCGGACGCCACCTCGGCGACGCCGGTGGTCGCGCCCGGCGAGCCCGACCCCACGGGCACCGGCTCCTCGTCCGGCATCACCGATCTGGTGAAGGCGCTTTCCAGCGGAAGTGCGCAGGCCGCGACCCCTGCGGAGTAATCGGGACGGTTCCCCACTTCACCGGAGGTGGGGAACCGGCGCGGCGGGGCCACTATGTTCGTGGGTATGCACTGGGATCAGATGACCGCCACGACCGAGGAGCTGCGCAAGCGAGCGACCCGGCTGCGACGCGGCGTCGGTCAGCTCGGCATCCTCGAATCGATTCTCAGCGCGGCCCACGGGCCGTGGCTGGGCGCGATGGACGCCGACGGCCGCGGCACCGCCGAACTCAGAATGCATCTCGCCGGGCGATATCGGGTGACCGCGGTGGTGACCAGCGCCGGCAAGCTGAGCCTCATCCAGCTGCACGCCCCCACCGCCGACGGCGGCGACAGTGAGCGTGTGCTCTCCCCCAAGCCCGCGCTGCGCCGCGGCTGGAACGACGACGAGCCGATGCCGAAGCAACCGCAGTGGCTGGACTTTCTGGTCGAGTGGGTGGGTTCGGCCAGTACCGACGTCGACCGGCGGTCGGTGCTCGAATGGCATCTCGAGGGCGCGGACCGGCGACTCGCGGCGATGAACGAGACCATCGAGAGTCTGCGACTGAGCCTGGCCGAACGCGAAGAACTGCGCGACGAGGTCGCCGCGGAGGTCGATCGGCTGCGCGCCGAACTCGACTCACTCGATCCCGCGCGCTAGGTCCGGATCAGTCGATGCGCGACGACGGCTGAGTGCTGGAACAACGCACCGCCGAACAGTCGCGACACACGGCGCGACGACCGTCGTGGCGGTTTACGTCTCGATCAACGACAGGGCGACCGGGATGAGCAGGTCGGTCAGCTCGCTCACGTCGGGTCGGGGCCGCATCAGCAACCATTCGTGGGCCAGGCCGTTGACCGCCCCGATCAGCACACTCGCCGAGAGGGCGGCGTCACCCCGTAGGCGCGCGCCCGGGCCCGCGATCGGGACCACCACCATCTCCAGCAGGGTGACCCAGCCGTGCCGGCGTTCGCGGCGATGCTGCTCCATCCGGTCGCTCGCGCCCACCACCTCGATGAACGCCAGCTTGGCCCGGTACGGGTCGGAGGTGATCGAGTCGAGATAGGCCGACAGCACCACCGCCATCGCCCGGGCCGGATCGGCCGGCGACAGCGTGCCCAGCGTCCGCACCACCGCCGCGGCGGCCTCGTCCTGGACCCGGTCGTAGGCGGCGGTCAGCACATCCTCACGGGTCTGGAACTCCTCGTAGAACTGTCGTTTCGACAGCCCGGCCGCGGCGCACACATCGGCGAGAGAACAGTTCGCGTAGCCCCGTTCGGCGAACACCTTCGTCGCCGCGACGACGAAGCGCTGACGGCGTTCGGCCCGGCGTTCGGTCACCGCACGGCCGCCGTACTGTCTGTCCGCGATCGTCACGAACCCACACTATCGGTCGCGGCGACCGGGGGCAGGGACAGTGCCCGGCTACGCCGATTCCGCGATGCTCGCGAGGATCGCCACCCGCGCCACCGCCCATGCCGCCGACCCGGGATCGGTGAATTCGGCGTGCCCGACGCCGGGCAGGACGTGCAGGTCGGTGGGGTCGCCGGCGCGGCGAGCGGCCTCGGCGTAACGGCGGCTCTGTTCGACCGGTACCACCCGGTCGGCGTCGCCGTGCACGGCCGTGATGTGCACGCCCCTGGGAAGATTGACGATCGGAGAGGCGTAACGGTAGCGGTCGGGCACCTCGTCGGGCAGACCGCCCAGCAGTTTGCGCGCGAAACCGTCGTTGCCGTGGGCTACCGCGTAGTCGAGATCCAGTACGGCCGCCATCAACGTCACACTGCGAATGTGCAGCCCGCGCGAGGCCGCGGCTCCGTCGGTCCGGCGGCCCGCGACCCACGCCGCCAGCTGCCCGCCCGCCGAATGACCGGCGAGATGGACGTTGTCCAGATCGAGCCGTCCGCCGGCGCGCTGTTGGACGACCGTGGCCAGAGCGCCGACGGCGTCGTCGACGTCGGTCAGCGTCACCGGCCAGCCGCCGGCGCCGTTGACCCGCCGATACTCGATATTCCACACGGCGACACCGGATTCGGCGAGCTGCCGGGCCTGCGCGGCGAATTGGGTCAGGTCGCGGTACTGCGCCCAGCCGCCGCCGTGGATCAGCACGACCACCGGACACCGGCCGGAGGATCCGGACAACGGCCCACCGGCGGGCAGATACAGGTCACCGAAGGTATCGGCCTCGCGGCCGTACGCGATCCGGATCGGCACACCGGCTTCGGCCGGTTGAGTGATCAGACCGGGCACCGCCGGGCCGGCATGCCCATCCGGTGCCGCCGGTTCCACGGAACCGAAGCCGATCCCAGCGACGACGACCGCGAGAACCCCGGCCATGACCCACCGGCGCGCCCCACCCTGTCCAACGCCCAGCACGTGCGGGCACCTCCTGCTCGAGCCACTCGTGAATACCGTACTGGCAATCGAGCCGCCCTGTCGCCCCACGTGACGCGCAGCACTACCACCAATGCAGCAACGGCCGCAACTGCCGGCCCAGCGCCCCGGACAGCGAGCGCGAATAGCTCGAGGTCAGATGGTGTTCGTCGTGGTAGATCAGGATATTGCCGGCGACCACGGGGCAGATCGACGCGTCACAGAAGGCATCGCTCAGATCGATCGGGAAGATATTCGGATACCGCGAGGCCGGTTCGAGCTGGGGATCGACCGGGTCGAGCGCATCGCTACGGCGCATACCGCAGCTGACCGGGTCGCCACCGCCGGCCAGACAGTCGGCCGCCGCGTAGCGAATCTCGTTGTGGCGCAACCACGGTGAATCGCGGATGGTGATGGTGTCGAGGCCGCGTGCGGCCAGTGCCGACCAGACGTCCACGTATTCGGGCGGTGTTTCGTCCCCGGTTCCGGCGCGGGGCCGGCTGCCGGTGGTGAACACCCACTCCGGCCGGTCGGCGGCCAGGCGGTCCAGCACCGCGCGCGACCAGTCGCGGCAGTCGGGAATCGGTTCCCCCTTGTAGGTGGCGTCGTCGGCCAGGGTGAGGGGGCAGCCCATCTTCAGATACACCCGGATGCGGAACGAGTACTGCGCGGCGAGCTCCTGGAGCGCCGGAACCCAGTGTTCGGCATGCGAACTACCCACCACCGCCAGTGTGCGGGTGGCGTTCGCATCGCCGTAGGTGCACGTGACCACTTCGCGGGTGTCCCAGTCGGCGATACATCCGTCGAGGGTCGGTGGCGGTAGTTCGCCCGGAGCCTGCAGGACGGTGGGCCGCATGGGGGCCTGCGGTGTCGGCGCCCCTGCCGCCAGCGCCTCGGCACCCGGATACAGCACCGGATCCAGCGGCCGCATCGGTTGCGCCGGGTGCATCCGCACCACGCCGAACTGCCACGCACCCGTGGCCCCCACCACGACGACGGCCACCACGCACACCACCGTGCCCGCGCCGCGCCGATACAGCCGCGAGGCGATCGGCATCGGCATCCCGCGCGCACCCAACCGCAACGGCTGTTCGATCAGCCGGTGCGTCGCCCAGGCCAGCAGCAGCGACACCGCGACCACCAGCGCGCCGTCGCGCAGCCCGGCGTGCGGACGACCCGATTCGGCCAGATAGAAGATGAGGATCGGCCAGTGCCACAGATACAGCGGATAGGCGACCTCGCCGAGCCACTGTGCCACCCGCGAGGCGAGAATTCGATTGGGCCACGGCATCTGTGCCGCGGCGACATTGTTGCCGGAGACGATCACCGCCACCGCGGCCAGGACCGGCACCAGCGCCGCGGGACCGGGATAGCGGTTGGCGCCGTCGACGATCAGCCAGCCGCACGCGAGCACGCCCAGCACGCCGGCGAGCGCCGTCACCGCCCGCAGCATCCGCGGCAGCAGCAGGGCCGGTCCGGCCAGTGCCAGCGCCGCCCCGGCGAGCAGTTCCCACAGCCGCGCGCCGCTGTCGTAGTAGTTCCAGCCCTGATGAGTGGCCGCCCCGTGGGTCGCGTACAGCAGCGACGCGGCGGCCGCCGGTGCGATCAGAGCGGCCAGGACCGGGCGCAGCAGGGCGGTGCGGCCGGTGCGGCGCAGCACGGTGGCGACCGCCGCCACCACGACGAGGGCCAGCAGATAGAACTGCCCCTGCACGGCCATCGACCACAGATGCTGCAGCGGGCTCACCGACGGGTCGGCGGCCAGATAATCCGACCAGCTCGTCGCGAGCCGCCAGTTCTGGTAGTAGAACAGCGAGGCCAGGGTCTGTCCCGCCAGATCCGACCACTGTGTGTAGGGCCGCGTGTACACGGTCGCGGCGACGACGGCGGCCAGAACGACGACCATTGCCGGCAGTAGCCGCCGCCCGGTCCGGCGCACAGTGAACCCGATGCCGACGGCTCCCCGTTCGGCGCGGCGCACCAGCAGTCCGGTGAAGAAGAATCCCGACAGCAC
The DNA here is from genome assembly GCF_001613005.1 of Nocardia nova NBRC 15556. GTDB lineage: Bacteria > Actinomycetota > Actinomycetes > Mycobacteriales > Mycobacteriaceae > Nocardia > Nocardia nova. The sequence continues at coordinate 54,358 of NZ_BDBN01000051.1, read as the reverse complement.
CAGGAAGACGTCCACGCCGCCCGATACCCGGCCGAACCAGATGTGGAACACCACCACCAGCGCGATCGCCACACCGCGCAACCCGTCCAGGTCGCCGCGGTAGGCGGTCGTTCTCGTCGCGGTGTCGGCGGTGTCCGAGGCCGATCGGGCCGATCGGGCCGGCACGGCGATCCGGGTGCGCGCGATATCTCCGGTCACCACGCGAAACGCCGGTTCCCGCGAGGGGGCGCCGGTACCGACACACGAGGGTGGAGATGAACACGCGCAGACCACAACACGTCCACTCTCTTAGCACGCCGCAAACACTCAGCGCCACTTCGCCTTCCGGACGCGCGCCGATGAACTAGACTGCGCGCGCGCGACGGTGGCGGTCGCGCCGGGCCTGCGCCGGATTCCACGTCGGAGCGGTGCGGCTCCGGGTGAGCGGGTAGCACGCCAGCCCGATCAGGAAGGCCGAGAAGTGGCCGATTCCGGTGAAGGTCAAATGGATCAGCGGCGGCGCGGCGAAACAGGCCGTAGCCGCCACGAGATACGCCCACCGCCACGGATACGCGATGTGGTAGGTCAGCACGCCGATGATGCCGGCGAGGAAGTAGCTGACGCCGATATCGCGCACGTCGACGAGGGCGGGGTCGGCGTATCCGTGCCGGATCGCCCAGCCCAGCAGTCCCTCGCTGATGTAGGTCGCGCCCACGTGGGCGAGCAATCCGACGATCGCCCAGCGCAGGGCGCCCAGCCACCGCTCGGCGGGTGCGTGGAATACGCAGTACAGCACCAGATACGGCAGCCAGAAGTAGCCGGCGACCCACAGCAGGCTCGTCACCAGGGCGTGGAGCGGATCGCTCTTCAGGTTCGACAGGTTCGTCGAGCGCTCACCCAGAATGATCTTCAAATCGTCGAGTGACACCGCATGCTGCACGATCGTGGTCACCAGCAGCAGCGCCAACCACGAGAACGTCCACGGCGCCGTGCGGACGTAGCGCCACGCCGCCGCGGCACGACCCCGCATCCGCTCAGATCGTCGATTCGCCACCGTGGCTCCTCACCGGCCGATCGGTCCCGGTGCTCACGAGACGTCGAGCACCGGCGCATCGACTGTGTATCGCCCGCGCGACGACGGCATCACCCGGCGCGGATGAACTACGGCCGTCGCCGGTCAGCCGGCGTCGACGACCGACGCGGGCAGGCCGGCCAGGCTGCGGCTGAGATAGCTGCCGTCGCCGGTGAGGCAGCGTTCGAATTCGACCGGATCGTTGAGGTAGGTCGTCGCCAGGGATTTGGTGTGCACGTGCGCGTACTGTTCGCCGTCGGTAGAGCGGGCCTCCATGCGGACCCCGGACAGCAGATGGACACCGGACGCCCCGTCCGCGGCGTCGAAGCCGTATGCGACCGGACCGGTTTCGTCCAGGCCGTAGCAGATGGTGATCGGCCCTGATACCGCCCGCACCCGTGCCGCCACCGAGGACGCGACCGAATGCGGGGACAGCCGCAGGCGGATCCGGTGCAGTGCCGCGGCGACATCGGCCGACAGATCCTCCCGGGTGCCCTGCACCATGGCCTGATAGACGGCGGGTTCGGCCACCAGTACCGTCGGCGATTCCGCGGCCAGGTGACGATGAATGTTGCCCGGCGCGTGGGTTCCGGCCGGCAATACCAGATCGGCGCCGGCGACGAGGTTGGCGACGGTGGCGGTGTGAAATCCGAAGCGCCCGAACAGGCCTGCGAAACACAGCGTCCGATCGGATTCCCGCAGTTTGCTCGCACCGACCCAGGCTGTGGCGGCGTTGAGGACCGCGGTCGCGGAGTATTCGAGACAGACCAGCCGCCGCGACGGCGCGGAGGCGACGCGGCACAGTTCGGTGTCGCGGTGCAGGGCCGGGCGGTCGCCGTCGAAATCGGTGCGCTGCGCCCAGGATCGCTCGTCGAGCCGGATTCCGCCGGCCTGCCCGGAGGCGACCACGGCGTCGATTCCGCACTCCTCGATCAGCTCCCGCATCGCGGTGAGCGGCAGTGCCGGATTGGCGAGCACCGGAATGTCGCCGCGGGCGAGCAGCGACAGCATCGTCGAAATGTATCCGGGCGAATTCCCGAGGGCCACAAGGACTCTCGCCCGCGGACGGCGCAACACCGTATCGAATCGCGCGGCCTTGTCCGAGACCTCGGCGAGCAGGTCGCCGAAGGTCCGGCTGTCGTGCATGCTCGACACCGTCGCGTACGGACGCATCCGCATGGCGGTCGTGACCGCGCTGAACAGCAGCGCGGGTCTACCGGCACCGGTCGCGATATCCCTGCCCCGATATCCTCGAATATTCACCGATGCAGAATTTATTGTCATCGAATACCAATCTTTGTTCCCCCTTGTCCGATATCTACCGCATTCCTCCCCGCAGTACACGCTCGCACCCGATCACATGTGGACACAGGCAGCGACACATCGCCTGCGAAGGAAAACGTCACATGTACGCCACCGGGATGCGGACACATTAGCCAGAACAACAACAATGCGCAACCGCGCGCATTGTTACGTGATTTACGGACACATTTACGGATGCAAGCACATTTGCACGGTCGAATGTACGTGAGTTTGTGCGTGCGGCGGCCCGCTCGTCGATCTTCATCAGGTGTGGTCCGGCGAGCTCAGCGGTACTGCGAAACCCTCCGCGGCAGCAGCCTTCCCACCGGGCTCCGGGGTGCGTCGTGGCCGGTGCCCGAGCGGGACCGCCTCCACCTTCCCGAGCCGGGCGGCCGCGCGAATTCGCCTCGCGATCGCCCGGAACAATCCTTCCCCGCATCGGCGGGAAGGGAATTCCTGCCGCTCGGGCGGCAGTTGCCCGCACCCGCCGATGAGTATTCTCCACAAATGATTCCGCAGCCCGGAGGGAATTGCCAGAAGTTCGGCGGCACTTCCCAACCGGATAACACCGCAATTGCTCGTCAGGCCGGAGTCCGCGCGGCCTCGGCCGACTCGGCCGGCACACCGGACGTCGCCGCCCGCTCCGGTACCTCCAGATCGTAGACCGTGTACGCCGCGCGGATCACCGGCTGGGCCACATTGCGCACCCGCACCCCACCCGGTGTGGTGCCGCGCTCGTATCCGGCGTGGGCGTGCCCGTGGATCGCCAGATCGGCGCCGCCGCAGGTGTCGATCGCCTCACCGAGCAGATACGAGCCCAGGAACGGATAGATTTCGGGCGGCTCGCCGTGCAGGGTGTCCCCGCAGGGTGAATAGTGGGTGAGCGCGACCTTCACATCGGTGTCCAGCCGGCACAGTGCGACGTGCAGCGCGTCGGCGAGATCGACGGTGTAGGAGGCGAATTCGCGCATGATCCGCTCGCCGAAGACGCTCGCGCACTTTCCGGCGAAGCCGCCGCCGAATCCCTTCGTGCCCGCGACGCCCAGCGAGTGAGGCCCCACGGTCACCGTGGTGGAGGTCCCTTCCAGGACCCGGATCCCGTGATCGCACAGCAGGGCCGTGATGTCGTCCTGCCGATCGGAATGGTGATCGTGGTTGCCGAGCACCGCGATCACGGGCACACCGGGGTCCCCCAGTTCGGTCGCGACCACCCGCGCCTCGTCGAGAGTGCCGTGCCGGGTGAGGTCGCCGCCGACCAGCAGGACGTCGGCCTCCTCGGGCAGTCGTTCCAATGCGGGGCGCAGGGTCCCCTGCGATTCCGCGCCGAGGTGGATATCGGCCACCGCCGCGATGCGTACCACCCCGTCCGTCGTCCGTTCGGCGCCCGTCATCAGCTCAGCCGTTCGTGATCGACGGTGGGCGCCTGCGTGGAGGTAACCCGAATATCGTTGTGAATGCGCAGTTTCGGCGCGTGCTCGCGCACGATGTCCTCCAGATCGCTGCGCTGCTGTTCGCTGCCGACCTCCCCGCACAGCACCACCACGGCGCCGCGGATGGTCACCTGCACGCCGAGTTCGGCGGTGCGCGGGTCCTCCGCGAAAGCCCGCCGCAGATTCGCGACCAGATATTGCGGCAACACCTCGTCGCCCGAGTCCTGAGCCATGACCTCACCTCCGATTCCGAGATCCTCGATCAGCGCCAGAAACGCCCGCGCGTACGGCGACACCGCGGTTTCTTCCCGCGCGCGCCGCCAGTCGACCTGTTCCCGCAGATCCCGGGCGATCGCCAGCAACCGCGTGAAATCGAGCCGGTGCGGGTCGAGGACCATCAATTTGTCCACCATCAGATCGGTGCCACTGAGCACCGGAGCCGCCGCCGGGCCGATCCGCATCCAGGTCGCGCGGCCCAGCAGATCGTCGTCGACGTTGCGGTAGTTGGGCCGGAAGATCAAGTCCACCAGCGTATTTCCGTCGTACACCTTGGTCAGCCAGTCCTCGGGCGGGTCGACGGCGTGCAGCCCGGATGCGGTCAGGATGTCGCGGGCGCGGCCGGCGTCGACGGGTTTGACGTAGATGTCGACATCGTGGTCGCTCGCGGGACCACCGCGGGCGTAGACCGCACAACCGCCGCCGACCGCGAAGTCGATCTCGTGGGCCAGCAGCGCGTTCACCACCTTGGTGAGCGTGTGGAGCAACTGCTCTATCGAGGCAGTCATAGCGGGCGCATACCCGCCGTGGGCAGCGGTATTCACGGCGTCGCGACGGCCTGCGGCGCGGTCTCCTTGATCTTGGCGTTGGCCCAGCGCATTTGCCGCAACGTCTCCGGATGGCAGTCGGAGGCCAGTTCCAGCAGTTCGCTGTCTCGCCCCGCCTGTGCCGCCTGCGCCAGGATTTCCCAGTTCACCGAGACCACCGCGGCGTGGCTGTGAATCTCGCGCAGATCGCGCAGCAACAGCAGGGCGGGCGCATGGCGGCGCCCCACCAGGGTGCCGAGCGCCCTCCGGACCGATTCCACCGATCCGGCGGCCGTCACCGGCGAAGGGTCCAGATGCAGACCGCGGTCTTCCCCGACGGCGGCCAGTTTGCGGCGATGGTCGTCGGTCCAGACCAGCAGGTCCCGGCACACGTGGTGGACCTCGTGATCGGTGCGGTGCCGGTCGGCGGTGCGGATCAGCAGCTTTCCCAGATGGGTCTCGCTGCGGTGTATCTCGGCGAGCATGGCGTCCAGGTCGTTCATCGCGCACTCCGCTCCAGTTCGACCGCGGGTGTGGTGACACGTTCCGATCGCCGGGCGGGCCGGACGAGTTCCACAGCGGCGGCGCCGGACTTGAACAGCGGTTGTTTCGAGACCGGATCCCACTCGGTGGGGGTGAGCTCGTTGGCGGCGGTGCCGTCCTTACCGGCGGGGCGATCCCCGGCCGCGGTATCCCAATAGCCGTAGTGGAACGGAAGGAAGACCACGCCGGAGCGGATGGCGCCGGTGCGCAGCCGGGCCGTCACCTGCCCGCGTGGGGTGCGGATGCGCAGCAGGTCGCCGTCGTCCCATCCCTCCCGCCGGGCGTCCTCGGCCGCCATCTCCACCCACACCTGCGGCGCGGCGGCCTGCAGTTGCGGTGCGCGGCCGGTCTTGGTGCGCGTGTGGAAGTGATAGAGCGTACGACCGGTGATCAGCGCGTACGGATATTCCTCGCTCGGCGTCTCGTGCCGCGGCAGGTACTGCGCCGCCTTGATCACGGCGCGGCCCTCCGGGTTCAGCGCGCGATACTCGGTCGGCTCCAGCGGAGCACCGGTGATCAGGTCGCGACCGTAGGTTTCACAATCCTGCGGCGCCGCACGGAATGTCGCGTCGGCGTACAACCGCTCGGTGCCGTCCGGATGCTCCTCGGTGCACGGCCATTGAATGCCACCGCGCGCGCGAAGTTTCGCGTAGGTCATGGCCGAGTAGTCGCACAGGCGCCCCGCGCTGCACCGCTTCCACTGCTCGAACACCTCCTCCGGCGTCCGCCACGGCAGCAGCGGTGCGCCGTCGGCGTCGCGCAGATCCAGGCGGCGGGCGTAGTCGAGGAAGATGTCCAGGTCGGGCCGGGCGTCCCCGGGCGGCTCGACGGCCTTCTCCGACAGGTGCACGGTGCGGTCGGCATTGGTGAAGGTGCCGGTCTTCTCACCCCAGGTCGCCGCGGGCAGCACCACATCCGCCAGTTGCGCTGTCTCGGAAAGGAAGATGTCCTGCACGACGAGAAACAGTCGCCGCTGCGACAGCAGGGCGCGAACGCGCGCGAGTTCGGGCGCCGACACCGCCGGATTGGTGCCGTTGACGTAGAGGAAGCGGATCGACCCGTCCTCGACGAAGCGCAGGATCTGCATGAGATGCGTCGGCGCGCTGAAGTGCGGTATGCGTTGCGGGTCGACATTCCACAGCCGGGCCAGTTCTTCGACGTGAGAATCGTTGGCCCAGTTGCGAAATCCTGGCAGATCGCCGTCGGCCCCGCATTCCCGGGTGTTCTGCGCGGTGGGCTGGCCGTTCATCTGCAGGACGCCGCAGCCGGGCCGGCCGAGCATGCCGCGAATCAGGTGAATGTTGTTGACCTGCACCGCGGCCGCGGTGGCCTGATGGGATTGGTAGAAGCCCTGCAACACGGTCGACAGCACCCGCTCGCCCGTGCCGATGATCCGCGCCGCGGCCCGCAGATCGGCCTCCGGCACATTACAGACCTGTGCCGCGCGTTCGGGCGTGCAGTCGGCGACCTGTTTGCGCAGTTCGTCGAATCCGACCGTATGCGCGTCGATGTAGTCGCGGTCGATCCAGTCGTTGCGGATCAGCTCGTGCAACAGCGCGTTCATCACCATCACATTGGTGCCCGGGCGCGGCGCCAGATGGACGGTGGCCGCGCGCGCCACCTGCGTGGTGCGCGGATCGACGCAGACGAGGGCGGGCGGATTCGGGCCGCGCAGGCGATCGAGCATGCGCGCCCACAGCACGGTCTGGGTTTCGGCGACGTTGTGGCCGTAGAGCGCGATCACGTCGGCGTAGTCGACGTCGGCGTAACTGCCGGGCTGCCCGTCGGATCCGAAGGATTCCTTCAACGCCTCACCGGCGGTGGCGGTGCACAGCCGGGTGTTGCCGTCGAGATGATTGGTGCCGATGCCGCCCCGGGCCAGGACGGTCAGCGCGTAGTACTCCTCCAGGAACAATTGCCCGGTGGTGTAGAAGCCGATCGAGCCCGGCCCGCGCTCGCCCAGCAGCTCGCGGGTCCGCTCGGCCACCATCGACATGGCTGTGTCCCAATCGGTTTCGACCAGTTTGCCGCGCCGGCGCACCAGCGGGGCCGTCAGCCGGTCGGGTGAATTGTTGGCCTGCCAGCCGAAGAGGTCCTTCGGTCCCAGCCGCCCGCGGTTGACCCGATCCCCGGCGCGGCCGCGCACTCCCACGATGCGTCCCTCGTGCACGGCGATATCCATGGCGTCGCCGTTGGAGTGCAGCACCGAGGCGGTCGGCACCCAGCGTTCCACCATGTCCTCGCGCACACCTTCGGCCAGGAACATATCCACGCGCTCCGGCCACGCCTGGCCGGGGCCGTACGGAGTTCGTGTTCCCCACGGGTGTGCGATGCGGTCGTGTTCACTCGTCCCGGCCGTATCTGTGCCGGATCGGATATGCATGGTCACCTCGGAGACGAAGTGTGGCGGACGAAGCGGACCGGTCCTGGCGATAGCCCAGGTCTGTGTGCGCCATACCCGCGCTCACCGGGTTGTAACTGCTTCGCGCTGTTTGCGGCGGTCCGGTGCGGTTACCTTCGGAGATACGGGCGAATCGTCGGCACTCGAAGGGAGCAGCGATGGCCACCGCATCTGTACCTCGGCATCGGGCGCGGGTTTCCCCGGTGCAGGCCGCGGCCTATCTGGTCGGGGCGGCGTTCCTGGTGGTCGGGGTGCTCGGGTTCATTCCGGGCGTGACCACGAACTACGACATGCTCACCTGGAGCGGGCACCATTCCGGCGCCGAACTGTTCGGGGTGTTCCAGGTCTCGGGGCTGCACAACACCGTGCACCTGGTGTTCGGCGTCGCGGGTCTGGCGATGGGCCGCACGACGATGACCGCGCGGACCTACCTCATCGCAGGCGGTGTCGTCTATCTCGCGCTGTGGGTGTACGGACTGGTCGTGGACAAGGAGTCGACCGCGAACGTCATTCCGGTCAACACCGCGGACAACTGGCTGCATCTGGGCCTCGGCGCGGCGATGCTGCTGTTCGGCCTGTTCCTCGGCCCGGCCGACCGTCCCATCCTGTTCGAGGGCTCTCCGCAGCCGGGACGGCCGGAGTCCGCTCCGCCGCCCGGGACCGGCCACGGCCGGACCGATTGACGGGCCGATCAGAGGATCGGCCGGCCGCCGGTCACGGCGAGCCGCGCGCCGGAGATGTAGCTGCCGTCGTCGGAGGCCAGCAGCACATAGGAGGCGGCGAGCTCGGCGGGTTGCCCGGCCCGACCGAGCGGGACGTCGTCGCCGAAGTTGCGCACCTTCTCCACCGGCATGGTGGACGGGATCAGCGGCGTCCAGATAGGACCGGGCGCCACGCTGTTGACGCGAATTCCCTTCTCCCCCAACATCTGCGCGAGACTGGCGCAGAAGTTGGCGATCGCCGCCTTGGTGGCGGCGTAGGGCGCCAGCGTCGGTGAGGGCATATCGGAGTTCACCGAGGAGCTGCCGATGATCGAGCCGCCCGCCGGCATATGCGGGACGGCCGCCTTCACCAGATGGAACAGCGCGCCGACATTGAGCTTGAACGTGTAATCCCATTCCTCGCCGGAGATCTCGTCGAGGCTTTCGTGCGTCATCTGATACGCGGCGTTGCTGACCAGCACGTCGATCTTGCCGAATTCGGTTGCGGCGCGGTCGATGACGGCCTTGCAGTGTTCGGGATCGGAGAGGTCGCCAGGTACCGCGACCGCCTTGCGGCCCGCCTGCTCCACCAGCGCGACGACCTGTTGGGCGTCCTCGTGCTCGTCGAGGTAGGAGATCAGCACATCGGCGCCCTCGCGCGCGAAGGCGATGGCCACGGCCCGGCCGATTCCGCTGTCGGCGCCGGTGATCACCGCTGCCTTTCCGGTGAGCTTGCCCGATCCCTGATAGCTGTCCTCCCCGCAGTCCGGTCGCGGAGACATCTGCTGTTGCACCCCGGGGACCTGTTGCTGCTGCTCCGGAAAACCCATCGCGATCTCCTGTCGACGTGGCGGCGGTGGAAGCCCCGCGCTTGCGTGGAGCCTCAGCACTCGCGCTACCCGCGACCACGGCGGGCAAACCGGCGCCACGCTCAGGGGGCGATCAGCCGCCGGGCCGCGAGAACGGTGGCCGCGCGCCGGTCCTCGGCATCGTCGTCGTGCAGGGCGTGGACCGCGGAGGTGCGGGCGAGATCGGTCAGCAGGGTCAGCAGCGTCAGCGGATGGAAGGTGCCGGTGATGACCCCGGCGCGCTGACCGCGGCGGATCTCGGCGATCTTGGGTGCGACCGCGCGGCGGATCGCCTCGTCGGCGCCCGGGATGTCGGTGCGTTCGATCTCCGCCCACGCCTGCAGGCGGGCGTTGTCGGGGTTTCGCAGATAGTGATCGAAAAGCCTGCCGACATAGGACGGCAGATCGCCCGCGTCCAGGGCGGTCTCGGCGGTGGTCTCGGTCGCCCACTGCTCGGTCACCGCCGCGTAGAGATCGTCCTTGCCGGCGAAATAGGCGTACAGGCGATCCTTGCTGGCATTGGCCGCCTCCGCGATCCGGTTGATCCGGGCTCCGGCCACGCCGTAGCGGGCGAACTCCGCCTTGGCCGCGGCGAGGATTCGCTCCCTGGTGGCATGGCCTGCTGCGCGCATGCCGCGGATCCTATCTTGCCGAACCAGTTGGTTCGGGTGTAGGTTGCCGAACCAACTGGTTCGGGAAACTGTGGAGGATGCGATGACCGGGACGACCGAACGCTGGCGCGAGCTGGCGGCGCAATCGAGCGGGGTAACGACGGACGAGCTGGACCGGCTGTGGGCCGACCTCGCGGTGGTACGCGCCGAGGACATCCTCGGCGAATGGAAAGGCGCCGCCTTCCGCACCGGACATCCGCTGTGCCGCGCACTCGACAAGAGCGGCTGGTACGGCAAGACCTTCCATTCGACGATGGATGCCGAACCGCTGATCTGCCGCGCCGAGGACGGCACGCTGTTCTCCGATGTCGAATTGGGCGGCGGCAAGGCCACGCTGTGGAATATCGAATTCCGCGGCGAGGTCACCGCGACCATGGTCTACGACGGCCGCGCGGTGTTCGACCACTTCAAGCGCCTCGACGACAACACGCTGATGGGCATCATGAACGGCCGCCCCGAATTGGTGCTGGCCGGCGGCGAATTCTTCTACTTCCTGCTCGAGCGGGTCTGAGCCGTGCCGCTGACCACTGCCGCGCTGTCGCGTGATCCGCGGGCTCCGTTCAGCCTCGAATCCGTCGCGATCGACGAGCCGCGCGCCGACGAGATCCTGGTCCGGATCGAGGCGTCGGGCATCTGCCACACCGATCTGGTCTCCCGCGCCGCCGGCGCGTCCGACCGCCCGGTGCTGCTCGGCCACGAGGGCGCGGGTGTGGTGGAGACCGTCGGCGCCGGGGTGACGGGTGTGCGGCCCGGCGACCGGGTGGTGCTGACCTTCCGGCACTGCGGGAACTGCCGCAACTGCCGTCTCGGCCGGCTGCCGTACTGTGCGCGATCCACCGCGTTGAACCAGTTCGGCGGCCGTGCCGACCGCTCGCCCCGCATCACCGTCGACGGCACGCGCGTGCGCGACGGTTTCTTCGGGCAGTCGAGTTTCGCCGGGTACGCGCTGAGCACCGCGGACAACACGATCGTCGTCCCCGCCGACACCGATCCGGTCGTCGCCGCCGCGCTGGGCTGCGGTTTCCAGACCGGCGCGGGCGCGATCCTGAATGTGCTCGCCCCCGAACCGGATTCGCAGATCCTGATCTACGGCGCGGGTGCGGTCGGTATGGCCGGACTCCTGGCCGCGCGGACACTGCCCGGCACCACGGTGCTGGTCGTCGAACCCTCGGCCGATCGCCGTGCGCTGGCCCTCGAACTCGGCGCGGCCGCCGCGCTCGACCCGGCCGACGTCGAGACCGCCGCCACGATCGCCGAACTCACCGGCGGCGGCGCCACCCATGCCCTCGACACCACCGGCCGCCCGGAGGTGCTCGCCGCGGCGGTGGCGGCCCTGGCCACCGGTGGCGCGGTGGCGGTGGTCGGCCTCGGCGTCGGCGTCCCGCAACTCGACATGCGCGAGATCGTTTTGGGCGGCAAGACCATTCACGGTTGCCTGGAGGGCGACGCCGTGCCGCAGCGGTTCATCCCGCAGTTGCTGGAGCTCTACACGGCCGGGCGGCTACCGCTCGACCGGCTGGTCCGGTCCTACCCGTCCACCGAGATCGGCACCGCCCTGGCCGACCACCACGCGGGACGCGTCGTCAAACCCGTTCTGACCTGGTAACCCGCGACGCGGCGCCGCACGCACTCGGCGCCACCCCCGAGTGATCCGTGTACGAGCGCGTGGCGCGGGTATGGCGTCAGCGTTGCCCACCGAGACCACGAGGAGGTCGCAGCATGACAACAGTCACCGAATCGGTCGATGTGCACGTACCGGTGACCACCGCCTACAACCAGTGGACCCAGTTCGAATCGTTCCCGCAGTTCATGCAGGGCGTCGAGCGGGTCGAGCAGCGCGACGACACGCACACCCACTGGACGGTGCACGTCGCCGGCGCGACGCGCGAATTCGACGCGAAGATCACCGAGCAGCACCCCGACGAGCGGGTGTCGTGGACCTCGGAGGCCGGTCCCCGGCATGCGGGCGTGATCACCTTCCATCGGCTCGACGAGGACACCACGCGCGTCACCGCGCAGATGGATATCGATCCGGACGGGTTCGTGGAGAACGTCGCCGACAAGCTCGGAATACTCGATCGCCGCGTCAAGGGTGACCTCGAGCGTTTCCGCGACTTCATCGAGGCGCGCCCACAGGAATCCGGTGCGTGGCGCGGGGACGTCGACCGGCCCCGGCCGTAGCGAGTGCCCGTGACCTCGCCCGCCCCCGGTGGTTCGACGCCGCTCGACGCCGAGCCGGTCGATGCCGTGATCATCGGCGGCGGGCACAACGGCCTGGTGAGCGCCGCGCTGCTCGCCGATCACGGCTGGGATGTGGCGGTGCTGGAAGCCCAGGACACCGCCGGGGGCGCCGTGCGCAGCGCCGAGCTGGTACCCGGCTACCGGATGGATCTGTTCAGCGCGTTCTATCCGATGGTCGGCGCCTCGCCGGCGCTGCGCGACCTCGGTCTGGACGATCACGGATTGCGGTGGAGCCGAGCGCCCATCGTGTACGGCCACCCGTCGAGCCCCGAGGATACGGATGCCGCCGTCGTGCATCCGGACGCCGAAGCCACGGCTGAGACGCTGGCTCGGCGCGATCCCCGCGACGGCCGCACCTGGCTGCGGCTGGTCGAGCAGTGGCGGCAGGTGCGCGAACATCTGCTCGGGTCGTTCCTCGGCCCGTTCCCGCCCGTGCGCGGCGCGGCCGGGTTGTGGCGCGATCTCGGCTCCGCCGAACTGTTCCGCTATCTGCGGTTCCTGATGCTGCCGGTCGGGCGGATGGTCGACGAATTGTTCCACGACGAGGCCGCCAAACTGCTGATCCTGGGCAACGCGATGCATGCCGATGTCCCGGTGGACGCCCCCGGCAGCGGTGTCTACGGCTATCTGCTGACCATGCTCGCCCAGGACGGCGGATTTCCGGTTCCGGTGGGCGGAGCCGGGGCACTGAGTGCGGCCCTGGTCCACCGCGCCGAATCGGCGGGGGCCCGGGTGCACTGCGGCCAGCCGGTGGACCGCGTTTTCATCCGCGACGGACGCGCCGCCGGGGTGATCACCGCCGCCGGCCAGGTGGTGCGGGCACGCAAGGCCGTCATCGCCGACATCGACGCGCCGACGCTCTACACCCGGCTGCTCGCCGACGCGGATCTGCCGCAACGGCTGCGCGCGGATCTCGAACGATTCACCTGGGACGCGCCGACCGTGAAAGTGAATTACGCTCTCTCCGAACCGATTCCGTGGCGATCGAAGCAGCTTCGGGCGGCGGGCACGGTGCATCTGGGCGCCGACCGGGCGGGGCTGGCGCGGTGGACCACCGATATCGGCACCGGCGTGGTACCGCACACGCCGTTCATGCTGTTCGGTCAGATGACCACGGCCGATCCCAGCCGGTCGGCGCCCGGCACCGAATCGGCGTGGGCCTACACCCACCTGCCGCGCGGGGTCACCGACGACGCCTCGGCCGACCTGCTGGCCGAACGGGTCGACGCCGTGCTCGAGGCCTACGCCCCCGGCTTCGGCAGCCGGATTCACGCACGAATCGTGCAGCGGCCCAGCGATTTGCACGGCGCCGACGGCAATCTCGTCGGCGGCGCGGTCAACGGCGGCACTTCCCAATTGCATCAACAGTTGGTGTTCCGCCCGGTTCCCGGGCTCGGCCGCCCCGAAACCGTGGTGCCGGGGCTGTATCTGGGCTCGGCGTCGGCACATCCGGGCGGCGGCGTGCACGGCACCTGCGGCGCCAACGCCGCCCGCGCCGCCTTGGCCGATTCCCGGCCCACCGGATGGCCGCGGCGAAAGTTGTTGTCCCGCTTGCACAGCGCCCTCTACGACACCGACCGCTGACCGGACGGAGACAGCTGTGGACCTGTCGATCACCGACGACGCTGCTGTCCTTCGGCGAGATCACGGTGCTGACCGACCCGAACTTCCTGCATCGCAACCAGCACGCCTATCTGGGTTACGGGCTGATCTCCCGGCGGCTGCCCGCCGGGCCGCGACTGCCCTTCGGACTCACCGTCACGATGGACGGGGCGCAGGGAACCGGACTCGTAGACCTGCTGCGACTGCCGCGCGCGGTGCCGGTGCACTACGACGACTACCCCGTCTTCGCCTCCCCGCTCGGCGATTTCCGGGACCGGATGGGCCGGCGCGGCTGGGCCGACCGGATCGTGGAGATTCCGCGCGGCGAAACCGTCGTGCTGTGAGCGTCATCGGCACGTGTACGACGCGCCGCGCTGGGCATCCGGCCTGCAAATACCCGGCGAACAGGAGCACATCATGAGATCACCGCATCGTCTGCTGGTCACCACCGCCGCCGCGATCGGCCTCGGCTTGGGCGCGACCGCGGTCGGCGCGGCCCAACCGGCCGCGTTGTCGGCACAGGACAGTGATTTTCTCGTCGCCGTCCACCAGGGGAATATGACCGAGATGCTGTCGGGGGCCGGTGCGGCGGCCATGGGTACGTGTCAGCAGGTCCGCGATCTCGGTCCCGTTCTGGTCGCGGACCACACCCGGCTGGAGGCGATGGGCGCCGCGGTCGCGATACCGAACGGCGTCGCCCTGCCACTGATGCCGACCGCCGACCAGTCGCAGCAGATGCGCGACACGGCGATGAAGACCGGCCGCGACTACGACCTGGCCTGGCTGCACATGCAGGAAGGTTTCCACGTCCAGACGCTGCAGGCGGGCGCCACCGAGACCGCGCAGGGCAGCAGCCCGCAGGTCACGGCGCTGGCACAGAACGCCGCGCCCGTGGTTCAGCACCATCTGGACATGATTCGCGACGCGTTGGCGGTGTGCTGATGGGCGAGGTCACGATGGGAGTCCCCGGGTCGGCCGAGCAGGTGTTCGCCGTGCTGGCCGACGGCTGGTCCTACGGCCACTGGGTGGTGGGGTCCACCCATATGCGCGACGTGGATCAGGACTGGCCGCGAATCGGCTCCCGGATTCATCACAGCGTCGGCGCCTGGCCGCTGATGGCTCAGCAGGCCACCCGGGTGGTGGCCGTGGACCCGCCGAACAGCATCGAACTGGAGGCGGAGTTGTGGCCGCTGGGAGTGGCATGGATCCGGCTGGCGATGACGCCGATCGATGCCGACACCACCGAGGTGAGCATGAGCGAGGAGGTGATTCGCGGGCCGGGCCGGCTCATCCCCGACGTGCTGCAGACCCTGGCCCTCAAGCCCCGCAACAAACAGTCGCTGGCGCGCCTCTGTGATCTGGTGGCCTCCCATTACGTCGACACCCGCAAGATCGATACCCCTCGGCCCGGCACCCTCGCGCCCGACAACCCCGAGCCGTAGTCGCCGGCATTCCGTAGTCACCGGCGTTCATCGCGGCCGATGGTCCGGCCGCTGATCCTGGCGCGTCGGGCGGCCCGGGCGAAACCGCATCGGCTCCGGATTCAACGGCGGGCTGCCGCCGGAGGTGTGCTCGCGCAAACCGGCGGCAAGCTCCGTCGCCACATCGACCGCGGAATGCGCCGGCCGCCAATCGAGTTCACGCCGCGCCCGCTCCGCCCGGACCAGACAGGCCCGGTCGGCCAGCTTCAGCCAGGAGGGGTGCAACGGCAGCAGTCCGATTCGCCAGCCCGCGAAGGCGGCGGCGCTCAGCACCGGGCGGGGGACGGGCAGCCGGAATCCGCCGAATATCTCGGTCAGCGTGGGTGGGGTGAGCACGGGTTCGGCGGCCAGGTCGAACGCGCCGGTGGCCCGCCGCACCAGGATGGCCCGGATCGCCGCGGCCACATCCTCGGCGTGCACGAGCTGCAGGCGAAGCCGCGGCCACAGCGGCACCGGCAACCACGGGCGCCCGACCGCAGAACGCGGCAGCCAGGGCCCGAGCAGCCAGTCGCCCAGTTCCGCGGCCGCGTCGGATTGGGCGATGCCGCACGGCCGGATCCGGGCGAGACCGACCGCCGGTCGTTCGCCGGCGAAGGCGTCCAGCCGCCGTTCCAGTTCGGCCTTGCCCTGACTGTAGGCACCGCCGGGTACGCCGTCGCGGGGCTGCTGCTCGTCGACGCGGGTCCAGCGCGGCGCGGGCGAATAGGCCGCCACCGACGACGCGACCGTCAGATGCGCCACGCCGCTGTCGGCCACCGCGCCCAGCACGTGGTCGGTGCCGATCCGGTTGGTGCGTTCCAGTGGCGGGTCGCTGCGGCGCGGATGCACCGCCCAGGCCAGGTGCACCACCGCGTCCGCCCCGTCGAAGGCCGCCGCCAGCATGGGACGGGCCGCGGGATCTCCGATATCGCAGGCGAGCCAGCTTGCGCGCGCATACGGTTCCCGGTCGGCGAGCGGTGGCCGCCGGGCGATGGCGACGACCTCGGCGTCGGGCAACGCGCGCAACAGTGCCGTGCCGACATTGCCGCTCGCGCCCGTGATCGCGATACGCATACGCACCCTCCCCTACACCGAACAGCCGTCCGCGGTCGCCTCGGCCAGTTCGTCCACCACGTCGGCGATCGCTCCGCGGCGGCGCAGCGCGGCCGACTGCCGCCGGGCTCCGTTGCCGCGGGCGGTCACCGCGGCGATCGTCTCGGTCACGAACCGCTCCTCCTCGAGTTCCCGCAAGGCCGGGGTGACATGGTCGACGAGCCGGGCCAGCCGGATGCGGGCCGGTTCCACCCGGCCGTCCAGCGGATCGACGCCGTCGCCGTCGAGTCCTTCGCGCGCGGACTTCCAGTAGGCGGCGCGCAGGGTGGCGGCCGGTACCGCGGGCGCCCGCCGGCCGCGCCGCACCTCCGCACGGCCGACCACGGCCGCGGCACGTACCAGGCTCGCCAGCAAGGCCGATTCCTCGGCCGTCACGGGAACGTCGCTGATGCGGATCTCCAGCGTCGGGAAATGCGTTGAGCGGCGAATATCCCAATAGACCATGCCGGTATCGAGGATGCTGCCGCAGGTCAGCATCATGTCGACCGCGGCGTCGTAGTCGGCGCAGGATTGGAAATACGGTGGCGGACCGGCGCTGGGCCAGCGCCGCCACAGCACATTGCGCCAACTCGCGTATCCCGTGTCGGTGCCGCGGTAGACCGCGGAATTGGCTGTGAGCGAAAGGAATACCGGCAGCCAAGGCCGCAGATGATTGCTGATCTGCACCGCGGTCTCCGGATCGTCCACCGAGACGTGCACATGGCAACCGCACAGTCCCTGTTCGTGCGCGAGCATGCCGAAATGCTCCTCGATGCGGCGGTAGCGCGGCGTATCGGTGACCGGATAGGCGTCGGGCACGGTCGGCGGCACTCCGGTCGCGAGCAGTCGCGCGGTGTTGCCGGCCGCGGCGCGCACCACGGCGGCGCGCAACTGCCGCAATTCCCGCAGCAGATCGGCCGCGCGCGTATGCACCGAACTACTGGTTTCCACCTGACAGCTGGTCAGCTCCAACTGCAGATCGATACCGGCGTCGCATGCCGATCGCGCGACCTCGCGGTTCTTCGGGACCGGGGCTCCGGAGACGGGATCGACCAGCAGGAACTCCTCCTCGACCCCGAACGTCACATCGGCGGCATCCATCGGCTCACCCGCCCGGCACAGTTCATGGCTCGGAGATGCCCGGCGACCGGACCCGCAAACGCATTCCGGCGCGGATCGAGGTTTCACTCGGCGGGTGCGGGTAGCCGCCGCACGTGACCATTTCAGGACTACGAGAGTTGACCGAGCGCCCAGGGCCTTTCGCATCGGTCTACATCGAGACCGTCAGCGATACCGAGGATGCCGCGCACCAGCAGCGGCTGCGCAGCCGCGCGGTCCGCGAGACCCTGGACGAGGACGGTGCGGAAAGCGCCGTCCTCGACGCCGTCGAGCGCGGTCTGTCGGATCCACCGCCGGGGCGCGCTGGACAGGCGGTCATCGCCGACGTCGACGGTGTCCTGCTCACCGCGGCGCTGCCAGAGCCGCCCGCTCGCACCACCGTGCGACTGTCGGACATGCCGTATCTGCTGCCGCTGCTACAGCTGCGCCCGCCCGCCGTCGCCCACGTCGTCGTGGTGGTCGACGATCGCGGCGCCGATCTGTACACGGTCGACGGCGACGGTCACCGCACCGACCGCCGGACCGAGGGGGCGCATCATCCGGAGCACAAGGTGCGCGGTGGCGGGTGGTCGCATCGCTCGATGCAGAGCCGGGTCGAGGAGACGGTGCGCCGGACCATCGATGCCACCGCCGAGGAGGTGGTGCGCCTGGCCGACGGGGCCGCCGCCGGGCTGATCGTGGTGGCCGGCGAGATCAGCGCGCGCACCGCGCTGGTCGGCGCGCTGGCCTCACATCACCGGCAGGTCGTACAGCTCGACGGCTTCACCCGGCAGGCGAACGACGACCGGGCCGACCTCGACCGGCGGGTCGCCGAGGTGCTGCAGGACCGGGCGCGAGCCCGATTTCGCGACCTGGTGGACGGATACGAACAACGCCGCGCGCACGAACTCGCGGTGCAGGGCCTGCCCGGGGTCGCTGCGGCGCTCACCGAGCGCAACGTCGAGACACTGCTGATCGACCCCGCCGTCATCGGCGACCGGGCCGTGCACGCCGGGCCGGATCCGACCGCGGTGCAGGCGTCGGACCTGCCCTCGGGCCACAGCAACCTCCGTCGCGCCGACGAGGCGCTGCCGCTGGCCGCGCTCGCGGCCGGCGCCGGCATCGTGACCATCGATCGAGATCCCGTTCCGACCGACGGCGTCGCTGCCCTGCTCCGACACCGGTGATCCGCGAAAGGAGAGGACGATGGACCGAGGAAACACCAAACACGGTGCGCGCGAGGACGATCGCCTGCGGCACGAACTACAGGGGACCTTGCGCGGCAACCGTTCCAGCCGCGCCGAACAGTGGCGCGATCCCGAACCACCCGCCGACGACGACCCGGAGCTCACACCCCCGCACACCACGACGCCGGAGGGCGCCGAGCACGACCGGACCGGCGAGGTCGACTGATCGCGTGCACCTCGAATCGGCGATCACTGCGCCGGTTACGGCCGAGCAGCCGGGGTACTTCTCCTGTACCGAGAACGATCCGCACGTAGCGCCCTATTCGTCAACGGCGACGGATACCCGCAATTCGGTCCCGCACAACGGAGTGCACCGGTGCGAGGCGTGCGACGGATCGTCTCTCCGGACGGGGCGGTAGTCACAGCAGGCATGGAGACTGCCGCGACGGCCGGCACCGACCTTACGGACGGTGCCGGACGATCTCTCCGATGATGTTGTGCCAAAAGATTTTTCGTGAGGTCGTCCCACCCGAACCGGGTGGCGACGCATGCGTCGGGCTGTCGCGCCCTCCCTCAATTCGATTGAGCGTCAGGCCAGGGAGACGATCAGCGCGATCGCGACGGCGACGAACACCAGTACGATCGCCGCGACGATGACGATCAACATCGCCCCGCTGGCGGGGAAATGGTGACGGGTGCTCGGCTCGGGCGCCGAGAGGCCCGAGGTCTGTGCCGTATCCGGCGGGGTGGAACCGGGGGCTACGCCACCACCGGGTTCCAGGTCCGGAGTCTTGGCCGGGTCCGGATCCATTGCAGACATGTTCGGCGTCCTGTCCGGGGCGAAGCGCCCCTGATCGTCGTCGGCTCTCACTGCAGCCCATACCCCGCACCGGCGCGGGCAACCACGCCGGTGCGGGAAATCGGGCGAAACCTGGGCCTGTGGCGCGGCGACAGACGGCCGCGATCGCGACGCACAGGTATGTGTTCGCCCTGTCCGGGTAGGCGTGAGATATGACCGACACACCTCCCCTCGCCCTGGTGACCGGCGCGTCCAGCGGTATCGGGTTCGAGCTCGCCAGAGGATTGACCGAACGCGGTTACGAGGTGGTCATCGCCGCCGAGGACGGCCGCGTCCTCGACGCGGTGGCCTTCCGCTGATCGTGGACCGCTACGCCGCCGTCGACCTGCCCCGCACCACCACCGCGGCCGGGGCGGCACTGCTGCTCGGTCTGGGCGGGGTGCATCTTTACGTGCTGCTGCGCGAGGCGGGGCTGCCGAACTACCTGCGGGTGGGTTTCGGATTCCTGATCGCCTGCTGCGTCGTCGCCGCGGCGCTGGTGTGCGGGTCCCGCACCGCACGCGCGGGCTGGGCCCTGGGCGGGCTCGTCTGCCTCGCGTTCCTGGTCGTTTACGTGGTCAGCAGGCTCGCCGGGCTCCCCGGCCTGCCCGAGGTCCGAGGCTGGTGGGACAGCGCTCCGGGCAGCGTGGCCGGAGTCTGCGCACTGACCTTCCTGGCGGTGATCACCGCGATCGTGCTGGGTATCACCGTGGCGCATCCGCGGGCACAGCACTGGCACGACTGAACGGAACGGGGTGAAACACGATGACCGCCTTGGATTTTCCGGCCTGGCTGCGCATCGAACATTGGCTCAACGTGCTGTTTCTGACCTTCGCGATGCGCAGCGGTGTGGAGATCCTGTCGAGCTACCCGAAACTCTTCTGGCGCGACGACAGCAAACCCGGCACCGAATGGGCGCGATTCACCCGCAAACGGATGCCGACCGACAAGCTCTACGACACTCTCGACGAGGAGGAGAGCTACCCCTCCCTGATCGCGCTGCCCGGCCACAAGAAATTGGGTCTCGGCAGACATTGGCATTTCGCGACGGTCGCGGGCTGGATACTCGTCGGCCTCGCCTATTACATCCTGCTGTTCGCGACCGGCCAGTGGCGGCGCTACATCCCGACCTCGTGGTCGCTGTTTCCCGCGGCCTGGCACGACATCGTGACGTACATGAGTTTCAATTTGCCGCCGCTGCTGCCGGGGCAGCCGTTCGACGCGGTGCAGAAACTCGCCTACGCCGGAGTGATCTTCGTGCTCGCCCCGTTCCAGATACTCACCGGCGCAGCGCAATCACCGGCCGTAGAGGCACGCTTTCCGTGGTTCGTGCGTATGTTCGGCGGCCGGCAGTCGGCGCGCAGCCTGCATTTCCTGGGTCTGCTGGCCTTCGCGGTGTTCATCGTCATCCACGTGTCGATGGTGTTCTTCTGGAGCTGGGGCCAGCTCAGCGCCTTGATGATCTTCGGACAGGTGCGCAATATCAATTGGGCGATCGCGCTGTCGTTCGTGATCATCGGCGCGATCGTGCTGCTGCATATCGCGGCCACGGTGTGGAGCCTGCGCGACCCGCGATCGGTGCAGCGCGTGCTGGGCGCCTTCGTGCGCCGGCTGCGGTTGGGCCTGCTCCGGCCGCTGACACCCCGACAGGATTACTCGACCCGCGCCCTCTCGCCGGAACATCGGGTGAACGGCAAACCGCCCACGGCACTGCCGTACAAGGTGATGGCCGCGCACAATTTCGCCGATTGGCGCCTGGACGTCGGCGGTCTGGTCGAGCACCCGATGCGCCTGAGCCTGGACGATCTGCGCGCGATCGGCGAACCGCAGACCCAGCGGGTGCTGCACAACTGCGTACAGGGCTGGTCGAGTATCGGCGAGTGGACCGGACTGCCGCTGCGCGAACTCGTCGCCCGGGCCGGCCCGTTGCCGGACGCGAAGTATCTGTGCTTCCTCACCATGCAGGACACCGGTCGCGACGATCCGAGCGCCGACGGCGTCGGCCAGTTCTACGAGGTGCTGGATCTGGAGCTGGCCGACAGCCCGCAGACGCTGCTCGCCTATCGCATGAACGGCGAGCCGCTACCCATCGAACACGGTGCGCCGCTTCGGCTTCGGGTGGAGAACCAGGTCGGTTTCAAGATGGCGAAATGGATCGACCGGATCGAATTCGTCTCCGACTACTCCCATATCGGCCGCGGGATGGGCGGCTGGCGGGAGGACAACATCTACTACGACAAGGACGTCGAGATATGACGAACCAGCAGACGACGACCCCGCCGCGGCGACCGGAGAACATCGAACTGACCGAACGGCAACGCGATCGCGTCCTGGCCTACCTCGACCGACGGCGTGCACGCTGCCCCGCCTGTGGCGCAACGGATTTCCGTGTCGGCGATGCGCTGTATCTGGGGTTCCTGTTTCTCGACGAGGAACTCGACTCCTATATGGTCGCGCTGACCTGCGCGAATCCCGCATGTCCGGTGCCGCACACCGGAATCCGGATGCGCCGCGCTCAGTTGTGGCTCGAACCGGTGGCCTAGCGGGCGGGCTCGGACCGGCCGCCCGTTCGCGCCGGGGCCAGCCGGAAGCGCTCGATCGTCGCGGCGGCCGCGGCGAATTCGCCGGCCAGCCGGTCGAACCGGCCCCGGTCGGCCGCGGACAGGGCGTCACGTTCGCGGTAGTACACCACGCGCGGCAGCCGTCCCGACATCATCGCACCCCACCGGATGCCGAAGTCGTACACGACGCCGTCCGCCGCGGTCAGATCCGGGTCGGCGGCCAACTCTCGCAACCCCCGCAGCTGCTCACTCAAGATATCCAGATCCTCACCGACATCCACTGTGCCGGCACGGTTTTCGGACACGGCGACACCTCTCACAGTTGCGGCTTGGCGACGGAGACTACCTCGGGCCGGTCGCGGACGGTCAGATAGACCCGATGCGGCCCCACGGCGATCCCCGACCACGCCGATCCCTGCGCTCCGCGCGTCGGCAGGTCGAATCGGCGCAGCACGGGAATGGTGCCGTTCGCGTAGCCCTCGAAGCTGCGGGTTTCCAGCACCACCAGCTGCCGGTCCGTCGCGGCGTAGATGCGGGTGTCGTCGGTGGCCAGATAGCGGATCGGCGCGCCCAGGTCGACGGATCCGACCGTCTCGCTTCCGGATCCGTCGCGACGGGAGTCGAGGGCGACCAGCCTGCCCCCGGGCCGCGCCACGTACAACCGGGTGACCTTCGTGCCGTCCCCCGCCGCCGCGAGTACGGGTTCGTCGTCGGCGCCGGTTTCGTCCGCGGGTGAGGAACTGCCCTTGTAGTGCGCGCTCCCCCGCGGTCCGTAGATGTGGAACTCCACTTCACGGCTGCGGTTCGCCCCGTCGAGACGGGCTTGCGGACCCGCGTTCACGACCGTGGGCGCCCATGCGGTGCGGCGGTGCAGATCCACGGGCGTGACCGTGGCGCCGTCCTCGGAGAGCGCCAGCAGCATCCGCTCCCCGGAATCGAGGGCGAGATACGACGGCCGCGGTCCGGCGGACAGCGTGCCGGTATCGACCAGATCGGACAGCCGAATCGAGGCCACGGCCTGCCGATCGGTGGCGCTGACGAGCGCCGTGCCCTCGTCCACCGGGCTGATCTGCAGGTTCGGCCCCAAGGCCGGCAGGCGTGCCGAACCGACCGTGTCGCCGCGGCCGTCGGCCAGGCCGTTCACCTTCACCACGCGGTCGGGCGCCAGCGCCACGAGCGCTCCCGATCGGTAGGACCACACCGGTGCGTGCACGATCGCCCCGATAGGTGTCACCCGCACGGCGTCGGGTGCTTCCAATCGCGACCCCGGCGCCGAGCACCCGGCGACGGCCAGCACGGCCGCCGCCGGAACCAGATATCGTCGCAGCGCGCGCGTTACGCGGCCTGGGCCTGCCACATCCAATGCAGTTGCTCCAACCGGGCGGCGATATCGATGAGCAGATCCTGGGTGACCGGATCCGCCTTCTCCGAGGCGTCGATCCGCTCGCGCAGCCTGCGCACGACCGCGGCCAGGGTGGCGACGATCGCGCTGACCACGTCGCCGTCCTGCTGCCACCCCGCCGGGAACGGCTCGGCGCTGGAACTCTCCGCGACCGTGTGCGCGCGCCCGTCCGGGCTGACGCCGATCGCGGTGGCCCGTTCGGCCGCCGCGTCGGTGAAGCCGCGCGCGGTCTCGACCAGTTCGTCCAACGCCAGGTGGACGGTGCGGAATCGGGGGCCGATCACATTCCAGTGCGCCTGCTTGCCGATCAGGCTCAGATCGATCAGATCGACGACGGTGGCGCACAGCGCGTCACCGGCGATCCGTTGCTGTTCCGGCTCCAGCACCGTCGCGATCGGATCGGTGGTCGTGGAGGTCTTGGCCACGATGGTCTCCTTCCTCGCTGACAGTCATCACCTAGGCGACTGCTTGCGTGCACGACCTACCCGCTGCCGGCTACTCCAAACGAGGGGCCGGGTTCAGCCGGCGGCCATCGCCATCGCCAGATACACGACCATCACCGCGAACAGAAACCAGCCCGCGCCCTGCCATACCGGCCACGGCCGCCCGCCGCGCCACTGCCGCACGGTGATGACGAATGCGCCGATGCCGCCCAGCAACAACACGATTCCGGGCACCAGTCCCACGGCCAGCCGGGACGCGGTATCGCAGGCCACGTGGTCGGCGTTCGCGCACTGATCCCGCGAGGCCGCCCAGCCCAGGGCCACCCCGGCGACGATCGCCGCCACCACCAGCACACCGACCGCATACCGCACCGCCCGCCGGAAACTCGGCGGGTCACTCCAGCGGGGGTCGACCTCGCGTGCCATCGTCACCTCCGGCCCGTTCGTCGTGCGCTCGTCACCGTCGCACTACCCGATCACCGTGGCACTACCCGGCCTCTCGGCGAATATTCGATCGGGGCCCGGGGTGTCGTTTCGCCCCGGTCCTCCCGGGTAGGCGGTCGCTGAGGACCAAAGGAGGCCGATGTGCACCGCGAACCCGATCCGCACGGTGAAACCGATTCGCGCAGCCCAGCCGACCCTGCCCGTCCACCGCCGGCCCCCGGGCGATCACCCCACCGGCTGACCGGACTGCGCGCCGCGGCGGCACTGGCCGACCTCGGCCTGGCACCGGTCGCCGCCGGGGTGATCGCCCGGCGCCGCGGCATGATGGCGCTGCTGGAGCGAGTCGGCGCCGACGACCGCGCGGTCCGCAGGATGCATCGCTTGCGGCGTGAATTCGGCAGCGGCCCGGTCGAACTGGTGCTGCCCGGCCGGCGGGTGCTGGTGCCGCTGGATCCCGCCGACGTCTCGCGGATCCTCGACGGCGCGCCGACTCCGTTCCATCCCGCCAATCGCGAGAAGATCGCCGCGCTGCGCACCTTCCAGCCGCACGGGGTTCTCATCTCCGAGGGTGCGGCTCGCGAACAGCGCCGGCGCCTGAACGAACAGGCGCTCGACACCGACCGGCCGATCCACCACCTGGCCGATCCGTTCGCCGGGGTGGTCGCCGATGCCGCCCGCGAACAGATCCGCGCCGCGGTGCAGCGCGGCGGTCTCGACGCGGCGCACTTCACCACCGATTGGTGGCGGCTGGTGCGCCGGATCGTGCTGGGCCGGCGCGCCCGGGAGGACGACTCGATCACCGATCGGCTGTGGCGGCTGCGCGCGGCGGGCAACTGGTCCTATGCCGCGCTTCCGCATCGTCGCCTGCGCGAGCGCTTCTACGAACAACTCTACGACTACGTGCAGACGGCCGAAACCGACAGCCTCGCAGGCGCATTGGCGCAACTGCCGGCCGCAGGGGCGGTCGATCCGGTCGGCCAGATCCCGCATTGGCTGTTCGCCTTCGACGCTGCCGGTATGGCGACCCTGCGCGCCCTCGCCGTCCTGTCCACCCATCCCGAGCACCTGTCCCGTGCGCGGCTGGACGCGCACGAGCCCGAGCGCGCCATGCCGCGGCCCTATCTGCGGGCCTGTGTTCTGGAGTCGGTACGGCTGTGGCCGACCACCCCCGCGGTGTTGCGCGACACCACCGAGGACACCGAATGGGGCCGCGGCGCCGAGCGGTTCACCGTGGAAGCCGGTGCGGGCCTGCTGATTCCGGTGCCTGCCTTCCACCGCGACCCCGACCTCCTGCCGTTCGCGCACAGCTTCGACCCCGATATCTGGCTCGACGGGCGCGCCGAGCGGTATCCGCAGCTGGTGCCGTTCAGTGCCGGGCCCGCCCGATGCCCCGGTCGCGATCTGGTCCTGTTCCTCACCACGAGCCTGCTGGCGCATCTGATCGACGAACTGGATCTCGAGCTGCGCTCGCACCCGCAGCCCACCCCCGCGGCGGCGCTGCCGATCACCTTCGACAACTTCCGCATCGACTTCACCGCGCGGGCCCGCGCGCTCCAAGCGGCGCAGTCGCATTCGCCGGGAGGGAGGTGACGGTCATGCGTGTGGTCGTGGTCGGCGCCACCGGAAACGTCGGTACCGCGGTGGTCTCCGCGCTGGCGCGGCGTCCCGAGATCGACGCGATCGTCGGATTGGCCCGGCGGCTGCCGCGGCAACCGATCGACGGAGTGCGGTGGGCGCGTGCCGACATACGCTGCGACGATCTGCTCACCGAATTCCGCGGCGCCGATGTGGTGGTCCATCTCGCGTGGTTGTTCCAGCCGACGCATCGGCCGCTCGAGACCTGGCGCGCGAACGTACAGGGCACCGAACGCGTACTGCGCGCGGTCGCGCAGGCCGGTGTTCCGTCGCTGGTGTACGCGTCGTCGGTCGGCGCGTATTCCCCTGCGCACCACGATGATCCCGTCGGCGAGGACTGGCCCACGGAGGGCTGGCCTCCGGCCGGGTACATGCGAGAGAAGGCCTACGTCGAGCGTCTACTCGATCTGTTCGAGAACGAGCATCCGGACCGGCGCGTGGTGCGGATGCGGCCCGCCTTCACGTTCCAGCAGGCCTCCGCGAGCCAGCAGCGCCGCCTGTTCGCGGGCCCGCTGGTTCCGGGCAGTGTGCTGCGCCCGCCGCTGATTCCGGTGCTGCCCGTGCCGGCGGGTCTGCGGCTGCAGGCGGTGCACGCCGACGACATCGGCAGCGCCTACAGTCTCGCCATCGTCGACCCGAGTGTGCACGGCCCCTTCAACCTCGCGGCCGATCCGGTGATCGACCGCGCGAAACTCGGCGTATTGTTCGATGCGCCAACGGTTTCCGTACCACCTGGGGCCGTGCGAGCCGCCTTGGCAGTCGGCTGGCGCCTGCGCCTGGTCCCCGCCCCGCCCGACCTGTTCGACGCGATGATGCGCCTGCCGATCATGGATACCACCCGGGCCAGGCGCGATCTGGGCTGGACGCCGCGCATCGACGCCCTGTCCGCCCTGCGCGAAGTCCTCACCGGTATGAGT
This sequence comes from Nocardia nova NBRC 15556, assembly GCF_001613005.1. Lineage (GTDB taxonomy): Bacteria > Actinomycetota > Actinomycetes > Mycobacteriales > Mycobacteriaceae > Nocardia > Nocardia nova. Next base: position 27,688 of record NZ_BDBN01000051.1, on the reverse strand, counting down.
CACGGATCCGGCGGCGCCACACCACCATTGGCGTCCGACGCCGGCGGGCGGCTGCGGGTGCGAGAATTCGCCTCCGGTGTCGGCGGCACCGACCCGGTCGACCGCTGGGGCGCGGACCTGTGAGCGTCCCCGCGCGCCCCGACCACACGCTGAACCACGCGTTTCGCCACCGCGTGGCACCGCGTGTTACTTGCTACGAGAGACCTTGCCCCGAAGCCGAGTGTCGCTCGTTCCGCCGTACTCCTCATAGTGATAGGTCGCCGAGACCACCCGGCTACTGCCGTCCTCACACTTCGGATCACGCAGGCGAGTAAACGCGAACCCGCTGCCGGTACCGGGCTGATGCAGCAGCAATTCGGTTGCCGGCGGACCCGACCGAAACGGCAGCTCGTCTCGGAACGACAGCGCGGTCGGCGGGGTGGTTTCGACGCTGCCCGTGCCGTTACGCAGAGTGACCAGGACCCCGAACACGTTGTCCGGCCCGTTCTTCGGCGGAGACCACTGTGTCGCGTCGCCCGCATAGACGGTCGCCTGTCCCTCGTCCGTCCAGTCCGACACTTCCCTGCCGCAATGGGAGTTGGTGACGAGCCCGGCCAGGACACCGGACGGGGTGCCGCTGCCCGCGATCAGCGGCGGAATCGTGACCACCGCACCGACGAGAACGGCGACTGCCAGCGCTGCCCCGCCTCGCATCGAGGCGGAACGCGTCCGACCGGATCGGTTGCCGTACAGGTGCAAGAAGGCTGCCGTGAACGCTGCGGCAACGGCGAAGCACGCCGCGGCAACGCTCGTGTCGAGGCGTCCGGGTAGCTCCGGCTTGTAGTCGGACAAGGACAGCTCGGTTCCCACCCACTGAGCGAAGAAACTGGCAATCAGTCCACCCGCGATGGTGCCGCCAGGCGCGAACGGGTAGGGCAACAGCCCGAAAATGGCGGTGACGAACAGCACCGGGCTGATCACGAACAGGAACGGCCAATAGATCGAGAAGTTGACGGCGAATTGGCCACCCGCATCGAGATCCGGTCCCGAGAACAGTCCCCGCCCGATCGCCAGCCACGCCACAGCCAGCGCGCCGACGGCAATGACCTGCGCTGTGTACGCGAGACGGTTCAACCGATTCCACGATGCATCACGAGCAGACACCCGGTCACTATAGTGATTTCCCAAGCCGCAGCAGTGGGCGAATCGTCCCTTTCCCGTTCAGGAATCGAGCGCGCTGTCGGCGCGCCCAGGCACTTCGACCTCGTCCGGCGTCTTGTCCGGCCGCAAGCCGCGCCAGGACGGGTGGCGCAGGCGCCCGTCGCCGGTCCGCTCCGTGAACGACACCTCGCCCACCAGTTCGGGTTCCACCCAGATCGCGTCCTTCACCGGCGCCGCGACAGTGGGGGTCTGCCGCCGCAGCGGATGCAACCGGGCCTGGAGATCGTCGAGCATGGCCTGCGTGAAACCGGTCCCCACATTGCCGATGTAGACCAATTCCCCGGTCTCGTCGTGCACGCCCATGAGCAGTGAGCCGATGCGTCCCGCGCGACGGCCGGCGCCGGGCCGCCACCCGACGATGACGATCTCCTGATCGTTCACGTTCTTGACCTTGGTCCACAGCGGACTGCGCCGGCCCGGCAGATAGGGACTGTCGAGCCGCTTGCACACGATGCCCTCGAGCCCCAACCGTGCCGATTCGGCGAGCACATCGGCGCCGGTACCGGTCAGCCGCGGCGGGATGCGCCAGCTCGGGCCGCGCAGGCCGAGTTGTTCCAGCAGCCCGCGGCGTTGCTCGTACGGCAGGTCGATCAGCGGGCGGTCGCCGATGTGCAGCAGGTCGAAGATGAGGTAGGTGGCGGGTACCGAGCGCATCAGTGCGCGGATCATGGCCGGATTGCGCTGGTGCATCCGCGGTTGCAGGGCGGCGAAGGAGGTGCGGCCGTCGGCGGCGAAGGCGACGATTTCGCCGTCGACGACGATCGGCGGCACCGCGGGCGCGAGGTCGGCGAGCTCCGGCCAGGCGGCAGTGACATCGTTGCCGTTGCGCGAGATCAGCCGCAATTCCCGCTCGACGTAACCGATGGCGCGGATACCGTCGAATTTCACCTCGTACGCCCAGGCCGCACTGTCGGCGGGCAGAGCGCCGGCGGTCGCCAGCATCGCCGCGTATCGCGGCAATCCGCTCATGAGCGCCCGCCTTTCGATCAATGGCTATTTCTTGGTTACTACCCTGAAATCCTCCTCTTACAGCGACGAGGACGCTGACATTTCAGTCACGACCCGATCTCGCAACCCGCCGATTGACCAGCCGAACGGCAATTTCGTATGGTTGTGCGAGCGACGATTCGAGGAACCCGGTGAAAATCCGGGACGGTCGCGCCACTGTGAGCGTTTCGCCGGGCGGAATGTGAGTCAGATACTCGGATCGCGTGGTAACCACCATCGAGCGGGGACGCGCAATCCCCGGAGGAGAGTCACATGGCGACGTCCTATGTTCCCCGGTCCGGCCTGGAGTCGATTCGGCTCTCCATTCCCACGACGGCCCTGTGGCTGGGCGGCACCACGCTCCTGGCTCTGCTCGCCCTCTACTTCATCGGCATCGATCAGGGCGCGGTCTCGATCTTCGGAGACGATATGCACGTGCACGAATTCGTCCACGACGCACGGCATTTCCTCGGCTACCCCTGCCACTGACCGCGGGATCGAGCCCCCACAATGGAAAAACGAATCATCGCCCGCGGTGTGCTGGTCGGTGCGATCGGCGGGCTGGCGGCCTTCGTCTTCGCGCGGATCCTGGCCGAGCCGATCATCGATCGCGCCATCGACTACGAGGGCGGGCGCGACGCGGCGCACACGACACTCGAAGCGGCCGCGGGACATTCGATGGCCGGCATGGAAGAGAGCGAACTGTTCACCCGGTCGGTGCAGTCGACCATCGGCCTCGGCTTCGGCACGGTCGTCTTCGGCGCCGCGATGGGCGCGCTGTTCGCGGTGGTGTACTGCCTGTTCATGGGCCGTGTCGGCAGTTTGAGCCCGCGCAATCTCGCACTGTGCGTGGCGGGCGGCATGTTCGGCGTGCTGTACGCCGTGCCGTTCCTCAAATATCCGGCCAATCCGCCCTCGATCGGCAATCCCGACACGATCGGGCAACGCACCGGTCTCTACCTGTCGATGGTGGTGATCGCCGCGGTCTGCGCGGTGGGCGCCGTGTGGCTGGGGCGGAAACTGCAAGCGCGCCTGGGCAATTGGACGGCGACCATCGCCGCGGGCTTGGCCTTCGTGGTGGTGGTGACCGCGATCGCGGCGTTGCTGCCCGCACTCGGGCATCTGGCCGCCAACCGGGCTCCGGGCGACGCGGCCACCGAAACACCCGGGCCGCTCACCGATTCGAGCGGCCGGATCGTCTATCCGGGCTTCCCCGCCGACGATCTGTACTACTTCCGCTTCTATTCCCTTGCCGCGCAGGTCATTCTGTGGTCCGTCATCGGCGTGGGTTTCGCGACACTGGCGCCGCGGTTGTTCCGGCGCGCGGACGAATCGGCCGCGGCCGCGCCGGCAGCGGCGGTATGAGCGCGACCGTCACCCGGCTCACGTTGATCAGCCACGGCATGACCGAGGCGATGCGGACGGCCCGCTTCCCGGTCGACGAACCACTCGACGAGCTTCCCCGCGACGCCGCCTCCCCCGCGGCGCCGCGGGCCGACCGGGTTTTGGCCGCGCCGGAACTGCGGACCGCCGCGACCGCCACCCTGCTGGGTCTGCGGGCGACCACCGAACCCGCCCTGCGCGATCTCGACTGCGGCGAGTGGGCGGGCAGGCAGATGGATTCTCTCGACCCGGCCGACCTGATGGCCTGGATGTCCGATCCCGCCTACCGCGACCACGGCGGTGAAGCGATCACCGACCTGCTCGAACGGGTGCGTGACTGGCTCGAATCGATGGTCGCCGACCGAAGCCGGATCGTCGCGATCACCCATCCCGCCGTCGTCCGCGCGAGTGTGCTCCTCGCCCTCGCCGCGCCGCCGGAATCGTTCTGGCGCATCGACATTCCGCCACTCAGCGCCACCACACTGCACGGCCGCGGCGCCGCCTGGACCGTGCGGCACACCGCGAATCCGCTGTGAGCGGGCAGGTGTGCACCCGGCCACCTCAGTGCGACGCCGGCTTCTTCCCGACCAGATCGGCGAGTACGGCCGCCTCGCTGATGTCGATCCGCTTGGTGGCCGACAACAGAGTGAGCATGCCGCGCCCGGCGAGTTCGCGGAGGTGGTCGAGGTCGCCGGCGCGTTCCGGATTTCGGAGCTCCTCGCGGTAGCGGCGACCGAACTCGTCGAATTTGGCGGGATCGTGCCCGTACCAGGTGCGCAACTCGGTCGAGGGTGCGATCGTTTTGCACCACTCGTCGAGGTGGGCGTTCTCCTTGCTCATCCCGCGCGGCCAGAGGCGATCGACCAGCACCCGCATTCCGTCGTCGGGATCGGGATCGTCGTAGATCCGCCGGACCTGAACCCGCGGTCGTGCACTCGCCATCGCGCTGCTCCCTTCGGTCGGCCGTATCGTCCGGCACCCGCGGCGCGGGATCGCCGGTCCCCCGCTTCCCGCATTCGAGGGTAGTCACGGGAGCGGCGTCTTTCGCCGGCTCGCCACGGCCGCTGCGCCCACCTCTGCCTACGCAGCCGTAGGTTACGGTAGCGTAGGTTGAATGAACGTCCCGACCTCGACCGCCGATCCCGTCGTTGCGCCCCCGTCGGTCGAATTCGACAATCGCGATGCCGTCTACGAGTACTACCGCACCCACCGCGCGCCCCGCACCCGCGCGCGCCTGTTCTACGCGATCACCGCGTATCGCAAACGTCCCACGGTCCGCTATGCGGACGGTGCCCGCGCGGCGATCCGGCAGCTGATTCGCGACAACCGCCGCATGATCATCGCGATCAACCATGTCAGCGTGGAAGATCCGCGCACGGTGGCCGCCTTCGCCTGGCGCAGCGTGTTCCGGCCGCGGATCGGCCATATCCGTGTGCTGGCCAAGGACGAACTGTTCACCGAGCCGGAGCAGCGGTCGCGCATCGACATCATGGGCGCCATCCCGGTGTTCCGCGGCAAGGACCACGGCCCACGCGCCGCCTACGCCGCCGGGCAGCAACTGATGGACGTCTGCGTCGGGCGCATGGTCGACGGTGACGACCTCGCGTTGTTCCCGGAGGGCACCTGCAACGAAACCGATCCGGCCCGCGTGCAGACCATCGGCACCGGCATCGGCCACATCGCCGCACGCGCCCGAAAGGCCGGGGCGGCACCGGTTTTCGTCTTCCTCGGCCTGACCTACGGCCCCGACGGCCGCGCCACGTTCTACCTCGACGAGCCGCTGCCGGATTTCCCGGATCGACCGGCCGAAATCACCCGGGTGGTCGGCAGCCGGATGCAGCGCGCACTCGACGGGGCGATCGCGGCCGTCCGGTAATTCGCTTCAACCGGCCGGCAGGGTGCGCACCCCCGACCCCGCGGCCACCGCACCCACCACCGCGCGGAAGAATTCGACATCGGTGGCGGGCGACCGCATGCCCACCGCCTCGAGCGCGTAGGCCTTGAAGGCTCGTGCCGCACGGGTCGGCACGTACTGCGTCGGCGAGGCCTGCGCGAACGATGTGTCGCGGTACTCCGTATCGCCCCAGAACCGGACATCGGTGCGTGCGCTGCCCAGATATCGGTGGGCCCACTCGCGCGCCGGTTCGCCGAGTGCGGACAGATCTCCGGCGACCGCGAAAGCATGCGGTATCGGCACCTGCCGCCGGCAGCGCAGCACACATCCGAGATCCAGGACGCCCAGCCCGAGAATCGTCAGCGGCCGGATGTCGCCGGGCGCATCGACCGCGACGGTGACCTCCCAGCCGGCGACCGCTCGGTCGAACAGCCAGCCGCCGGCGCGCGAGACGACCTCGACAGGATTGTCCGCGACCACGACCAGCTGATATCGCAGCGAGCGCCGGCCGGATTCGGCCACGGCGCATTCGCGCGGAGCTTCCGCCGCGTGGGCGTTCGTTGGGTACCGGTGCGACACAGCAGACATAGCACTTCCGTTCCGATCACAACCACCACTGCCTTCCCCCGCCTCGGGCGGCCCACATCGCCCGAGCAGAGACTAGTTTATTTTCCCCCAGCGGGAGAAAATATTGGCCGAACTCGTATCCATCCACCGGGCGTGTTGTCCGGACCCGCCGCCGGCAGCCGTAGCCTGAGAGGGGTGAGCGGCGGGAATACAACCGGGTCCGGGACTGGAATCGTGCAGACATCGCGGCGCGGCCGCGGGCGTCCGCCCCGGCTGAGCCGGGATCGCATCGTCGCGGCCGCCCGCGCGCTGCCGCCGGAAACACTCACCATGAAAGCGGTCGCCGACGCGCTGGGCGTCGACCGCAAATCGCTGAACTACTACGTCAGCGACCGCGACGGATTGCTGGAACTGGTCGCGCTGGACGCCTTCGAAACCGAGTTCCGCCGCTTGGCCCTGCCCGCCGAGGGCGATTGGCGGCAACTGCTGCGGCTGTTCGCCGCCGCAGTCGCCGAGGCCCTCACCCAGGTCGGCGTCTTGATCTCCTATGTGCGATTCGGTGGCCGAGGCGGCCTGTCGACGCTGGCGGCGATCGAGCGGATATTCCAGTCGCTGGTCGGCGCCGGATTCGAGCCGATGGAGGCCGGGCGCACGCTGCGACTGCTCGCCGATATCGCGTACTCGGCGGCGCGCGAGGCCGCGGAGGCGACCCGGGGCCACGTCGACATCCAGGCCGAACATGTCGCCCGGACCCTGAATTCGGAAGCGGGACAAGAGTTCCCACTCCTGCGCCAGGTCGCGACCACCCGCGAGAGCGCCGCGCGCGTCGGCGAGCAGTTCGAATTCGACCTCGAGCTCGTGATCGCCGGGCTGGAACGCAAGCTCGAGGCACGCGGCCGGGCCTGAGACTGCCGCACCCGCTGCGGGTGCTGGCCGAGAATCTGCGTGCCCGCCACACCAATCGCTACGACTACGCTGCCGACACCGACGACCGACCGGACGACGGAACTCGTTCGTACCGAACCGAATTCGAGTCCCGCTATTTCGAGGCCGAACATCCGGTGGTGCACGTCCATCCCGAGACCGGTGAACGCGCCCTGCTGCTGGGCTGCTTCGTCAAGGAGATCGTCGGCCTGTCCACCGCCGAATCGCGCGCGCTGTTTCGCCTGTTCCAGGATCGGGTGACCCGGCTCGAGCACACCACCCGCTGGGATTGGGCGCCCGGCGATGTGGCGATCTGGGACAACCTCGCCACCCAGCACTACGCGATCGACGACTACGACGGCGCCGAACACCGCCGGCTCACCCGCATCACACTGGCCGGTGACATACCCGTCGGCGTCGACGGCCGGGCGAGCACGGTGATCGCCGGTGACGCGCAGGCCTATTCCCGCGTGGAGTCGCTCCCGCGAGCGGCGTGAACCGCGCGGCGTGCGGAACCGGAGCCGTACTGTCATTTAGTCTTTGACACACCGGCGTCCGGCGGCGGCGCGCGGACGGGTGCCGGCAGAGGGCTGACGATGGGAGTCCCGTGAACCTGTGGAATTACATCCGAGGGCGGGGTGACACTCTGGCCTTCCTCACCTATCAGCATGCGTCACTGGCGTTTCAGACGGTTCTCGTCGGCACGATCGTCGCCGTGCTCATCGCGATGGCGGTCTACCGGCTGCCGCTGCTGTCGCAGCTCTCGCTCACCTCGAGCCGGGTCGCGCTGACCATTCCGTCGCTCGCGCTGCTGGCGTTGCTGCTGGTGCCGTTCGGGCTGGGCGTCGTCCCGTCGTTCATCATGCTGGCGTTCTTCGCGGCGCTGCCGGTGATCGGCAACGCGATCGTCGGCTTGCGCTCGGTACCGGCCTCGGTGGTGGAATCCGCACGCGGAATCGGATTCTCCCGCACCCGCATCCTGCTCACCGTCGAACTGCCGATCGCGTGGCCGGTGATCCTGACCGGTATCCGGGTCTCCACGCAGATGATCGTCGGTGTCGCCGCCATCGTCGCCTACGTCCTGGGGCCGGGTCTGGGATCGCTGATCTTCAACGGCCTGTCGCGCCTCGGCGGCGCGAACGCCCTGGAGACGGCGGCCACGGGCACGATCCTCATCGTCATCGTGGCGCTGGTGTTCGACGCGCTACTCGTTCTGCTGGGCCGCCTCACCATCGCAAAAGGACTCTCATGACCGACGCTGTGACCGACCGGCCCGGACCGGCGACGCCGGAACGCAATGTCACCGGGGCCTCCATCGTCCTCGACTCGGTCGTGAAGCGGTACAAGGGCCAGGACAAGCCGGCCGTCGCCCGCCTCGACCTCGAGATCGAGGCCGGACAGATCGTCGCCTTCGTCGGCCCCTCCGGCTGCGGCAAGACGACCACGCTGAAGATGATCAACCGGCTGATCGAACCGACGGAGGGCCGCATCTTCATCGGCGGGCGCGACGTCACCAGCGAGGACCCGGACAAGCTCCGGCAGTCGATCGGGTACGTCATCCAATCCGGCGGCCTGTTCCCGCACTGGTCGGTGCGCAAGAACGTGGGCGCGATCCCGCGAGTGCTCGGCTGGGACAAGAAGCGGATCGCCGAGCGCACCGACTATCTGCTCGAACTCGTCGGCCTGGATCCCGGCGTCTTCGCCGACCGCCTGCCCAAGGACATGTCCGGCGGACAGCAGCAGCGGGTCGGTGTCGCGCGGGCGCTGGCCGCCGATCCCCCGGTGCTGCTGATGGACGAGCCGTTCGGCGCGGTCGACCCGATCACCCGGGTTCGCCTGCAGGACAGCCTGATCGCGATTCAGCACGAACTCGGCAAGACCATCGTCGTCGTCACCCACGATTTCGAGGAGGCCACCAAACTCGGCGACAAGGTGCTCATCCTGTCCGAGGGTGGGCACGTCGAGCAGTACGCGCGGCCCGAGGAGATCCTCACCGCACCGGCCACGCCGTTCGTGGAGGAATTCGTCGGATCCGGCGCCAAACTCGCCTATCTGACCGTGCAGCGGGTGCGCGACGTGGAGTGGGACGACGTGGTCACCGCCCGCATCGGGGAGCCGGCGCAGGCGGTGATCCAGCGCGCGCGGGCCGCCGGGCAGACCTGGGTGGTGGTCGTCGACGATGCCGGACGGCCACGGTCGTGGCCCTCGCTCACCGAACTGGCGAGCAAACCGGAGGTCTCGGACTACCTCGATCGGCGGTTGCCGGTCGTCGCTCGCTCCTCGACCCTCAACGACGCCCTCGACGCGATGCTGGCGGCCAGTCAGGGTGCAGCCCTGGTGACCGACGGACGCGGCGCGGTCGTCGGCTCGATCGGCATCGGCGCGGTGACCGAGACCATCCAGGCCGCACTCGCCGATGTGCGCTCCGAGGAACACGACACCTCGTACGAAACCTACGTCGACGGAACCGATCCCGCGCCCACGCCGGTGGTCGCCGCCGACGACGACGAACACGAATCGGCCGGGCAATCATGACCCGCCTGCGCCGGCTGCCGATGGACGTCTGGTTCGAGCCGCTGATCATCCTCGTCATCGGAATCGGCTACATCGTCTGGTATCGGTCGACCACATTCACCCCGACCGAACAGGCCTCGCTGGCCTGGTCCAACCTGCAGACCACGATCTGGTCGCATATCGAGCTGACCGTGGTGGCCACGGTGATCGTGGTCGTCGTCGCGATTCCGCTGGGTATCGCGCTGACCCGGCCCGCGCTGAAACGCCTGGAGCCGATCGCGGTCAACATCGCCAATATCGGCCAGGCGGCGCCGGCGGTCGGGCTGCTGGTGTTGTTCACCTTCTGGCTGGGCACCGGATTCCGTACGGCGGTCGTCGGTTTGGTGGTGTACGCAATTCTGCCGATCCTGCAGAACACCATCATCGGCCTGCGGCAGGTGGATCAGCGCACCATCGAGGCCTCGCGCGGGATCGGGTTCTCCGCCACCCGCACCCTGGTCCGAGTCGAGTTACCGCTCGCGGTGCCGGTGATCCTCAACGGGGTGCGCACCGCCCTGGTGATCCTGGTCGGCACCGCGACCCTGAGCACCTTCATCGGCGCCACCAGCCTCGGCACGCTGATCACCACGGGCGTCACGCTGTTCCTGCCGAAACTGCTCGTGTCCGGAGCGATCCTGGTCGGACTGCTGGCGTTGATCATCGACTGGCTGGGCAGACTCGTCGAACTGGCCGCGACCCCGCGAGGTGTGTCATGAGATCGGCACGGGCACTGGCGGTGTGCGCGACCGTCCTCGCGGTGTCGATACTCGGCGGATGCGGTCTGGTGAGCTCGTCGGGAACCTTTCACGACGCGAGCCTGCCCGGCGGGCAGCGACCGCTCGACGGCGCGAAACTCGTGGTGACGTCGAAGAGTTTCACCGAGGGCGTGCTGCTGGGCAAGATCACCGCGACCTATCTGGCCGCGGCCGGTGCGAAGGTCACCGACCTGACCGGCGCACCGGGTTCGGCGTCGTCGCGGCAGGCTCAGCTCAACGGCGACGCCGACATCCTGTGGGAGTACACCGGCACCGGCTGGGTCAACTACCACAACGAAACCGAGACGATCTCCGATCCGCAGGAACTCTGGCAGCGCGTGCACGACATCGAGAAGCGCGAGCACAATCTGGAGTGGCTGCCACCGGCGAATTTCAACGACACCTACGCGTTCGGTGTGTCCACGCCGACCGCGCAACGGCTGGGGGTGAAGTCGCTGTCGGATGTGGCAGCCTTGCCGGTGCGCGAGCGCACGTTCTGTGTCGACGACGAATTCTTCAGTCGCGCCGACGGTTTCATTCCGATGTTGCAGAAATACGGCATCCCCTACAACGATCCGAACGGCGTGCCCACCGGCAACGTCACCCGGATGGACGCCGGCGTCGTCTACACCGCCACGGCCAAGAGCTCGCCGTGCAATTTCGGCATGATCTACACCACCGACGGCCGGGTGAAGAATCTGAATCTCGTCGTGCTCGACGACGACAAGAAATTCTTCCTGCCCTACAGCGGCGCCGCCGTCGTGCGCGGTGAGATCCTGGACCGCTATCCGCAGTTGCGACAGCTGCTGGGTACGATTTCCGAACGCCTGACCAATGATCTGATGCAGGAACTCAACGGCCGCGTCGATATCGACGGCGAGGATCCCGCCGACGTCGCCTACGACTGGTTGAAGAGCGAAAAGCTCATCGAGTAGCTCATGGGGTCGACATCTCCCGCGCCGCCTGTGCGGCCGCCAGCCGCGGAATGATGCCGCCGGCCAGGACCGTTTCCACCTGCCGGTCCGAAAGCCGGTGCCGCAGCGGGATATCCACATTCGCGGTGACATCGTGGGCGGTGATCGCGGAACCGGCGGTGAGTGCCGAACGCAGCCCCTCGATGCGCAGCACGTCGCCCACTCCGATGCGGCTGTAATCGGCGGGATCGGCGAATTCGAGCGCGACGATGCCGAAATTGGCCAGATTCTGCCAGTGGATGCGCGCATACGATTTCGCGATCACCGCCCGCAACCCGAGATACCTCGGCGCGATCGCGGCGTGTTCCCGGGACGAGCCCTGTCCGTAGTTGTCTCCGCCCACGATGACATGCCCGGTGGTGGCGGAGATATCGGCCGCATGCCGCGGATAGTCCGGATCGATGCGGGTGAAAGCGAATTCGGCGAGTTTCGGAATATTCGAGCGGAACGGCAGCGCCCGCGCTCCGGCCGGGGAGAGGTCGTCGGTGGAGATGTTGTCGCCGACCACCAGCAGGACCGGCGCCTCGATCACGTCGGGCAGCGGATCGAAGTCCGGCAGCGCGGAGATGTTGGGGCCCTTCACCAATTCCACCGTGCGCGCCTGCGCCACCGGCAGCGGCGGCACGAGCATCGCGGTGTTGACCGATGCCTGTGCGGGCAGATTCAGCACCGGATAGTCGAGGCCCAGCTCGTCGGCCAGATCGCGCGGATCGGTGATCGTCCCGGTCAGCGCCGATGCGGCGGCGGTCTCCGGGGAGCACAACCACACCGCGTCCTCGTCGGTGCCCGAGCGCCCCGGGAAGTTGCGCGGCATGGTGCGCAACGAATTGCGGCCCACGGCCGGCGCCTGCCCCATACCGATGCACCCCATACATCCGGACTGATGGATGCGCGCACCGGCGCGGATCAGTTCGAAGGTGGCGCCCATCTTGGTCAGGTCCTCGAAGATCTCGCGCGAGGACGGGTTGACGTCGAAGCTGACGTCGCTGTGGGTCTGGCGGCCGGAGACGATGGCGGCGGCCATCGCGAAATCACGCAGCCCGGGGTTGGCCGAGGATCCGATCACCACCTGCGCCACCGGCTCGCCGGCGACCTCGCGCACCGGCACCACATCCCCGGGGGAGGACGGCCTGGCGATCAGCGGCTCGATCGTGGACAGGTCGATGTGCTCGTCGACGTCGTAGGTCGCGCCCTCGTCGGCCCGCAGTTCGGTGAAGTCGCCGGCGCGATCCTCGGCGCGCAGGAAGTCGCGCACCGCGTCGTCGGCGGGGAAGACCGTGGTGGTGGCGCCGAGTTCGGCGCCCATATTCGCGATCACGTGCCGGTCCATCGCCGTGAGGGTCTCCAGACCGGGGCCGTGATATTCCACGATCCGGTTCAGCCCGCCCTTGACACCGTGGCGGCGCAACATTTCCAGGATCACGTCCTTGGCCGAACACCAGGGCGGCAGCTCACCGGTCAGCTCGACGCCCCAGATCTGCGGCATGGTGATGTAGAGCGGCTCACCGGCCATCGCGAGCGCGACCTCGAGACCGCCGACGCCGATCGCGAGCATGCCCAGCGATCCGCCGGCCGGCGTATGGGAATCCGAGCCGACCATCGTCGCGCCGGGTCTGCCGAAACGCTGCATATGGGTGGGATGCGAAACCCCGTTGCCCGGCTTCGAGAACCACAGCCCGTAGCGACGGCAGGCCGACAGCAGAAATTCGTGATCCTGGGCGTTCTTGTCGTCGGTCTGCAACAGATTGTGGTCGACGTACTGGGCGCTGAGCTCGGTGCGCACCCGGTCGAGGCCGAGTGCCTCGAGTTCCTGCATCACCAGGGTGCCGGTGGCGTCCTGGGTGAGGGTCTGGTCGATACGCAGCGCGATCTCCTCCCCCGGATGCATTCGCCCCGACACCAGGTGGGAGCCGATCAATTTCTGCGCGACGTTGCGGGGGCCGTCCCCGCGGATCTCCTGATCGGTCATCTGCCCTCCTCTGCGCCGGTCCTGGCGGGATCGCCGGATTCGGGCGCGGTCGTTGGTGCGATGTCCCTTCCAGGATGCGCCGATCCCCGCCGGCTCGCCGCCGTTTCGCCGCCCGCCCCTAAACCCGGCGCGCCCGCGGAGCGCGGTGACCGCGATGCCCCGACGTCGGCGAGCGCTGCGCGGGAACGTCCTGCAGCAATCCGTTCAGCCGCGCCCGCGCCGGAACACCTTGCCGGTCAACGGGTCTCGTTCGGTGAGGCAGTACACCCCGCCCACCGGGTCGTTCATCACCAGCCACTGCGCACCGCGCCGCACACGCCGGGCGCCGAGGGATTCGTGCCAGGCCGCCACCGCCTCGGCATCGGCGCAGGCGATATCGATATGGGCGCCCGGCTCCCGGTCGGCGTCCAAGCGCTGCAGCAGGATTCGGATCGGCAATCGCGCCGGCACGAGCAGCCGGGCGAACTCGGACCGGCCGGTGCGCCGCACGGGCCAGCCGGTGAGCGCGGACCAGAAGGCGGCCTCGCCGTCGTAGCCCGACGGCGGAATGTCGAAACAGAGCTGATCGACGCGGCTGAGGGTGCCGTCCGGCCCGGCCACCGGCGCCGGGATATGCCGCCCGTCACCGGTGGTCAGGCAGAACGGCAGGCCGTGCGGTGAACGCACGAGCGACCAGGTGTCGTGATCGGCGACCAGGGTCGCGCCGAGATCGCGCGCCGCGCGGCGGGCCCGGTCGAGATCGACGACATCGATGTCGAGATGGGCGCCCCCGTCCCCGCCGACCGCCTGCGCCGCCTGGTAGGCGTCGCCGGTCGCCGGGTCGAGGGTCGCGAACTCGGCGTGTTCACCCTGGCGAGCCGACAACCGGGTGCCGGTGACCGCCGACCAGAAGGCGAACGCCTCGTCGAAACGTGCGGCGGGCCGGTCGATGTACATCCAGCTCCAGCGAATCATGCACTCCTCCAGGCTCGTCGGACGGATCAGGCGGGCCGGAAGGGCGGGGTCGCGAGCTCACCGGCGAACACATCGGGCAGATCACGCTCGACGCTGTCGGGGAACTGCGCGGGCCGCTTCTCGAGGAACGCCGAGACGCCCTCGCGGGCATCGGCACTGGCACCGCGCTGGTTGATACCGCGCGATTCGACGCGATGCGAGATCATCGGATGTTCGGCGCCGAGGCCGCGCCACAGCATCTGCCGCGACAGCGCCACCGACACCGGCGCCGAATGCTCGGTGAGCCGTCGCGCCAGTGCCCGGGCCTGGTCCAGCAGATCGGCAACCGGATGCAAGGCGTAGAACAGACCCGCGTCCAAGGCCTCGTCGGCCTCGACCAGCCGGCCGGAGTACACCCAGTCCAACGCGGTCTGCATGGGCACCAGGCGGGGCAGGAACCAGCTCGAACAGGATTCCGGCACGATGCCGCGCCGATTGAAGACGAATCCGATCCGCGCGGTGTCGGCGGCGAGCCGGAAGTCCGCGGCCAGGGTCATCGTGATGCCCACGCCGACGGCGGGTCCGTTGACCGCGGCGATGATCGGCTTCTGCGATTCGAACATCCGCAGCGCCACCTCACCACCGCCGTCACGGAAGGTGTCGGTCGCCTCGGCGGCGAAGGTTTCGGCTCCGGCCGACAGATCCGCACCCGCGCAGAACGCGCGTCCCGCCCCGGTCACGATGATCGCGCGCACCCGGTCGTCGCGGTCGAAGTCGTCGAAGGCGGCGATCAGTTCCTCGCCCATCGCGGTGGTGAAGGCGTTGAGCTGTTGCGGGCGATCGAGCGTGATCGTGGCGATGGAGTCGGAGATTTCCCAGCGGATGTCGGCCATATCGGACAGCATGCCAGCAGCCCCGGGCGGTGACCATCCCCGTCACCGGGCCCCGCCCGGCACCGCGCGCGAATCCCGTTGCGCCGCCTGCTCCTTCGACGCGCGCGCCGCACGGCCCGAACGGCGCCTGCCGAACGGGCGGGCGAGCGGTCTCGGCCACCGGCATCCGCGCAGGCCGAGCCTATACTTGACATGCCAGCGCGACGGGCTCCGCGACAAGCAGTACAGACGGAAACGGTTCCGATGGCCGACAAGGATTCCATGGCGACCCAGCGCGACCGCTCCCTGGTGATCGACGACGGTCTGCGAGCGGCCGGGTTCGCCGATGCCCACATCATCGGACGGGGCGGATTCGGCGTGGTGTATCGCTGCCGCGAACTCGCACTGGGCCGCATCGTCGCGGTGAAGGTGCTCAGCGCCGCAGCCGATTTCGGCGACGAGAGTGTCGAACGATTCCTCCGCGAGCAGCGGGCCATGGGCGGGCTGCCGGAACATCCCAATATCGTCGCGATCCTGCAGGTCGGCACGACCGGCGACGGACGGCCCTATCTGGTGATGCCGTATCACCCGAGGGGCTCGCTGGAACAGCGGATCCAGCACGGCGGGCCGCTGGATATCACGACCGCGCTGCGCATTTCGGTGAAGCTGTCCGGTGCGCTGGAGACCGTGCACCGGGCGGGGATCCTGCATCGAGACATCAAGCCGGGCAACGTTCTTCTCACCGACTACGGCGAACCACAGCTGACCGATTTCGGCATCGCCCGGGTGGAGGGCGGCTTCCGCACCACCACCGGAGTGGTCACGGCGTCACCGGCGTTCACCGCTCCCGAGGTCCTGCGCGACGGCACCCCGTCGGTCGCCTCCGACATCTACAGTCTGGGCGCCACGCTGTTCTGCATGCTCACCGGCCACGCCGCCTACCAGCGCCGCTCCGGTGAACGACTGGTCGCCCAGTTCCTGCGCATCACCGAGGAACCGATTCCCGACCTGCGCCCCGGCGGCATCCCCGACGACATCTGCGAACTCATCGAGGAGAGTATGGCCGCCGACCCGGGCGGGCGCCCGGTCTCCGCGATGGAATTCGGTGAGCGAGCCCAGCAGCTGCAACGCCACCGCGGACTGCGCGTGGACGAGATGGCGATCCCGACACCGGAGATTCCGGCGGCCGAACCCGCGCCCGCCGATCGCGTCGGAGAACCGACCCGACTCGGCCTGCTTCCCCCGGCCGACCTGGTGACGACACCACCGACCGCCGAAACCAAATTCCATCCCGCGCTCTCCCCGCGCCCGCTGGTGCGCCGTCCCCGTCTGCTGGACTCGATGGATCCCGAGCGCTGGCCGCGCCTGATCGTCGTGCACGCGCCTGCCGGTTTCGGCAAGAGCACGCTCGCCGCGCAGTGGGCGCAGCGGATGGTGAATCGCGGGGTCGCCGCATGCTGGCTCAACATCGACGACGACGACAACAACGCGGTCTGGTTCCTGCTGCATCTGATCGAAGCCGTCGGCCGGGCGCGACCCGCCCTGACCACCGAACTGCTGCGCGTGGTCGAGGAACACGGCAACGATGTGATGCGCTACGTGCTGACCACGCTGATCAACCGCATCCACGCCGACGGCGAGCGGCTCGTGATGATCATCGAGGACTGGCATCGCGTCACCGATGCCGATACCACCGCCGCGCTGCGTTTCCTGCTCGACAACGCCTGCCACCATCTGCAACTGCTGATCACCAGCCGCGAGATGATCGGACTACCGCTCTCGGCCATCCGGGTGCGCGACGAGCTGATCGAAATCGACTCCGCCGCCCTGCGTTTCGACGACTCCGAGACGGCGGACTTCCTGACCCGGGTGGGCGGGCTCGCACTGGACGACGCCGATATCGACCGGCTGCGGACCGGCACCGACGGCTGGGTCGCCGGGCTGCAACTGGCGTCGATCTCGCTGCGCGGCCGCGCGGACCCCGGTTCCGCGATCGCCACCATGTCCGGACGGCACCAGGCGATCAGCGAATATCTGACCGACAACGTGCTCGACGCACTCGAGCCCGGATTGCTGACCGCACTGCTGGAAACCGCTGTCACCGAGAAGATCTGCGGACCGCTCGCCGCGGCGCTGACCGGACGGCCGCAGGGACGGGCGCTGCTCGAGGACATCGAGCGGCGGGACCTATTCCTGCGCCGCCTCGACGACGACGGCGAATGGTTCCGCTATCACACGTTGTTCTCCGATTTCCTGCGGCAGCGGCTGGAGCGCGACCATCCCGAACGCGTGCCGCGGCTGCACCGTCGCGCCGCCGAATGGTTCGCCGCCAACGACATGCTCAGCGAGGCGATCGACCATGCGATGGCAGCCGGGGAACCCGAGCGGGCGGTGGCGCTGGTCTCCGCCCACGCTCGCGAACTCGTGCAGCATTCGCATCTGGCCACCCTGGCGGCACTGGCGGCGAAACTGCCCGTCACCGACGCGGCGGCCGACCCGACCCTGCAGATCGCGCTGGCCTGGGCGGCGGTGTTGTTGCGCCGGCCGAGCCGCATGCACACCGCACTGCAGTTGGCGCTGGCCGCCGATTCGGCGAAACAGCCTCCGGGACATCGGAAATCCGATCTGGCGGTCGAGGCGTCGATTCTGTGCGGAGTGGAGGCGGC
The DNA here is from genome assembly GCF_001613005.1 of Nocardia nova NBRC 15556. GTDB lineage: Bacteria > Actinomycetota > Actinomycetes > Mycobacteriales > Mycobacteriaceae > Nocardia > Nocardia nova. Next base: position 10,011 of record NZ_BDBN01000051.1, on the reverse strand, counting down.
GCTCGCCGATCACCTCGACGGCCTCGAGGACACCGTCGAGCAGAGTCGCGCCCGCGCCGATTCGCTGCCGCCGTTCGTATTGGCGGCGGCGGCCAACCTGGGCGCCTTCGCCGCGCTGCACCGATTCGACTTCGACCGTGTCCACGAATGGCACCGGTGGGGCCGGATCTATTTCCGCGACATCACCGGAGCGCTGAGCATCATGTACAGCCACTGCTTCGCGGGGATGGCGGCGCGTGAGCAACTCGCCGAGGAGGCGGCCGAGGAGCATTTCCGCACGGCGCTGCATCTGGCGCGCACCACGACCGGGGAGAGTTCCTTCACCGCCCGCCTGGCCTCGGCCGCACTCGGCGATTTCCTCTACGACCGCGGCGAGATCGCGGAGGCGCACCAGCTGCTCGACGTCGCGGTGGAATTCGGATTCGAGGGCGGCACAGTCGATTTCCTGACCGGGGTCTACGGCACCGGTGCGCGGATCGAGGCGCTGCGCGGGGATCGCGCGGCCGCGCAGCGACTGCTCGCCTCCGGCGCCGAGGTCGCCACCGCACACGCCCTCCCGCGACTGTCGGCACGGATCGAACTCGAGCGGATTCGGCTGGGGATCGGTGAAATCGTGCCCGGCGAGCCGGCCGGCGCCCGCGCAGCGGAGGACGGCGTGGCCACGACGATTCGTGAACTCACCGAGGAAGCGGCCGTCCGGTGGCTGCTGCGGGTCGATCCCGAACGGGCGCCGCACCGCGCCGATGCCCTGCGACAGTCGATCGACGCCGCCGCGCGCCCGCGCGCCGCCCTGTGCGCCACACTGTTGTCCGCGAATTGTCTCGAGACGGTGGGCCGGTCGGAGGAGGCGGAGGCGGTCCTCGCGCCGGCCCTGCGCCGCTGCGTCGAAGTGGGGCTGGTGCGCCCGCTGCTCGACGAGGGCCCGGCACTGCTCGCCGTCGTCCGGCGACTCTCCGCCGACACGGCGCGAAATACCCTGGGACAGAACGCGATAGCGCTCCCGCGGGCCGTCCTCGACCACCTCGGGTGAATCGGTGACCGGTCAGGAAGGCACGTCGGTGCGAGTCACGGTCAGTCCCGCAGCCCGCGCCAGCCCGGCGAACACCACGGCGTCGTGGACGGCCGCGCCGCCCGGATCGTTGTTGAAGTACACGTAACCGTCGGCGGGACCGAAGGTGTCCGCCAGCCGATGCGCCCATGCGGTCAGGGCGCGCCGGCCGTACCGGGGTTGCGGCCGCGCCAATCCGGAGTGCAGACGCAGATACGACCAGTCGGTGGTGCGCCACAGCGGCGTCACCGGGCGCGAGCGCGCATCCGCCCAGCACAGTGCCGCGCCGCGTTCCTCCAGTACGGTGCGGATGCGCGGTGTCCACCACGACTCGTGGCGCGGTTCGACGGCCACGCGCACGGTCGCGGGGAACTGTCGCAGACAGTCGTCGAGCAGGCCCGCGTCCGCCCGCAGGGTCGGCGGCAGTTGCACCAGGATCGGCCCCAGCCGGTCGCCCAGTCCCGCGGCGTGATCGAGGAGCCGCTGCACCGGCTCGGCCGGCTCGCGGAGGCGTTTGACGTGGGTGAGGAAGCGGCTGGCCTTCACGGCCACGACGAAATCCTCAGGTGTGCGTTCCCGCCAGGCCGCGAAGACCTCACGACTGGGCAACCGGTAGAAGGCGTTGTTGCTCTCGACGGTCGCGAAGGCGGCCGCATACCGTTCCAGCCACAGCCGCTGCGGCACGCCCGGCGGGTAGAGCACTCCGCGCCAGTCGCGGTACTGCCAGCCGGAAGTCCCGACGAACAGGGTCACATCGTCCATCGAACCAGACTCGTCCCGGCTCCGCTCGGACCCGGACGGGCACCGCGCCTATGACGATCGTTATAGTCGGTGGGCCGAGGCCGCCGAGGCCGCACGCATGAGACAAGGAGTACCCGCTCGTGAATCCGACCGATATCGGCACCCACCCGTTCGATCTCGCCACCGCGCCCGCGCCCGCCGGTGCGGGCCGCTATCTGGGCCGCACTACGGCGGAGTACTCGAATATGGTCGGCCCCTTCGGCGGAGTCACCGCGGCCACCGCCTTGCGCGCGGTCCTCGACGATCCGCGGTGCGCGGCCGAACCGGTGTCGATCACCGTCAATTACGCGGGCGCCATCGCCGACGGCCCGTTCACGATCGAGAGCACGCCGGTCCGGACCAACCGCAGCACCCAGCACTGGCTGCTGACGCTGACCCAGGACGACGCGGTGACCACCACCGCGACCGTCGTCTGCGGTGCCCGGCGGCCCACCTGGTCCGATACCGAGATCGAACCGCCCGCCGCGCCGCCCGCCGAATCGGTGGCCGTGGCGCAACCGCCGGAGTTCCCGGTGTGGATGCGCAACTACGAGATGCGATTCGTCGAAGGCGGCGGGCCGATCGCGTCGGATCCGCGGGAACAACCGACCTCCACGACCACGCTCTGGGTGCGAGACCTCCCGGCTCGCCCGGTGGACTTTCCAGCGGTGACGGCCCTGGCCGACGTCTTCATCCCGCGGGTGATGGTGCGGCAGGGCCGGATGGTCGCCGCCAGTACCGTCTCGCTCACCGTCTACTTCCACGCCGATGCGGCCGCTCTCGCCGCCCACGGCGACCGTCCGGTGCTCGCCACCGCGCGGGGACAGCATTTCGGCGGCGGCTATTTCGATCAGTCCGCACAACTGTGGGGCGCCGGCGGCAGGCCGCTGGCCACCACGCATCAGCTGGTCTACTTCAAGGACTGAACCGGCATCGCGACGGGCCGCAGCGGGTATGCCCTGAGCATGCAGTGGTTCACGGCGCCCGAGTACTGGTTCGCGCGCGAGGTGTTCCAACGCGGCCTCGCGGTCGTCTATGTGATCGCGTTCGTGGGCGCCGCGCGGCAGTTCCGGGCGCTCATCGGCGCCGGGGGCATGCTGCCGGTGCCCGCCTTCCTGGCCCGGTCGTCGTTCCGGGGCTCGCCGAGCATCTTCCATCTGCACTATTCGGACCGGTTCTTCGCCGGTGTCTCCTGGGCCGGTGCGGCGCTGGCGGTGGCACTGGCGGCGGGGGCGGGCGATCAGGTGCCGCTGTGGGCGGCGATGCTGCTGTGGCTGGCGGCGTGGGTCCTGTATCTGTCGATCGTCAACGTGGGCCAGGCCTGGTATTCGTTCGGCTGGGAATCGCTGCTGCTGGAGACGGGATTTCTGGCGGTCTTTCTCGGCAACGGTCACACCGCGCCACCCATTCTCGTGCTGTGGCTGGCGCGCTGGCTGCTGTTCCGGGTGGAGTTCGGCGCGGGGTTGATCAAACTGCGCGGCGACCCCTGCTGGCGCGATCTGACCTGCCTGTACTACCACCACGAAACCCAGCCCATGCCCGGCCCGCTGAGCTGGCTGTTCCACCACCTGCCCAAACCGCTGCACCGCGTGGAGGTGGCCGCGAACCACATCGCCCAGCTGGTCGTGCCGTTCGCGCTGTTCACCCCGCAGCCGATCGCGAGTGTCGCCGCGGCCGTCGTCGTGATCACCCAGCTGTGGCTGGTCGCCTCGGGCAATTTCGCCTGGCTCAACTGGTTGACGATCCTGCTGGCCTGTACCGCGATCGACGCCCGCTCGGCCGCGACCGTTCTGCCGCTACCCGCTCAGCCCGCCTTCGCGGATCCGCCGATATGGTTCGTCGCGGTGGTCTGCGCCTTCACGGCCGCGGTGGCCGTTCTCAGCTATTGGCCGATACGCAATCTGTTGTCCGGGCACCAGCGAATGAACGCCAGCTTCAATCGGTACCACCTGATCAACACCTACGGCGCGTTCGGGCGGATCGAGCGCCGGCGATGGGAACTGGTGGTCGAGGGCACCCACGACCGGCACATCACCGAGCAAACCCGTTGGGAGGAATACGATTTCAAGGGTAAGCCCGGCGATCCGCATCGGCTGCCCCGCCAATGGGCGCCCTACCATCTGCGCCTGGACTGGCTGATGTGGTTCGCCGCCATCTCCCCGATCTACGCCCGCTCCTGGCTGGGCCCGTTCCTGCGGCGGCTGCTGATCAACGACCCGGCCACCCTGCACCTGTTGCGGCACAACCCTTTCCCGGACCTCCCGCCGGCCCATGTGCGAGTGCGCCAGTACCTCTACCGATTCAGCACCCGGGAAGAGCTGCGCCGCGACCATGTGTGGTGGCACCGCGACGCGGTCGGCGACTACGTGCCGCCCACCGCCCTCGCCTCCCCGCGGATCCGGCACGGTTGAGTCGTCCGGACGCCGATCAGGTCAGAACGGAGCGCTGCCCAACCCCGACGTATTCGCCGAGTGGGCGGATCAACGCATTCGAGGCGCCCTGTTCGATGATGTGCGCGGCCCAGCCGGTGATCCGGCTCATCACGAAGATCGGCGTGAAGGTCTCGATGTCGAATCCGAGCAGGTAATACGCCGGGCCGGTGGGAAAGTCGAGATTCGGCGCGATCCCGGTGGCCTCGGCCATCGTGCGTTCGAGTATCTCGTATATGCGCACCCACCGGCCACCGTCGGTGGCAGCGGCGATATCGAGCAATGCCCGCTTCATCGTCGGCACCCGGGAATCGCCGTGCTTGTAGACCCGGTGGCCGAATCCCATCACCTTGTCCTTGTCCGCCAGCTTCTTCCGCAACCATGCTTCGGCTCGCTCGGGCTCGCCGATCTCGAGCATATCGCGCATGACGGCCTCGTTCGCCCCGCCGTGCAGCGGCCCCTTCAACGCGCCGATGGCGGCGGTGACCGCGCTGTAGATATCCGACTGCGTCGAGGTCACCACGCGCGCGGCGAACGTCGAGGCGTTGAAACTGTGCTCCGCGTAGAGAATCAGCGAGACTTCGAACGCTTTCACCAGCTCCGGCGCCGGCACGGTCCCGAAACACATGTTCAGGAAATTCTGCGCGTATCCCAGATGCGAATGCGGCGTGATCGGATCGAGTCCGTGCCGACGGCGATGGTCGGCGGCCACGATGGTCGGCAGCACCGCCAGCATGCGTAACGCTTTGGCGCGGTTGGCTTTCGGCGAATTGTCGTCCTCGAGCGGATCCTCGGCGCCGAGGTAGCTGATCGCGGTGCGCACCACATCCATCGGATGGCAGGTGTCGGGCAGTTTCGTCACCAGCGACAGCAGCGACCGATCGGCCCGTCGCGCCGCGCGTTCCTGCTGGCAGAACCGTTCCAGCTGAGCGTCGTTCGGCAGTTCGCCGTACCACAGCAGATAGGCGACCTGTTCGAAAGTGCAGTGCGCCGCCAGATCCTGGACGGCATATCCGCGGTAGGTCAGCGAATTCGTTTCCGGCACCACCTTGGAAATCGCGGTGGTGTCGACGACGACGCCCGCCAGGCCCTTGTTGATCGCCGGAGTCGCGGACTTCGTCATCACTGGTTCCTTCCGAGAGTGAAAGTGAATATGTCGGAATCGAATTCGTTGTAGCGCTCGTATCGCAGCAGTTCGTAGAGGCGGCTGCGATGTTGCATCCGATCCAGCAGTCCCGCCTGGGTGCCGGTCTCGTGGATTTCGCGCAATCCGGTCTCGGCCGCCCACATCGCCAGGCGCAAAGTGGACACCGGATAGATCACCGCGTTGTAGCCGATCGATTCCAGGGTCCGCGCCGGCAACAGTTCGGATTTTCCGAACTCGGTCATATTGGCCAGCAGCGGAATCGAGACCGCGGCCCGGAATTTCTCGAAATCGGCCGCGCCGCTCAATGCCTCGGTGAAAATCAGGTCGGCCCCGGCGTCGGCGTAGGCGCGGGCCCGTTCGATCGCCGCGTCGACGCCCTCGATCCCGGCGGCGTCGGTACGCGCGCAGATGACGAAATTCGGATCACGCCGCGCCGAGACCGCCGCACGCACGCGGCGCACCATCTCGTCGGTGGGCACTACCGCCTTGCCGTCGAGGTGGCCACAACGCTTGGGATTCACCTGGTCTTCCAGGTGACAGCCCGCGAGGCCGGCCTCCTCGAGCAGCGCCACCGTGCGGGCGGCGTTCATCGGTTCCCCGAAGCCGGTATCGGCGTCGACGAGCACCGGCAGATCGGTCACCCGGGCCACCTGAGCGCCGCGGCTCGCGACCTCGGTCAGTGTGGTCAGCCCGATATCGGGCAGCCCCAGTTCCGCCGACACCACCGCCCCCGAGACATAGACACCTTCGAACCCGATGTCCTGAATCAGCTTGGCCACCAAGGGATTGAAGGCGCCGGGGAATCGCTGGATCGACCCCGACGCGAGTCCGGCGCGGAAGGCGACGCGTTTGTCGGCGGCGGAGGTGGCGGCGGCGAGCAGTCCGGTCATCGGAACAATCCCTTCGACAGTTTCGGGGCGCGGGCGAGCACCTCGTCGGACACCGTGAACGTCAGTTGCGGCAGTTCGTCCGCCGACAGCGAGCCCGCCCGCTGCGCGACGTCGAGGAATCGATCCTGTTCGGCCGCGTCGACGATGCCCTCGGCGAGCGTGCGGAATTTGGCGATGTACTGCTCGCGGGCGAACGGCCGCGCGCCGAGCGGGTGGGCGTCGGCGACCGCGAGTTCGTCGACGATCAACTCACCGCTGGTCAGCGTAACCTCGGCGCGGGCGCCGAAGGCCTTCTCGGCGGGATCGGTGGAGTGGTAGCGGCGGGTCCATTCCGGGTCCTCGGCGGTGGAGATCTTGCGCCACAGCTCGATCGTGTCGGGCCGGCGGGCACGGTCGGGCGTGTAGGAACGCTCGTGATGCCAGGTCCCGTCCTGGAGGGCGACCGCGAAGATGTACATGACCGAGTGGTCGAGGGTCTCCCGCGACGCCTCGGGATCGAATTTCTGCGGATCGTGGGAACCGGTGCCGATCACCACGTGGGTGTGGTGGCTGGTGTGCAGCACGATCGAGGCCACCCGGCCGAGGTCCCCGATGCGGTCGCGCATCCGCCGGGCCAGATCGATCGGCGCCTGGCTCTGATATTCGGCCGAATGCTCCTTGGTGTAGGAGTCGAGGATCGCTCGTTTGGGCTCGCCCGGACCCGGCAGCGGTACCGAATACTCGGCGTCGGGCCCGGCCAGCAACCGGGCGATCACCCCGTCCTCGCCCTCCCAGATGGGCGCGGGCGCACCCTCGCCGCGCATCGCCCGGTCGACGGCTTCGATCGCCATCTTGCCCGCGAAGGCCGGCGCGTAGGCCTTCCAGCTGGAGATCTCACCCTTGCGGGACTGCCGGGTCGCGGTGGTGGTGTGCAGCGCCTGACCGATGGCCTGATAGATCGTCTCGGTATCGAGGCCGAGCGCCGTACCGATTCCGGCGGCGGCCGAAGGGCCCAGATGCGCGACGTGGTCGATCTTGTGTTCGTGCAGGCACATAGCCCGCGCCAGATCGATCTGGATCTCGTAGCCGGTGGCCAGGCCGCGGATCAGATCACGGCCGCTGCGTCCGGCATGGTGGGCGGCGGCCAGAATCGGCGGAATGTTGTCGCCCGGATGAGAATATTCGGCGGCGAGAAAGGTGTCGTGGAAGTCGAGTTCGCGCACCGCGACGCCGTTGGCCCACGCGGCCCACTCCGGGGAATACGTGCCGGGAACGCCGAATACCGGGGCACCGGGCCGATACGGGTGCGCCAGTGCCTGCGCGCGAGCGTCGGCCACCGCACGCCGGGTGATCGATGCGGCGGCGACGGCGGCGTTGTCGATGATCCGGTTGACGATCATCTCTTCGGTCTCCGGCGCCACCGCGACCGGATCCGTGGCGACCTCGGCGATGCGCCACGCCAGGTGTTCGGCCCGCGGGAACACCTCGGCGGAGCGGTGCGTGCGAACGAGGTGATTCTTCACAGTCGGGACCTCCCGAGAACGTCGGTGAATCGCATGATTCGGACGCTACTCAGGACGGGTACCCGTCGAAATACGTTGCAACTGCCTAGTTATGCGTTATCGATCCGGCGAAGTTGCGAATATTGCGGACAATGCGCTCGTCCGCGAACCGTTCACCGATCGGCGGTCAAACGGTCCAGCAGACAGCTCAGCGCGAACCGCACCGTCTGCTCGAGCACCTCTTCCGGCTCACCGTCGAATTCGGCCCGGCAGGCGGTGACGGCGGTCTCGGAGGCGGTGGCGAACCAGACCGTGCCGGGCGGTTCGCCGTCACTCGGTTCGGGCCCACCGACACCGGTAACCGCCACCGAATAGCTCGCGCCGAGCAGCTTGCGCACGTTGGCCGCCAACGCTTCGGCCGTCGGCCGCGACACCACGGGGACATCGGGCATATCCAGGACGGTGCGTTTGACCTCCGGGCTGTAGGCGACGACCCCGCCGCGGAACCACTGTCCCGCATCCGGTGCCGCGCCGAGGGCGGAGGCGATCTTGCCCGAGGTGAGCGATTCCGCCACCGCGATCGTCGAACCGGCCGCCGCGGCCAGCTCGGCGATCCGCTCGGCGGCACCCTCGGTCATCGCCCCGCCTCCCGGGCGGCCACGGTGTCCTCCCTCATTCCGCTCCCCGTTCCGTGCCGTCGTCGCCGCTCTCGCGGTACGCCTGCAGCGCGGTGTCGAGTTCGCGTTGCAGCCGTTGCACTTCCGCCTCGTCTCCGGCATCGGACGCAGTGGTGATGTCCTGGCGAAGCTGGGCGATGACGTCGTGTGAAACCACGGGAACCTCCTCCGGCACGGAACGGGTGAACGGTCGGGAAGCTAGCTGCCCTGCTGGTGAGACCGCTGACGCGCCTCGTCGACGTTGGCCTCGGCCCGGGCCTTCTCGGCCTGAGCTTCCTTCTCGGCCGCCTCGCGCTGCGATTCGGCCTTGTCCTGCTGGGCCCGGCCCTCCGACTCGAGGTCGTTGTTGCCGGTGACGATGCCCGCCGCCTCCTTGGCCTTCCCCTTCACATCCTCGACGACGCCCTTGATTCCTTCACGCGGGCCACTGTTGTGGTCGGACACGGAGTCCCCTTCCGTCGCAATTTCCTGACATGCAACGACCTACCCAGCGCAGCGGCGCTCAATCGGACGATTACCCGCTCACGGCTCGGGCCAGGCGGGGCAACTGCCGCAGCGGGTTGTGGTGCTCGACCTCCATCCGCTGGTCGGCGTCGAAAATGTCGCCGAGACCGGGCGCCGGATCGTGGCTGCCCGACTGTGGCAGAGTCAACGCGCTGAACGGCCAATCCGAACCGAAGACGATGTGCTCACGGCCCATCACCGCGGTGGCACTCGCCATCGCGGCGGCCGAGCCGCTCAGCGCGGTGTCGACGTAGAAGGTCGAGATCTGTCGCTGGATGTCGAGCACGGAGGGTTTCGGTAGGTCCTGCGGCCACAACTGCCCCAGCACGGTCTGAGAGGCCACGCTGATCCGGTGCGACAAGAACGGCACCGTGCCGCCCGCGTGGGCCAACTGGAAGCGAATGTTCGGATATCGCTGGGTGACACCGGTGACCATCATCATGGTCGCCGCGCGGGTGGTGTCGAAGGTGAACTCTTCCAGGAAATCCGGTAGCGGCAGTGTGGGTTTGGCGCCGTCGGGAATCGCCGCGGGGTGGACGAAAACGTAGGCGTTGCGCTGGTTCAGCGCGGCCATCAACGGCTCGAATCGCGGATCCCCCAGGTACACGCCGTTGTAGGCGGACAGCAGGATCACCCCGTCGAGATACAGTTCGTCGAGGGCGTAGATCGCCTCCGCGATCGAGGCGGGGATATCGGGCATCGGCAGGACCGCGAAGGCGCCGAACCGCGTCGGATTCGATCGGAACAGGCCGGCGGCATAGGTGTTGCAGTAGCGCGCCATATCGTTGGCCTCCTTCCCGCTCAGGAAGGACACACCCGGGTCGGACACCGAAAGTGCTTGTGCCTGAATGCCGTAGTAGTCCATGAAGGCCAGCGCCTGATCCGGCGACCACTCCGGTGTCGGGTAACCGCCGATGGTGAGGTGGCCGTGTTCGATCAGGGCGGCACGGTAGTCCGGGGGCAGGAAATGCGCGTGCAGATCGATGCGGTAGGTGCCGGAGGGCGCGGGCCGCTGGTCGCGCACCGGTGCCGCCTGCGCGGCGGGCAACACCGCC
>NZ_BDBN01000050.1 GCF_001613005.1 Nocardia nova NBRC 15556 | reverse complement strand
CCGCGGCCGTGGCCGCACTGGGGGGCGCCACCGCCGCACCCGGGGCCACACCGTCGGCCGCACTACCGGACGCGTGGGCGCTCGAGGTCGGGCCACCGAATTGGCCGGCCCAGCCGGAGGCGTCCGATGCGCTTGCGCCGGCGGGGATCTGGTGGGTGCCGCTGCCGAGCCACTGCCCGTAGTCGTCGAGCTGGTGCCCGACGTCGCCGACGGCGAAATCGACCTTGGTCTCGGTCGTCACCCAGATTCCGTCGAATCCGACGTGCGCGTCGATCTTCATCTCGGTGCCGAGGAAGATGCCGGGATTACCGCCGTCACCGATGCCGTCGAAGGCACCGGGATGCGGATCCGACAGACCGTCGTGCGGATCTGACAGACCGCCGAACCCGCCGGGGCCGAACCCGTTCATCCCGGGCAGATGGAGTCCGTTGGTGCCGGGCAGGCCCAGTCCGTGCCCGGGCAGCGGTGCGGTCGGGTAGGGATCGGCGCCGGCCGTGTCGGCATCGGCCTGCCGCTGATCCACCGCGTCCTCGGCACCGGGCAGCCCGAAGGCCCCCGACGCGTGGGACTGACCCGGCAAACCGAAGCCTCCCGAGGTCTCCGATTCCGGCGCACCGGGCAGGCCGAAACCGGCCGGGGCACTGGCATGGTGCGTCCCGGGAATCGCAAAGCCTTGTCCCCCACCGAATCCCGGATTACTGAAACCACCGTGGCCCGAATGCGGATTGCCCGGGTGCGAGGGAGAACCGGGAATCGAGAAGGGCGGCGCGGTCGACCCGCCGTCGGGCGAGCCGGGCAGGCCGCCGATACCGGGCGCGGGCTGACCACCGTCGGCGAAGGGCAATTGCAGCCCCGGATAGGCATCCGTGCCGTGCTGTTCCGGCAGTGCCAGTCCCGGCGCGGGTGCGGCCGGGGCGTGCGACGCGGAGTTCCCGAGGGTCGGCGGAACGGAGTCCGGTGACGGATCCGGATAGGTCACCACCGGACTCGGCACATCGGGATGCGGATCGGCGGTGGACCAGCCGGTGATGTGGCTGTTGTGCGATTCGTTCTCCGGTGCGGGCGACCCGTTGGAGGCGATCAGCGCGCCGCCGGTGACGTACGCACCGGCCCGAGCCACCCGCGCGACACCGGTCGCGACGCGATATGCGGCATCGTTCGCATGATCGCCCGCGTCCGCATCATCGTCGAAGGGCAGCTCACGCGTCATACAAACTCCGCTCTCAGCGTTCGGCTGGCTAAACCGAACGGGGTGTTACCGAATTTGGGTCTTTTTACACCTTATTTCCGGAAAACTTGCCTGTCACATCCTTCAGGTTTCTTTCAGGCGGACAGATGACAGGCCACAGCGGTACTTTCTGAGCTTGCCACCGGCGGTCATGACCGGAAAGCCCCAAGATCAACCGGCAGTCGACTCGGTCAACGGTCCAACTGATCTCACGGAACCTTGGAGACTACCTCTTCGGCTTGTCCGATGACGAATCGGTCGAGAGCGCGGCGACGAAGGCCTCCTGCGGAACGTCGACCCGGCCGATGGTCTTCATCCGCTTCTTGCCCTCCTTCTGCTTCTCGAGCAGCTTGCGCTTACGCGAAATGTCGCCGCCGTAGCACTTGGCCAGCACGTCCTTACGGATCGCGCGAATGTTCTCGCGGGCGATGACCTTCGAGCCGATGGCCGCCTGGATCGGCACCTCGAACTGCTGCCGCGGAATGAGCTCGCGCAGTTTGGTGGTCATCTTGTGGCCGTAGGCCTGGGCGGCGTCCTTGTGCACGATGGCCGAGAAGGCGTCCACGGCCTCGCCCTGCAACAGGATGTCGACCTTGACCAGCGCGGCCTCCTGCTCGCCCGCCTCCTCGTAGTCCAGCGAGGCGTAACCGCGCGTGCGCGACTTCAGCGAATCGAAGAAGTCGAAGATGATCTCCGCCATCGGCAGGGTGTACCGCATCTCCACGCGCGTCTCGGACAGATAGTCCATGCCGAGCAGTTCACCGCGGCGCGACTGGCACAGCTCCATGATGGTGCCGACGAACTCGCTCGGCGCGATGATCGTGCACTTGGTCACCGGTTCGAAGATCTGGCGCACCTTGCCCTCGGGCCAGAACGACGGGTTGGTGACAACCTGTTCGGTGCCGTCCTCCATGATCACGCGATAGATCACGTTGGGCGCGGTGGAGATGAGATCCAGGTTGAATTCGCGCTGCAGCCGCTCCCGGGTGATCTCCATATGCAGCAGTCCGAGGAAGCCGCAGCGGAAACCGAAGCCCAACGCGACCGAGGTCTCCGGCACGTAGGTGAGCGCGGCATCGTTGAGCTGCAGTTTGTCCAGCGCGTCACGCAGGTCCGGATAGTCCGAACCGTCGACCGGGTAGAGACCGGAGTAGACCATCGGACGCGGCTCGCGATAGCCGGTCAGCGCCTCGGTGGCGCCGTCGCGCGCGGTGGTGACGGTGTCACCGACCTTCGACTGCCGGACGTCCTTCACACCGGTGATGAGATAGCCCACCTCACCGACGCCGAGGCCCTGGGTGGGCTTGGGCTCGGGCGAGACGATGCCGATCTCCAGCAGTTCGTGGGTGGCGCCGGTGGACATCATCTTGATCTTCTGGCGCGGGGTGAGCTTGCCGTCCACCACACGCACGTAGGTGACGACACCGCGGTAGGTGTCGTAGACCGAGTCGAAGATCAGCGCGCGGGCCGGGGCATCGGCCTCGCCGACCGGCGGCGGGACCGTCTCGATCACCTTGTTGAGCAGTTCGGGAACGCCGACGCCGGTCTTGCCCGATACGCGCAGCACGTCCTCCGGTTCGCAGCCGACGATATGGGCCAGCTCGGCGGCGTAGCGGTCCGGATCGGCCGCGGGCAGGTCGATCTTGTTCAGCACCGGGATGACCTCGAGATCCTTGTCCAGTGCCAGATACAGGTTGGCCAGCGTCTGCGCCTCGATGCCCTGGGCCGCGTCGACCAGCAGGATCGCACCCTCACACGCCTCGAGTGCCCGCGAGACCTCGTAGGTGAAGTCGACGTGGCCGGGGGTGTCGATCAAGTGCAGGACGTAGTCGGTGCCATCGACGTTCCAGGGCAGCCGCACATTCTGGGCCTTGATGGTGATCCCGCGCTCGCGCTCGATATCCATCCGGTCCAGATACTGCGCACGCATCTGCCGTTCCTCGACCACCCCGGTCAACTGCAGCATGCGGTCGGCCAGCGTGGACTTGCCGTGGTCGATATGCGCGATGATGCAGAAGTTCCGGATCCGCGAGGGATCGGTGAACGTCGTGTCGGCAAACGTGCTGATGGGACACTCCTACCCGTGAACAAGTCGATAAGTCGCCATGCGGCAGTCTACGTGCGCATACCGCGTGGTCGTGCACGCACCGGCGGGCCGGCATCGGCGGCAACGGCGCAGTTCCCGGGGCCGGCGACCCGGATGTGAGCGGCGGCACACTCGATTCCCCGCCCGGCACAGGCGAATCCGGCGGGGATGAGCCGAGCGCGGTTCGCCGTTAAGCTCTGCCGATATGGCCAGCACATGGAGCTCTCTGGGCAAGCAGTTGGGGACCATTGCCAAGGAGCAGGGGCCCCGGATCGTCAAGAAGCAGGCGCCGAAACTCGTCGACCGGATGCAACGTTCCTCGATGTGGGACCGCGCTCTCGGCGGCCGCCGCAAGGACACGGTCGCGGTGCGGCCGGCGGCCTCGACTCCGGTGCCCACCCGGGAACGTGCCCGCCAGATCGTCTACTGCCCCCAACTCGACGGCCGCGCCGATCCGGGCGAGATCGTGTGGACCTGGGTGCCGTACGAGGAGGATCCGGCCAACGGCAAGGACCGCCCCGTGCTGGTCGTGGGCCGGGAGCGCAAGACTCTGCTGGGGCTGATGCTCTCCTCGAATCCGGCGCGCGGCGCCGAGCACAATTGGATCGGAATCGGTTCGGGCCCTTGGGATTACGAGGGGCGCGACAGCTGGGTCCGGCTGGACCGGGTGCTCGACGTGCCCGAAGCGGGCATCCGGCGTGAGGGGGCGATTCTCCCGCGGAAAACCTTCGATCACGTCGCGCATCGGCTGTGTGCGGAATACAACTGGGGTTGAGCAGGCCGGCCGAACCAGTGAATCCGGCCGCACGTGGCGCGACCGGATTCACCATCGGCGTCGCCGGATCAGTCGGCGAGATGCCGGGTGCGGCCGAACAGGGCGCTGTAGACCAGCGCGCCCAACAAGCCGCCGAGCAGCGGGAAGACTACGAAGACCCAGACCTGTGGCAGTGCCCCGTTCTGATACGGAGCGACCGCGAGACTGCGTGCCGGATTCGCCGAGGCGTTGTCGATCGGGATAGCGATCAGGTTGATCACCGCGAGAGTGATACCGATACCGAGCCCGGCCATCCCGACATGCGAGATCCGGTCGGTCGACGCCAAGACCACGAAAACCAGCAACGCGGTCAGGATTACCTCGACGGTGACGGCCGCGGCCAAGCCGTAACCGTCCTGCGTGAGCGTTGCCATGGGGCCACGCACATGCACAGCCGATGGGCTGTGCGCACCCCAGCCGTTTGCGGCCAGACCGTCGGAGGCGCGGTTGTAGGACGGCAGATTCCTGGCGATGCCGAAGATCACCGCACCGGCGATGAACCCGCCGACCAGTTGCGCGACCCAGTAGTAGACGGCGGTGAGCCAGCTGATCCTGCCCATCGCCAGCTGACCGATGGTCACCGCCGGATTGACGTGCGCTCCTGAGATCGGGCCGATCGCGTAGACCAGCAACGAGAGGCTGAAACCGAAGGCGAGCGCGATTCCGAGCACCCCCACCCGGCTTCCGGCGAAGACGGCCGTACCCACGCCGCCGAAGACCAGTACGAATGTGCCGATCACCTCGGCCACCAATTTTCGAGCCAACGGCACTTCACGCTGCTCGACTACATTTTCGAGCACTTCCTGAGCAGTCGGAGACATCTGCCACCTCCCTTTTCGAGCGTGTGCTTCGAGTCGGTACCACGTGGAGATTCAGGAAACTCGCTGAACGACCCGTACGGCCGTCCAAGTCGGACGCTACGGGACCGGATAACGGTGCACAATGACGGCGATTCGCATATCGGGAGCAGACCGCGGATACTCGGACCGGATTGTGCGATGACCGGGCGCAGGCACGGCGATTTCGCTTCGCACCGCCTCAACTGGTAACCTCGATCGTCGGCGCGGCGCTACCCGTTTCGGTGTAGTGCGCCCAGAGACTTTTCACGAACATCTAGAGCACATCAACTGACGAGAAGGAATCAGAGGAACAGGCGTGGCCAACATCAAGTCCCAGATGAAGCGGATCCGCACCAACGAGGCGGCGCGGGTGCGCAACCAGTCGGTGAAGTCCGCGCTGCGCACCTCGATCCGCAAGTTCCGCGAGGCCGCCGCGGCGGGCGAGAAGGACAAGGCGCTCGAGCTGATGCGTTCGGCGAGCCGCAGCCTGGACAAGGCCGCCTCGAAGGGCGTCATCCACGCCAACCAGGCCGCCAACAAGAAGTCGGCCCTCTCGCTGGCCTTCAACAAGCTGGGCTGATTTCCCGGGTTCCGGCCGCGGCCGGAACCGACGCGGCTGATTTTGCCGCACAACAGCATTCGCAACGCCGCCGTGGCAGAGGATCTGCATCGCAGATGACCACGGCGGCTTTTGTCGTTGATTCGCGTCCGCTAGCGTGGTGCGGGTGTGGGGTGGGGAAATTCGCAGAAGCACGGGCCTTTTCCTCGTGGTGGCGGCGGTGTCGAGCGCGCTGCTGACCGGGTGTGATCAATCGACGCCGACCGCACGATCCGCCGCCGCGACGCGGTCGGCATCGGCCGCGCCGGGCACCGAGGCCGCCGGGATGCCCCGGGCCGCCACCGCCGGCGCGATCGATCACCTCGACTCGGCGAGCAATCCGGACTGGATGGGCGCATTGCCCGACAGCACCTCGCTCGGCGAGATGTCCGTTCCCGGCACCCACGACACCCTGTCGATCCACGGCGGTAAGGCCGGACCGGCCGTGGTCACCCAGGAGAAGTTCGATACCGGTTGCACCGAGCCGACCTGCGCCTCGCAACGAACCCTGAGCACCCAGCTCGAGGCCGGCATCCGGGCGCTCGATATCCGGGTCCGGCGCGACGAGGCCGGCAACCTCGGCGTACAGCACGGCAGCTTCTATCAGCAGGCCGGTCTCGACGACGTGCTGCGGGCGGGCGAACAATTCCTGAATCGGCATCCGCGCGAAACGCTCCTGATGCGGGTGAAGGCCGAATGCACGAACGAGGACAAGACGTTTCAGTGCGAGGACGCGGGTGGGCGACCGCCCGACCCACCGCTGCTGGATCGGTACCTGAACGCGCAGCCACGGGTGTGGCGACCGGCGGCGACCGGACCGGTCGCGCTTCCCCGGCTGGGTGAGGTGCGCGGCGCCATCGTCGTGATCCGGGCCGACGGAATCGATGACCGTGGTCTGCCGATCGACGCACAGGATCTGTGGGACAAACCCACGCGCGAGGACAAATGGGCGGCCGTCGCCGCCCACCTCGCGCAGGCCCCGGCCATCGGCGCCCACGCCCTGTCGATGGACTTCCTGTCGGCCTCCGGGGTGCCCGACCCGGCGAAATTTCCCCACCGCTATGCCGAATACGAGAATCAGCGCGCACTCGACTATCTCCGCTCCCGTCCCGGCACGGCGACCGGCGTCGTGATGACCGACTTCCCGGGGCCCGCACTGGTCGGCGAGATCATCGCGCACAACCACCGCTAGATCCGGACACATTGCACGAGCGCAGCGGCCGCGGCTCAGTGCGAGGCGGCGTGCAGATCCAGGATCGCGGCCAAGGCGTGTTCGAGCGCGTAATCCGTATCGGCCGCACCGCCTTTGACGTCGGCATTGAGGGCGGCCACCACGTGCAGGGCGTTGCCGATGGTGGCGGCGGTCCAGCCGCGCGCCTGGGTCTGTGCCTTCTTCACCTTCCAGGGCGGCATGCCGAGTTGCGAGGCCAGCGCGAACGGATCGCCACGTCCGGCGGATCCGACCCTCGCGATAGTGTGTACGGAATCGGCGAGCGCGTCGGCGAGCAGAACGGCGGGAACGCCACGGTCGGTCGCCCAGCGCAATGCCTCCATCGCCGCGGGGCGGTCACCGGCGACGGCAAGATCGGCGACCTCGAAGCCGGTGACCTCGGCACGACCGGAGTAGTACCGGCGCACCGCGTCGACATCCACCTTGCCGCCGGTATCGGCGGCCAGCTGGGAACAGGCCGCGGCCAGCTCTCGCAGATCCGATCCGATCGCCTCCACCACGGCCTGCACCACGTCACTCGAAACTCGCACGCCGGCGGTGCGAAATTCGTTGCGCACGAATTCGTTTCGCTCGTTCGCCTTACCGATCTTGGCGCAGTTGTGCACGTCGGCGCCCTGTTTCTGCAAAGCCGGCGCCAGCGCCTTGGCCCGGCCGCCGCCGGAATGCAGAACCACGAGCACAACTCCCTCGGGCAGATCACCGGCGGCCGCGGTGACCAGCGCCACCGCGTCCTTACCGGCCTCCGCGGCGGCCTCGAGCACGATCACCCGATCCTCGGCGAACAGCGAGGGGCTCAGCAGTTCGGCCAGTTCGGCGGCACTCGCATCCCCCGCCCGCAGCCGATCCACCGGCATCGCGCTTGGATCGTTGGTCGCGGCCCGCGCCTGCGCCACGATCGAGGCGACCGCCCGTTCGATGAGCAGTTCCTCCTCACCGAGTACCAGATGTAAGGCAGCCAGGTGATCGGTCACGGCACGATCCTACGGGTGGGCGGTGACAGGTTCACCGACCCGTCGCCTTGTCCGGGTGGCGGCGCCGGGCCCGCATGTGTGCGAGTGCGGCGCGAGCCGAGCCGGGCGAGCACGGCGACACCACAGCCGATGAGCGCTCCGGCCAGTGCCGCGCCCGTCGCGCCCGCGGGCATCGGCAGCGAAATCCCCAGCGCCGCCCCGCGTTCGGCGACGAAGAGCAACCACCACAGCGGCGGCTCGGCCAGGTTCAGCACCACGATCGCCGCCGGTTGCCAGCAGCAGGACAGGACGGCCGCGCCGACGCCGAGCAGCGTGATCGGCGCGACGACGGGTTCGACCAGCACATTCGCCACGATCGCCACACCGCTGACATGGCCGGTGAGCGCGGTGATGATCGGCGTGGTGACCGCGAAGGCCGCCGCCGCGACACCGAACGCCTCGGCCACCAGCGGGGGCCAGCCGCGCTGTTCGAGCCACTGCGACCAGATCGGCGCCAGCAGGATCAGGCCCGCGGTCGCCAGCACCGACAGGGCGAAGCCGAGGTCGACCGCCAGCTGGGGCGCGAACGCGATCAACACGATCACCGCGGCGCACAGCGCGGGGAGCGCCTGTTTCCGGCGTCCCGTCACCATTGCCAGCACCGCGATCGCGCCCATCACCGCCGCCCGCAATACCGACGGCGACGGGCGCGCCAGAATGACGAATCCGATGAGGGCCAGGCCGGCGAGTACCGCGCCCCAGCGCGGGTCGAGTGTCAGAGCGCGGGTCGCGAGCAGCACGGCGGCCAGGACGATCGACACATTGGTTCCGGACACGGCGACCAGATGGGTGAGATCGACCGCCCGGAAGTCCTCTCGCACGTGATCCGGCAGCCGGGAGATGTCGCCGTCGATCAGCCCCGGCAGCACTCCGGCCGCATCCGGTGGCAGTGCACGCCGGGCCGCCTCGGACAGATTCTCCCGCACCGTCGCGGCCGCCGACTGCCACCACGGGCGCGGGCCGACGCGGCTCGGCGGACCCTGGGCCCGCAGTACGGCGACCGTCAGATCCCGCCGCCACGGGCGATCGAGCCGTGCCCGGAACGTGACGTGCTGCCCCGGCACCAGATCCGACCAGATCCGCTCCGGCATGATCACCGTCACCGCCGCATCGCCGTGCACCGATGTTGCGCCGTAACGGAATTCGCGCACCGTCGCGCGCATCGACCATTGCCGTCCACCGAAGGAACGGGCCGGGAGGGGTTTCGGATCCCCCGCCACCATCTCGGCCGTCACCACACTGCCCGCCGCCAGCCGCCCAAGGGGGTGCGCACTCACCCGATACGCGTCCCACGACGCCGCCACCCCGAACCCGGCGGACGCCAGCAACGCGGCCAGCACCACCCACCACACCGCTCGATGCGGCACCCGAAAACGGCTACGTGCCAGAAGGATTCCGAGTCCGGCCGCCGAGATTGCGAGCCCGGCGCACACCCACACGCCGGCTCGCCACCCCAGCGATATGCCCGCAATGGTCACGCCCCAGCACCCCAGCGCCGCGGGAAGCAGCCGCGCGTCCACTGCAGCGCCACCGGGACCGGCCATCCCCCGTTCCGCACCGTCGCGGGCGGAGTCCGAGGCCCGCTCGGGCCGGACTCGACCGCCGCTCGATCCACCGCGGTTCACAGGGTGACCTGATCGCGGAGACGGTTGAGCTTGGCGGGACCGATGCCGGTGACTTCGGCGAGCTGGTCGATGCTGGTGAAGCGGCCGTGCTGAATGCGCCAGCCGATGATGGCGGCGGCGGTGGTGGGGCCCACCCCGGTGAGAGAGTCGAGATCCTGTTCCGTCGCCGTGTTGAGGTTGACCTTGTGTCCCGGTGGCGCGACGGCGCCCGATGTCGAGGCCGGATGCGGTCCACCCGGAACGACCATGCTGCCGAGGCGCGGGCCGCTCGCGGGAGCGGGCGCGCCGACGACGATCTGGTCTCCGTCGGCGAGCCGCTGGGCGAGATTCAGCCCCGCGAGGTCCGCACCGTCTCGCGCGACGGCCACCGCGACAGCGTCGGCGACCCGTGTTCCCGGTGCGAGGTGCAACAGTCCCGGATGTTCGACCAGACCGATGACGCTGACCACCAGATCGCCGCCGGGAGCCGACGACGGCGTCGCCCGGCCGGGCGGATCGGACCGCACGGCCAGTCCGGGGCCGTCCACCGGTGCGGGGGCCATCGAGGTTTCGGCGGCGTCGGTGCGCACTGCCGGTAGCGGCGCCACGGGCGCTGCCACCGGATCGTCTCGATGCGCGGCGGCCGCCGCCACGATGACCGCCGCCACGCCGGCACCCGCCAGCACCCACACTCCTTTGCGCCCGGGATCCACGCGAACTCCCCGGAATCGCTCCGGAACCAGCCGCTGCCAGATCGTCACCGATCCCACCGGTTCGCTGAGCCACTGCGGAATTCGCGGACTCTCCGGCGCCTCGGAAAAGGTCACCGCCGCGCCGGTCGCCGCGGGACCTTTCTCCCCGTCCCGGCCGTCACCGTCGCGTCGGTCGAGGGCTCCCGCACTACCAGGAGGCGCCGCGGCATCGTCGCGACTCTGCCGGATACGGCTCGGCGAATACGGCCGCCTCGGCCAAGTCCCGCCGTGTACGCCGGTCCGCCCACCGGCGGCGTCCTCGTCCCGGCCGGCGTCCACACCCGGTCGCGTTGCGACCATGGTTCGGCCGCCGTCGGAGCCGCTCACCGGTACGACGGGCGGACCCGGTTCGCTACCGCGCGAGCCGAGATCCCGGCTCCCAGAGGGACCGCCCGAGGGATCACGGCGCTGTTCGGGCGAGTCCGCGGGTGATCGGGCGAGGTCCCACAGCCCGTCGTGGGTCGGGTCATCCGGACCGGGGGCCAGGGTGCCGAGCGTTGCCGGCCTGGGTGATACGTCGTGCAGTCGCTGCCGCAGTAGGGTCCGATCCTCGTGTCGCGCCATGACGGTGACCGTATGTGCGCGGCGGGCCGTGACCCGGTGCGCGAACTGGGGTTTCGGAATGTCTGGGGACAGCGTCCGAGCTGTGGACAACCCCCGGTGCGGGGGCGGAACTCGTCGGCCGGCGGTGGTAGGCGCTCAGCCGCAGCCGCCGGGGACCACCAGGACGCCGACCGCACCGGTGCCCACGTGCACGCCGAGTGTCGGGCCGAATTCGGCGGTCACGAGCTCCCGCATACCGGGAATGAGTTCGCCGAGCTGTCCGGCGATCGTGGCCGCCGCCGCGGCGGCACCGAGATGCTGAACCGCCACCGCCGCTCCGTCGTCACCGGCCGCATCGACCGCTGCGGCAACGAGTTTCGCGAAGGCCTTGGATCGCGTCCGCGCCTTCTCCCGCAGCTCCAGTTTGCCGTCGACGATCTGCAGTATCGGCTTGGTCACCAGTTCGGTGCCGAAGAACATGGCCGCGGTGCTGAGCCGCCCGCCGCGACGCAGCTGCTCGGTCCGATTGACGACGATGAACGTGCGAGATCGCCCGGCGGCGGCGACCGCGGTGTCGTAGACGACATCCAGCGCCGCACCCGACTTCGCGCGACGGGCCGCGGCGAGTACGGGCAGCCCGGTGCCCAGGCCAGCGCTCAGCGAATCCACCAGTCGCACCCGGGCGGCGGCATCCATATCCTGCACGGCTTGGCGCCCGGCTTCCCAGGTCGCCGAGAGCTGACGCGAAATATGCACGGCCACGACACCGTCACCCTCGCTGAGCTCCAGGGCGCGCTCATAGGCGGCGCGCAATTCACCCGGGGAGGCGGACGAGGTCGTCACCGTGGACGCGCCGTAGTCGATCTCGCATTCGTCGACACCCTCGGCGATCGCACGATCGTCGACCAGCACATGCAACGGCACCACCACGATGCCCAACTCCGCTACCAGTTCGGCGGGAACGCTCGCCGCCGAATCCGTGACCACCACGACGGTCATCGGCTATCCGCACCGATTCATGCACCGGCCTCGACCGAACGCACCTCCGACAGCACCTTCACCATGGCCCGTGCCACCGCGGCATGTCCCTCCCAGCCCCAGTGGATCCCGTCCGGATTCGCCTCGCCCGAAAAAATGTCGTCGCGCACGGCTTCACCCAGATCCACCAGCGGCACACCGGATTTCGCCGACCATTCCCGCAGCGCACGCACCGCGGGCGCACGCCCGGTGTGGACCCGGCCGTAGGCCTCGCAATCGTGCACCGAGGGCAGTACCGAGACCACCGGCAGATCCGGCCGCAACTGGGCCAGCGCATGCCGTGACTGTTCCAGGTAGTCGATGCTCACATGCGGCGGAAGTGCCACGGGGCGACCGAGTTTCGACAGCCGCGGTTGCAGCCACTGGTAGCCGGTACGCACCTGCCGGCGCAGCACCGGGGGGCGCAGATACCGGATCAATTCGCGCAGCGCCGTCGGTAGCGGCGACGGCAGCGTGTCCATCCCGCCCGTGGCCAGGACGACCGCTCCCGCGCGCGGCACCGCGGCCCACACGCGCGGATCGCCGATGAGTGCCCAATAGGCGTCGCGGCAGGTCCAGCCGATGCGCGCCACCAATTCGACGTCCCAATCGAGTTCCGCGGCAACCAGATTCGGCCAGATCCGCGGATGGTCGGCGGGCAGGCCGCCCTTCGGCCCGAAGTACGACAGCGAATCCGCGATCACGACCAGCACGGGCCGCGCCGAATCCTCGGGTGTGCCGGCCGCGTCGCCGATGCTCGGCTGCGCATCCGCGGAGACCGCGTCGTCGATTCCCGATACGGCGTCGACGGCCGCGCTCGACACGGTCCGCTCGCCGGGAGTTGCCGCGCCGGAACCGGTGTCGGACTTCCCGTGGGCATCGAGCGCCGCGTCGGCGTCATCGGCTACCGCCGCGTCGCCGGATACGGCGTGCGTAATCGCCGCCTCGGTGGACGGCGTCGTCTCGGAACCGCCGGGCACGCTGTCTTCCCGCGCGTCCGCGGCCGGTTCCGCATTCTCCTCTGCCTCGGTGGGCACATCCGCGAGAACGGCCGGCGGACCGGTCGATCCGCCGTCGTCGTCCGCGTCGCCCGATTCGGAAGCCGCATCGGATTCCCCGGCCGGTTCCACCGGCGCGACCGGACCACCGAACAGCGCGTCGGGCAGCCGCCGGACGGGCCCTTCGGAGGCCTTGCGCAACAGTTCGTCGGATACCTGCCGGACCGGTTCGTCCCGGTCGTCGGAGGAGCGTTCAGAGGACATCAGGAGCTACCTTCGCCGCCGCATTCCACACATCCAGCCGCCAACCCGGCTGCTCGATGCCCGGACCGTGGCTGCTCAGCTGCACCCAGCTGGTATTGGCCAATCCGCCCAGGATCGGCCATTTGTGCTCGGGCAGCTCCAGCAGCGCGGCGGTCAGGGCCGCGATCAGCCCGCCGTGCGCGACCAGGATGATGGTACGGCCGGGCCAGTCCGCACGCTCGGCGAACAGCTCGCGAACCACCGGCAGTGCCCGCGCGCCGACCTCGAGTTTGCTCTCCCCGCCCGGCGGGGTCACGGTGGGATCCAGCCGCCACGCCTTGCGCGCACCCGGATACCGCGCATCCACCTCGAGATGGTCGAGACCTTCCCAGTCGCCGAGGCTGGTCTCCCGCAGCCGCGCATCCCGCACGACCTCGAGTCCGCTGTGTTCGGCCAGGGCGAGTGCGGTGTCGTAGGCGCGGCGCAGATCCGAGGAGACGATCGCGACGGCGTCCTGGGAAACGAGATCGCGCGCAGCGTCTTTCGCCTGGCGCCGGCCCAATTCGCTGAGCTCGGTGTCGATCTGGCCCTGCATCCGGTCGGCGGCGTTCCATTCCGTCTGTCCGTGTCGCAGCAGGATCAGCCGGCGCACCCCCGGATACTTCGTCGCCCGCGAGCCGGCCGCCGCCGCAACACCTTCGGCCGCGTCGCTCCCACCGGATTCGATGCCGCGCTCCCCGGCCTGTTCGGGTTCACGCGCGGTGTCGCCTTCGGGCCTGCGGTTCACGCGGGGTCCCCGCTACCACTCGCCGGAGCCTGCGCGGGAGCCGCCAGACCCGGCACCTCGACCTGCGGGCAGTCCTTCCACAACCGTTCCAGCGCATAGAAATTGCGCTCGTCGCTGTGCTGGATGTGCACTACGACGTCGACGTAGTCCAGCAGCACCCAGCGACCTTCACGAGTGCCCTCGCGGCGGACCGGCTTGTGCCCGGCGAGACGCAACTTCTCCTCGACGTTGTCGACGATCGCGTTGACCTGACGCTCGTTCGGCGCGGAGGCGATGACGAAGCAGTCGGTGATCACCAGCTGATCGGAGACATCGAGGACGACGACGTCGGTCGCCAGCTTCTCGTCGGCGGCCCGCGCGGCGACCTGCGCCATCTCCACCGCCTGTGCCGATGCCGTCATTGGCTCACCTTCCCGTTCCCTCCCGGCACGTACAGGTGCCGTTTCGATATGTACTGCACGACGCCGTCGGGAACGAGGTACCACACCGGACGCCCCTCGGCGGCGCGGCGACGGCATTCGCTCGACGAGATCGCCAGGGCCGGGATCTCGATGACGGTGACCGCATCGGCCGGCTGATTTCGCAGATGTTCCTCGAGGTGGTCGACATTCAATTCGTACCCCGGACGGCTCACCCCGACGAACTTCGCCAGCTCGAACAGTTCCGCCCAATCCTGCCATGTCAGGATGCTGGCCAGCGCGTCCGCACCCGTGATGAAGTACAGATCGGCGTCCGGATGCTGATTCTGCAGGTCACGAAGGGTGTCGACGGTGTAGGTGGCCTTCTCCCGGTCGATGTCGGCGCGACTGACCGTGAACCGCGGATTGGATGCGGTGGCGATGACCGTCATCAGATAGCGGTCCTCCGCCGGAGAGACCTGCCGTGAGGATTTCTGCCACGGCTGCCCGGTGGGTACGAAGATCACTTCATCGAGGTCGAACCGGTTGGCGACCTCACTGGCGGCAACCAGATGCCCGTGATGGATCGGATCGAACGTACCGCCCATCACGCCCAGTTTGCGCCGGCCTGTGTTTTGCACGAATGCCGAGCTTACTGGGCGGGCCCGGGCGGGGGTGGGTCTCGTCGGCGATCCGGTGCTATGAGCTCATCGCGCCCGCCGCGCCGACAGATACGCCCGCACCATCGCGGCCGGGTTGCGCGCCGCGCGCCGGGACCGGGTCGCGGCCTCGATCAGGTCGCGGTGCAGTTCGTCCCACTGGGGCCGGCCGGCGACGGCGGCCGCACCCGCTGTGTAGGCCCGTTCCGCGGCACGGTGGCGGTGGCACTGTTCCAAGCAGCGTCCGAGCTGCTCGTACAGCACCGCGATTTCTTCCGGCGGATAGGGCAGCGCATCGCAGCCGAGGGCCTCGGCGTACAGGGTGGCCGCGCGGCGGTGGTGACCGCGGCGGTAGTGGACGCGGGCGGCGAGCAGCGTGTGATGGGCCACGTCGGCGGCGGAGATACCGGTCCAGCTCGCGGCCGCGGCGGCCGCCGCGGCCGCCAGGTCGTGCTCACGGCCCGGCTGGTTGGCGACCGCGGTCACCACCAGCGAGTACAGCCGCGCGCGTTGTTCACCGGAGAGAACGCCCGTGCCACAGTGCAGAGCCTGCAACAACATTCGTTCGGCGACGGCAGGGCTGGTGCCGAGCAGGGCGGTCGCGGCCTCGGTCAGTTCCCGTGCCCGCAGCCGGAGATCTCCCGGCGCCGGTTCGTCCGATGCGGGTGCCGGGCATTCGGACGCAGCCGGCACGGAGCCGGATCGCTCACGATCGGGGGGCCCGCCATCGGGAAACTCGGCGGGCTCGGCATCCCGGTCGTGGGGATCTCGTTGCGCCGCAGGGGCGCTCGGCTGGTCGACGGGGATTTCGTCGGCGAACTCCCCCGATGGGCACGGCACGCGCGAATGATCGACGGCCCGCCTTGGAAAGCGCTTAACAGCCGCTGATGGTTCCGGGCAAACGGCTCGCTATCCCTCCTCGCGGCCTAGACCGGAAGCAGCCTGCTCACCACACCGGTCAGCTGGCGCGCCGACCGGCATTCGTGCATCTCGACGACCTCGGCGTAGCGGTTGGCCGCCGAATCGCCGGTGCCCCACATCTTTTCGGCCTCCGGATTCAGCCAGTGCGCGTGCTTGGCCACCTGGACGAGTTCCCGCAGCGTATTCAGCGCCGGATCGCGATAGTTGGTGCGGGCGTCGCCGAGGATCAGCAGGGAGGTACGGCTGGTCACCACATCCGGCCAGTCCTCGGCGAAACCGCGCAGCGCCGCACCGTAATCCGAATGCCCCTCGAATCCGACCACCTTCGTCTCGGTGAAGATGCGCCGGGTCACCTGATCCAGCGGTGTGACCTGATCGAAGATGTGGGTCACCTCGTCCACCTGGTCGACGAAGGCGAAGATCCGCACCCGCGAGAACTGCTCACGCAGCGAATCCACCAGCAGCATGGTGAAACTGGAGAATCCGGCGACCGACCCCGAGATATCGCACAGCAACACCAGATCCGGGCGACCGGGCCGGGGCTTCCGGGTCTGCAGCGTGATCGGCACCCCACCGGTCGACATGGATTTGCGCAGCGTCTTGCGCAGGTCGATCTCGCCGCGCCGGGACCGTCTGCGCCGGGCGGCGAGCCGGGAGGCCAGCACCCGGGCCAGCCGCTGCGAACCGCGCCGCAGTTCGGCCAGTTCGTTCTCCGAGATCCGCAGGAAGTCGGCATCCTCGGCCTGGCGCTGAACACCGTAGGTCGCCACCCGCTCGCGGCCCAGCCGCTCGGCTACGCGCCGCCGGGTCTCGGCCTCGACCGTGCCGCGAAACGCCTTGACCCGTTCCCGGGCGGCGCGGCGGGCGACCTCGGTGTCGAACTCCGAATTGTTCTGCCCGGCGGCCAATCCCGCGAGGATCTTGCTGATCAGCACCTCGGGCTGCACATCCTTCAGCGTTTGATACGCCGAGAACGACGGCCCGTTCGCCGACTGGTACTGCCCCATCTGCTCGACCATCTGCGCGGCCAGATTCTGCAGCTGCCGGGTCTGGTCCCCGGTCGGCTCGGCGGCCAGCATCTCGGCCAGCATGCGCCGCAATTCGAACAGGTCGATTTCACCGTCGTCGCGCCGCGGGAGCTCGATGTCCTCGGCGCCCGCGCGCTCCCCCAGTGCGGCGGGGAACCACAGCTCGAACAAGCCGTCGAAGGTGGCGCGCTGGGTGGGCCGGCGCAGCAGCGCACAGGCCAGGCCCTCGCGCAGCATCTCGCGATCCATCAGATCGACCACGGTGAGCACTCGGCCGGCGTCTACCGTTTCCGACGGGCCGACCGGAATTCCCCTGGCGCGCAAGGCTTCCACGAAGCCGACCACATGCCCGGACAGTCCGTGCGGCGCGGTCTCGCCGGGTTGCGGGGCACCCTGCGCCGCGGCCGCGGACCCACCCCGCAGCGCCGCGGACACCAGCGCGCGGGGGGTGGTGCGCTTACCGGACACGGCTCAGGCCAATTTCAGCTCGGCCAGGGCGCGCTGATGGTCGCTCTGGTGTTTGAGCACCACGCCGAGCGTCGCGCGCACGGTCTTGTCGTCGAGATCCTTCAGTCCCAGCGCGAGCAGCGTGCGGGCCCAGTCGATGGATTCGGCGACCGACGGCAACTTCTTCAACTGCATCCCGCGCAGCACGTGCACCACGCGAACAAGCTGTGCGGCCACCGCCGGTTTCAGCTCCGGCACCCGGCTCGCGAGGATGCGGCGCTCGAGTTCCTCGTCCGGGAAGTCGATGTGCAGGTAAAGGCAGCGGCGCTTCAGCGCCTCCGACAGTTCGCGGGTCGCGTTGGAGGTGA
Source organism: Nocardia nova NBRC 15556 (assembly GCF_001613005.1). Classification (GTDB taxonomy): domain Bacteria; phylum Actinomycetota; class Actinomycetes; order Mycobacteriales; family Mycobacteriaceae; genus Nocardia; species Nocardia nova. The sequence goes on along the minus strand of NZ_BDBN01000050.1, from coordinate 54,586 downwards.
GCACCACGAACGGGCGGCGGGTCGCGGTGATCGTGCCGAGTTCGGGGACGGTGACGGCGAAGTCGCTCAGCACCTCCAGCATCAGGCCCTCGATCTCGACATCGGCCTTGTCCGCCTCGTCGATCAGCAGCACGGTGGGGTCGGTGCGCCGGATAGCGGTCAGCAGCGGGCGCTGGAGCAGGAATTCCTCGCTGAACACATCGGCTTTGGTGTCGGCCCAGGCGTTCCCCGAATCCGACCCACCGGAGGTCGCGGACTGGATGCGCAGAATCTGCTTGGCGTGGTTCCACTCGTAGAGGGCCCGCGCCTCGTCGATCCCCTCGTAGCACTGCAGGCGGACCAGTTCGGCATCGGCGACCTGGGCCACCGCGCGCGACAGTTCGGTCTTACCGACGCCGGCGGGTCCCTCGATCAGCAGCGGCTTGGCGAGCCGGTCGGCCAGGAACACCGAGGTGGCGGTGGCCTTGTCGGCCAGGTAGCCGGTGGTGGCCAAGCGGTCGATCACATCGTCGACCGAGGCGAAAATCGGCTCGTGCACGGTCGTCTGCACAGTTGGGCCCTCCTTCGGGAACAGCGCAGCCCACTGCAGGTATGCACCGTAAAGTCCAGCTGCTCACGACGGTACACACCCGCGGGCCGGGTTCGATACTGCGGTGCCGGCGAGACCACAGGCCCGACCGGCACCGACGGTCACGGCCGGGGACGGGTTCAGCTCGGCCGAATCTGGCCGTCGCCCCACACGATCCACTTGGTGGAGGTCAGCTCCGGCAGCGCCATCGGACCGCGGGCGTGCAGCTTCTGAGTGGAGATGCCGATCTCCGCGCCGAATCCGAACTGCTCGCCGTCGGTGAAGGCGGTGGAGGCGTTGACCATCACCGCGGCCGCGTCCACCCGGGCGGTGAACTCGCGGGCCGCCTTCAGATCGGCGGTCACGATGGCCTCGGTGTGGCCGGTACCCCACTCGTTGATGTGGTCGACCGCGGCGTCGAGACCGTCGACGACCTTGAGCGCGATATCCAGCGACAGATATTCGTCGGCCCAATCCTCCTCCGTCGCGGGAACCAGGCCGGGCAGATCGCCGTGGATGGTGACCTGAGCCCGTTCCAGCGCGTCGATCAGGCGCGGGACCGCGGTCTCGGCGATCGCGCGGTCGATGAGCACCGTCTCGGCGGTATTGCAGACGCTGGGCCGGCGGGTCTTGGAGTTCAGCAGAATCGATTCCGCCATCTCGAGATCGGCGGCGGCGTGCACGTAGACGTGGCAGTTGCCGGTGCCGGTTTCGATGGTGGGGACCCGCGCGTCGCGCACCACCGCGTTGATCAGCCCGGCGCCGCCGCGCGGGATGACCACGTCCACCAGGCCGCGGGCCTGAATCAAATGAGTGACGCTCGAGCGATCCTCACTCGGCAGCAGTTGGACCGCGTCGGCCGCAAGCCCCTGGGCGACAAGGGCTTCGCGCATGACCTCGACCAGGGCGGCATTCGATCGGGCCGCCGAGGAAGAGCCGCGCAGCAGGGCCGCGTTACCGGATTTCAACGCCAGGCCGAAGGCGTCGACGGTGACGTTCGGGCGGGCCTCGTAGACCATGCCGACCACGCCCAGCGGCACGCGCACCTGCCGGATCTCCAGGCCGTTGGCCAGCGTCGAACCGCGCAGCACCTCGCCGACCGGATCCGGCAGGCCGGCGACCTGACGCAACCCGGAGGCGATGCCGTCGATGCGCGGCTCGGTCAGCCGCAGGCGATCCAGCAGCGAGGCCGCGGTGCCGCCCGCCTCCGCGGTCGCGATGTCTTCGGCATTGGCGGCCAGGACGGCATCCTTCGCCGCGAGCAGCGCATCCGCCGCGGCGTGCAGGGCCGCATCCTTCTGCGCGGTCGTCAGCTGTGCCAGCGTCCGCGACGCCACCCGAGCCCGCCGCGCCGCCTCGTGCACCGCCTCGCGCACGGTATCCACTTCGCCGACAGTTCCAGCAGTCATGGTGAACAGCCTACTGACCGGGACGCGGACGCCGCCGCCGGATAACCACCGAACGCCCGCTGTGCGTCGGTGCCCGCCGCTACCGTGTCCTCATGGTCGCCACCATCCGGTTGTCGTCGGGTTCGGGTCGCTGGGTTCTGCTGGCCACGGTGCTGGGCTCGGGAATGGCGATGCTGGACGCGACCGTGGTCAATGTGGCACTCCCCCGCATCGGCGAGGAATTCGGCGCCTCGATGGCGGGCCTGCAGTGGACGGTCAACGCCTACACGCTCACGCTGGCCGGGCTGATTCTGCTCGGCGGCTCACTGGGCGACCGATTCGGGCGGCGGCGGATCTTCGTCGTCGGCGTGGTGTGGTTCGCGCTGGCCTCGGCGATCTGCGGTGCGGCCCAGGGTATTCCGATGCTCATCGCCGCCCGCGCGCTGCAGGGCGTGGGTGGCGCGCTGCTGACGCCCGGCTCACTGGCGATCATCCAGGCCTCTTTCGCGAAATCGGATCGCGCCCGCGCGGTGGGCGCGTGGTCCGGCCTCGGCGGAGTCGCCGGCGCGATCGGCCCCTTCCTGGGCGGATGGCTGGTCGGCGCGGCCGGATGGCGCTGGGTGTTCCTGCTGAACATTCCGCTGGCCGCGGTGGTGGTGCTGGTCGCGGTGCGGCATGTGCCGGAGACCTACGGTTCCGGCACGTCCGACGGCTCGGCGACCACCCGCCCGGCTCCCGAATCCGGCGGCCGGGCACACGAGGGCTTCGATGTGCTGGGGGCGTTCCTCGCGGCACTGTGCCTGGCAGGCATCACCTACGCACTGACCATGGCACCCGAACACGGGAGCAGCCGGGCGGCCGTGGTGGCGACGGCGGTGATCGGCGTGCTCGCCGGGGTGGCCTTCGTCGTCGTCGAGCGGCGGCGCTCGGCGGGGCACGACGCGCCCGGACACCACGGGCCGCCGCCGATGCTGCCGGTCGAGATCTTCGCCTCGCGGCAGTTCAGCGCGATCAACGCGGTCACCTTCGTGATGTACGGCGCGATGGGCGTGGTGTTCTTTCTGCTGGTGCTGACCCTGCAGGTGGTGGCCGGTTTCAGTCCGATGGCGGCCGGGACCGCGATGCTGCCCGCCACCGTGCTGATGCTGTTGTTCTCGGCCCGCTCGGGCGATCTGGCTCAGCGCATCGGACCGCGCATCCCGATCACCGCGGGTGTGCTGCTGGCCGCCGCCGGGATGTTGCTGATGATGCGGATCGGCACCGACGCCTCCTACGTCACCGATGTGCTGCCCGCCGCCCTGGTGTTCGGCCTCGGACTCACCCTGGCCGTCGCACCGCTGACCGCGACCGTGCTGGCGACGGCCGACGAACAGCACGCGGGGGTGGCCAGCGGCGTCAACAATGCCGTCGCCCGAGCGGCCGGATTGCTTGCGGTGGCGGCTGTCCCACCGCTCACCGGACTCACCGGTGCCGCCTACACCGACCCCGCCGCCTTCGAGCGCGGGTTCCACCAGGCCATGCTCATCTGCGCGATCGTGATGGCCGCGGCCGCGGCACTGACCGTGGTCACCGTCCGCGACGACGCGCTCGAGAGCGCTGGTCCCGAGGCCGCGCCGCAATGCAAGGTCAACTGCCCGGTCGCGGGGCCGCCCCTGGAGCCCCGGCATGCCGAATCCACGTCCGGCCCGGTCGAGAGCCAGGAGTGAGCCGCACGCACGGAACAGCCTGTGTCCGAACACTCTTCGCGGCCGCGTTGTCGCCGATTCCCGCGGATGATTCGATGGTGTCATGGCAGATATCGACAGGGTGGTGTCGGCGGAGCGTGAGGTCGCCGCGCCGGCCGGGCACATCTTCGAATTCATCGCCGATCCGGCGCAGCAGCCGCGATGGGACGGGAACGACAATCTCGACCGGGCGGAGATCGGGCAGCGCGTGCGGAGCGTGGGTGATGTCTTCGCGATGACACTCACCAACGGGAGTGTGCGCGAGAACCACGTGGTGGAATTCGAGGAGGGACGCCGGATCGCCTGGCTGCCCGCGGAATCCGGGCAGCGGCCGCCGGGACATCTGTGGCGCTGGGAGCTCGAACCCGTCGACGAGAGCCGGACCCTGGTGCGGCACACCTACGACTGGACGCGGCTGACCGACGAGGTCCGGCTGCCCAGGGCCCGGGCGACGACCTCGGACAAACTACTCGGGTCGCTCGACCGGCTGGCCGCGGCGGCGACGGCGGCCGACCACGCCTGACGGCGGCGACGTTCGAGCCCGCACCCGCCGCGGCGGGTTACGGTGCGTGCATGGCACGGATCGCAGTGGTCGGCAGTATCAACATGGATCTGGTGACTCGCACGCCGCGGCGGCCGCGGCCCGGTGAGACCGTCCTCGGCACCGCCTTCGATACGGTGCCCGGCGGAAAGGGCGCGAACCAGGCGATCGCCGCTCGGCGTGCGGGCGCGGCGGTCGATTTCGTCGGCGCGGTCGGAACCGACGTCTTCGGCGTCGAGTTGCGAAAAGTGCTCGAGGACAACGAGATCGGGACCGCCGGACTGCGCACCGTCGAGGGGGCCAGCGGGACCGCCACCATCGTGGTCGACGACGCCGGCGAGAATACGATCATCGTCGTCGGCGGAGCCAATGCGGAGCTGTCCGGGCTCACCGACGGTGATCGCGCCCTCGTCGGCGAGGCAAATATTCTGCTGTGCCAGCTGGAAATTCCGGTGGAGACCGTGCTCGGCGCCGCCCGCTGCGCACGTGAGCACGGCACTCTCGTTCTGCTCAATCCGTCCCCCGCGCGGTCACTGCCACCACAGCTGTGGGAGGCGGTCGACATCGCGGTGGTCAACGAGGGCGAAGCGGCGCAATTGGATTCGGAACTCCGCGCGGTCCCGCATGTGCTGACCACCCGCGGCGGCGAGGGCGCGCGCTATCGCGGCCCCGAGGGCGAGCTCGCTCATCCGGGCGTGCGGGTCGAGGTGGTCGACACCACCGGCGCCGGGGACACGTTCACCGGCGCATTGGCCGCACACTGGCACGAGGGCCCCGCGACCGCTCTGGCGTGGGCCTGCACCGCCGGCGCCCTGGCCACCACCGTCGTCGGCGCCACGGCGGCGATCCCCACCGCGGCGGCGATAGAGCGGGCACTCACTTCGCGGTGTGGCGAGCGATGAGTTCGGACATCTGGGCGCCCACCCGTTCCAGCGGTGCCATCGAACGTGTCGCCAGGGACAGGATCACCGCCCCCTCGAGCGCCGCGACCACCGTGGTGGCCAGCGATATCGCGAGATCCGGTGCGACGTCCTCGGTTTCGAGACGTTCGGCGAGGATGGTCTCCCATTCGGTGAAGGTCGCACCGGCGGCGTCGGCGGCTTCGGGCGCTTCCGACCGGCCCAGCGCGGCCGCGACGATCGGGCAGCCGGCGGTGAAGTCGCTCGCCGCGAGCTTCTCGCGCCACAGCGCCGGGAAGGCGCCGACACACGACGCCACGTCGGCCCCGGCGGTGATCGTGCGCAGCAGCGCGCTGTAGGTGGCACCGGCCGCGCGGGTCGCCTCCGCGATCAGTTCCGATTTACCACCGGGGAAGTTGAGGTACACCGAGCGGCGCGAGATGCCGCTGTGGTCGAGCAGCTGCGCGATGCCGGTGCCGGCCACACCGTTGCTGCGCATCAGATCCACGGCGCTGTCGATGAGCCGGTCGCGGGCTCCCATGATGCGACCCCTTTCCTCGTGCACCCTGCACGGTCCAGCCTACCGTTGCCCTAGACCGATCGGTGTACTACTGTGCCGACTATACCGATCGGTATACCTCATTTCCGATCCGCGCCCTGGAGGATAGGCATGACCGGACTGCACGACCCACTCCCCCTGCCCTGTGGCCAGGTACTGCCCAACCGGATCATGAAATCGGCGCTCAGCGAGGGGCTCGGCACCGCGGCACATGCTCCCGACGACCGGCTGGTCCGGCTGTATCGCCGCTGGGGAGCGGGCGGCTACGGCCTGATCGTCACCGGCAATGTGATGATCGACCGCACCCAGCTCGGCGAGCCGGGCAATGTGGTTATCGACGACGATCGCGATCTCGCCGCGCTGACGCGCTGGGCGAAGGCCGCCAAGGACGGCGGCACCCCGATCTGGATGCAGCTGAATCATCCCGGCCGCCAAGCCAATCCGCTGGCCACCCGGCAACGGCCGGTGGCGCCCTCGGCGATCGCGTCGGGAGTGCCGGGCCTGCCCACGCCGCGAGCGCTCACCGAGGCCGAGATCCACGATCTGATCCGGCGCTTCGCCGACGCGGCGCGGATCGCGGAATCGGCAGGCTTCGACGGGGTGCAGATTCACGGCGCCCACGGCTATCTGGTGTCGCAGTTCCTGTCCCCGCTGGCCAATCAGCGCACCGACGACTGGGGCGGTGACGGGCAGCGCCGCGCCCGCTTTCTGCTCGAGGTGGTCGGCGCGATTCGCGCGGCGGTCCAGCCGGGCTTCGCGGTGGCCGTCAAGCTGAATTCGGCGGATTTCCAGCGCGGTGGTTTCACCGAGGAGGAATCGCGGGAGGTGGTCCGGCAGTTGGCCCGGCAGCCGCTGGATCTGATCGAAATCAGCGGCGGCAGTTACGAATCCCCGGCGATGATGGGCCGGTCCCGCAGCGCGGCGGCGAGTACCCGAGCGCGGGAGGCCTACTTCCTGGAGTACGCGGAGACCGTGCGGCGGGTCGCGGCCGCGGTGCCGCTGGCGGTCACCGGCGGGTTCCGCAGCCGGACGGCGATGGGCGGTGCGGTCGACTCCGGCGCCTGCGATGTGGTCGGACTCGGCCGCCCCACCACGGTGTACCCGGCCGCTGCCGCCGACCTGCTCACCGGCGGGACCGAAGTCCTCCGCCCGCCGTCGATTTCGCTCGGCCTGCGCGGCCGGATCGCGCGCAGCGGTACGTTGCGCGCGGTCGACGGCGCCCTGGATCTGCAATGGCACACCGATCAGCTGCATCGCCTCGGCGCCGGGCTGGATCCGGATCCGGCCCGGTCACCGTGGTCGACCGCGATAACCATGCTGCGCCGCAACGGACTCGACGCTTTCCGATCCCGGCGCACGACAGCCGGCACCGACCGTAAGTCGACGAAGTTCCGGATCGAACGCGCCGTCGGCCGCTATCTGGTCAACCCCGGATTCGCCGCACTGGACCGGGTGGGTGTGCGGTCCACCTTCGCGACCGAACTGGAGACCATCGGCCGCAAATCCGGCCAGCCGCGCCGGGTCCCGGTATCGGTGCTGTTCGACGACGACGGCGCGTGGATCATCTGCCAGCACGGCATGCGGTCGGGCTGGGGCAACAATGTGCGCGCCGATCCTTCGGTGCGCCTGCGGCACAACGGAACCTGGCGCGCGGCCACGGCGGAGTTGCGCCCGGACGACGACGTGGTCGCCCGGGCCCGCGCCTTCGCCCCGCACCCGGCGCTCGCACCGCTGACCGCCGCCGGATTCGCCGCGTTGCAGACCGATCCGATCTCGGTGCGGGTCACGTTCACCGACGTGCAGGAACCAGACCTGTAACTACTGTGGTCGCCGGTTCGCCTCACCGCGTGCCGGCCGCCATACGGTGGTGACGGCCGCTCAGCCGCGCGCCCATTCGTGGCCCCAGTAGCTGTCGGCCGTCATCTCCTCCGCGACGTAGTCCTCGCCCACGAGCATTCCCTCGCAACCGAATTCGAGGTCCCAGCCGCCCGGGGTGCGGACGTAGAAGGAGATCATCTTGTCGTTGGTGTGGCGGCCGAGTGTCGAGGACAGGTGATAGCCCGCCTTGGTCACCCGGTCGAGAGCCCGGCCGACATCGTCGAGCGCATCGACCTCGACCATCACGTGCACGATCCCCGGACCGTCGCCACGGCCGCCCGGAATCAGCGCCAGGCTGTGGTGGCGGGGATTGACACCCATGAACCGGATCCAGATCGGATGTTCGGGGGGACCCACCCGGAACGAACCGCGCGAGGCGAAGTCCAGTACCTCGGTGTAGAACTGCCGCGCGGCCTCGATATCGGGCACCGGCAGGACGACGTGGCCGAGACCGAGATCGCCGGAGACGAAACGGTTTCCGTACTTTCCGACCACCGGGCTGTGATCGAGCAGAGGTCCGTGAAAGACCTCGACGGTGAATCCGGCCGGATCGGTGAAGCTGATCGCCTCCTCGACGTGACGCGCGGCGGATTCGGCCAGGGTGAGTTCGGTGACCTCGACACCGGCCGCGGTGAGCGTTTCGCGCACCAGCGTCAGCGAGCGCCGGTCGGCGACCTGCCAGCCGACGGCGATCACCTCGTCACGATCGCCCGGTACCAACTCCAGGCGGTAGGTGTGCTCGTCGGTGCGCAGATAGACCGACTCCGGATTCGGGCCCGACCCTTCGGCGAATCCGATGATGTCGAAGGCGAATTCACGCCACGCGGCGATATCGGCGATCCGCGCTCGGACATAACCGAGCGAGCTGACGGCGGCCATTTTCTCTCCTCGAAGAATGGGGTTCAGGAATAGCTGATCGAAACGTCGTCGGTGGCCGGTACCGCCTGACAGGCGAGCACGTAGCCCTCGGCGAGATCCTCCTCTTCGAGAACCTCGTTGCGGCGCATGGACACCTCGCCGGACACCACCCGGCACACACACGCGCTGCACGCGCCCTCGCGGCACGAATACGGCGCCTCGAGTCCCGCTGCCAGCAAGGTATCCAACAGGACCTGGCGTCGCGGCCACGCCATCCGGTGATGCTCGCCGTCGAGCTCGACCTCGACGTTCGCCGAGTCGGCGGGGTCGGCGTCGTCGCTCGCGGGGGGTGCGGCCTCGAACGGATTGCCGGTCAGGGAAACGAACTTCTCCATGTGCACGCGCCGCCGGTCGGCGCCGTGCGCGGCCATCGCGGCGGCGACGGCGTCCATGAACGGCCCCGGACCGCAGACGAACGTCTCGCGATCGGCCCAGTGCCGCACCAGCGCGGACAGTTGCGGCACACTCGGCAGGCCCTGCACCGATTCCAGCCAGTGCAGCACCTGCAGCCGATCCGGATGGGCCCCCGCGAGTTCCGCGAGTTCCGCGGCGAAGATGACCGACGATTCGTCGCGATTGGCGTACACGAGGGTGCAGTGGCCGCTGCCCTGCGCGAGCACCGATTTCAGGATCGACAACACCGGGGTGATGCCGCTGCCACCGGCGAACAGCAGCAGATCGGTGTCCAGCGAGGCCGGGGTGAACAGTCCGGCGGGCGGCAGCACCTGCAGGGTGTCACCGGCGACGGCGTTGTCGCACAACCAGTTCGACGCATATCCGGCCGCTGTGCGTTTGACGGTGACCTTCAGCGGCCCACCCTCGTGCGGTGCGCTCGACAGCGAGTAGCACCGGCTCACCGAACCGGTCAGCTCACTGGGGATGCGCACAGTGAGGAATTGCCCGGGCCGATAGCCGAACCGCTCGGCGTGTTCGGGCTGCGGCGCCAATTCGAGTGACACCGCGTCCGCGGTTTCGTGCACCACACGGACGATCTCGACCACGACCGGATCGGCCGGCGACCCGGCGGCCGCCACGACGCCGTCCGCGGATTCGCCACCGGTTGCCGAGTCACGAGGGCCGGCGTCCTCGCGCGACGTGCGCGGCTCACGCACGTCGAGTTCGATCGCGGCATCCATCGAGCACCACCACATCCATTCCTGTGCCGTTCATCCAGCTTCCTGCCCCTGTCATGCCACCGTCCGGCCGCGGGTGCGCACATCGACATCGCGGGTACTCACGCTCAACTGGCCCGACTGCACCGCCGCGTCGATGCTCTCGCGCAGGGCGGTGCAGGTGTGCGCATGCGTGCCCGGCTGCGACAGTTCGGTGCACGCGTGCATCGCCGACCGGCTCCACTGCACGCTCGTATGCTGCGGGCTGAACTTCTCCACCAGCACGCACGTTCCGCAGGATCGGCACGAAACCTCGTCCATCGCGATAACTCTCAGCCCGCCACGGCCTGTTCGGCCCGCTTGGCGAGGTTCTCGGCGACCTCGGCCTCCCAGGCGGTGACCGCGCGGGTGGTGTCGACCTCGAATTCGAAGCGCGCGGTCATCTCCTCCGAGATGTCGGCGACGTCGGTGTAGAACTGCTCGTACCATCGGCGCAGCTGATAGACCGGTCCGTCCTCCTCGCACAGCAGCGGATTGTTGATGCGCGACTTGCGCTTCCAGATCGCCGCGTCCTGTTCGAACCCCTTGCCGAGACCGCCGACGAAGGAGGCCGCGATCTGCTCGGCCCGCTCCGGCGAGACGCCCTGCGGCTTCTTCGCGATGGCCCCGTACTGCAGCACGAACCGGTTCTCGGTGATCGGGTAATGGCAGTTGATCAGGTAGCCCTCGACCGAGAGATCCGCGCTGTCGCTGCGCAGGTAGTCGATCATGTAGGAGGGCCCGTAGTAGGACGCCTCCGAATGCAGAGTGTTCTTGCCGCCCAACGCCTTCGCCGTCTCGCCCATCATGTCCTCGCGCGAGATGGAGGTCATGTACTGACTGGCGATGTGGCCCTCGAAGACGTTCTTGAAGAACGTCGGGAAGCCGTAGTGCACGTAGAAGAAGTGCGCCATGTCGACCACGTTGTCGACCACTTCCCGGCAGTTGGCCTCGACGATCATCGAGTTCCAGGTCCAGTCGGTCCATTCGTCGTCGAAGGCGGCGTCGATGCGCGGGATGGTGATGTCCGCGGGCGGCTGCTTGCCCTCCGGATCGTTCCAGACGAACAGCTGCTTGTTCTGCTCCAGCGTCGGCCACGCCTTGGTGCGCGCCAGCGGAGGCACCCGGCGCGCGTACGGGATTCCGGTGCATTTGCCCTTGCCGTTCCACCGCCAGTCGTGGAAGGGGCAGGCCAGCGAATCGCCCTTGACGGTGCCGTCGGCGAGATTGCCGCCCATATGCGGGCAGTAGGCGTTGAGGACGTTGAGCGTGCCGTCCTCGGCGGCGAACACGACCAGTTCGGTGCCGAAGGCGGCGACGGTGTGCGGCGTGCCGTCGCGGAAGGAGTCCGCCAGGCCCAGGCAGTGCCAGCCGCGGGCGAACCGGGTCGGCGGTGCGCCGGCGTCGATGACCCGCACTTCGCTGTCGCTGTTCATGATTCCTCCGTCTCGAATGCGATCGGCCTCGATTGCGATCGGCCTCGACTACCCGCCGGCCGAACCCGCCCCGGGTGATGACTCGATGCTCGCCATCGGGACGGGGGCCCGGCACGCGTAGTCCCACTGGCCGGGAGATCCGCTCCGGCCATCGGCAGTGACGGGACGCCTCGGCGGCGCGGGCGGGTACGCACCGGGCTCGTCACCACCGGCATGCCTGTGGACCCGCGTCAGTGCCCGTGCAGACGTTCGAACGAGGAGCGGTAGAACAGCAGCGGCGCCTGTTCGGAATGTTCGGCGAGTGCGGTGACTCGCGCGATCACGATGGTGTGGTCGCCGCCGTCCACCTCGCGATCCAGTTCGCAATCGATACTGGCCAGCGCACCGCTCAGCCGCGGCGACCCGTTTCCGGAGACCTCCCAGTCCACGCCGGCGAATTTGTCGGTGCCGCTGCGGGACAGCGCGCGGCAGATGTCGGCCTGATCGTGGGCGAGGATGTTCACGCAGAATCGTCCTACCTCGCGGATGCGCGGCCACGACGTCGAGGTCCGCGCGGGGAAGAAGCAGACCCGGGGCGGATCGAGGGACAGCGACGAGAACGACTGGCAGCTGAATCCGATCGGCTGGTCGCCGGACAGAGCGGTGATCACCGTGACCCCGGAGCAGAACCTGCTCAGCACGGATTTGAAGGTCGCCTCCGAGATCTCGTCCACCTGTACTACCGGCTCCACGGCCACTCCTTGTTTCGGACAGACATATAGCTGTAAGTCATGACACCAGGTCGGCCCCGGCGCCCGTCAACGGCCAGGTCCGGTGAACGGGAGAGATTTCGGTAGCACTTACGTAGTTCCACCGATTCGCGATCGGTGTGGTGGCAGCCACTGTGATAGGTGACACAAATGCCGAAACCGAACATGCCTAGTCGAAATACTTCTAGTCTGCATATGAGCCAACGGAGGTACATATGACCGTCACCGTGCTGCCCTCCGCGGAACGCACCACCACGGCCGCGCGTCACGCGACGACGGGCGCCAGGGCTCATCGCGCCGGTGCGCCGATTCCGGTGTCGATGATCGAGCGAATGACGTTGATCCTGGACGCCTTCGACGCGAACACCCCGACTCTGACACTGCTGGAACTGGTCGAGCGGACCGGACTTCCGCGCTCGACGGTCCACCGCATCCTGGATCAGATGATCCGGCTGCGCTGGCTGGCGCATTCCGCCGGCGGCTACCGCCTCGGCATGCGCACGCTCGAACTGGGCGGACTCACCGCGGACCACAACGAGATTCGCGATGCGGTGAGTCCGCTGCTGCACGAACTGTCGCAGCGGACGGGCATGGTGGGCCACCTGGCGGTGCTCGACGGTCGCGAGGTCGTCTACCTGGACAAGGCCGGCGGCCGGTTCGCCGCGGCGCTGCCGACCCGGCTCGGGGGCCGGATGCCCGCGCACGCAACGGCTTTGGGCAAGTCGATGCTGGCGGCGCTGGAACCCACCATCGCCGAGGCCGCCTTCCGCGGCCGGCTGCCCCGGCTCACTCCGCGCACCCTGGCCGAGCCCGACGCGCTGCATCGCGAACTCGGGCAGATCCGGTTGCGCCAAGGCGTGGCGATCGACCGCGAGGAGGCGATGGTCGGCATCGCGTGTGTGGCCGCGCCGCTGCGTGGCCGCGGCGCCCCACCGGCCGCACTCTCGCTCTCGGGACGGGCCGAGGCGATGAGTTACGACCGGCTGGCCCGGGTGGTCCTCGAGGTCGTGCACGAGGCCGGGCGAGCGCTGTTCCCGCACCGCACCCGCTGGCGCTGATTTCGGATCCGCATATGACTGGACGGTATAGTTCGGCGATGACATCTGGCACCGATCTGCCGACCACTTCGTGGGCCGTGCTCGGGATGCTTTCGCATGCGGACGAATTGTCCGGCTACGACCTGAAGAAGTGGGCGGACTGGAGTTTGCAGTTCTTCTACTGGAGCCCGTCGTTCAGCCAGATCTACGCCGAACTCAAACGCCTCGAGAAGCACGGGTACGTCACTTCGCGCACCGTGACCTCCGAGGACGGTGTGCGCGGCAAGCGGATGTACGCGATCACCACGAGCGGCCGGGATGCCGTGGCGCATTGGGTCAATCATTCACCGGTGGAAGCGCCGGTGCTGAAACACAGTGTGCTGCTGCGGGCCTGGCTCGGTCATCTGGCCGAGCCGGAGCGGCTGCGCGAAATCCTCACCGCGCATATCGATTACGCGGAGAAGATGCGCCGCCGCGCCGCCGCCGACGCCGAGGGGTCCGACGCCAACCCGGATTGGGCCTTTCCCAGTGCCGTGTTGCGGTGGTGCATCCGCCACTACGAGGCGGAGCGCCAACTGGCCGAGGATCTGCTCGACGACCTGGAGGCGTTGAACAAGCGCGGGCGGCTGCCCCGCAATCGCGAGGCGCCGCTCGCACCGCCGAAGTCGAAGTCTCGTCCCCGATAGCTTCACCGCGGGACACGCGGTACCTACCGGGTCCGTCGCTACACTCGCCGGATCCGGGCCAGCCAGGCGGCGGTATCCACGGTCCCGTTCTCGGCGACGTTCAGCCCGGCGACCTGATCGGCGACCACCGGGGTGACCCGGCCGCGATAGGACGCGGGCCGCAGATCCTCCAATTCCCAACCGGCGCCGAAGGATTCACGCAGCATCCGATCGCTGATGCGGGGCCCGAAGCCCGGGTCGGCGTCGGACAGCGCCAGGACGTGCACCAGACCGCCCGGAGCGCACAGGGTGTGCAGCGACCGGACGTAGGCGGCGCGGGTGCCGGGATCCTCGCGGAAGATGTGGAACAGGGCGCTGTCGACGATCGTGTCGAAGACGCCGAGTTCGGCGGCCGCGGCGGGATCGGCGCCGAGCCGGACGGCGTCGGCTACCCGGAAACGCGCCGCGGGCACCCCCTTCGCGGCGGCGTTGCGCCGCGCGTACTCGACGGCGCTCGGCGACAGGTCGAGACCCAGCACATCGTAGCCCAGGGCGGTGAGGGCGATGGTGTGCTCCCCCGCACCCGTTCCGACATCGAGCACCCGCCCCCGGATCAACCCCTCGCGTTCCACATCCACGATCGCGGGCTGCGGCTCACCGATCACCCAGGGAGCGGTGTCGTCGTCGTAGACGGTGTTCCAGAACTCTGCGGCCTGTGTCATGACCCCAGCGTGCATCCTCAACCGCACTCGAGGTCAACGCCGACGCCGGGTTCCGGAAAATCGACGTCCCCAGAATCTCACTGAGCGGAACCCTTCCTAGCGGGAGGCCTTTCGGAATATTTCTATTAGGCATACAGGAGGTGCACGATGACCGGTGAACTCGATTCCATCCAGAACGCACTCGACGCCTTGGCCGCCGGCCGGCCCGTCGTGGTGGTCGACGACGAGGATCGGGAGAACGAAGGTGATCTCGTACTGGCCGCGGAATTCGCGACCGCGCAGACCATCGGATTCCTGATCCGCCACACCAGCGGCGTGCTGTGCGTGCCGATGCCCGGCGCCGATCTCGACCGGCTCTCGCTCCCCCCGATGACGGCGGTCAACGAGGATCCCAAGGGCACCGCCTACACCGTATCGGTCGATGCGGCCGCGGGCGTCAGCACGGGTATCTCGGCGGCCGACCGCGCCCACACCATGCGGCTGCTGGCCGATCCGCGCACCACCCCCGCCGATCTCACCCGGCCCGGGCACGTCTTCCCGCTGCGGGCGCATCCGCGCGGCGTGCTGGGCCGCGCCGGGCACACCGAGGCGACCGTCGACCTGTTGCGCGCGGCCGGGTTACGGCCCGCGGGCGTGATCGCGGAGGTCGTCAACGACGACGGATCGATGGCCCGGCTGCCGCAGCTGCTGACCTTCGCGCGCGAGCACGAGCTGCCGATCATCTCCATCGCCGACCTCGTCGAGTACCGAAAGCACCGCGAGCACACCGTCACCCGGCTCGCGCAGACCCGGCTGCCCACCCGCTACGGCGATTTTCAGGTCTTCGGCTACCGCGACGCCGACTCCGGCACGCAACCGGTCGAACATCTCGCCCTGGTCTTCGGCGATCCGTCCGGAACCGACGTCCTGGCCCGGCTGCACTCGGAATGCCTGACCGGCGACGCGTTCGGCTCGCTGCGCTGCGATTGCGGTGAACAGCTCGACGCCGCCCTGCGCGCGGTGGCTGCCGAGGGACGCGGTGTCGTGGTGTATCTGCGGGGCCAGGAGGGCCGCGGCATCGGCCTGCTGAACAAGTTGCGCGCCTACGAACTGCAGGACGCGGGCGCCGACACCGTGGACGCGAACCTGCGTCTCGGCCTGCCGATCGATGCCCGCCGCTACGGCGCGGGCGCGCAGATCCTGAGCGATCTGGGTGTCGAATCGGTGCGGTTGCTCAGCAACAATCCAGACAAGCAGGCGGGCCTGCAAGCACACGGCATCGCGGTGACGCACCGGATTCCGCTGCAGACCGACCCGACCGAACACAACGTCCGCTACCTGCGCACCAAACGCGAGCGCATGCGCCACCAGCTGGCCGGGCTCGACGTCGCCTCCGCCGCGGCGAACTGACATATCTTGTGCCGCAACGGTTGTCGCCGAGATCAGAGCCGATGTTCGGCGAGCCAGCGCCGGCCGCGCGCCGCTGAGGCCCGCGACAGCCAGGCGTCCTGGACGATTTCGCGCAGTTCGTCGAGGTCGAGTTCACCGATGTGGGCCCCGCGCAGCAGCACCGACAGATGCCCGTCGAAATGAGCGGTGGTGAAGAACGGCGAATCCGGATCCTGAACGAGCGCACGCTTGTCCGACTGCGACGGCACCCAGAAGACGATCACGTCCGGGTACCGTTCGCCGGTGTCCGGATCGACGGCGTCCGGGCGCGGGGTGCGGAAGAAGATGAACGACTTGCCACCGACCTGGAAGACCGGATTGCCGCTGGACCCGCGCACCACGGTGACGTGCGGCATCGCCAGGGCGAGTGCTTCCACGTCCTCGATCCGCGCCCGGCGTGCCACCGTCGCTCAGTCCGCCAGCTGGGTGAGCAACTTGCGGGTGCGCTCGGCGGCCTGGCCGCCGACGAAGGGCGCGGCCACGAATTCCGTGGCACCGGCGGCGAACACCTTCTCGATGCGGGCGGCGACCTGCTCCTCGGTGCCGATGATCGCCAGATCGGCCGGCCCCTCGGCGCCCTCGCGATCCATCATGGCCCGATACGAGGGCAGCGAACCGTAGGCGGCGAAGACGGTCGCGGCCTTCTCCCGGCCGCGATCGATATCGTCGGTGACCAGCACCGGCAGCGAGCAGACCACCCGCGGCGCGGGCCGGCCGGCCTCGGCGGCAGCCGCGGTGATGGTCGGTGCGATGTGGTCGGCGATGGTCGCGGGGCCGGTCATCCACAGCACGGTGCCGTCGGTGCGGCGCGCGGCCAATTTCAGCATCTGGGTTCCCATCGCGGCCACGAGCACCGGGATCCGGCCGGTCTCCCCCGCGGTCAGGCCGAGGTTCGCGCTCAGGGTCTCGCCCTGGTACGACACCGGTTGTCCCTCGAGCAGCGGCCCGAGAATCGACAGGTACTCCTTCATGTGCCGGGCCGGACGGCCGAAGTCGTAGCCGAACATGTTCTCGATGACGATCTGATGCGACAGCCCGATCCCCAGGGTGAGCCGTCCGCGACCGACGGCGAGCGCGGTGGTGGCGGCCTGCTGGGCCAGGGCGCCCGGGTGCCGCGGATAGGTCGGCACCACGGCCGTGCCGAGTTCGATATTCGGCACCTTGCTGCCGGCGACGGCGAGCGCGGTCAGCGCGTCGAGACCGAAGATGTGCGACAGCCACGCCGATTCGAAACCCTCGTCGGCCACCTGCTGCAGTTCGTCGGTCAGGCGCACGAGCGCATCCGGTCCGGTCTGTTCGCTGAGCATGATGCCGATCCGCACTGCGGGCCTCCTGGGGACGAGGGGTCTGTGGGTCCGCGGCCCCGACGGACCGCGGGTCGAATATCGGTTCGCCGTCTCAGCCTATTCCCGTTTCCACCGTCCGCGGGCACGTGGGACCGACATCGCCGATGTGGTCCGCACGCGTTTCGATCACGATAGGGTTGGCGATCATGGCGCGGCGTGTCACCGGGAATCTTCCCGCCGAGGTCACCAGTTTCGTCGGCCGCCGCGACGAACTGGCCACCGCGAAACGGCTGCTGCCCGCGACCCGGGTGCTGACTCTGCTCGGCCCGGGCGGCGTGGGCAAGACGCGGCTGTCGCGACAGGTCGGCGCGGCGATGGCGCGCGCCTTCCCGGACGGGGTGTGGCTGGTCGAACTGGCCGATGTGCACGATCCCGATCTGGTCACCCTCAGCGTCGCCGAGGCGTTGGATCTGCGCGACGACACCACGGCGCCGCTGGACCGGCTCACCGAATTCCTCGCCAGCAAACGACTCCTGCTGATCCTGGACAACTGCGAACATCTCATCGACGCGTGCGCGACCCTGGTCGCCCATCTCGTCGCCGCCACCCCCGAGGTGCGGGTGCTGGCCACCAGCCGCGAGGTGCTGGGCATACCCGGTGAGCAGGTGATGCCGATTCCGCCGCTGTCGGTCGCCGACGTCGACAGCGATGCGATGCGGCTGCTGGTGGAGCGGGCGACCGCCGCGAATCCGGATTTCACCTTCACCCCCGCCAACCGCGACACCCTCGCCGCGATCTGCCAACGCCTCGACGGCATCCCGCTGGCGCTGGAACTGGCGGCATTGCGGTTCCGGGTATTCACGCCCGAGCAGATTCGCGACCGGCTCGACGACACCATGGACCTGCTCAGCGCCGGACCACGCACCGCACCGCAGCGTCAGCAGACCATCGAGGGTGCGATCCGCTGGAGCTACGAACTGTGCACACCCGCGGAACAGCAGCTGTGGCAACAGTTGTCGGTCTTCGCCGGCGGTTTCGACATCGAGGCCGCCGAGGCCGTGTGTCAGCTGCCACCGGGGCCACAGGGACTGCTCGACGCGCTGACCGGTCTGGTCGACAAGTCGGTGCTGCGATTGCGCTACGACGCTGCCGCGCCGCGCTATTCGATGCTGGAACCGATCCGGCAGTTCGGCCAGGACCGCCTCGTCGCGCACGGTGACGAGCGCCGGGTGCGGGCCCGCCACCGCGACCACTACCGCGGGCTGGCCCTGCGCGGGCAGACCGCGTACTGGAGTTCCGACGATCTGGCGTGGTTCCGCGAATTGGCGCGCGAACACGCCAATCTGCGCTCGGCCCTGCAATTCTCGATGCTCGACGCACCGCAGCTGGCGATGGAGACCGCGACCGTGCTGCGCCCGTTCTGGGAGCATTACCGGTTCCTCTCCGAGGGGTATCGGTGGCTGACCGACGCCCTGGCCCGGAATCCGGAACCGAGCTGGGAACGAGCGCGCGCACTGTCGTCGGCGGCCTCGTTGGCGGCACTGCTGTCGGATCGGGAGTCGGCGGCGCGGCTGGCGAGCGAATGCGTCACCGTCGCCACCGATCTGGGCGCGTCCGACATCCTCGCCGAGGCGGAACTGGACGCGGCACTGATCGATTTCACCGACGCCGATACCGCGGGTGCGCTGCGCCGCTCCGAGGAGGCGGTCCGGCTGGCCCGCGCCACCGAGCATCACGCCACCGAAATGGACAGTCTCGCTTTCGGTTTCATGTGCGCGACCCTGCTGGAGGAGCCCCGATCGACCGAGATGGCCCACGAATTCCAGGTGCTCACCCAGCGCTACGGCCCGCATATGCTGGGTGGGCTGGCGTTGTGGACGCTCGGCATCGATCAGTGGCGGCTCGGCGATCAGGACGCCGCCGACGACTACCTCGGACGCGCGATCGAGGAATTCGCGCTGTTCGACCGATGCGTATGGCTGGCTTCGGGTTTCGACGGCATGGCATGGTCGGCCGCCGCCCGTGGCGATGTGGAACGGTCGGCGCGGCTGATGGGCGCGGCCGAGACGCTGCAGCGCAGCACGGTGCGCCTGGCCCATACGATCACCAGCGCGGTGGGCGAAAAGGTGCGCGACGAGGTGCGGAACGCGCTGGGCGACAGCGGTTTCCGCGCCGCCTATGACGCGGGGGCCGCGATGACACTACCGGCGGCGATCGATTTCGCCCTGGGCCGCGGGCCCGCCGCCGAGGAACCACCGGCCCCGCCCGCGCGCCCCACGCCCGTCGACACCGCGGCACTGTCGCTGCTCACCCGCCGGGAGAAGGATGTGGCGCGGCTCGTCGCCGCCGGACACAGCAACAAACGCATCGCGGCCGATCTGGTGATCTCGGTGCGCACGGCCGAGACCCATGTCGAGCACATCCTGACCAAACTCGGCTTCACCTCACGGACCCAGATCGCGGGGTGGGCGCGCGATCACGGGTTGTAGCCGGCCACGACCTGCGGCCGGCGCGGCCCGGAGACGACGGTGGCCGCCGCACCCTCGTGGGGCGCGGCGGCCACCGCGGCGTCGGCGCGAAAGGATCAGCGCGCGTTCACAATCCGTTCCGCAGGAAATCGATCACGGCGCGATCGAACGGCCCACCGAATTGCCGAGCAGGTGCGCGGTGTCGATGCCGAGTTCGTCCAGCAGGCCCAGGACCGCGTCGACGGCGATCCGCAGATAGTTGCCGTCGTAGGTTTCGGGCCGTTCACTGGCGCCGAATCCCGGCTGATCCAGCACCAGGCAGCGGAAGTGCGGAGCCAGCGCCTCGAGATTGGCGCCGAAGTTGGCCCAGCCCGAACCCCGGCGCCGGAACCGTGCAACAGCACCAGCGGCGCACCGGAACCCGCCTCGTGGTACCGCAGTTTCACGCCGTCGACGGTGACCCAGCGGGTGGTCTCCTCGGCAGTGAAACCCATCAGACCATCCGCTCCGTGACCTCGACACCCATCTCACCCTGACCGTACATCGCCAGCGCTCGCTCGACATCGTTGATCACGTGCGCGTTGCCGGCGTGGGCGTCGCGCCAGTTGCGTTCGATCACATTGGGTTTGCGGATCGAGTGGCCGCCGGAGTTCTCGAACAGCAGATCGATCGCGTAGATCGCGCGTTCGGTGCCGCGCACCTGATCGCGGCGGGTGCGCAACCGGAGCTCGTACGGAATCTCCTCGCCCGCTTCGGCATAGCGCAGCTGCTCGGTGATATTGCGTTCCTGCTGCAGGATGGCCGCGTCGATCTCCGAAGCGGCACGTGCGATCCGCACCTGCGCGAACGGATCCTCGGCCACCTTCTGCCCGCCGTAGGACAGCCGGACCCGCTCGCGCTGACGCCGCAGATGCGACTCGTAGGCGCCCTGCGCGGCGCCGATGATCGGCGCGGTGATGGTGTTGGAAAACACGCTGGCGAACGAAATGCGGTACAGCGCAGCGGTGTTCACCTCCTGCCCGGGGCCCACGAGCGCGGACTGATCGGCGGCGCTGTACGCGCGATACGCCGGGATGAAGGCCTTCTCGACGATGATGTCGTTACTTCCGGTGCCCGACAGGCCCGATACATGCCAGACGTCCTCGATGCGGTAGTCGGTGCGCGGCACCAGCACCGTCAGGTAATCGGCTCCGCCCTGATCGTTCGGCACCACCGCGCCCAGGAACGCCCAGTCGGCATGATCGCAACCGGAGGAGAAACTCCACCGGCCACTCATCTCGAAGCCGCCGTCGACCGGAGTCAGCTTGCCGGTGGGCGCATACGACGAGGAGACCAGCGTGTCGGGATCCTCACCCCACACATCCTGCTGGGCGCGCGGGTCGAACAACGCCAGCTGCCACGGATGCGCACCCAGCACCGAGGCCACCCACGCGCTCGACGGGCAGACGGTCGCGATCGCGCGAATCACCTCGTAGAAGGCGACCGGCGACTCCTCCGCACCGCCGAAGCGGCTCGGCTGCAACATCCGGAACACGCCCGCCTCGGTCAGCGCGCGGATCGTCTCGGCAGGCACCCGCCGCTCCTGCTCGGCCGTCACCGCCCGTTCCCCGATCGCCGGGAGCAGGTCCCGCACCCGATCGAGCACCTTGTTCGCCATTGCCGGTGTTCCTCCCTGCCTCTGCGCTGTCACGCACTGGGTCGATGCCTCGACGGTAGGGGCGGGCTGGAGTGGCGGGCCCGAGAAGTCCCGATCATCGGAATGCAGGTGCCGAGACCCCGCCAGAGCGAAGCGCGGGCCGAAACCCAACTCCACTCAGCGAAACGCCGCGCCCGCTGACCGGGACTTCGCGCGGGCACCTTGCAATCCACTCGTCATGGTGTGTGAACGGCGTCACGTTCGTGGGTGGCGCACGCGAGGAGGAAGAGTCGATGCGGGTCCTGATCACCGGAGTCACCACACCCACCGGTCGCGCGGTGGCGCGCATGCTGGCGGCCGCCGGGCACGACGTCGCCGGAGCGGACCGGGTTCGGCACCGGTATGTGGATCCGCGGATCGAGGTGCATATCGCCGATCCCGGCAGTGCCGGCGCCTACCGCGGCATCGTGGACGGCTGCGACGTGGTGCTGGACGTTTCGGACGGACCGGTCGCGGCGGTTGCCGCCGCGGCGCAGGAGGCGGGTGCCCGGCTGGTAGTACTCGCCTCGCCCGAGCGGGAGAGCCTGGCGCGCACAGCCATTGCGGCCACCGGCGCGCGGGCGCTGCTGGTTCGTCCCGCCTTGGTGGCCGGTCGGCGCACCACGGAGGGAAGCCGCGCGGTGGTCCGGACACTGCTGAACGCGAGCGGCTCTCAGCGGATTCCGCTGGTGCACACCGACGACGTGGAACGCTTCCTGGTACTGGCTGCGATTTCCGATCGCATCGGCGCGGTGGACCTCGTTGCGCCCGAGCTTGTTTCCGGTTCACAGGCGCGGACGATGCTGCGGGAAGCCGGTCTGCGGATTCCGCCTCGCGTCCCGGGCACCGGCGGAGTTCGCCTGCGGGATCTCGACCCCGCTGCGGCACAGCATGATTGGGATTTCCGTTACGGCTGGACCGGCACCGAAGTGGTCGAGGACATGGCGCGTGGCCTGGTCGGCCGCCGCGCGCACGGCACCGGCTTCCGCGCCCGCCGCGGCGCGATCCCGCTGACCGACTATGTGATTCCCGCCCGCGCGAAGACTTCCGACGGGCATCCGCTGGAGGTGGCCGCGCCGCAGGGGCTGGAGGGCGAATTCGACGATCGCGTCGACCCGCGCATTCCCGTGCACACCGCCACCAACACCTCCGAGGCGCTGCCCGGCCCGATGAGCCCACTCACCATCGACCTGCAGGCGGGGGCCATCCGGCTCGCCAATGCCGCGATGGGTCAGATGATCGCCCTCGAGGGCATCGCCCTCGAGCATTGGACCAGCCGCGTCACCTCGGTGCTCGGCCACCACATCTTCATCAACGCCTCGATCGGCGTCCTCGCCGCTGACAATATGCCGGGCTGGGACGAGGACAGCATCCGCCGCGACGTGTACGGCGCCATCCCGCCCGAGGTCCCGTTGCAGCCCCAGGGCCGTCCGCCGATGCCGACCGGACTGGGCAGCACCTGGGGGACGGCCAAGGCCACCGGCCGGGTGCTGGCGACGGCACTGCGCTTCGGCACCACCACCGAAACGATCAACGCCGCCTCACATCGGGAGGCACTGTCCCGCAACGACATCGAGAAGCTGACCGATGCCCGGCTGCATGCGCGGGCACTGCTGTGGCGGGATCGGCTCAATCAGTCGTGGGCGGCGGCCTCCATCGGCGTCATGCTGGTCGGCGCCGCGACCGCCATGCACGCACGCGGCAAAGACGACCCGGACGTTCCGATCGATGTGAACCGCCTCGAATCGGCGCGACCGATGCTGGCGGTGGAACGGCTGGCCGCGGTCTGCCGCGCGGAACCCGCCGTGCACGAGGCCGCCCGGGCGGGCGACGTCGCCCTGGCCCGCAGCCGCTCGCCGCGCTTCGCGCAGGCCTTGGACGCCGAGCTGGCGGTAGTCGGCCATCGCGGGCCGGGCGAATGCGAATTTCTCAACCCGACCTTCGGCGACCGCCCCGAGTTGCTGGTCACCGCCGCGGCCCGGGCCGCGGAACTCCCGGCGCCGAAGCGCGACGCGGTCGCCGAGCCGACCGCCCGCACCGCGCGGATGGCCGTCGGCGCCACGGTCTCGCGGGAACGTGTCCGCGATGCGGTGGTGCGGTATACGAACTGCCTGCGCATGGCGGCCCGCGAGCTGGCGGCGCGCCTGGTCGACCGGCACGAACTCAACAATGTCGACGACGCCTGGTTCCTCACGCTGGACGAATTGCTGTGGGCCCCGGCGGATCTGAAGGATCGCGTGGCACGCCGACGCGAAGAGCGGGTGCGGCTGCAGGCGGTGCGGATGCCGGATCTGGTGGTCGGCCGCTGGGAACCGCAGCCGGTCTCGGGTGCGCTCGCCGTCGGCGAGAGCCTCACCGGCACCGGAGTGAGCGCCGGTGTCGTGGAGGGCACGGTGAAACTGGTGCTGAGCTCCGACGACGATATCGAGCCCGGCGACATCCTGGTCGCCTCTGTCACCGATACCGGCCATACCGCGATGTTCGCCTACGCCGCCGCGGTGGTCACCGATATCGGCGGCTCGGCCTCGCATGCGGCCATCGTGGCCCGCGAGTTCGGCATTCCGTGCGTGGTGGACACCAAGACCGCCAGCACGGGTCTGTCCGACGGTCAGCGGGTTCGGGTCGACGGCGCCGCCGGAACCGTGACGCTACTGGCCGACGCCGACGCCTGAGGCTCGCCGAAACGACGCCGCGCGAACGAATCCCGCGGCTCAGGACGTGGTCCGTCGTCGATCCGGCGGACCTCGAGGAAAGGAACACCACCCGTGCCGATTTCGCATGTCCTGCGGGGGTCGGTGGCCGGTTTGGCCGCCGCGCTCATCGCCGTCCTCCCCGCCGCGACCACCCCGGCGTTCGCCGCGCCGCCACTGGTCCACACCTCGCCGGCCACCTCGGATCAGCAACAGTCCCTGGGCATTTCCGCACCCAACGCCCGCGATATCGGTGGCTATCCGACGCAGCACGGAGGCGGGAAGATTCGGTTCGGCCTGGTCTACCGCTCCGACGCGCTCAACCGGCTGACACCGGCGGATCAGCAGAAGCTGGCCTCGCTGCAGATCGGCAAGGCCATCGACTTCCGCAGCCCGAACGAGATGAAGGCCGCCCCGGATCAGCTGCCGTCGTCGATCCCCTACAGCGCGCAGTCGGTCTGGGATCCGAACAACGATTTCTATCTCATGGTGTCGAGCATCATCGCCGGCGGACCGCAGGTGCAGCAGGACAAGCTCGGCGACGGGAAGGCCGCGCAGATCATGCGCGACTACTACCGCTGGCTGGTCACCGACGGTTCGGCCCGGGCGCAGTTCGCTTCGGCGCTGAAGGAGATCGCGAACTCCCCGAATGCGGTGCTCTACCATTGCACCTCCGGTAAGGACCGCACCGGCTGGATGACCGCGATCCTGATGTCGGCGCTGGATGTGCCCAAGGGCCAGATCTACAAGGACTACCTGGCGTCCAACGACTATCTGGCCGCGAGCAACAAGGCACAGATGGATGCGCTGGTGCAGCGGGGTCTGGTCACCGATCCGTCGCTGTTCGAACCGATTCTGGGTGTCCAGGCCGATTATCTGGACGCCTCCTTCGACCAGGTCCAGCAGTCCTACGGCTCCTTCGATCGGTTCCTGTCCGACGGCTTGGGCGTGGACTCGGCGACGGTCGACGCCCTGAAGGCCAAGTTGCTGGACAAGCCGGGCCGCTGAGCCCACCCGCACCCGACCACCGGCACGCCGCGCTCACCGTCGAGCGCGGCGTCCCGCCGAGGAGAGGCAGACCATGCCGGATCACGCGGTGACGCCACGATCGTCGACCGAGATCACCCGCTACGACCTGGACACCGACGTGCTGGTCGTCGGATACGGATGCGCCGGTGCCGCAGCGGCATTCGAAGCCGCGCGCACGGGAGCGCGAGTCCTGGTGCTCGATCGCGCGGGCGGTCCGGGCGGCTCGTCGGCGATGTCGGGCGGTGAGATCTACCTCGGCGGGGGCACCCCGATCCAAACCGCCTGCGGCTTCGACGACACCCCGGCCGATATGGCCGCCTACCTGACCGCCGCCCTCGGCCCCGGCGCCGACACCGCGAAGATCGCCGACTACTGCGAGCACAGTGTCGAGCATTTCCACTGGCTGGTCGACCGCGGCGTGCCGTTCGCACCGTCGCTCTGGGATGCCCCGGCGTGGGTGCCGCCCACCGACGACGGCCTGATGTGGCTCGGCGAGAACAGCTGGCCCTTCACCGAGATCGCCCGTCCCGCCCCGCGCGGGCATCGGCCCACCGCCAACGACTTCGGCGGTCGCCTGCTGATGCAATGCCTCAGCGCGGCGACCGAATCGGCCGGTGTGACATCCCTTTTCGACACCGCCGCCACCGCGCTGATTCTCGCCGGCGACGGCACGGTCACCGGCGTGGTCGCCCGGCAGTACGGCCGCGAACTGACGATTCGAGTCCGGCGCGGATGTGTCCTCACCACCGGCGGATTCGTCGACAACGACGAGATGCTCGCCGCGCACGCCCCGCTGCTGCTCGGCCATACCAAGGTCAGCGCCGGTACCGACGACGGCAGCGGCATCCGCATGGCGCAGGCCGCGGGTGCGGCGGTGCGGCACATGTCGACGGGGCAGGTGGGGATTTCCCTGATTCCCGGACTGGCAGCGCGCGGAATCGTGGTGAACGACAAGGGACAGCGCTTCGTCAACGAGGACACCTATCCGGGCCGCATCGGCCAGGCGGCGTTGTTCACGCAGGGTATGCGGGTGTGGGTGGTGGTCGACGAGGAAGCGTTCGAGGCCGTGCCGGAAGAACAACGCTGGGGTGTGCAGCCGACCCATCTGGCCGAAACCGCCGACGAACTCGGCGCCGCGATGGATCTGCCGCCGGGCGCATTGGCGGCCACACTGTGCCGCTACAACGAATTCGCCGCTGCCGGAACGGATCCCGACCAACACAAGGCGGCGCGGTGGTTACGTCCGCTGCGCGCCCCGCTGGCGGCCATCGATGTGCGCGCCGGCATTCGCCCGCCCGCCGAAGCCGGCGACCGCCGCGGCACCGGCGCCTCGGTGTTCACGCTCGGCGGTTTGCACACCGACAGGCACGGCCGGGTCCTGGATATCGATGGCGCCGTCATGCCCGGACTGTTCGCCGCCGGCCGCGCGGCGGTCAATCTGCACGGGCAGGGATATATCAGCGGGACGTCGCTCGGTGACGGGACGTTCTTCGGCCGCCGCGCGGGAATTGCCGCGGCGCAGGGTTAGTCACGATCATCGGACCCCTGCGCTGCCGGCGCACCGGTCTACGCCTGTTGCGCCGCCACGACCACCTCGTGCCGATTGCTCCGGTGCGACCGACGGTATTCGCTCGGTGACACACCCACCTCACGCCCGAAGTGGGCGCGCAGATTCGCCGCACTGCCCAGGCCACAGCGCTCGGCCACCACGTCGACGGCGAGGTCGGTGGTTTCCAGCAATTCTCGCGCTCGGATGATGCGCTGGGTGAGCAGCCAGCGCAGCGGGGTCGTGCCCAGTTCGGCATGGAATCGCCGGGCCAGGGTGCGCTCGCTGAGTCCGCTGTGCCGGGCCAGGTCACCGACGGTCAGTACGGTGTCGAGCCGGGTGAGCGCCCACTGCAGGGTCGCGGCCACGCCCGGATCGGCCGCGTCGACCGGCACCGGATTCCGCAGATACTGCGCCTGCCCGCCCGCGCGGTGCGGCGGCACCACCAGTCCGCGCGCGGCGGCATTGGCGACGCGGGAGCCGAGGTCCTTGCGGATCAGGTGGATACACAGATCCATCCCGGCCATGGTTCCCGCGCTGGTGAGAATCTGCCCGTCGTCGATGTAGAGCACGCTCGCGTCGACATCGAGGTGCGGATACCGTTCCAGCAGGGCCGGGACATGCTTCCAGTGTGTGGTCATGCGACGCCCGTCGAGCAGACCGGCCGCCGCGAGAACGAAAGCGCCCGAACACAATGCGGCGATGCGCGCTCCCGCCTCGTAGGCCGCGCGCACGGCCGCCACCAATTCGGCGGGTGGCTCCGCGCGCACGTTCGGGGTCGCCGGGACGACCACGGTGTCGGCCGCGATCAGATCGTCGTAGTCGTAATCGGTCAGCGTGACGAACGGATCGCGCAGCGTCGCATGCCGGGTGCCGCGGGGGCCGCACATGCGCAGTCGATACCACTGCTCGGCGTCGACCCCGGGCGGCGGTTCGAAGAACACCTGGTACGGGATCGCGACCTCGAACACCGGCTGACCCGGCGCCACCGCGACCGCCACTGTTCCGGCGTGTCCGGATTCGCGCATCACCTCGGCAGTCATGTCGGAAATCTAGCGCATGTTGGCGAATCTGCCACTCGATCCGATGGTTCTGCGACTGAATAGTTGCATACATGACAATTACGGCCAATGTTCGCGCGGATACGCCGATCACCCGATCGCCGCGGCGGTGGCGGATTCTGGCGGTGGCGAGCGTCGCGCAATTTCTCGCGATTCTCGACCTCTTCGCAGTCACCGTCGCCTTCCCGACCCTGCAGACCTCCTTCGCCGGCGCCTCTCCGAACACCGTGTCGTGGGTGCTCAACGCCTACACGATCGTGATGGCCGCACTGCTGGTTCCCGCGGGCCGTCTGGCCGACGACACCGGCCGCCGACGTGGATTCCTCATCGGGATGACACTTTTCGGCGTGGCCTCGATCGGCTGCGCGGTCGCGCCGACACTGGTGGTCTTGATCGCCGCGCGGGTCGTGCAGGCCGCGGCGGCGGCGCTGCTGGTTCCGACCGGCCTCGGACTCGTGTTGCCCTCCTTCGACGTTCGTGAACATCCGACGGTGATGGGGATCTGGACCGCGATCGCCGCGGCGGGCGCCAGTAGCGGCCCGGTGATCGGCGGTCTGCTGCTCGAATGGGGGTGGCGGTGGATCTTCTGGCTGAACGTGCCGATCACGATGGCGGCGCTCGCTGTCGGATGGCGGGTACTGCCCGACATCCGGGCGCGGGTGCGGCGCCGGCTCGACCTGCTCGGCGCCGCACTGATTCTCGGCGCCACCGCGGCACTGACGACCGTCTTCGTTCAAGCCGCAGCGTGGGGCTACGGGTCGGCGGCCACGGTCGCGACACTGGCCGCAGCGGTCGCACTCGCGGCGGCCTTCACCTACCACGTGCGACACCATCCCGATCCGGTGGTGAGCCCGGCTGTGTTGCGGCACAGCATGTTTCGCATCGCCACCCTCGGCGTGTTCTGCTACTACCTGGCCTTCGCGGCCCTCTTGCTCTCGGGCACCCTGTATCTCACCGCGCAGTGGCACTACTCCGAACTGGGAGCCAGCCTGGGGATCGCACCGATTCCGATCAGCTGCCTGCTGGTGTCACCACTGTCCGGCCGCCTCGTCGCTCGCATCGGCGCCCGTGCCTCCGCCGCGCTGGGTGGGCTCGCCATCGCGGCGGGCGCGGGGTGGTGGATCGCTCTGAGCGCTTGCGGCGCTTCGTATCCGCTGGTCTTCCTGCCGGGAGCCGTGCTCGCGGGCGTCAGTACGGCCCTGCTGCAACCGCCGCTGTTCGGCGCCTCGTCGTTGCTGCCGCCGGATCAACTGTCCCTGGGTTCGGGCACGTTGATGATGGCGCGCCAGACCGCGTCGGCACTCGGCGTCGCCGTGCTGACCGCGATCCTCACCCGCACCGCGGGCTACGACCTCGCCGATTTCCGCGCCGGCTGGCTCTATATGGCGGCGATGGGATTGCTGGCCGCGGCAGCGGGGTGGGCGTTCCGTCCGCGCACATGACCGGATCCGACAGTGATCCGTCGTTGCGATCGCCACGGGGCAACCCAGAGGATGGGAGCCATGTCATCGAAGCATCGTGTGGTTATCGCGGCCTTTCCGGACGTGGATCTGCTCGACGTCACCGGACCGGCGGAGGTGTTCGCACTAGCCAATCGGGAGAGCGGCGGTAGCGCCGACTACGAGGTGTTACTGGCGGGACCGGAGGGAGGTGTGGTGCGCACCTCGGCCGGCATCCGGCTGGTCACCGATCTGGCCTTCGACGACATCGACTCGGGCGTGGACACTCTCATCGTGCCGGGCGCGGTGGATCCGGCGCCGTCCGGCCCGCTCGCCCGCGTCGACGACGAGGTGGTTCGCTGGCTGCGCGAGGTCGCGCCGCGCACCGGCCGGATCGCCTCGGTCTGTGTGGGTGCGCATCTGCTGGCGGCCGCCGGACTGCTGGACGGGAAAACGGCCACCACCCATTGGTCGACGGCCGGACAGCTGGCCGCGGACCATCCGGCGGTCGTGGTGGATCCGGATCCGATCTTCGTGCGTGCGGGCCGGGTGTGGACCGGCGCCGGAATCAGTGCCTGCCTGGATCTCGCCATGGCGCTGGTCGCCGACGACCACGGCGAGGATCTGGCGTTGTCGGTGGCCCGCCAACTCGTCGTCTACCTGCGCCGGCAGGGCGGCCAGAGTCAGTTCAGCGTGCCGTTGAGCCGTCCGTCACCGGCCCGCCGCGATATCGAACAACTGCGTACCTACATCGCGGAAAATCTCGACGACGATTTGTCCGCCGCCGCACTGGCGAGCCGAATGTGCCTGAGCGAGCGGCATTTCGCGCGGGTGTTCCGGCAGGAGATGGGGCTCACCGTGGCCGCCTACGTCGAAGCCGCGCGCGTCGAGTCGGCCCGGCGGTTGCTGGAAACCAGCGACTTCCCGCTATCGCGCGTAGCCCGGTCCGCCGGACTGGGTTCGGTGGAGACCCTGCACCGGGCGTTCCTGCGACGGCTGGGTACCAACCCCGGCGCGTACCGCCGGCGGTTCCGCACCTCCGCCTGATCTTCCCTGCGACGACCGGACCGGGCGACCGCCCGGCCCGGCGCTCCGTCATGCCCGAAAAAGACTGTCCTCCAAGGAAAGAAGGTAGTCATGACCGCCGTCGCGACTGACATCATGGACCGATGGCGATCGGAACCGTGAAATTCTTCCGTCCGGCGAAGGGTTGGGGCGCGATCGCCGCGGCGGAAACTCCCGGACGGCTGCGACGCCTGGGTGCACTTCAGCGCTATCGAGGGCGAGGGCTTTCGAGAGCTGGCCGCGGGCGATCGCGTGGAATTCGACTACGAGTCCGCACAACAG
This sequence comes from Nocardia nova NBRC 15556, assembly GCF_001613005.1. GTDB lineage: Bacteria > Actinomycetota > Actinomycetes > Mycobacteriales > Mycobacteriaceae > Nocardia > Nocardia nova. The sequence continues at coordinate 24,382 of NZ_BDBN01000050.1, read as the reverse complement.
GACCGCTTTCGATACCGGGCCACGTGGGTGCGGCGCATCGACGTGGACGGTCACCGCAGGTCAGCGGAGGGTTAGCCGGGGTTCAGACCCGGCCAGCCGTAGTGCGGTCGGCCGGTGACGGCGCCGGCGCGGGCCATCGGCGGGTTCGGTGCGGGGACGGCCGGGGTCCGGGCGCCGAGTTGCCGGCGCATCTCGTCCATGTCGAGCCAGCGGATCTGCTGGATGACCTCTTCCAGTTGGGCGGCGGTCCGGAAGCCCGGATCGGAGTAGACGAGCAAGCCCTCGCGGAAGGCGACGAGGGTCGGCAAGCTGGTGATCTGGGCGGCGGCGGTAAGGGCCTGCTCGGCCTCGGTGTCCACGGTGGCGTGCACGATCTCCGGGTGCGCGGCCGCGGATTCGGCGAAGATCGGAGCGAAGCGGGTACACCAGCCGCACCAGGAGGCCCAGAAGTCGACGAGCACGATCGCATGGCTCGCGATCACCTGCTCGAAGTTCTGCTGGGTCAACGGTTGGGTGGGCATGGGTTCCTCCCGGCGTCGGCCATCGTCGATTCCGGATTCTCCCATGGATCGCCGGTCACAGCAGGGTTCGAGCCGGCGGCTCATCGAGCGCTGTCGGGCGGCGGCCCGGCTGAGTATCGTGGAGTCATGGGTATGGGCGACCACCCGCAACGAACACCGCTCTACGGCGTGGTGCTGCTGTTGGGCGTTCTGTTCCTGGGTATCTGGGTGCACGAGCTGCCGTATGTCGGCCTGCAGGTCCTGGCCTACATCCTGCTCATCATGATTGCCGCACCCGCCTTCGTGATGACCTTCCGCGACTATTCGCGGTGAGGGCCTTCACCACCCGGTGACCAGAGCGGCTCGCAACATCGTCAGCTCCTCGGCCGTCAGCCCGTGCTCGCGCAGCCAGCGGGCGGCACCGCCGTGGTCGCGGCGCAGGTCGTCGAGGAACCGCAGCATCACGGCCGCTTCGACAGCCAGGATCCCGGTGCTCGTCGGCGGCAGCCCCGCATAGGAGTTCAGCGCGTCGAGCCGGTTGCGGACCCGCGTCATCCGCTCGTTGGTGAGGGCGTAGTCCGCGGCGATCACCTCCGGCGCCACCCCCACCGCATCGAGCAGTACCGCCGCCAATACTCCGGTGCGATCCTTACCTGCCGCGCAATGGAATACGACCGCCTGCCGGTTGGCATCGGCGACCAGCCGCGCCGCGGCGACGATCTCCTCCGGACTGCCGGCGAGCAGCTGTCCGTACAGCTGCGCCAGATCCACGCGGGTCTTGTCCGGCACCAGATCCCGTGCGGCGAGCGAGGATTGCGCCGATTTGCGGACCGGAAGGTTCACCTTCTCGATCGCCGCGGTGGCCAGGAGGCCGTAGCCTTCCCGCTCCACCTCGTCGGGTAGCCGCAGGTCGATCAGGGTGCGCATCCCGACCGAGCCCAGGAGCAACGCCACATCCGCCTCGGTCGCTTGCTGCAGGGTGCTCGACCGCAGCGCCACGCCGAATCGCGTCGTACCGCCGCCGACCGGCAGCCCGCCGAGATCGCGGACGTTGTCGATTTCCTCGAAGTCGACCCAGCGCCGGGTCGCGTCGAATTCCCGGACGATCGGATTACTCGGCACGGCCGGCCGCCGCTTCGTCGGCACGGCTGAGTCCGCACAACCCGATCAGATCTTCGTGCAGTTCGAACCACACGGTGTGATAGCTGTCCATGATCGGCCGCGCCACCCAGGCGTGGTCACCGTCGGCGATCCGCTCGACGGCCGTCTCCAGCCGTTCGCGGTACCGGGCCAGCCGCGGCGCGATCGATCCCAGCCGCTCGGCCAGCGGCCGCACCCGGGTGTGCAGGTCGGTGAGCCGGTCCAGCACCGCCGCATCGTATTCGGCGTCGCCGTGGTCGTTGGGTGTGGCCGCATCCTTCGTCTGCCATGCGGTCACGATCTGCTTCAGCTCCGCGTTGACCACGCAGAAGTCCTCGTAGGCGGCGGTCATGGCGGCGGTGTCGACCCCGCCGCGTTCGGCGGTCAGCAACTCGGCCAGGCGATTTCGCCCATCGGGTGTCAACCGCACACCCGCGGGCGTGTCGGCGCACAAACCGCCGGCCACCAGATCCGCGCAGCGCGCGCTCACCTCGTCCGCGTCGCCGCCCAGGCTCGCGGCCACCGCGTCACCGCGCACCCGGCCCTTCACCCCGATCAGCCGCAGCAGTTCCAGTTCACTCACGGTTCGGACAACAGCTTCTGCCACAACGACTTCCGCGTCACCGGCGAGCGTCCCCGCGAGTTCATCGGGTGCCGCATTCGCCCATTCAGCGAGCCTGCGCACATCGTCGAGGACCGCGCCGTCCACATCTCCACCGGCGACCTCGCCCGCCCACACCACGCCGGCGCCGCCGTCGACGGTGACAGTGCGCCCCGCGAGCGCGTCCACGACACCCGGGCCGCATCCGACGACACACGGCCGCCCGAGTTCCCGGCTCACCAGAGCGGCATGCGAGGTGGTACCACCCAATTCGGTGACCACCGCACGGGCCGCGATCATGCCGGGCAGATCATCGGGACTGGTCGTCGGCCGGACGAGGACGACGTCCTCCCCCGCCGCCGCGCGCGCCTCGGCCTCGTCGGGGTCCGCGACCGCGACACCGAAAGCCAAACCAGGACAGGCCGATTCGCCGCGAGCCAGCGCTTCGCCCGCACCCGCCGCCGTGGTCGCGGGCTGCAGGACGACGCGAATCTGGTCGGCTCCGACCCGCCGCAGTGCCTCCTCCGGGGTGATCAGCCCTTCCTCCGCCATCGCCACAGCGGCCCGCACCGCCGCCCGCGCCGAACGCTTCGCCGGACGCGACTGCAGCATCCACAGCGTGCCCGATTCCACGGTGAATTCGATGTCCTGGATATCGCGCCCGTCGCGTTCGAGCAGGTCCGCGGCGGCGATCAGCCGGTCGTGCACCTGTGGCTGGGTGGCGGCGAGGTCGCTCAGCGGCCGCGGCGTGGTGCGGCCGGACACCACATCCTCGCCCTGCCCACCGACCAGCCATTCCCCGTAGGCCGGCCCGTCACCGGTGTTCGGGTTGCGGCTGAACAGCACGCCCGTGCCGGACGCGTCGTCGAGGTTGCCGAACACCATCGCCTGCACGGTGACCGCGGTGCCGAGGTCGTCGGACACGCCGCGGTTGCGTCGATACGCCTTGGCGCGCACCGAATCCCACGACCGGAACACCGCGGTGATCGCCGCGCGCAGCTGTTCCCACGGGTCCGCCGGCACCACGCCCTCGGGCGTCTGCAGCACCGTCTCGCGATATTGCGCCCGGAAGCGCCGATGCGTGTCGGCGGCATAGCCGGCGCTGCCGGTCGCCGCGGCGAGCGCCTGTTCGACGCCGTCGTTGATGCCGAGGTTGAGAACGGTGTCCATCATGCCGGGCATGCTCACGGCCGCGCCCGAGCGCACGGATACCAGTAGCGGTCGGCGGATCGAGCCGAAGGTGCGGCCGGTGCCGTGTTCGAGCATGGCGACGCCGTCGCAGACCGCACGCCAGATATCGTCGGCGATCGCGCCCCGCTCGGTGAAATCACGCCACGCGTCGGTGGTGAGCACGAATGCCGGGGGCACCGGCAACCCGAGCCCGCTCATGTGGTTGATACTCCAGGCCTTGCCACCTATCCGGTCCCGCGACAACGGGCAGTTGCCGTCCAGTCCGACGACGGTCTCGGATCGTTGGGCCAGCTCCGCACCCGCGGTCATGTCACTCCTTCGGTCCATCCATCGAGGCATCGAACCCCCTGCCGCCCCGGTCATCCTTCGAGAGTGCCGCCGACCGGCTCGGGCCAGTAGCGATGGTCCCGCTCAGTGGATGCCGGACCCGCCGGTGCGCGCGCGATACCACTGACCGGGACTCGCGGTGTGCGAACGGCCTGTGCGGCACCTGCCTGCGGCACCATGGGCCGTGGACCGCCCGACCGGCGGCCGGCGAGGTGTGTTCGACAGGGTATATCCGGACAGCGATGGTGTGCGAAGAGATGACGGCGGAGCCGGAATTTCCGACAGCGTGGACGACGATCCCGGCTCTGGTATCCGAACAGGCACGCCGGAACGGGTCGACCGTCGCGATCGTCGAGGGCCGGACCCGCCTCACCTACGCCGAACTCCACGTCGAGGCGTCGCGGGTGACCCGTGCGGCGATGGCCTGCGGCGTGGCCGCCGGGGATCGCGTCGCGATCTGGGCGCCCAACAGTGCGCGCTGGATCGTGACGGCACTGGGCCTGCTCGGCGCGGGGGCCACCCTGGTCCCGATCGGCACCCGGCTGCGCGGACCGGAAGCGGCGGACATTCTGCGCCGCACCCGATGCCGTGGGCTGTTCACGGTGCGCGGATTTCTGGGAATCGACTATCCGAGCCTGCTCACGGATCAGGGCGTCCTGCCGATCCTGGATTTCACGGTCCTGCTGTCCGACACGCGCACGACGGACAGCGCCGGCGCCGCGCCCGAGATCGCCTACTCCCGCCGCACAGTGGCGGATCGACAGACAGCCGACGATGTGCTCGCATCCGCCGGAGCATCGGGGTCGCATCGGGACTCCGCCGGAACCGGTGCCCAGTCGTCCCCGGCCGGGCGCCGGTCGGGCAGCGCACCGACCGGCTGGCCGGAGTTCCTGGCCGAAGCCGAGCGAATCCCGTTGTCGGACGCGCGGTCCCGCACCGACGCGGTATCTGCGGAAGCAGTCTCCGACATTCTGTTCACCTCCGGCACGACCGGCAGGCCCAAGGGAGTCCTGACGACCCATCGGCAAACCCTGGCCGTGCTGGATCGGTGGGCGAGCGCGGTCACCTTGCGCCACGGTGATCGCTGCCTGCTGGTCAATCCGTTCTCGCACACCTTCGGATACAAGGCGGGCATCGTCGCCTGCCTGTTGCGGGCGGCCACCATGTTTCCGGTGGCGGTGTTCGATCCACGATCCGCGGCGGATCTCATGACGGCCGAGCGAATCACCGTACTCGCCGGCCCGCCGACGGTGTTCACCGATCTGCTCGCGGTGGAGCGGTCCTACCCGGAGCTGCGACTGGCCGGCACCGGCGGCACGGCGATCCCGGCGGAGCTGATCGCCCGGATGCGCGCCGACCTCGGCGCCGATCAGGTGTTCACCGCCTACGGTCTCACCGAATCCGTCGGCGTGGTCGCGGTCTGCCCGCCCGGCACGGATATCGAGCGCTCCGCCCACACCGTGGGTAAAGCTCTGCCGGGCAGCGAAATTCGCATCCTGGGTACCGATGGTCGCGAGGTGCCGGTCGGTACGCCGGGCCGGATCGTGGTGCGCGGCCCGAATGTGATGGACGGATATCTCGACGACGCGGACGCCACTGCCGCCGCGGTCGATCCGCGGGGCTGGCTGCATACCGGTGACGTCGGCGCTCTCGACTCCGACGGTTATCTGCGGGTCACCGATCGGCTCGAGGATATGTTCATCGTCGGCGGTTTCAACGTCTCTCCGGCCGAGGTCGAACAGACGTTGCGCGGCTTTCCGGGGATCGCGGAGGTCGCGGTCGTCGGCGTACCCGACGAGCGCCTCGGAGAGGTCGGCGCCGCCTTCGTGGTGCCCTCCGGGACGGCGCCGTTCGACGCGGACGATCTGCTCGCGTGGTGTCGCACCCGGTTGGCCGGATACAAGATTCCGCGCACGGTGCGGATCCTCGACCGGTTGCCTCGCACTCCCGCGGGAAAGGTGCACAAGCGCCGATTACGTTGCGCGCAATGATGTTCGCGGCCGGGCCGGTGATCGCCGGCCCGGCCGCGAGTGGGCTACTTGCCAACTTCGTTGCGCATCTGCGCGGTGAGGATCTTCTGATATCCGGAACCGAAGATCCGCGGCAGCAGGTCGATCATCCGGGCGTCGTTGCCGATCAGCACCTTCGCCTTGTCCTTGCGAATGCCGTCGACGATCGCCTTGGCGGCCTGCTCCGGACTGGTCTTGGCGAGCCGGTCGAAGTTGGCGGCCAGCGCATCGCGGTCCCGGGTGGCGCCCGCGCGCGCCTTCCACGCGATCTCGGTCCGAATCATGCCGGGATGGACGCAGCTCACCGCGACGTTGTGCCCGGCGATCTTCATCTCCTGGCGCAACGCGTCGGTGAAGCCCCGGATCGCGAACTTCGTCGCGTTGTAGGCACCCTGGGTCGGGCACGCGGCCAGGCCGAACATACTCGACACATTGACGATCGCGCCGTCACCGGACGCGATCACGTGCGGAAGAAAGGCTTTCGTCCCGTAGGCCACGCCCCAGAAGTTGATGTTGACGATCCATTCGAAATCGTCCCAGCTGACCTCTTCGGTGCTGGCGGTCAGCGACACACCCGCGTTGTTGACCACGATGTTCACCCCACCGAAATCGCCGGCCACCTGGTCGGCGTGGGCGTACACCGCGTCGCGGTCGGTGACGTCGAGACGGTAGGCGCGAGCGTGTGCGCCCTTCTTCTCACACAGTGCGGCGGTCTCGGCGACATTGTCGATATTGCGGCCGGACAGGGCCAGGCGCGCGCCGTGGCCGGCCAGCTCCAATGCCACCGCACGGCCGATGCCGGCGCCGGCGCCGGTGATCACGGCGGTCTTACCTGCGAAATTCTTCACCGCGGAAATCCTTTGTGTCAGTGGGAGGTGAATCCGCCGTCGGCGACGAATTCCGAACCGGTGCTGTAACCGGACTCGTCGGAAATGAGGAACAGCACGAGATTCGCCAATTCCTCGGGAGTGCCGGGACGCGCCAACGGCTGATCGTGGAACATCGAATTCGACCGCGCCGAATCGGTGGTCATTTCGGTCATCACCACACCCGGATGCACCGAGTTGACGCGAATTCCCATGGGGCCGAACTCTTGTGCCGCGGTTTTGGTCATGCCGCGCACCGCCCATTTGGAGGCGGTGTAACCGAGGATGTTGGAGAAGCCGATGATCCCGCCGACCGAGGAGATGTTCACGATCGACCCGCCACCGGCCCGCCGCATCGATCCGACAACGGCCTTCATACCCAGGAAGACACCGACCTGATTGACGTCGATCACCTTGCGGTAGTCGGCTTCGGCGAGGGTTTCGATCGGATCCACATGCACGATGCCGGCATTGTTGACCAGGCCCGAGACGGGTCCGAACGCCGATTCCGCCTGCGCGACAACGTCGTTCCACGCGGCTTCGTCGGTCACGTCGTGGGTGAGGAACAGCGCCGCCTCGCCCAGTCGTGCGGCGGTCTGCTTGCCCTCCTCCGCCAGCACATCGGTGATCACGACGGAGGCGCCTTCGGAGACGAGCCGCTGCGCGAACGCCGCGCCCATTCCCCGGGCTGCGCCGGTGACGACGACCGTTTTACCGTCGATCCTGCCCATGGTCACTCCTGTCCCGTGCGTGCGGCGGGCTTGCGGCCGTTGGTCACCCGCTTCGAGGCCGATGCGGCGGCCGCGGTCTGCGGTTCGCGGGCGTCGGCGAGATGGTTGGCGGCGATGTACCCGAAGACCATGGCGGGCCCGATCGTCGCGCCCGCGCCCGCGTAGTCGTTACCCATGACCGACGCCGAATTGTTGCCCGCCGCATACAAACCCGCGATCGGCGCGTTCTGTCCGTCGAGCACGCGGGCATATTCGTCGGTGCACAGCCCGCCCTTGGTGCCCAGGTCGCCGGGCACCATTTCCACGGCGTAGAACGGCCCTCGCTCGAGCGGGGCCAGACAGGGATTCGGCTGCACGGTGGGATCGCCGTAATACCGGTCGTAGGCGGAATCGCCGCGACCGTAATCCTCGTCGCGCCCGCTGCGGGCGAAACCGTTGAAGCGCTGCACCGTGGCCGCCAACGCCGCCGCGGGAACGCCGATCTTGTTCGCCAGCTGCTCGAGGGTATCGGCCTGGGTGATGATTCCGGCGTCGAGATACTTCCGCGGAATCGGGCGCTTCGGGAAATTGCCGAGGAACAGATACCGGTCCCGGAAGGTCTGATCCATGATGAAGTACGCCGGGATGTGGTCCACCCCTGCGGCCTGCTGCTCGTACATGGTGTGCACGACATTCACATACGGCGCCGACTCGTTGACGAACCGTTCCCCGGCGTGATTGACCATGATGCCGCCGGGTTGCGCGCGTTCGGCGAGGCAGAAGAACGGCGGCCCCTCGGGGTTGCGCACCGAGGGTCCCCACCACGCGTCGTCCATGAGATCGACCGCGCCGCCCGCCTTCTGGCCCGCGACGATGCCCTCGCCGACGTTCTCGGTGGCGCCGACCGTCCAATCGGTGGACTGCGGCCCGGAGATGTACTGCTTGCGCATCTCCAGGTTGTGTTCGAAACCGCCCGCCGCCAGCACCACACCACGACGCGCCTTGATCAGCACCGGAACGCCCTGGTGTTCGGCGCGCACCCCGACCACCGCGCCGGCCTCGGCGACCAGCTCGGTCAGCGGGGTGTTCAGCCACACCGGCACCCCGGCGTCGCGCAGTGACAGCCACAGCCGCGCGGCCAGGGCCTTGCCCAGGCTCAGCGGCAGCCGGCCGCGCAGCTTGTTCGCCACGGCCTGCGCCCCCACCTTCATCGCGGTGCGCTTACCCGCCCAGGTACGGGCGATCATGTTCAGATCGTGGAAGTCGCTGACGGTGAAGGCGATTCCCTTCGGCCCCGACATGGTGGGCTGGTTGATCTTGTGCAGATCACCACCGAGCAGCCGGCCGTCGATCGGAGCCGGTTCGATGCTGCGTCCCTGAGCCAGCCCGCCCGGGAATTCGGGGTGGTAGTCGGAGTAGCCGCGGTCGTAGACGAACTGCCAGTACTTGCTGCGCGCCCCGATGTAGCGCATCATCTCCGGCCCGTGATCGAGGAAGGCACGCTGTTTTTCCTCCGGAACGCGGTCGCCCACAACGGCTTTCAGATATGTCCGAGCCAGTTCGGGACTGTCCGGCACACCCGCGGCCTGCAACACCGGATTGTTCGGGATCCAGATACCGCCACCGGAGCGCGCGGTGGATCCGCCGAAGCTGCGGCTCTTCTCGATCAGCGTCACCGACAGCCCGCGATAGGCGGCGGTCAATGCCGCGGTCATACCGGCCGCGCCCGAGCCGACGACCACCACGTCGAATTCGAATTCCTGTGTCATCCGTCCTTCTTCCCCGTCGTTGCATTCGACGCTATGGCCGCTCGGCCGCGCCGACACGGCACGGTCCCGACCAGCGGGACTTCGGGCTGACCAGTGCGGGTCCGGAAAGGACTATTTCGATTAGGCATACTCGCGACGACAGGGAGCACGCGGATGAAGTTCTCGATGATCTTCGAAGCCCAGATGACCGATCCGACCGCCGAGCACGAGGCGCAGGTGCTGCGCGACTGTGTGGAGCAAGCCGTGCTGGCCGACGAGATGGGCTTCGACACCGTCTGGGCCGTCGAGCACCACGGGCTCAAGTGGTACGCGCATATGAGCGCCCCCGAGATCTTCCTGACCTGGGTGGCGGCCAAGACACAGCGCATCCGGATCGGCCACGGCGTGGTGTGCATGCCCTTCAACTTCAACCATCCGGTGCGCGCGGCCGAGCGTGCGGCCATGCTGGACGTGCTCTCCGGCGGCCGGCTGAATCTGGGGGCCGGGCGCGGTGCGACACCGGTCGAGACCTCCATGTGCGGGGTGGACCCGGCACGCACCTATGCCGAGGTCGAGGAGTCGCTGCGGATGATCGGCACCGCGTGGCAAGAACCCGAAGGCGACTTCGAGTATCACGGCGACCTGCTCGACATCGAGCCGCACGCGCTGCTGCCGCGTCCGGTGCAGCGACCGCATCCGCCGCTGTTCATGGCATGCACCAAGAAGGACACCCTTAAGCTGGCCGCCGACTACGGAATCGGCGCTCTGGTACTGGGTTTCGCGGGTGTGGCGGAAATCGCGGAACTGCGCCGCACCTACGACGAGGCGATCGCGGCCCGCACCGGTGAGCGGTTCGTCTCGACGGTGACCAACGACCACTTCGCCGCCCTGTGCCCCACCATCGTGCTCGACGACCGGGAGCGGGCGCAGCAGATCGGCGCGCGCGGCCAGCGGTTCTTCGCGCAGTCGATCAAGCACTACTACGGCGCGGGCCCGGTGCCGGACGAGGCCGTCGATCCCACCGTGGACGAGGTGGCGCGGATCAAGGAGGCCGCCGACGAGCACGTCGCCTACCTGCACGAGGCCAAGATTCCGGTGAATGCGGGGTCGACCTCGGTGTTCAACGCCGACCACGCCTACGGCAGCCCGGAGGACGCGATCGCCTACGTCGAACGCCTGCGCGATGCCGGCGCCGACGAGATCCTGTGCCTGATCCAGATGGGCACGGTGCCTCAGGAGGCATGCCTCGAGACGATCCGGCACTGGGGCGAAAAGGTCATCCCGCACTTCCGGAATCAGTGAACCCGTCACAGCCGAACCACGCGCCGATCTCGCTCATCGAGACTGCCGCGAGCCGAGTACGCCGCATGCGGCGCAGGATCTCGGCATATTTTCGAGGAGGAGAAGTCGAATGGTCGATCTCACAGGCAAAGTCGCGTTGATCACCGGCGCGGCACGCGGGCAGGGCGCGGCGGAGGCACGCCTGTTCGTCGAACGCGGTGCGCGGGTCGTGCTCACCGACGTTCTCGACGCCGACGGAAAGCAGTTGGCCGACGAGCTCGGCGAGGCGGCGCGCTTCGTCCGCCACGACGTCACCTCCGCCGACGATTGGAATGCCGCTGTCGCCGTGGCTCTTTCGGAATTCGGTGCGCTGAACGTACTGGTGAACAACGCCGCGATCTACACCGCGAAACCGCTCACCGACACCACGCCGGAAGAGCTCGAGAAGATTCTCCAGGTCAATCTGGTGGGCGCGTTCCGAGGCATCCGGTCGGTCGTGGGGCCGATGTCCGGGGCGGGCGGGTCGATCGTGAACATCTCGTCGCAGGCCGGGCTCGAGGGGCTGATGGGCCACTCCGCGTACGGCAGCTCCAAATGGGGGCTGCGCGGTCTCACCAAGACCGCGGCACTCGAACTGGGGCCCAAGGGAATTCGCGTCAACTCCGTCCACCCCGGCCCGATCGCGACCCCGATGGTCCCGTATCTGACCACCGGCCCGGGCAGCTTCCCGACCCTGCCGCTGCAGCGCACCGGCGTGCCGGAGGAGGTCGCGGAACTGGTCGCCTTCCTCGCCTCGGACGCATCATCGTATGTCACCGGCGCGGAAGTCACCGTCGACGGCGGACTCGCCGCCGGAAAGTTCATGCCTCCGGAGCCGCAGGAGGCGCCGTGAGCAGGCCGAACGCTTACGGGGCGACGGGCGGTAGCCCATGCCGATGACGCCGCATACACGCGCGGTGGTCGATGCGGCGACCGCCGCGTTTCCCAAGCTCGGGACCGAAGTGCTCGACGCGGTCCAGGCCCGGCGACAGCTCGCGTCTCGCCCCGCTGCGCCGGTTGTGCCGATTCCGGTTGCGACGGTGCGGGATTCGACCGTCCCCGGCCCTGGTGAGGTCGACATCCCGGTGCGGGTGTACACCCCGCGGGGTGGCGCCGAGCCGCTGCCGGTCGTGCTGTTCTGCCATGGTGGTGGCTTCGTGATCTGCAGTCTCGACAGCCACGATCAGTTCTGCCGGACGATGGCGAACGAGACCGGCGCACTGGTGGTTTCGGTGGATTACCGGCAAGCCCCGGAACATCGGTTCCCGGCCGCCGCACAGGACGCGTACGCCGTGCTGTGCTGGATCGGCGCGGCCATCGCGCGATACGGCGGCGACCCCACCCGGATCGCCGTGGCCGGGGACAGCGCGGGCGGCAATCTGGCGGCGGTCGCGGCCCTGATGGCGCGCGATCTGGGCGGCCCGGCGGTGGCAGCGCAGCTGCTGATGTATCCGATGCTGGACCCGACGCGCGCCGGCGCGTCGTACCGGGACAACGCACAGGGCTATTTCGTCACCGACGATCATCTGCGCTGGTACTGGGAGCAGTACCTCGGCGATGCCGACGGCACCGATCCGTACGCGGCGCCCCTGCTGGCGGATCCGGCCGGGCTGCCTCCGGCGCATATCGCCACCGCGGAGTACGACCCACTGCGTGACGAGGGCGAGGCCTACGGCGCACACCTGGCCGCGGCCGGTGTCCCGGTCGAGGTGCACCGCTACGAGGGCATGTTCCACGGCTTCATGACCATGGGCGATGTGCTGCCCGACACCGCCACCGCGAACGAACGCGCCTTCGCGGCACTGCGCCGGGCGTTCGCTGCGCGCAGGGAGCACGCCGTGACCGTCCAGCGGAGGTTCCGGCCGATGGGCTGACGCGCGGTCGCCCGCGGCGGGCAACCGATCGAATATTCGAGTGCGTCCTCGCCCCGAGATCCCTACCGTGAACAGGGAGAGTTCGTTCACGAAAGGATCGGATCATGTTTCCCGTCGAGCTGCGCGGCACCAAGGCGCAGACGCTCATGTGGGCCCACGAGCACGAGGTCGAGCCGGCCGCGCTGCAGCAGCTGCGCACCCTCGCCCAACTGGAATGGGTCTACGGCGTCCGCGTGATGCCCGACGTGCATCTCGGTAAGGGAGCCACGGTCGGGTCCGTCATCGCCATGAAGGACGCCGTCGCCCCGGCCGCAGTCGGCGTCGACATCGGCTGCGGGATGGAAGCGGTCGCGACCTCGCTGACCGCCTCCGATCTGCCGGACGATCTGCATTCGCTGCGTTCGCGCATCGAGGCGGCCGTTCCGGTCGGATTCAACGCGCACAAGGAGCCGGTGAAGGTCACTCGCCTGCAGATGGACGTGCACGGCCGCCGGGCGACCGGCGCCACGCTGCGGGCCGGATGGTCCGCGTTCTGGAGCCGGTTCGGCGATCTCGACCCGGCGGTGCAGCAGCGAGAGTCCAAGGCGCACAAGCAGATGGGCACTCTCGGCGGCGGCAACCACTTCATCGAGGTCTGCCTCGACACCGAACAGCGCGTGTGGATTCTGCTGCACTCCGGAAGCCGCAATATCGGCAAGGAACTGGCGGAGCGGCATATCGCCGTGGCACGCACCCTGCCGCAGAACCGGGACCTGCCGGATCGCGATCTGGCGGTATTCCTTTCCGGCACACCGGAAATGGATGCCTACCGGCGCGACCTCACCTGGGCGCAGGAGTACGCGGCGCGCAATCGGGCGGTGATGCTCGACCTGGTGTGTGGTGCGGTGCGTGACGAATTCGATTCGCTGGCGGTACGTTTCGACGAGCCCATCTCCTGCCACCACAACTACGTGTCGGAAGAGATCATCGACGGCATGCCGATGCTGGTGACCCGCAAGGGCGCGGTGCGGGCCGGGGCCGGTGACCTCGCTCTGATCCCCGGATCCATGGGTACCCGCTCGTATGTGGTGCGGGGCAAGGGAAATCCCGCCTCGTTCCAGTCCGCATCGCACGGTGCGGGCCGCCGCATGAGCCGCAATGCGGCCAAACGGCAGTTCACCGTCGCGGATCTGATCGCGCAGACCGACGGCGTGGAGTCGCGCAAGGACGCCGGGGTGATCGACGAGATCCCCGCGGCCTACAAGGACATCGACACCGTGATCGCGGCGCAGAGCGATCTGGTCGACGTGGTCGCGACGCTGCGTCAGGTGCTGTGCGTGAAGGGCTGAATGCGGATTCGTTCCGGCATGCCGGGTCGGCATGCCGGAACGACCGGAGTCATTTGCGCAGCACTCCGACCATGCCCGCGCCCAGCAGCATCATGCCCGAGATGAGGGCGAAGCCGTAGGTCACCCAGGAGTGCAGCGCCACCTGCATCGTGGCGTCGGTGAAGGGGAGGTCGCCGATCAGGCGGAAGGTGTCGTCCGGGTACAGCAGGTGCAGCACACCGGGGAAGATCCCCCACACCAGACTGGCCACGATCGTGCCGACCGGCGAGAAGGCTGCCATCGCGGCGACGAACAACAAGAGCAGGGAACCGCCGAAGATCTCCAGCGCCGCGGTCCAGCGATCGGTCACCGCACCGACGATGACCCAGTATCGGATATCGGCTCCCCCCTTGGCGGCGAACGCGATTCCGATGGGCGTCACGATCAGCCCGAACAACACGCCCGAGAGGGTCCGGCTGGTGACACCGCGGCTTTGGAACTGCGCCCCCGGTGGGGCCCAATCCGCAGGTGATTCGAACTTCTTGGCCATCGCCCGTTCCTCCCGCATTCCCGCGCATGCCAGTGGACCTCGCAGTCCGATCGCCCTCATTGTCCTGCCTCGCGGCCGAAAATGCCCGACGCCGGGCGGAAAACGTTCGTGGCGTGGCGGTCCCGGGTTGCCGATGGTTAGCATCGGCTATGCCCTCGACATCCGGATCTGCCCGACCGCCCGAAATTCCCGGAGTGCGCCGCAGTTTCATCGAGGCCCGCGGCGTGCGATTCCACGTCACCGAGGCCGGTGTGCCCGACGGCCGGCCGGTGCTGCTGCTGCACGGATGGCCTCAGCACCACTACGCCTATCGGCATCTGCTCGCCGATCCTCCCGCCGGGCTGCGCCTCATCGCCCCGGATCTGCCGGGGTACGGATGGTCCGGACCACCTCCGCATCGCTGGGCCAAGGAGGACGTCGCCTCCGATCTGCTGGCGCTGGTGGACGAGCTCGAACTGTCCCGGCTGCTGCTCGCCGGTCACGACTGGGGCGGGTTCGTCGGATTCCTCATGGTGCTGCGGGAGCCGGAGCGGTTCGAGGGCTATCTGCCGCTCAATATCGCGCACCCGTGGATCACCGCCAAGACCTTCGCGCCGCATGCGTGGCGCTTCCTGATGTACCAGCCGCTCGTGGCCACATTCGGCGTGCCGTTGCAGCGGTACACGCCGTTCGTCGATCGCCTGTTGCGGCTCGACGCCGAGGCCCGGCGCACGTTCACCCCGGAACTCGCCCGGATCTACGGCGAGCGGTTCCGCGATCCGGCGGTGGCCCGCGCGGCCACCGACACCTACCGCACCTTCTGGTTGCGGGAACTTCCCGCCGCCCGCCATCCGGAACGCCGCCGCGCGACGATCCCGATCCGGGCGCTGTTCGGCACCGGCGACGCGGCCATCCACCCGGCGCTGGCGGCCGCGGAGACCGCGCGGGCCGACGACTACACCGTCGAATATGTCCACGGCTGCGGGCATTTCATCCCGGAGGAGCGACCGGACCTCGTCCGGGACCGGCTGCTGGCGCTGGCCGCCGAAACCGGTTAGATACCGCCGTGACCGGGCGGTCCTCCGCCAGGCCGGCCGGTTCTCGGACCGAGTTTCCGGGCACGGGGTGCGGCTGTAGCCGGATGGTGGCCAGGTGTCGGAGGGGTCGGGCACGATGGAGCGCGTGACTACCACCGAGCTGCGCGAATCCGCCGAATCCCTGCTGCGCGAGCTGGCCGGGCCCGAGGCGCGGCTGCGCGAGGATCAGTGGACGGCCATCGAAGCGCTGGTCGTCCAGCGGCGGCGGGCGCTCGTCGTCCAGCGCACCGGCTGGGGCAAATCGGCGGTGTACTTCATCGCCGCCCGGTTGCTGCGGTCGCAGGGGCGCGGGCCGACGGTGATCGTGTCACCGCTGCTGGCGTTGATGCGCAACCAGGTCGCCGCCGCGCGCCGGGCGGGCGTGATCGCGGAGACGATCAACTCCGGCAACGTCACCGAATGGGACGAGATCCATCAGCGGGTCGCCGCCGGTGAGGTCGATGTGCTGCTCGTCAGTCCGGAACGGTTGAACAATCCCGATTTCCGCGATTCGGTGCTGCCCAAACTGGCCGCCGACGCCGGCCTGGTCGTGGTCGACGAGGCGCACTGCATCTCCGACTGGGGCCACGATTTCCGCCCCGACTACCGCCGCATCCGCACCCTGATCGCCGACCTCGGCGAGGACATCCCGGTGCTGGCGACCACCGCGACCGCCAACGACCGCGTGGTCACCGACGTCGCCACGCAGATCGGCACCGACACCCTGGTGTTGCGCGGCACCCTGGACCGGGAGTCGCTGCATCTGTCCGTCGTGCGGATCGACGACGCCGTCCAGCGCACCACCTGGCTCAGCCGGCAACTGGGCGAGCTGCCCGGCTCCGGAATCATCTACACCCTCACCGTCGCGGCCGCCCACGACTTGGCCGACGTCCTCGCCGACCACGGCTACCCCGTTGCGGCCTACACCGGCCGCACCGAACCCGGGGAACGCGAAACCCTCGAACAGGCCCTGCTGGACAACGACGTCAAGGCGCTGGTCGCCACGTCGGCGCTCGGCATGGGCTTCGACAAACCCGACCTCGGCTTCGTGGTCCACGTCGGCGCCCCCTCCTCCCCCATCGCCTACTACCAGCAGGTCGGCCGCGCCGGACGCGGACTGGTCGCGAGCGGTTCCGGCCCTTCCAACCGCGCGGAGGTCATCCTGTTGCCCGGTCCCGAGGACCGGCGGATCTGGAATTACTTTGCCTCCGTGGCCTTTCCGCGGGAGCAGGTGGTGCGGTCGGTGCTGGCCGCGCTGGACTACGAACGGCCCCTGTCCACGGTGGCCCTCGAACCGCTGGTGGAACTGAGCCGGTCGCGGTTGGAGATGGTGCTCAAGGTGCTGGATGTGGACGGCGCCGTGCGGCGGGTGCGCGGCGGCTGGCTGGCCACCGGGCAACCGTGGACCTACGACACCGAGCGCTACGAGCGCCTCGACCGGGCGCGCGAAGCGGAACAGAACGCCATGCTCAAGTATCAGAGCACCACCGAGTGCCGGATGAACTTCCTGCGCCGCCAACTCGACGATCCGGGCCTCGCCCCGGACGCGCCCGGGTGTGGTCGCTGCGACAACTGCACCGGTCGCCGTTTCGACGTCTCGGTCGACGCCGCCGAGGTGGCCACCATCCGCGCCCGGCTGGACCGGCCCGGAATCGATCTGCTCCCCCGCAAGCAATGGCCGACCGGGCTGTCGAAGCTGGGAGTTCCGTTGTCCGGCAAAATTTCCGACGGCCCCGAGGTGGGCCGGGTGCTGGGCCGGCTCAGCGATCTGGGGTGGGGCCAGCGCCTGCGAACGCTGCTCGACGCCCCCGACGGCCCCGCACCCGACCACATCGTCGACGCCTGCATCGCCGTTCTGCGCGAATGGAATTGGACGCAGCGCCCGGGAGCGGTGATGGCACTGCAATCGGCGACGCATCCCGCGCTGGCCGCCGACCTGGCCGCCCGCCTGGCGCGCATCGGCCGTCTCACCGACCTCGGGGTCCTGCACACCCGGCCCGACCGGCCACCGGTGTCGGCGGCCAACTCCGCCCACCGCGTCGCAGCCCTGTTCGACTCGTGGGAAACCCCCGACCTCACCGGGCTCGACACTCCCGTCCTGCTGGTCGACACCCACACCGACACCGGCTGGACCCTCACCCTCGCGGCCCGCACCCTCCGCCACGCCGGCGCCCCCGCCGTCCTCCCCTTCGCCCTGGCGACCCCGACGTGAGGCCCGCACGCGGCGCGTACAGTGCCCGGCGATCGATCACCCACTATCGTCGATCCGGTGACCAGTAAGTCGACGCCGGCGGTGGAGTTGACGGTCGGCGAGCATACGGTGCGGGTGTCGAATCCCGATCGGGTGTACTTCCCGGAACTCGGGGCGACGAAACTCGATCTGGTGCAGTACTACCTGAGCGTCGGCGACGGGATCGTCAACGCCCTGCGGGACCGGCCGTGCATGCTGCACCGCTTCCCGAAGGGATTGCCGGGCGGGAAGGTACATCAGAAGCGGCTGCCGGCGGGGGCGCCGGACTGGATTCCGACCGTGCGCGTGCACTTTCCGCGCTACAACCGGTATGCGGACGAACTGTGCGTGCGGGAACTGGCGGACGTGATCTGGGCGGTGCAGATGTCGACGGTGGAGTTCCATCCGTGGAACTCGCGCCGCTTCGACACCGAGAAGCCGGACGAATGGCGCATCGATCTGGATCCGATGCCGGATTGCCCGTGGTCGCGGGTTCAGCGCGTCGCGGAGGTCGCGCACGAGGTTCTCGACGAGCTGGGCGCGGTCGGCTGGCCCAAAACCTCCGGCGGACACGGCCTGCACATCTACGTGCGCATCGCCCCCGAGCACGGCTTCCAGCAGGTGCGCCGCGCCGCGCTGGCCTTCGCGCAGGAGGTGGAGCGCCGCGCCCCCGATGATGTGACCACGACGTGGTGGCGCCGCGACCGCGATCCGGCACTGCTGTTCGTCGACTACAACCAGAACGCCCGCGATCACACCATCGCCGCCGCCTACTCGGTGCGCGGGAATGCGGCCGCGACCGTCTCGACCCCGGTGCGGTGGAACGAGATTCCCGATATCGAACCGAACGACTTCACGATCAACACCGTCCCCGCCCGCTACGCCGAAGTCGGCGATCTGCACGCGGGCATCGACGACGCGGTCTTCGACCTGAATACGCTGCTGGAATGGGCGGACCGCGACCGGGTCGAGGTGGACCTCGACGAGGACGAAGGAGCACACGAGGCATGACGGGCGCACCCCGCATCGCACTGGCACCGATAACCGACGACCGTGTGGCACAGGCGATCACCGGCGCGGGAGCACAACTCGCGGAGCTGGGTGAGGCCAGGGCGCTGGTGTGGGACGGCGGTCCGAACGGATTCCCCGACCTGCCCGCATCGATCGAATGGGTGCAGCTGTACTCCGCCGGGGTCGAGGAGTTCTTCGCCGCCGGCATCTTCGAACGCTGCCCGAATGTGGTGTTCACCTCGGCCGCGGGTGCTTTCGCGAAAAGTGTTGCCGAGGGCACGATGGCGCTGCTGCTCGCCGGTGTGCGGTATCTGCCGGAACATATCCGCGCCCACAGCTGGCGGCAGGGCGAATTCTTCCCCCATATCGGGACCCTGCGCGGGGCGACCGTCGCGGTGGTCGGCGCGGGCGGTATCGGTCGCGAGGTCATCGCCATGCTGGAGCCGTTCGGGGCCCGGGTGATCGCCGTCAGCCGCTCCGGCCGGCCGATCGAGGCTCCCAATGTGGCGGACACGATTCCGGCGGAGCGGCTTTCGGAGGTGTGGGCTCGCGCCGATCACGTGGTCGTCGCCGCCCCCGCCACCGACGGCACCCGGCACCTGATCGGCAAAGACGAACTCGCTCAGCTGAAACCGCATTCGTGGGTGGTCAATGTCGCCCGTGGCTCGCTCATCGACACCGAGGCTCTGGTCGCCGCACTGCGGCAGGGCGCCATCGGCGGCGCGGGCCTGGACGTGACCGATCCCGAACCGCTCCCCGATGGCCATCCGCTCTGGGACCTCCCGAATGTGATCATCACCCCGCACGATTCCAACCCGCCGCAGCTGCGGACGGCCGCGTTCGCCGAACACGTCGCCGAGAACGTCCGCCGCTTCGCGCAAGGGCGTGAGCTCATCGCCCGAATCGATCCGGCCGCCGGTTACTGATCACCGCCGATGGCTACCGCAGGGGGATGTCGACCCCGTGCTGCTCGGCCGGGCGCGGACCGAATATCCGGCGTTCGGCCTCGGTGATGGGCACGTCGTTTATGCTCGCCTCCCGGCGTGCCATCAACCCCTGGTCGGTAAATTCCCACAGCTCGTTGCCGTAGCTGCGCCACCACTGACCGGTACGATCGTGCCATTCGTACTGGAACCGGACGGCCATGCGGTTTCCGCGGAAGCCCCACAGGCTCTTGCGCAGCGCGTAGTCGAGTTCGCGTTCCCACTTCGCGGTCAGGAATTCGACGATCTGCTCCCGGCCGGTGATGAATTGGTCCCGGTTCCGCCAGGCCGAGTCGGGGGTGTACGCGAGCGCGACCCGCTGCGGGTCGCGGGTGTTCCACGCATCCTCGGCCGCCTGCACCTTCTGTGCGGCGGTTTCCAGGGTGAACGGCGGATAGGGCGGGCGTGTTTCGGACATCGGATTCCTGCCTTTCAACGGAGAACGTTCATTCTCCACCGATGCGTTACAGTAGGGAACGTACGTTCTCGATGTCAAGGGAGTCCGGTCCATGCCCGCCGCGCTCAGCGCCGAACGCAATGCCTCCGACCGCACGGCGCTGCTCGACGCCGCCGAGCGGTTGATGTACGCGCACGGCGTGCAGGCGGTGGGCATGGACCGGATCCGCGAAGTGTCCGGCCTGTCGCTGAAGCGGATCTACTCCATGTTCCCCACCAAGGAGTACCTCGTCGTGGCGATGCTGCGCCGCCGCGACGAGCGGTGGCGACAGGCGCTGGCCGAGCATGTCGAACGGTACGAGGACCCCACGCGGCGAGTGCTCGCGATCTTCGAGTGGCTTCGGGAGTGGTTCGGCGAGAACGGGTTTCGCGGCTGCGCGTGGATCAATATCCACGGTGAGCTCGGCGCCGACTCCCCGGCCGTGCTGGCGGAAGTGCGCTCGCACAAGGCGGCGTTTCGCACCATGATCGCCGAATGGGTGGACGCGACCGGGACCGACGCCGCCGACGCGATCTACCTGCTCGCCGAGGGGGCCATCGTCACCGCGGGCATCACCGGAGACCCCGAGATCGCGTCGGTAGCGGAATCCTCGGCCGCTCGGACACTTTCGGCCGCTCGGCCCGGCGAACCGAACGAACGACGGGCGCGCCGGGGCTGAGTTCAGCTCCAACCATTCGGCGTCCCTCGTTCCGACTGGCAGCCGCGCCCTTACGATCGCCCGCTTGCCGCCTCGGCCCCCGCCTCCGCGGCCGCCGCCACCCAGGCTGCGATGTCGGCGACCACAGCCTCGTCGACATGTTGTGGCGCTTCGTAATCCGACGGCGTGGACGGACCGCTTCCCGCGAAGAGCATGTGGTCGTCGGATTCGTAGACGCGAATGTCCACGTCGCCTCGGCCGTCGAAAGCTTGCCGCCATCCGGCCAGATCGTCGGCGACGGTGACCTGATAATCGCGTCCGCCCTGAGCGATGAACATGGGCTTGCGCACCGCGAGCGCGGTGGCGACCGGGTCGTATTCGCGCAGGTCCAGCCAGGTGCCGGCCGCCAGCCCCAGGGGCAACTCACCGGCCGGAGTGGATTCGGACAAATCGGCGCGTTCCACTCGTTCGGCCTGGACGAGTAGTTCCCCGGGATCCGGCAGCACCGCTCGCGCGGACTCCGGCGCGACCGCCGTCAGATAACGGGCGACGCGCACGGCCGCGCGCTGCATCGGCTGAGTATCGGCGGCCAGCAGGATCACACCGGCGATCGCCGGTTCGGCCGCCGCGACGCGCGGGGCGTATCTGCCACCCATGCTGTGCCCGAGGACGAAGATCCGGCACGGATCGACATCGGCACGCGCCCGCAGGGCCCGCACGGCCGCGACCGCCGGCGGCACGTAATCGGCGGTCGGAGTGATGTCCGCCCAGTTCCCACCGCGCGCCGCTTCGAGATGACTCGGCTTGTCGAAGCGCAGCACGACAAGCCCGCCGGTCGCCAGGCCCCAGGCGATGTCCTTCATCGTCTTGTTCGCACCGGCTGTACCGTCTCGATCGAAAGGTCCACCGCCACTGAGCAATACGACCGCAGGATGCCGCGTGGCGGTTCGACGCGGAACGCTCACCGTGCCCGGGACCGGACCGACCGCGGTCTCGAGGGCGATCTCCTCCTCGTCGAACGCCGCCGAGTCGGCGTAGTGCGGCGGTTGCCACGGCGGCACATCGTGCGCGATGCGCAGGCCGCTCAGTTTCCCGCGCACGACCGACATGAGGATCGTCGCCTCCCGGTCCGGGACCGGCACCGCCACTACGCCGTCGCGAACCTCCGCGGCACCGGGCGTCGCACCCGGCCCGATCTCCCGATGCCAAGCGGCGGTGAGGTTTTCCGGCGACAGCAGTGCGCGCAGCGGAGTCCCGAAATGCTCGTAGGCCTCGCCGAATCGGCCCGCGCACAGCATCCGGACCACGGCCTCACCCACTGCGGCATCGTTGCGGTTCATCGGGTCCTCCCTTACACCGCAGATCGCGGCGCTATTGTTCTCAACTTTGAGAAAGATAGCAAGAATGAGAAGATTTGCCAATGGGACCGATCGAACTGCTGGCACATCCGGTGCGCCTGCGCATCGTGCACGCGATGTCCGGCGGCCATACGCTGACCACCGCGCAGTTGTGCGCGCGCCTTCCCGACGTCTCGAAGGCCACGGTCTATCGCCACGTGGATCTCCTGACCGGCGGCGGGATTCTCGAGGTGACCGAGGAGCGGCGGGTGCGCGGGGCGGTGGAGCGGCATTACCGGCTGCGCCGCGAGCGGGCCGTCATCGACACCGACGCGGTGGCCGCCGCGAGCCATGACGAGCATCGCGCCGTCTTCACCACCGCGATGACCACCCTGCTCGCGGAGTTCAACGCCTATCTCGATCGCGAGAACGCCGATCCCGCAACCGACTCCGTCGGGTACCGCCAGCATGCCCTGTGGCTCGACCCGGACGAGCTGGCGGACCTCATCGCCGATTTGCGTGCCGCGATCGTTCCGCGCCTGCACAACGAGCCGGCCGACGGCCGGACACAATATTTGTTGAGCCCCATACTTTTTCCGATCGGCCACCCGCACACCGAGAGCCGGAACGGGGTCGGCACCACCGAGTGAGGCGCAGCGGACACCGCATGGGGTGCCATGCCCCGGCCACTCCCCGATCCGCGCGCACTGCCCGAAATCGCCCCCCGATGAGGGCCCTGATCCGACCAACACCGACGCCGGAGCCCCCGCAGTCAGCTTCATCCCGACCACAAGCGCCGACAACACCTGACCGAGGAGAGCCTGCCGCTACGCGCAGTCTCCACCGTCCCCCGCGGTACGGTGGCCGCGTTTCCGTTTTACGCCGTAGGCTGCGGAGCGCGACCCTGTCCGCCTATCGGAGGAGTTGTGCATGGTGTTCGGGTTACCGAAATTGCCGCCGCTGCCGGTGGTGCGGGCCGTCGAGACCGTTCGCTACGCGCTCGGCGAAGCCTATCGGCGGTTGGCGCCGGCGCCGCTGTCGTTGATGGAGTTGCTGGCGGCGGGGTGGCTGGCGCAGGCGATTCACGCGGCGGCGGCACTGGGGATCGCCGATGAGCTGGCGCGGGGACCGCTCACCGGCGCCGAGCTGGCGCGGCGTGTGGGAGCGGACGAGGACGCGCTGCGCCGGCTGTTGCGGCTGCTCATCAGTCACGGCATCTTCGCTCAGCGGCGCGACGGACGGTACGGGCTCACCGCGCCCGCTCGTGCGCTGTGCAGCGGCTCCCCGGAATCGCTGCGTGATGCCGCACTGTTCTTCGGCTCGGCCACGCACCGGGCGCATTGGACACATGTGGTCGATGCGGTGCGGACCGGCAAGCCGGTGGGGCCACAGCTGGACGGGGCGCCCTTCTTCGAATACATCCGCACCGACCGTCGATTCGGTGATCTGTTCGACCGCGCGATGACCAGCATCGGATCGCTCACCACGGAATCCTTGTTCGCCGCTTACGATTTCGGGCGCTTTGCGACGATCGTGGACGTCGGCGGCGGACGCGGCGCGATGCTCTCCGAGATCCTCTCGCGCGCACCCGGCACCCGGGGCATCCTGTTCGACCTGCCCGATGTGGTGGCCGGTGCGGCGGAGCGGTTCGCGGCCGCCGGGTTCGACGGGCGAGCCCAGGTGGCGCCGGGGTCCTTCTTCGAATCGGTTCCCGCGGGCGCGGACGCGTATCTGCTCAAACACGTGATTCACGATTGGCCGGATGCGCGCGCCGAGCAGATCCTGCGCACCGTACGCGCCGCGATGGCCCCGGCCGCCCGGCTGATCATCGTGGAAATCGTGCTGCCCCAGGACAATCGGCCGCATCCGGGCAAGTACACCGACCTGGAGATGTTGATCAACAGCGGCGGCCGCGAGCGCAGCGCCGGTGACTACCGCGCTCTGCTCGCGCGCTGCGGTTTCGAGCTGACCCGCATCACCGAGACGGTGTCACCGGAATCCGTGATCGAGGCGCGACCGGTATAAGGGCCGCCCGCGCTATCGCGGACCGCGCGGCCGCCGGCGCGGATACGGGCGGACATTGCCGACATGCTGCTCGACCAGTTCGCCCCACCAATTGGCGAGGGAGCCGACCAGAAACCATGCGGCCCGGATTCGTTCGTCGTCGAGCGTCTCGGCGTCGCACAGCAGGACCGTGGCGCGCACCTGCGCGGCGGCGAGTCCGTCGACGGCCGCGCCGAGGGACCGCGCATGCGCCGGGGCGCCGGTGCGGTCGCTGACCCAGCGGTCGATGTGGACGACGATTTCCCTTCTACGGCAGTCGATCTCCGCTACGCGCACCGGGGAGCGACGGCGGACGAGGTGGAGTTCGGCCAGTTGGCGGGCGGCCCGGGTGACCGGATGGTCGTCGGCCTGGTCGCCGATATGGCCGCAGCAGGCGGCGAGTAGTTCGTGTCCGTCGGGTATTCCGGGGTGCAGTTCGGCGGCCGTGCCCGGGGCGCCCGTCCCCACGGCGCCCCGGTCCACCGC
>NZ_BDBN01000049.1 GCF_001613005.1 Nocardia nova NBRC 15556 | reverse complement strand
TGCTCGCCGGGCAGATCTTCATCACCGCCCCGGTCGCCATCGGCGCCGCGATCCAGTACTTCGCCACCACCACCGCGCCGTTCAACCCGCCAGCGCCGGCCAAGTAACGGGCCGGCGCTCGGGCTTACGAACCGAAACGGGGCATTAGCCCACGATTTCGAACAGCCGGTAGGACCCGAAGCATGACGATGCCCTCGCAGCAGCTGCTGCGAGGGCATCGTCACGTGCGCATGTTGTCTGCCTCATCCGGCATTTCGTCATGCCCTGCCGGCCTCGTCCCGCGATCTCGGCACTCGAATGTGCACACCCTGGACGGCCGGCTCATCGCGGCGGCCCGACCACCGGACCGACGTCGGGCATGGCGGTGATACCGAAGTGCCTGCGCAGAGCTCTCCGGGCGGCGTGCACGCCGGGCATGCCGTGCACACCGGGGCCGGGCGGGGTGGATGCCGAGCAGAGGTAGACGTCGGGCAGCGAAGTGCGGTACGGATCCCACTGCGCAACCGGCCGCGCCATGATCCGGTACAGCGACACATGTCCAGCAGCGATGTCTCCACCCACGTAATTGGCGTTGTGCGAGGACATTTCACTGGCGGGGATGCACCGCGAGCCGACGACGACATCGCGGAAACCGGGAGCGAACCGCTCGATCTGTTCGATCGCGGTCTCGGTGAGGTCACGCGTCGACCCGTTGGGGACGTGCGCGTAGCTCCACAGCGGCCGGTGCCCGTCGGAACCGAGGCGGGTCGGGTCGACGACGGTCGGCTGACTCACCAGCATCATCGGTGCCGGGTTGTGGCGGCCGCGACCGGCGTCCGATTCGGCGCGGGCCATCTGTTCGCGCGTGCCACCGAGGTGCACGGTGCCCGCCGCCGCGACCCGTGAATCGGCCCAGGGAACCGGCTCGCTGAGCACGAAGTCCACCTTGGCGACACCGTTGTTCGACGAGAAGCGGCCCACCGCCCGGCGGTAGCGGGCGCTGAGCCGGTCACCGAACACCTCGGCCAGCGTCCAAGGGTTCGTATCGAACAGGTACACCCGCGCCGGCGGGAGGTCCGCGACGGACTCGACACGCTGATCGCAGATCACCTCCGCACCGCGCGCAGCCAGGTCGGCGGTCAGCGCGTCGGTGATGGCCCGGCTCCCGCCGATAGGAATGGGCCAGCCGTGCGAATGCGCGAGCGTGCCCAGCAGCAACGCGGTAGCCGCACCTGCCGTCGCCGGAATCCTGGTGTTGGCGTGGGCGCCGACGCCACTGAGCAGAGCACCGCAGACGTGCGCGTCGGTGGTGCGGTCCCACACCCGGGTGCCGAGTTGCATCGCCCGGATCCCCATCGTGGCGGCGGTAGCGAGCCCTCGCGGGTGCAGGACCGAGGCGGGAATGCTTCGGACGTCGGACAACCCGAGGCCGCGGACCGCGTCGACGCCCTCGACCAGCGGCGTCATGATCCGCCGGTACAGCCGACTGTCACGTTCGCTGTGTTCGCCCAGGGTGGCCACCGTCCGGGAAAGGGCGCGGTAGGCCAGAGCCGCTGGCGCCTCGTCGAGCGGGTGGGCGAAGGAAATCTCGGGATACCCGAACCGGACACCGCGCGCCGCGAGATCGAACTGCGCGAAGAACGGCGAGGCTACCGCCATCGGATGCACGGCCGAGCACAGATCGTGCCACAGCGGAACCGCCAGATCGAGGCGTTGTGTGCGGCATCCGCCGCCCGCCTCCGGCTCGGCCTCGAGCACCGTGACCGACAGGCCCGCCGCCGCACAGACGACCGCTGCCGCAAGACCATTGGGGCCCGATCCCACGACGACGACGTCGCTCGATGAGTTCATCCCGCGCGCCTTTCCGTCGACACCGCGTGCACAGGCCTATTCCACGAGGCGGCAGCTTCAAACACGCGAAGGCCCAGCTGGGCGGCGGGCGATAGTTCCGCCTGAACCGTCACTCGTGCGTGAGGTGTAAACGAGGCTGCGGGGGTAGCCGACAGGTGGGGTCGGTGGCGAGCGGAAGGGGTTCGACGTGAGTGATATGGCGATCGCGCAGCGGTTGAGAGACCTTCTCGACGAAGACCCGGACTTGGCCGCCGGCTTGGAGCAGTCGCTGGTGCAAGCGCGGCAGGTGGCCGAAGACGGGCTGAAGGACGAGCTGCTCGAGGCGCTCCCGTGGCCCCAGTCCGTCGCGGAGTACGTCGACTACATCGACGATTTCGCTCGCTGGGTGCCCCGCGAGACCGACTCGCCCGCCTGGCGCGCCCAAGCACCGCACCAGCGGTACGCCCAAGAGGTCAGCGACCGGCTCTCGCACTTCTTCTGGATCATCGACCAGAGACCCGACGGCCGTGACACGTCCGTGGCATACGGCTCGGACACATTCCGGGAATGGGTCACCGACTTCGCCCGAGACTGGGGCAGCTTCCTCGACACACCCGAATCCTTCGGACCCGACGTGCTGGAATCGTTCATCGACAACGCTCCCGAGTACCACGTCGGCGACTCCCTGATCGACGGCAAGCCGAACGCACCCAGCGGCTGGATGACCTTCAACCAGTTCTTCGCCCGCGAACTGAACGGCGGCCTACGACCGATTGCCGAACCCGACAGCAACCGATCGATAACCTCACCCGCCGACTGCACGTTCCAACACCGCTACGACATCGATGACGCCTCGAACATTCCGGCGGCCACGATCAAAGACACCCACAAGTACGGCAATATCGCCACCCTTCTCACCGGCAGCGACTACGCCGAGAAATTCGCCGGCGGGACCTTCACCCACTACATGCTGCCGACCCACGCCTATCACCGCTTCCACCTACCGGTGGGCGGTCTCGTCAAAGAGTCGTTCGTGACTCACGGGCAAGCGTTCATGCAGGTAGAGCTGTCCGACCACAGCCTGAAGGGTCAGGACAACGCCGAGACCGGATTCGAGTTCTTCCAGACCCGGGGCGTGGTCATCATCGATACCACCGATTCACCGTGCGGCGACATCGGAACGGTCGCGGTCGTGTGCGTCGGCATGCAGAACGTCGCATCGGTAACCCTCACCTGCACCCCCGGCAAGCACATGGCCAAGGGAGACGAATTCGGCTACTTCACTTTCGGAGGCTCCGACATCATCCTGCTGTTCCAAAAGGGCGTCGACATCGACATCGATACCGCCGAGGAAACCCGTCTGGTCGGCGTGCCGGTGGCGCGGTGCAGGTGACCCTGCCCCGTCGCGCTCGCTCGCCGCGGGCTATCGATGCGGCGCTCATCGACGGTTCGGGCGATCGCTCACGACGGCTTCTCGCCGGCGTCGACCCGCTGAACGAACTCCTGGCGGACGGAGCTCGCTGACACGACGAAGCCGCATGCGAGGTCGGCCGACCACACCCCTAGCAAGCCCCTCACCGCGATCGATGAAGGTGTCGATCTCAGGGGCCGGTCGACCCGCCCGGTTCGCGGTGCCGGCGCGTACGAGTTCGGCTGCGGGGCAGCCGAACTCGTCGCTCCCGGCCCATGGCGACCGGGTTGCGACTCAGGAACTCTACCGACGAGCGCGGTCCACGAACCAGGCCGCTATCTGGGCGCGGGAGGTGAATCCGAGTTTTGTCAGGATGTGTTCGACGTGCCCCTGGGCGGTGCGCTGCGAGATCACCAGATTCGTGGCGATCTGCTTGTTGGTGAGCCCTTGCGCGACCAGCTCCGCGACCTGCTGTTCACGCTTGGTCAGCTGCGCCGGCCCGGTGGAGGCAGGAGGCGACTCGGCCGGCTGCTCGCCGAGTGCGTAGGCCACCGCGGCGTTCATCGTCATCGCCCGGCCGCGCCGCAACGCCGCACCGAACCGTCGCTCGCCGAGCGCGCGGCGCACGATGCGGTCGCACTCCTCGTGCGATTGCGACAGCTGCGGGAAGAAGATCGAGAAACCGGAACCGGACCGCAACAGACTTTCCGCGGCACCCATCAGCACCGCCGCGCGTTCACCGTCCTCCTCGGCGACGATCCAGGCCAGCCCCTCGAGATCGAGCACCGCGATCAGAGGGCTCCGGACGCGTTCGTTCACCCGCAGCGAGCGCCCCAGAAACTCTCGGGCGCGCGAGTTTTCGCCCTGCTGCCAGCTGTAGATTCCCAATCCCCACAACGTGCTCGACCGGAACAGCGATTCACCGTGTGACTCGGTGACGGCCAAGACTTGTTCGTGGTTCTCGATTGCCCGCCGGATATCGCCCTGCGCCGCCAGCGCCCAGCCGAGTGTCATCGACGCCGCGATATGGAGATGTCCGGCCGGATCCAAACCGGCCACCTCGATGGCGCTTTCGAAACCGGAGACCGCGCGTTCGGGTTCGCCTCGGTACAGCGCCAGAATGCCGTCGGCGGAGGCGACCAATGCCCGATGCAGCGGAGCGGGGTCCTGTTCGGCGAGGTCGCGGATCTGTTCCAGCAGCGATTCCGCGGCAGCGAAATCTTGCTGCTCGGCCGCCATCACGGTGCCGACATGCAGCGCCCGGATACGAACGGGAAGGGTGTGCGCGCCGGGGTGCGCGAGGACGCGGTCGATCCAGCGCCGCCCCTCGCCGTACAGACCCCGGAAGCTCCAGAACAGCCACAGCGCGGTGACCATGCGCAGTCCGGCCTCACCCGATTCCGTGGTGTCGTCGGACAGGCAGAACTCGAGCGCTTCGCGCAGGTTCAGTTGCTCGCGTTCGAGTCGCGCCAGCCAGTCGGGCTGCCGCTCGCTGATCCATTCGGCTTCGGCATCCCCCGTCAACTGCCGGCACCAATCGAGGTGGCGCCGACGCACAGCGGTTTCCTCGCCGGCCTCCCGCAACTGCTCACGCCCGTAGTCGCGCACGGTCTCGAACATCCGGAACCGGACAGCGCCCTCCAGCTCCTCCCGGATCACGATCGACTTATCCACCAGCGACGACAACTCGTCGAGCAGACTCCCCCGCCCCGCCTCGGCCGTGCAGACCCGCTCGACCGCATCCATCTCGAAACCGCCCGCGAACACCGACAATTGAGCCCACAGCCGCTGCTCGGCCGGTGCGCACAGGCGGTAGCTCCAATCGATACACCACCGCAACGTCTGCTGCCGCTGCGGTGCGGTGCGGCTGCCGCGAGTGAGCAGTGCGTAGCGGTCGGTCATCCGAGCCAGGATCTGCTCGGGCGACATCGTGCGGATCCGCGCGGCGGCGAGTTCGATCGCCAGAGGCAGGCCCTCCAATCGGGCGCAGATTCCCGCCACCGCGGACATATTCTTCTCGGTGACCTCGAATCCGGGCACCACCGCCGCCGCGCGCTCGGTGAACAACGCCACCGCGTCGTATCGAGGCAGTGCCCGCAGCGTCGGCGCCGCGTCGAGAGTCGGAACGGTCAGTGGCGAGACCCGCAGCACCGCTTCTCCGGCGATGTCGAGCGGCTCCCGGGTTGTCACCAGAACCCGCAGGTCCGCGCACGCCAGCAACAGCGTTTCCACCAGATCCGCCAACGCGTCCACGACCTGTTCGCCGTTGTCCAGAACCAGCAGCGCCTCCCGCGCACGCAAGAATTCCACCAACGCCTCACGCATCGGCCGCGCCGGATCGTCGCGCAACCCCAGCGCACCCGCCACCACATCGATCAGCAGTGCCGGATCGGTCACGTCGGCGAGTTCTATCAGCCACACCCCGTCGGCGAAATCGGTGCGCACCATCGACGCCGCCCGTAACGCCAGCCGCGTCTTACCGACCCCGCCGACACCGGTCAACGTCACCAGCCGCCCCGTTGCCAGCAGGTTCTTGATCTCGGCCATCTCTCCCCGTCGGTCGATGAAACTGGTCAGCTCGAGCGGGAGCTCGGCCGTGCCGGCGCGTCCTGAAACTGGTTGCTGTGGAACGGATTCGGTATTCGGCGACGTCTCGTCGCGCGGCCTTCGCTTGGCGGCCGGCTGTCCTGGCAGGGCCATCTCGCCGACCCGGTATCCGTGGCGGTGCTGGACCTCTCGCAGCGCCTCGCCCAGCTCCGCCGCCGAGGGCCGCGCCTGCCGATCCCGATTCATCGCCGACTCCACGAGCGCGGCGACGTCTTCGGGGATGCCGCCTTCGCGCAGATCCGGCAGCGGCGCACTGGTGATCCGCAGGAACTGCGCGACGACCTGCTCACCGGTGCGCCGCTCGAACGCGGCATGCCCAGTCAATGCGGCGAACAGGGTCGCACCGAGCCCGTACACATCCGCGGCCGGCGTCGCCGCTTCCCCTGCGAGCACCTCGGGCGCGGTGAAGGCCGGCGAGGCGGTCACCACCCCCGTGGCCGTATGGAAGCCGCCGGCGATCCGGGCGATACCGAAGTCGGTGAGTGCCGGTTCCCCGTACTCGCTCAGCAGGATATTGCCCGGCTTCACATCCCGATGCATGATCCCCAGCCGATGCGCGGTCTCCAGCGCACCCGCGATCTTCACCCCCACCCACAGCACCGTCTCGACCGGCAACGGCCCTTCCCGGCGAATCCACGCATCCAGCGAATCCAGCGAGTGATACGGCATCACCAGATACGGCCGCCCACTCGCGGTCACGCCCACCTGCAACACCGTGACGATATTCGGATGCCCGGTCAACCGGCCCATCGCCTTCTGCTCCCGCAAGAACCGCGCCTGATTGTCGGCGTCCAACTCCGCGGTCAATACCTTCACCGCCACTGCGCGATCCAGGGCCGGCTGCGTACAGCGGTACACCACACCGAAACCGCCGTGCCCGATCTCCTCGGCATCCTCGAAACCCGACGCACTCAACTCCACCGCCACGGGTATGTTCACGTCGCGGCTGGTCCGCAGCGGATCCTCGTCGACCATCAGTCGCTCGCGAAGCATTGGGCTGTACCGGGCGCCATGCGCTCACCTTCCGACACCGCCAGCGTATCGCCGGCAAAGCCGCGAGACCGGCGCTTCGACCACAGCACCCGGCTCCTCCGACACGGCCGCTCCACACCGAGGAGCGGGCTCCCCGGTCGAAAAATAGGTATGTTCCGGGTAGTTCTACCGTCGCGCGAGACACGCCCGGAAACGAAGCTGTGAATGCGGGGGATCCCGATATCACCTTCGAGGTTTGCGATGGTCCAGCACACACAGACACCGAGCGGCTACCACACCCGCACCGGCGACTCTCTGATGGTTCGACGCTGCAGGCAATGCGACGGAATGCACGCGCCGACCACTGCGGAATGCGCCGCGTGCCGTACCCGGAACATGGAGTGGACCCCATCGTCCGGCCGCGGCTCGCTCGTGTCCTAC
The DNA here is from genome assembly GCF_001613005.1 of Nocardia nova NBRC 15556. Taxonomy (GTDB): domain Bacteria; phylum Actinomycetota; class Actinomycetes; order Mycobacteriales; family Mycobacteriaceae; genus Nocardia; species Nocardia nova. The sequence goes on along the minus strand of NZ_BDBN01000049.1, from coordinate 54,656 downwards.
CGGCTGGTGCACCGCAGCATAGGCGCACCGCATGCCGAGGTCGTCCCGCTGACGATCGCCATCGTCGAACTCGACGAGGGACCACGCATCTACGCCACCGTCGAAGGCGACCTCCCGACCTCCTCCGACCACCCGGTGCGGGTGCGCTTCGAGGCCCGGCCCAAATACGACCGCTTCCCGGTCTTCACGATCGACACCGCGCCCAAGGAACAGCTTCGCGAGTCGCCCGGTGACGCGGCAGACCGCGGCACGGAATGCGACGCCGCGTGGGTGCGGTCCTCGCTGCGCCGCTGCGATCTGATGGCACGAGCGGGCCTGCTGAGCGCCCCCGAAAAGACACTGGTCGCCTTCGCCGTTCGATGGGCGCCCTTCGGCGGCTCCAGCGGGGAGGAGTTGCTCGTGGCCTTCGGCACCGATCGGCGCAGGTTCCTGCATCTGGTGGCCGAAGCCCTGCACCCACGACGGACCGACACGCGCGCGGTACGCGAACACAAAAGACTGCTGCATCAGACCCTGACCCGAGCATGGCAGGTTGGACACACGAACTAGCGGCAACCGACTGCTCTCGCCGAAGCGGCCGAAATAGCCGAGGCCATCAACGCCCGTACGCCGATTCCGACGCCGAGCGCGGACTGACCCGGACTGTTCGAGTGGGACTGTGAACGTACGGCCGTCGACCGCGACTCCGGCAAGTTGATGCTGAAATACCCTCTGTGTGAGAGCCTTTCGGTTCGGCAGTCCGTCGGGCTTGTCACCTCCGAACTTCGTTCCGCCCGGCGCCGGGCGGTAGGTCGTTGACCGGGTATCGCGCCGGTTTCCCGGTCAGAACCCGGACGGCCTCTTCCGCGGCGATGGCCCGCACCGTTCTGACAGCTTCCTCGGAGTAGTAGGCGGCGTGGGGTGTGACGATGATGTTGGGTAGTTCGAGGAGGGGGTTGGTCGGGCGCCATTCGCGCTGTTTCGCGGGCTCCTCCTCGAGGTCGTCCAGTGCCGCGCCGGCGATCCATCCTTCGGTGAGCGCCTGATGCAGCGCCGCGTCCTCCACGATCGGTCCGCGTGCTGTATTCACAAGGATGGCAGTCGATTTCATCCTGCGCAGCGTCGCACGGTCGAAGGTGTGGTGGGTCTGCGGAGTGAGCGGCGTTTGGACGATGACGTAGTCGGCACCTGCCACGAGGTCGTCGAACGACATCGGCCGGACCTGAGCTGCTCGGATCTCGGACTGGTCGGCGAAGGGGTCGTATGCCCAGACCTCTACGCCGAAGGCTTTCGCGCGTTCGGCGATGAGCCGTGCGATCGCCCCGAAGGACAGCAGGCCCAGCACCTGACCCCGCAATCTGTGGATGGGCTCCCCGGTCTTCCAATGCCATTCGCCCTGCCGGGTCGCCCGGTCGTACCGGCAGATCTTGCGGGCGGACGCGAGCCACAGCGCGACCGCATGATCGGCGACCTCTTCGGCACACCATTCGTTCGGCGCGTTCGTGACCTGTATTCCGTGGCGGGTCGCGGCGTCGACATCGACGATGTCCACTCCGGTGCCGTAGCGGGCGATCACCCGGCACCGGGTCATCGCGCTGATCGCGCGCGATCCGACCCGCGCGTACTGAGTCAGGACGCCGCCGGCCTCGCGGCCCGCCTCGATCACCTCGTCCTCGCTCTTGCACTGCGCGGCAACCAGCCGCAGACCGGCCCCCTCGATGATTGCGCGTTCGATATCCACATCGCCGAAGTCGAAGTCGGCGATCAGGATCGTTTCGCCGGAGTCAGTGTGAGTCACGAGGAATCCCCTTGGTGTGGACGAGGTCCTGGTACGCCACGGCAAGCTCGAGGCAGCCGCCGCTGTCCAGTTGGCCGACCGTGGCCCGGTAGATCTCCTGCCACGGTGTCTGGTTTTCCAGTTCCGGTCGTGTGTAGTCGGCCCACCGCGCGGTGATCTCCTCCTCCGACAGGAGGACGTCGACCCGCGCGTTGTCCAGATCGACACGGATCCGATCACCGGTGCGCAGGATGGCGAGATTCCCGCCGACCGCGGCCTCCGGGCTGGCGTTGAGGATGGACGGCGCGTCCGATGTGCCGCTCTGGCGACCGTCTCCGAGGGTGGGCAGCGCGGTGATGCCTCGTTGGATCAGCGCGGCGGGAAGCTCCATGTTCACGACCTCGCCCGAGCCCGGATATCCGACGGGCCCGGTATAGCGGATGACAAGGATGCAGTCCCGGTCGATGCCCAGCTCCGGGTCTTCGATGCGAGCGTGGTAGTCCTCCGGCCCGTCGAACACGATGGCGCGAAAGTCGAACGCCGACGGATCGTCGGGGTGCGAACCGCGGGCCCGGAAGTTGTCGGTGAGGACCGATGTCTTCATGATCGCCGAGTCGAACAGGTTCCCGGCCATGACGAGTAGTCCGCCGTTTGCGGTGACCGGGTCGTCGAGTGGGCGAATGACCGCCGGGTCGGCGGGCGGGACGTCCTCCAAGTTCTCCGCCACGGTTCGCCCCGAGACGGTTACGGCGTCCCCATGCAGGTGTCCCGCTCCAGCAGCGACCGCATGACTGCCGGGACACCGCCGGCGCGGTAGAAGTCCTCGCCGAGGAACTCCCCTGCGGGAGCCAGATTCACCAGCACGGGAATGTCGCGTCCGACGCGCTGCCAGTCCCGGTTGGACAACTCCACACCGACGTGACGGGCAATCGCGTTGATGTGGATGGGCGCGTTGGTCGAGGCCGCGATGGCCGATGCGACAACGATCGCGTTCTCGAAGGCCCGCAGGGTCATGATCTTGCGGGGAGTCAGATCCTCTCGGACCAACGTGACAGCCCGAAGGCCGGTGGCGTAGGCCATCTGCGCCCGCTCGTTGTAGGGAGCCGGTATCGCCGCGCAGCCGGGCAACGACATTCCCAGCGCCTCGGCCAAACTGTTCATCGACAGTGCGGTGCCCATGGTGTTGCAATGGCCGATGCTGGGCGCGGAGGCGGTCACTCGCGTCAGATATTCGTCGTAGTCGATCTGCCCGGCGGCCAACAGCCGCTTCGACTGCCAGATCACCTGACCCGACCCGGTCCGCATGCCGCGATGATAGCCATTGAGCATAGGCCCTCCGGACAGGACGATCGCCGGGATATTGACCGTCGCCGCGGCGCTCAGACAGGCGGGCGTGGTCTTGTCGCAGCCCGTCGTCAGAACCACTCCGTCGAGTGGATATCCGTAGAGCACCTCGACCAGTCCGAGATACGCCAGGTTCCGATCCAGCGCCGCGGTGGGACGCTTTCCCGTCTCCTGCAACGGATGAACGGGGAATTCGAACGGAATGCCGCCGCCATCGCGGACGCCCGCCTTGATCCGGTCGGCGAGGGCGAGATGGTGCCGATTGCAGGGAACCAGATCATTACCCGTCTGAGCGATTCCGATGATCGGCCGGCCCGACTGAAGCTCTGCCCGGGTGAGACCGAAATTCAGGAACCGCTCGAGATAGAGAGCCGTCATCTCCCGGTTTCCCGAGTTGTCCCACCATGCCTGACTGCGTAGCTCCCCGACGGTGCGCTTCGTCTGCGACATAGATAAGAGCATGTCTTACGCAGGGCTTTTCGTGTAGCAGGTCGGAGCGGCGGCGAGTTGGACCGAAGTCTCTACCGGTGGGAAGGCCGGCTCTCCGCGGGAATGGACAATCATCATGGCGTCGGTGGCCGCGCTCGGCGGCTCGGTCGCCAGGAATGTACCTCCGCGGCGTGGGGTTGATTCCCATCGCGATCGACGGCAGTGAAGTATTGGGAGTGACGATGCGAGCCCTGGTGATGACCGCCCCCGGCGGTGCGGAGAAGTCGGAGATCCGCGAGGTGGACCCGCCGCGACCCGCAGCGGGCGAGGTGACCATCGACGTTGCCTACGCGGGCGTGAACTTCATGGACGTGATGGCTCGCCGAGGCGATGCGGGCTACGCCTCGTCGTGGCCCTACCGCCCCGGATTGGAAATCGCGGGCACTGTGCGCGAAGTGGGTGCCGAAGTCACCGGACCGGCCGTCGGCGATCGGGTCGCGGCCGTCGCGCTCGGCGGCGGAGGTTTTGCCGAGATCGCCACGGCGCGAGCGGAACTCACCGTCCCGGTACCGGACGCTGTCCCGTTGAGCTCGGCCGCCGCCACCCCACTCGGCCTGGCGACCGCTCTGCTGCTGCTCACCGAGGCCGGCCGCTTCACCGCCGGGGATACGGTTCTGGTGCATTCCGCCGCCGGCGGTATCGGCGGCGCGGTGGCACAACTGGTGCCGCTGCTCGGTGGCGGCCGCCTCCTGGGCACAGTGAGCCGCGCCGGCCGGTCGGTGCCCGGCTACGACACCGTCCTCGTCCGCGGCGACGGCCTGGCCGAGGAGATCCGCGCGGCGACCGATGGCCGCGGAGTGGACCTCGTGCTCGACCCGCTCGGCACCGAGGCACTCGATCTGGATCTCGAGGTCACCCGCCCCACCGGCCGAATTGTCTTGTTCGGCAACGCAGGTGGCGGCGCACCCGCCCCGCTCCCGCCCTTCGGTCGCCTGCTTGGCGGCAACCTCACCCTGACCGGTTTCAGCCACCGCGGCCTCGTCGCCGGTGCGCCGGCGAAGGTCGCCGCCGCTACCCGCCGGGTGCTGGACTACCTCGCCGAGGGCACACTGTCGCTCCCGGTCACCGAACTGGCGTCGCTGGACGAGGTGATTGCCGGACACGACCTGCTGGAATCCGGACAGGGTGTGGGCAAATACGTCGCCCGCATCGGTTCTGCGTCGACGTAGGTGCACAGCGGAGTCAACGCCGTGCCGGCTCGGATATGGCGCGCAGGAAAACGATTGTGCGAGAGCGCAATCCGCTACGTCGTCGCCTGATCAGCTCGTCAGCCGGCGGATCGAGCGGGCCGAGCGGCACGGCGCGGGTTCATATTCGCACGGAACTCGAAGTCACGCCGCGTCGCACGCGGGCGGGGCGACGCGAAACAGTCTGGGCGGGTTGACCTTCCGCTTGCGCGACGGTGCCGTCGGCCCTGCGCCCGGTCACGCGGGATTAATTGGCCGGTCGACCGTCCCCACCCGGGCTCAGGCCGGCTGGGCGGCGGGGCGGAGGCCGTCCATCAGGAGGTTCAGTAGCCGGCTCGCCATGGCTTCATGGGTGGGCCTCGGGGTGACGGTGAAGATTCCGACGAGCATGGCGGCGATGTCTTCGGCGGTGGCGTCGCAGCGAAGGTCGCCCGCCGCGTGGCCGGCGTCGAGAATCATGGTGATGGCCGCCAGTAGCTCGGTTCGGGTTTGGGCGTGGGCGATCTCGCCCGCCTCGATCATCGCCACCAGCGTGTCGAGCATCCCGTTCTTGGTCGCGATCCAGTCGCCGAACAAGTCCATCCACTGCCGCATCGCCGCGGCCGGGGGCAGTTGGCCGAGCAGTTCGCGGGCTCCGGTCGTCAGCCGCACGACCTGACCCCGGTAGACCGCGTCGACCAGCGACTCGCGGGTCGGGAAGTGCCGGTAGAGCGTGCCGATGCCGACGCCGGCCTCGCGCGCGATCGCACGCAGCGACGCGTCGGACTCACCCGAGGCGAACATGCGGGTCGCCACCCCGAGCAACTGGTCACGGTTACGGGTTGCGTCCGCGCGGGGCGCGCGCGTCTCCGATTCACTCAAAGCGGATCACGCTCCGTTTATGCTACGGTCGTTCATGTAAGCGGAGCATAGTCCGTTTCAGTGCGTTCTTCGGTCCGGACGAGACCTTCCCTCGGCCCGATGAGAGAGGCATACATGCACGAACACAGCGATCGACGGCTGACGGGCAGGGCGGTCCGGCTCGAGTCGTTCGGCAGCCCCGAAGTTCTGGAAGTCCGTGAGATTCCGGCTCCGTCGGCCGGTCCGGGGCAGGTTCGCGTGCGGGTCACCGCGGCCGGCCTGAACCCGATGGATTGGAAGATGATCGTCGACGCCGACACTGCCGCCCGGTTCGGTTTGAGCCTTCCGGCGGGATTCGGGACCGATTACGCGGGAGTGGTCGACCAGGTCGGCGAGGGGGTGAGCGGCTTCGCGCCCGGCGAACGGGTGTTCGGGGCTGCCCTCTCCCGCGCGGTCGCCGACTTCGTGGTGGTCGACGCGGGCGGAGCGATCGCGGCGAACGAGGCCTATCGCACCCCGGACGAGGTCGACGATCGCACCGCCGCCACCCTTGTGATCGCCGGCCGCACGGCATCGGCGGCTCTCGCCGTGGTCAATCCCGGCCCGGGAGACACGGTGCTGATCGGCGGTGCGGGAGGCGGAGTCGGCGTGTTCGCTGTCCAACTGGCCCGGCTGGCGGGAGCGCGTGTGATCGGGACGGGATCGGCGACATCGGCCGATTTCCTGCGTGATCTCGGAGCCGAGCCGGTCATCTACGGCGACGGCCTGGCCGACCGGGTCCGCGCCCTCGCCCCCGGCGGTGTCACCGCCGCCCTCGACCTGCACGGGACCGAAACAGTGGACGCCGCAAGGGATCTCGGCGTCCCCGACAGCCGAATCAGCCTCATCGCCACACAAGTCGACGGCGTAACGTCGGCCAACGGCGCCACCGCCGCACCCGGTGCGGTGGACGAGTTGGCCCGCTCGGTCGCGGCCGGACAACTCCGGGTGCCGATCGCGGCGAGCTTCCCCATCGAGCAGATCCGCCGCGCGGCCGAACTGCAAGCCGGAGGGCATGTGCGGGGCAAGGTCGTCATCGACCTCTAGATCCAGTGCCGGCCGCGGCTCGGACCACCGTGCCCTGGACGATGCGATTCAGGCCCCTTCGGTCAGCGGCGCGTACAGCCCACCTGTCCGGTGTCAGCGTCGGTGTCAGAACGGCATCAGGGCCCTGTCAGCGGCACCGGACAAAGTAAGTCCATCGAACAGGCCGAGCCCCACCGAGACCGGTAGGGCAACCGCCACAACATCTTTCGAAGGAGTACGCCATGTCCACCGCCCTCGTTGCGACCAAGCAGGACCAGCTCACCGTGCGCACCGCCGCCTACGGCGCGGTCTCTCTGCTCGCCGCTACTTCCGACAAGCCCCACAAGGCCGCCACCGCGGGCTCGGTGGCGCTGATGTCGGCGACCGGACCCGTCGGACATCTGCTGGCTGCGAAGTCCAAGGACATCACGTTGCGCGGAAAGTCCGTCGCCGAACTCGCCGACCAGGTACTGCCCGCGCTGACCACCGCGGTGACGGTGCTTGCCCAGCAGGATCCCGCGCAGGCCGACGACTTCCGCACCACCGTCGAAATGGCGCTCGAGGCCGCTGCGGCTCACGGCCGCCCCAGCCCCGTGACCTCCGAAATGATCCGCAAGATAACCGCGGCCATGCACACCGCGTAGAGACTGCACGCACCGTCGTCGGGCCGAGTTCCATCGCGCGGATGGGTCTCGGCCCGACGGCCTTCGAATAATCCGTGGCCTGACGTAGGCCCACCTTCCGGAGCGGCCTCGCGGTCCTCGGCGGTCGATAGGTCAGGACTCCACGATGTCGACCAACTGCTTACCGAGATTGCCGCCCTCGAAGACAGCGCGCAGTGCACCGGGAGCGGATTCCAAGCCGATACTCACGGTTTCGGCGATGGTGAGTTCGCCCCGGTCGTGCCAGTCGCCCAGCGCCGCGAACGCCTCGGGAAAGCGGTCGAGATAGTCGAGGAAGATGAACCCTTCCATGCGTGCCCGGCGCATGGCCAGCTGCATGTAGTTCCGCGGCCCGTACTGCGGGTCCGCGCCGCTGTACCCGGAAGAGATCGCACCGGCCAGAACGACACGAGCGCCGTGCGCCAAGTGCGCCAGACCATGCTCGAGAACGCGGCCGCCGACGCCGTCGAAGAAGACGTCGACACCGTCCGGGGCCAGGCGGGACAAACCGGCCGAGACGTCGTCGTTCTTGTAATCGATGGCGGCATGCAGGCCCGCACGGTCGGTGATCCAGGTGCATTTGGCCGGACCGCCTGCGATGCCGATGACAGTGCAGCCCAAGGCTTTCGCTATCTGTCCCGCAATCGATCCGGTCACACCGGCCGCAGCCGACACCAGCACCGTCCGGCCCGGCTCGGGCCGGCCGATATCCGTCATACCGAAGTACGCGGTCAAGCCGGGCGCTCCGAACAGGCTCAGCATCAGCGTCGGGGCGACACCGTCGGGCACCACGTTCAGCCCGAACAAACCCCCGTCGGACGCGACGACGTAATCCTGCCAGCCGACCATACCGGCGACCCAGCTGCCCTCCGGATAGCTCGCGGTGTTCGAGCGCACCACCTGCCCTACCCCGCTCCCCCGCATCACCGTGCCGACCGGAACCGCATCGATGTAGTTGTCCGAATCGTTGAGCCATCCACGCTGAGTGGGATCGATACCCAGTCGATGCACCCTGACCAAGGCCTCCCCAGGCCCCGGCACCGGAATCGGAGCGCTTCCGAGCTCGAAATCACCCTCCCGCAACTCCCCTTCGGGCCGCCTCCGCAGAATCCACTGCCGGTTCACCGTATCCGCCACCGGGCGATGCTAAATCACACACATCACAACCTTCGAACCATTTTCCGCCGCGACCGGCAGGCACGGGTTCGACTACTACCCCGTCCCGACGAGACGAGATCATGACGTCATTGTTTCGTCATCGCATCGAGGGGCACCTCACCCTCCGAGTGCGCGATGATCTTCGGGGCGCCCGCTCATCAGGCTGTGGCGGCGGGCACCGACCAGGCAGGGCGAATCACACCGACGAGCGCGACCTACCGAGGAGACCGAGGTGGCAACAGTCGCCGAACGCGTGCAGCAACATATCGGCCGCGGCCACGCGGCGCAGATGCGAGAAGCCCGGATGTTTCTTCGTGGCCCCGGCACCGCCGCCACCGACATCGGACTGTCGACGAGCGACTATCTGGCGCTGTCCGGCGACAGGCGGATCACAGCCGCCATGAGCGAGGCGCTGCTCACCCCGATCGAGCCCGAACCCGGTCCTCTGGCGCGTCGCCTGGCCGACTACACATACAGCGCTACGGCGGTGGTGTGCCAATCCGGCTGGGCGGCCAATATCGGGTTGTTGCAAGCCATTGCGGCGCCCGGCATTCCGATACATGTCGGGGAGAACACACACATGTCCTGGCGACAGGCGGCCCTGGCCGCGGCCGCGCCGCTGCACACCTTCGGGGACAACGACCCCGCCCGGCTGGCGGCGCAGATCCGCGCCCACGGCCCCGGCATCATCGCTGTCGACGCGATCGACAACACCACCGGCACACCCAGCCCCCTGGCGGCACTGTGCGACGTGGCCGACGAGACCGGTTCTCTGCTCGTGGTCGACGAATCGCACTCGCTGGGCGTCGTCGGCCCGCACGGTGCGGGTGCCGTGGTCGCGCTCGAGCTCACCCGGCGCGTGCCGTTTCGCACCGCCAGCCTGGCCAAGGCGTTCGTCGGCCGGGCCGGGCTGGTGACCGCGCTCGACCCCGAGTTCGCACCCTATTTCGATTCGGTGTCCTACCCTGCGATCTTCTCCTCGGGCCTGCGATCCCACGACATCGCCGGGCTGTCCGCGACCCTGGAGGTGATCCGAGCCGAGGACGGACGCCGCGCCCGGCTGCGCGAGATCGCCCATACCGTCCGAAAAGCGCTCGCCCGCACAGGTTTCGAGATGGCGGGAGTCGACAGCCACATCATCGCCGTTCCCGCCGGAACCGAAGCCGACGGTCGCGCGGTGCGCGCGATCCTGGAAGCACACGGTGTCCTCGGCGCGCCGTTCTGTCCGCCCGCCACCCCTGCGGGCAGGTCGCTGATCCGGCTGTCGCTGCACGCCGCCCTCACCGCCGAGCAGATCGGGCGAATCATCACCGCGTGCGAAGAGGTCCATGCCGTATACGGCGGGTGACCTCGGCCGCGCTCGGCGCTCATGCGTGCGGAGCCGTCACCGATCCGGCCGCCGCCGCGAACAGGCCCTGGCAGCCCGCTGCGACCTCGGCGATATCGGAGTACAGATCGACATCGTGGAGTTCCCGCAGCATATCGACGCGACAGCCGTTGCGCAGCAATGCCTCCCGAGTGAGCGCACCGGTTCGATCGGTGGACATCGGCACCTCCGCGAGGACTCGTGCCGGGCGCACGTCACACAGCCCCAGCGCCCACCAGCCGCCGTCGGCCGCCGGCCCCAGCACCGCATCCGGGCCGGCCAGCAGCCGAGCCCCGCATTCGGCCAGCAGCGCCGGCCCTGCCTGCGGGGTGTCCATCCCGATCTGCAGAACGGGCAGCCCGAATCGCGCCGCGTCGGCGTGCGCATTCGCCAGGCGCACACCGAAACCGTCGCCGCGCTGCGGGACCACATCGAAATCGCGCAGGGCCGAACCTATTTCGCGTGCGCGGCAGGCTCGCTCCAGATCGCCGGTCCACGCGACCACGCCTCGCGCCGCGCCGCAGTCGCGCGCCGCGGCCAGGGTGTCCAGGAGCGCGGCGGCGGCCAGATCCGCCGCCTCGGCCGGAGCCAGCGGCGGGGTCAGCCGGGTCTTGGCGAATCCGGCGACCGGCGCCTTCGCCACCACCAGCAGCGTCAATGGCAGAACAGTCATCGCACACTCCAGAAGTCGCGGGCGGCACGTACCGTCCCGATTACCGAACCGGACACTTTCGACACACCGTGGGTGCGCGGCCGATAGGTGACATCACGTTCGACCACCTTCCACCCGGCCCGCGCCGCGCCGGCCAGCAGGGCCAGCGGATATCCCGACCGGGGATGCAGCGGGCCCAGTGCCACCAGCTCGGAGCGACGGATCACGCGCATCGCGGCCAGATCGTGCACGGGCAGCCCGTAATGGCGCCGCAACCAGTGCGCCAGCAGCCAATTGCCCAGGCGCGCATGCCACGGCCAGGCGCCCCGGACCGGGCGGCGGCGCCCGGCCACCATGGTCACATCGGGGCCCAATTCGGCCACCAGCAGCGGCAATTCGTCGGGCGCCATCGAACCGTCGCCGTCGAGCACCGCCACCAGTTCGGTTGTGGCGGCCGCGATCCCGGCTTGGACCGCACTGCCGTAGCCCGGGACGGATTCGACGACCACCGTCGCGCCCGCGGCACGCGCCACCGCGGCGGTGTCATCGGTCGAACCGTTGTCCACGACGACGACCCGATACTCCGTCGGGACCGCCGCCAGGACGCCCGGTAGCGCGTCGGCCTCGTTCCGGCAGGGAATCACCACGGTCAGCTCTCCACTGGCTTCGACTGGGGTCACGTGTCGACCGTAAGGCCGATCGGACGAAAAACAGCTGGTGACACAGGTGACGAAAGTATGACGGCACGATCGCGTGCGCGCCGCGTCGCACCGACGGGACCTACGGTGAACGGGTGAGCGATACCCGCAGCAGCACCGCATCGCAGACACGGCGAGTATCGGGCGTGCGCGCCGATATCGCCTGCGCTGCAGCAGCGACGATCCTGGTGGCGGCCGCCTTCCTCGTGCCGAGGATCAGCACACCGCACTATCGCGAATCGCTCTACGCCGCGGCGGCGCCGATCTTCGGCTCCTGGCTTCCACATATCGGCTGGGGTACGGGCCCCGCGATCGTGATCGCCTTCGCCGTGGTGCTCTACGGCCCCCGGCTCGCCGCCACGCTCACCTGGCGACGGCTGCTGCCGGCCACTTGGGTGACCGCACTCGCGTGGGCGTTCTCCCTCGCCATGGTCGACGGGTGGCAGCGCGGATTCGCCGGCCGGCTCACGACGATGCACGAGTATCTGCACGAGGTCGGCGGAGTGCACGACATTCCGGCGATGCTGCGCGGATTCTCCGCCCGCATCCTGGACTATCAGCCCGATTCGTGGACCACGCACGTGTCCGGTCATCCACCGGGCGCACTGCTGGTGTTCGTCTGGATGGACCGGATCGGGTTGGGCGGCGGCGCATGGGCTTCCACGCTGTGCGTGGTAGTCGGCTGCAGCGCGTCGATGGCCGTGCTGGTGGCGATGCGGGCGTTGGGCGCGGAAAGCAGGGCGCGGGCGGCCGCACCGTATCTCGCCCTCGCGCCCGCGGCGATCTGGCTGGCGGTCTCGGCGGACGCGTTCTTCGCCGGAGTGGTCGCCTGGGCGGTGGCCGCGCTCGCGGTAGGACTCGGCGGCGCGCGGCCACGTCCGCTGATCCTGTTCGTCTCCGGGATGCTGTTCGGATTCGGCATCTATCTCAACTACGGACTGGTTCTGATGGCCGTCCCGGCCGCGGCGGTGGCACTGCTGCGCGGTGTGCGAGCGGTGTGGCCCGCGGTGCTGGGCGCGCTGGCGGTCGTCGCCGCCTTCACGCTGTCGGGCTTCTGGTGGCTGGAGGGTTATCACCTGGTGGTGCAGCGCTACTACCAGGGCATCGCGACGACGCGTCCCGCGTCCTACTGGATCTGGGGAAATCTGGCGGCGACGGTGTGTGCGATCGGATTGGCGTCTGCCGCTGCGCTGCATCGGCTTCCGGGTGCGCTGCACCTTCCCGCACCCACGCAGATCCGCGCCGCCCCCGCGGCGGCGCTCGCGCGCTGGCGTGCCCGCGCGGACCCGGCGGCGCTGCTGGCTCTGGCCGCGCTGACCGGTCTTCTGCTCGCCGATCTCAGCGGCCTGAGCAAGGCCGAGACCGAGCGGATCTGGCTGCCGTTCGACATCTGGGTGATCGGCGGAACCGCCTTCCTGCCGGCGCACACCGCGCGCGCCTGGCTGACCGTCCAGGCCGTCGGCACCCTGGTGCTCGCCCACCTCGTTCTCACGAATTGGTGAGCGCGGTGCGCATTTTGATCGCCGATGACGATCCCGTCGTGCGTGAGGTGGTCCGCCGCTACCTCGAACGCGACGGCATGGAGGTCACCGAAGCCGCCGACGGCGTACAGGCGGAACGCGCCCTCGACGGCGGTGACATCGATCTGGCCGTTCTCGACGTGATGATGCCCGCGCCCGACGGCATCGAGTTGTGCCGGTCGGTGCGCGAGGGCGAGCATCCCGAGACACCGATCATCATGCTCACGGCCCTCGGCGAGGAGGAGGATCGCGTGCTCGGGCTGACAGCGGGCGCCGACGACTACCTGACCAAGCCGTTCAGTCCGCGCGAGCTGGCGCTGCGGGTGGCGTCGGTGCTGCGCCGCACCCACGGACCGGCGCCGACGGCCGGTGTACTGCGCAGCGGCGAGATCCGCCTGCGGCCGGCGGCCCGGACGGTGGATATCGCCGGGCGGCCGGTATCGCTGACGGCACGCGAATTCGACCTGTTGTCTTTCCTGCTGGCCAATCAGCGGCGCGTGTTCAGCCGGACGGAACTGCTCGCGCAGGTGTGGGGCTGGGATTTCGGCGACCAGTCGACGGTGACGGTGCACGTCAAACGCTTGCGTGCCAAACTCGGCGATACCCACCGGATCGAGACGGTGTGGGGGCGGGGCTACGCCTGGGGTATCGGGACAGGAGTCGATCGTGCCGAATGATGTTGCGGGACTGGTCGGATGGGCACTGGCCGGGTCGGTGCCGGTCGTCGCGCTCGGAGCGGTGCTGCTGCGCGCCTTTCGCAATCGGGCCCTCGGGCTGTCGATGGTGATTCTGGTGCTGATCCCGACGCTGGCCACCCTCAGCGGTTTCATCGCCGTCAGCGGTCTGATGTTCAGCGACGCGCTGGCCAAGATGTCGGTGGTCCTCGTCGTGGTCACGGCGGTGACCGTGCCCGCGGCGGTCGTCCTGGGCCGGGCGCAGGCACGGCAGCTGGTCTGGGAGAAACAGATGCTCGATCAGGAGCGCGCCGCCGAGGCGTCGCGGCGCGAACTGGTGGCGTGGGTCAGCCACGATCTGCGCACGCCGCTGGCCGGGATCCGGGCGATGGGCGAGGCGCTCGCCGACGGCGTGGTCGCGCAGACCGGAGATGTCGAGCGCTACGGCAGGCAGGTGGTGCGTGAGACCACGCGATTGTCGGGCATGGTCGACGACCTGTTCGAGATGTCGAAGATCAACGCCGGAGCCCTGCGCCTGCACCTGGAACCACTGGATCTGCGCGAACTCATCGACGAGGTGGTCGCCGCCACCGAGCCGGCCGCCGGGCGTGCGGGAGTGAAACTGTCTGCCCGGCAACCGGATTCGGCGATCACCGTGGCCGGCAGCGACCAGGCGCTGACCCGGGTGCTGACCAACCTCGTGGCCAATGCGATCGCGCACACCCCGCCGGGCGGATGTATCGACATCTCGGCCGGGGTCGCACACGCCGGCGCCTGGGTGCGCATCGACGACACCGGTCCCGGCATCGCCGAGGCGGATCTCCCCCGCATTTTCGAGGCCGGATATCGCGGCACCGCCGCGCGCTCGCCCGCGGCCGAGGGCGGAGGTAGCGGTATGGGCCTGGCGATCGCCGCCGGTCTGGTGTCGGTCCACCACGGCGAAATCAGCGCGTCGAACCGGGAACGAGGCGCTCGCTTCGACATTCGGCTGCCACTGCTCGGCGGTGCCGGCCGTGCCGCGGTGTCGCCGCCCGCTCACGAGCGCGGGTTGTCGATCTCGTCGTCCTGAGCGTCGCCGTCAGTGCCGCCACTGCGGCGCCCCCGCACCGGCGGCGGCCCGCAACGGAGCGGTGGCGAAGTCGGTGAGCCCCTGCGTGGGATCGATCGCCGCGGTGAAGCCCAGCAGTTCGCGGGCCCGATCCGGTCCCGCGACGATATGCCGCACATCGCCCGGCCGGAACTCGCCGGTCACCACCGGCTCGGGGCCGCCCTGGGCACGGGCGAGGATCGCGGCCACCGCGCCGATGCTGATCGGATGTCCCGATGCGATATTCAGCGCCGTGAACCGGTCCAACGGCTGTTCCACGGCCCGCCGGTTGGCGTCGGCGATATCGGTCACGTGCACGAAGTCGCGCATCTGGGCGCCGTCCTCGAATACGCGCGGCGCCGCCCCCGCCTCGAGCGCCGAGCGGAAGATCGCGGCCACACCGGAATACGGTGTATCCCTGGGCATCTCGGGTCCGTAGACGTTGTGGTAGCGCAGTGCGGTCACCGTCGAGCCGGTGGCCGTGGCCCACGCCGCGGCATAGTTCTCCTGCGCGAGTTTGCTGGCGGCATACAGGCTGCGCGGGTCCAGTGTCGCATCCTCCGGCACCGGCGCCCAGTGCAGTGGCGCACCGGTGTCGGGGTGGCGATGATCGAATACACCGCGCTCGAGGTCTGCGCGCCGACGTGGCAACGGGGTCACCGCCACGGAATCGGCTGTGCGATAACGCCCTTCGCCGTACACCACCATCGACGATGCCAGCACCAGCCTGCGGCAACCGGCCCGATCCATCGCTGCCAGCAGTACCGCCGTTCCCAGATCGTTGTGACTGGCGTAGGCGGGCGCATCCTGAACGGTCACCCCCGCACCCACCACCGCGGCCTGATGGCACACCACATCGATTCCCGGCAGCACACGGTCGAGCGCGTCCTGGTCGCGCACGTCGAAGCGATGCAGCCCGTCCGGCGGCCGGGCCTCGACGCCGTGCGCCGCACTGAGCATCGCATCGACCGCCACCACCTCGTGCCCCGCATCGGTCAACGCGCGCCACACATGAGATCCGATAAACCCGGCCGCTCCGGTCAGCAGAATCCGCATACCGAGATTCTGGCCACGGTCGCGGCGCGATGCGGGGACGCGGCGCCACCGGTAAGCAAACCGTCACAATTCGAAGCGACTCTCGGCCATCGCGAATCCGCGCCCGCAGCCGTGCGGATGGGGCGGCCTCATCGAACGCGCCTTCCGACGAAATCTCCGGGCGGCGACACCGTCACCGTGACCCCGGCTGACCGCTGAGCTCCGCGAGCAGCCGCCGCAATGCGGGGACCGCCGATTCCACCGCCCGGCGATCGGCGGCGGAGAGCCGGGCCAGCGTTTCGCGCAGCATCGCCGCGCTCGCGCGGTCGTACCGATCCAGCAGCTCGCGCGCCCGCGCCGACGCGACGAGCATCGCCCCACGCCCGTCCCCCGGTGTCGGCAGCCGCTCGACGAGGTCGTCCGCGGTCATGGTGCGCAGCAGATTGCTGATGGTGGACTGTGCCACGTTCAATTCGGCGGCCGCCCGGCTCGGCGCGACTCCGCCCGTCGCCACCAGGAGCCGGAGCAGTTCGATCTGCGCTTCGGGGAGATCCGGCAGATCCTCGGCGGCTCGCGTGCGACGCAGGACCGCCCGGCGCAGCGGTCCGAGCAACGCGCTGAGTTGGGCGTCCACCGGCACCCGCGAGACCGGATCCGTTGGTGAGGCCGAGGTTTCCACCCCCATATTCTGCCCGCACGGCCGGTACGGACCCGGCGGAAAGGATAAGTGGGGGACGCGACATACTTGGTTCTGCATTGAAAGTATCTTCGAATATCACTGCCGCGCAACCGAAAACGCATACGTGCGCGACAACCCTGGCTTTCACGAAAACGGTGCGCGCGGCGAAGACGCCCGCCTACAGTACTTTTGCTGCAAAATTAAATGGAGTCAGGGAGCTTCACATGCCGATCCGCACTGCCCCTCGCACCCGAGCGCCGTGGCTGTCCTCGATACTGATCAGCGTCGCCGCGGTAGCGATGGCGGTGGTGACACCGACCGCCCACGCCGCACCGGACGCCGGTTCGGAGCCGGTTGTCGGTGTCACCGGCGGGCAGATTCGCGGCGTACGCGCCGATGGTGTCGTTCGATATCTCGGGGTGCCGTTCGCGCAAGCCGCCCGGTTCGCGCCACCGCAGCCCGCACCGCCCTGGCCGGGTGTCCGCCCGGCGGTCGCCCACGGACCGCAATGCCCGCAGTCGTCTCCCGTGCCCGGAGTGGTGTTGCAGCCGTCGAGCGAAGACTGCCTCAGTATCGACCTCTACGTGCCCGAACACCCCGCCGGCACCGCGCTGCCGGTGATGGTGTGGCTCTACGGCGGCGCGTTCGTCCTCGGATCCAATGCCCAATACGACTCCCCCGCCCGCCTGGTCCGCGACGGACAGGTCATCGTGGCGGTCCCGAACTATCGCGTCGGGCCCTTCGGCTTTCTGGCCCTGCCCGAACTGGCCGCCGAAAATGGCGGCGCGACAGGGACATACGGCACCCTCGATCAGCAGGCCGCGCTGCGCTGGATTCACGACAATGCGACAGCCTTCGGCGGAGATCCCGGCAACGTCACGCTGTTCGGTGAATCCGCCGGCGGCATGAGCGTCTGCACCCAACTCGCCTCCCCGACAGCGCGCGGCCTCTACGCCAAAGCCATCGTCGAAAGCGGTTCGTGCGCACGAAGTCCGCTCGCACCACCCACCCCGCAGGTTGCCTATCAGCGATCCGGCGACTACGCATCCAGCCTGGGCTGCGCCGACCCCGCCACCCGGTTGGCCTGCCTGCGCACATTGCCCGTCGATCGGCTCCTCGACTCTCCGACCACGCAACTGAACACCATGGCCGTCACGTGGACACCCATCCGCGACGGGGTCGTGGTGACCGACACGCCCGAGAACGCCCTGGCGGGCGGCGCGGCGCGTGACATCCCACTGATTGTGGGCAGCAATGCCGACGAGGGCGCGACCTTCATCGCACTGCTCGACTACGGACACGGAACCACGCCCTCGGCAACCGATTACACGCAGTGGACCCGAGAACTGTTCGGCGATAGCGCCGATCGCGTACTCCAGCGCTACCCGATCTCGGCGTATCCCACGCCCGCGGCCGCCAAGGAACGCGTGCTCACCGACGGATTCTTCGCCTGCCCGGCACAATTCACCGCCGAGACCGCCCGCCGCGGCGGCGCGCAGGTGTGGCGGTACCAGTTCAACGACGCACCCCTGCCACCCAATCCGCTACTGCCGGGCGCGTTCCACGGCGCCGAGGTCCCCTACGTCTTCTCCTCGCTCATGGGCCTGCCCATTCCGTTGCCGCCCGCGGCCGACCGGCTTTCGCGCGATATTCAGGACAGCTGGGCGCAATTCGCCCACACCGGAAATCCCGAAACACCGGCCCTGACCCCGTGGCCCCATGCCGCCGCCGACACCACCCTCGAGCTCGGCAGCGACCGCATCGGGCCCGCCGGCACCTTCGCCGCACAGCACCACTGCGACCTGTGGGCCGGTATCGATCACATCGGATAGCAGGCGACCGCTGCGCGCCGGTTTCAGCTCTGGAGCCGGCTCCGTTCGGCGACCTTGTCGAACCACGGCGCCGCCTGCTCGACCTGGGCGGCGATCTTGATCAGTGTCGATTCTCCGCCCAATGGGGCCACGAGTTGGACCCCCAGGGGAAGTCCGTCGGCGGTCCAGTGCAGCGGCAGGGAGATCGCTGGTCTGCCGGTGATATTGGCGAGCTGGGTGTAGGGCACCCAGCTCAGGTTACTGTTGATCAAGTCGTCGACGATCGAGGTGTGCTTGAGCAGGCCGGCGGTACGGGTCTTGAGAATCGCGTCGGTCACGCGTTGGAGCGACTTCGGCAATTCGAACTCCCCGATCTTGGGCGGCGGGGTGGCCATCGTGGGCGTCAGCAGCAGATCGTGGGCCCGGAAGTACTCGGTCAGTCGACGCGCATGGCCGTGCCGGGCCTCGACGGCGGCGACGTACTCCGGGCCTCGGGTCGCATTGCCCAACGCCGCCATGACCAGGGTGTCGCGTTCGAACCCCTCGTTGCCGCAGCCGGAGATGCGGCGCGCGTCGGCGACCTCGTAGGCGATGTAGACGAACCAGGTGAGCAAGAACTCACCGGCCAGGGCAGCGTCGTCGAACGGTGCCTCTTCCAGGATTTCCACCTGGTGACCCAGCTCGGTCAGTACTCGCGTTGCCGCCTCGACCGCCGCGTAGGCCTCGGGGTCGGGTTCGGGCGTAATGGCTGTCGGGATCCGCACGCCGATCCGGAGCCGGCCGGGATCCTGGCCTACCGCGTCGCGGTAGGGCCCGGCCACCGCCGGCTGAAACGGACCCCACGATTCTCCGCCGGCGATGACATCGAGCATCCCGGCGGTGTCGCGGACCGAGCGTGTGACGACCCCTTGAACAGCGGCACCGTGCATGAGTTCTCCGGTCGCCGGCCCCATGGGGGTCACCCCGCGTCCCGGTTTCAGACCCACGAGCCCGCAGCAACCGGCCGGAATCCGGATCGAACCGCCGCCGTCGTTCGCACCGGCGGCGGGAACGATGCCCGCCGCGACCGCCGCCGCGGAACCGCCCGACGACCCACCCGGCGTTCGCGACAGGTCCCACGGATTTCGGGTCGGTCCCCAGAGCTCGGGCTCGGTGATCGCCTTGGCGCCGAACTCGGGCATGTTCGTCTTGCCGAAGATCATCAGGCCGGCGTCGAGCCACCGCTGAACGATCGTCGCGTGCTCGGTCGCCGCAGTCGTGCGCAACGACCGCGATCCCTGCGAGGACGGGAGCCCGGCGTAATCCATTCCGAGATCCTTGATGAGGAACGGGACACCGGCGAAGGCTCCCGTGCGCTCCGCGTCGGCCGAGCACGGGACGTCGGCGATGATCGCGTTGATCCGCGGGTTCACCTCGGCGGCGCGTTCCCGGGCTGATGCCAGCAGTTCGGCGGCCGTGACCTCCTTCTTCGCGACCAGTTCCGCGAGACCGGTGGCGTCGTGTCGGCGGTACTCCTCGAAATTCACCTGCGCTCCTGTTTTCGCTCGACCGGTCACACCACGCGCGCGAGTTCCAGCGTCCTCTCGAACTCTACGACGAGGGACCCACGCCCGGAGCAATACCGATGGTTCATCGAATCCGTCCTTCCGAACGGCTTGTCCCGGGTCGAGACCGCCCCGTGGCCCTCGGACGGGAACCCGAGCGCGCCGAAGGCACCGACCACGCGAACGGTTCGGCCGTGACGCACCAAGGCGACCGAATCCGCCCTTCGCGCATTGCTTCCGGTCTACCGTAATAATGGGTCGTCTTGTACTGCCCGTGTGGTGCACCGATCGAGGGTTGGTGAGTCGGATGATCTCTACATCCATGCTCGACGAACTGTACGAAAGCGCGGAAAAGGACGGTGTCGCACTACGAATCGGCACGATCATCGATCGCGGCGGGGAGGTTCTGCTGCTGGAACGTGACGACAGCGGCCCCATCAAGGCCACCCTCAAACTTCCCGGCACCACCGTCGAACCCGGCGAACCGCTGGACGCGGCCGTGGCCCGCGGCGTCGCCACCGAGACCGGGCTGAACGTCACCCGAATCCGTTGCCACGTAGGTTCTTTCGACTATCTCTCGCCCGGCGGAAAACCGGTCCGCCGCCTGCACTTCGCCGTCGACGTGGCCGCCACGTACCCCATCCGCCTGTCCGTGCACAGTGCCTACACCTGGGCGCCACTGGGCAGCGACCTGCGCGTGACTCCCTCCATTCGCCGCATCCTCGAGGACTACCGCAAACTCGCCGAGGCTCGAACCCCCTTGTCGGAAACCTTGGGATGAGGATGGCCTCGCCGTCTCCCCGGTTCACACAGACGGGTCAGCTGTGCTCGTGCGCACCGTGCGGCAGCCACACACGGTCGGCCCGGATGCTCGCCTCCGGGGTGAAATAGTCCCCGGTCCGCAGGTCGTCGAGCAATGTCGCGTGGTGAGGCTTCCACCCCAGCAGCGCTCGGGTGTGGTCGCTGGAGACCGGGACGTCGAGGGAGAAGAATCGGGCCAGGAAGGGGTTCCCGAGATGCGCGGCGGCCTGGTCGAGTGTCAGGGAAGCGGTGGGGATGTCGAGCATGTGCGCGATCTGCTCCGCGACACTTCTGATCGTGACAGCGCTTTCGCCGACGTCGTGGAGCACGCTGCCGGCGGGAGCCTTCTCGAGGGCCAACCGGAACAAGACCGCGGCGTCGGCGCGGTGGACCGCCGGCCACCGATTTGCGCCCTCGCCGATGTAGGCCGAGACTCCTGACCTGCGCGCGGCCGCGACGAGAGCCGGAATGAACCCGTAGTCGCCGGGGCCGTGCACGGTCGGCGCGAGTCGTACCACGCCGGCCCGCACCCCGCACTCGGCAAAGCTCAAACAGGTCTGCTCGCCCGCAATGCGGAATGCGGCGACCGAATCGGGGTCCGGCGCCTCCTGCTCGGTGCTGACCCGCCCGGCCCTGGTCACCAGAGTGCCCGAGGTGCTGACAGGGGGCTTGCCGGAGCCGGCCAGCGCCTGCCCGAGTGCTTCGATCGCGCCGCAGTCGCGGCGAATGAGGTCATCCGGATCTGCGTAGTCGCCCCCGTAAGCCATGTGCAAGACGCCGTCGGCGGCTGCCGCGCCGCTCCGCAGACTGTCGAGGTCGTCCAGGGAGCCCGGATGCGGTGTGGCACCCAATGATTCGAGCCGGTCCGCGGCGGCCTTCGAGCGCGCCATGTTCTTCCGGCACTTCCCTGACAAACGTGAGGTGCTCTTCGACGGCGAAGCCGACCTGCGGACCACTCTGATGCAGGCGATCGCCGAAGCACCTCAGGGCCTGAGCCCGTTCGAGGTACTGCTGTGCGCATTCCGGAAATCCGCCCGGAATCTGGAACGCAACCGCCCGTTCTCCGATCCCCGATGGAAAGTCATCGGGGCGACCCCGGCGCTGCGCGAGCGCGAGCTGGCCAAACACGCGTGGCTCACCGAGGCCGTGGCGGAGGCTCTGCGACACCGTGGCATCGACGCCGGTCCGGCCGACCTGGCCGCCCGAACCGGCTGGGCCGCTTATCAATACGCGGTTCACGCCTGGATCGACGACCCCGCCGACGGTCTGGACGCGCATCTCTGCCGCGCCTTCCACGATCTGCGCAGCCTCTGCGCCGAAGCACCGATACGGGCAGGCTCCGAACACTGACCAGCGCCGCGCTTCGCTATTCAGGCGATACGGACCGATCGGGCGGCTTGACTGCGATCCACTGCGCGACCGGTAGGTGCGGGCGCCAGGCCGTGAATCCGCCGAGCGGCTCACCACGGTAGATCTGGAATTTCCGCAGTTCACCGCCGTGTGTCGCGGCCCAGCGCAGCAGCAGCGCCTCGGATTCCGCGGTCACGGCGTTGGCGACCAGCCGTCCCCCTGGCCGCAGCCGGTCCCAGCATGTCGCGAACAGTCCGTCCTGAGTGAGGCCGCCGCCGAGGAAAATCGCGTCCGGCGCCGGATCACCGGCCGCGGGCAGATCGGCGGGCGCCTCGCCGCGCACGACGATCGCGGGCACTCCGAGCGCCGCGGCATTGGCGGCGATCTGGTCGCGCCGCGCGGCACTGCGCTCGAATGTGATTGCGCGGCAGTCGGGATGGGTTCGGCACCATTCGATCGCGATGGTGCCCGACCCGCCGCCCACATCCCAGAGCAATTCGCCGGGCGCGGGGGCGAGCGCGGCGATCGACAGGGTGCGGACCTCCGCCTTCGTCAGCTGTCCGTCGCCGCCGTAGGAGGCATCGGGCAGTCCCGGAAGCCGGGTGAGCCGGGGTGCGGCCGGATCACGGACCGCCTCGACGGCGACGATGTTCAGCGGGTCCCCGGGCGGCCGCGACCACTGCGCCGCCGTGGCGGCGACGACCCGCTCGGCGGGACCACCGAGCTGCTCCAGCACGGTCAATCGCGATTCACCGAAACCGTTGCACCGCAACAGTTCCGCCACTTGCGCCGGAGAATGTTCGTCGGCGCTGAGCACCAGCAAGCGCCGGCCGTCGGCGAGAGCCGGCAGAACCGTCTCCAGGGGGCGGCCGACGATGCTCACCACCGGCGTGTGCGCACTCGCCCAGCCCAGTCGCGCACAGGCCAGCGTGGCCGAGGACGGCTGCGGGTAGACCCGGATCGCTTGCGGGCCGAGCAGGTTCGCCAGCGTGACGCCGATGCCGTAGAACATCGGATCACCGCTGGCGAGTACGCAGATACGCGAACCGCGATGCGCGGCCAGCAGTTCCGGCAACGCGGGCAGCAGCGGTGTCGGCCAGGCCCGGCGCTGCGCGATGCTCGCGTCGGCGGGGATCAGATCCAGCTGGCGGCGCGATCCGAAAAGCACCTGGGCCGCGGCGATCTCGTCACGCACGCGCGGGCTCAACCCCGGCCAGCCGTCGGCGCCGATGCCCACCACCGCGATGAGGCGATCGTTCTCCGGTGCGTTCTGCGTGTCTCCCGTTGCGAGAGTGTGTTTTTCGCCTGTCATATCGTCACCGCACGCCGTCGCGGCACTGGCCCGACCCGCCGACCTCTGCCGTGCACGCGGGCAACCGCCCTGTCGTGCTTGTGGCGCAGCGGTTCTGCCGCGCTGCGGGTGAGCTCGCGCATCAGCGGGGCATCCGGCGCCAGACGGCCCGCGGTACCCATCGGGCCACAGCGAAGGCGAATCGCAATGTGCGTGGTACCCAGACTTCGCCCGCGCGCCCGTGCAAGGCGGTGACCACCGCGTCGGCCACCTGCTGCGGTGTACTCGACAGGGGCGCCGGGCTCATGCCCTCGGTCATCCGCCCGATCACGAAACCCGGCCGGACGAGCAACAGGTGAACGCCACTGCCGTGCAACGCGTCCGACAGTCCCGAGGCGAATCCGTCCAGCCCCGCCTTGCCCGATCCGTAGACGTAGTTGGCCCGCCGCACCCGCACCCCGGCGACCGAACTGAACACCACCAGCTGCCCGCTGCCCTGGGCGCGCAGCAGATTCGCCAGCACCGTCAGCAGATTCACCTGCGCGACGAAGTCGGTGTGCAGTATCGCGACTGCCGCGGCCGGATCCTGTTCGGCGCGGGCCTGGTCGCCCAGTACCCCGAAGGCCAGGATCGCCACCCCGATACGGCCGTGGTCGGCGGCCAGTTTCTCCAGCAGCGGCTGATGGCCGGACAGGTCGTCGGCGTCGAACTCCACCGGATGGACCGCACGGGCGCCCGCCGCGCGCAGCATCGCGGCCTCCTCCCCCAGCCGATCGCTGCGGCGCGCCGCGAGCACGACCTCGCGGTCCGCGCAGATCCGGCGGACGACCTCGAGTCCCATCTCGCTGCGCCCGCCGAACAGTACGATCACCCCGTCGTCGACCTCACGCACACCCATGGCGCATAGTCTGCCATCGGCGCCGGTTGCTAGCGTCGCAGCCATGACGAGTACCGCGGCCGCACGCATCGACCTGTCTCCCAGCGCGCTGGAATTCGTGACCGAACGGCATCTGGCCACGCTCACCACGCTGCGTGCGGACGGTACACCGCACGTGGTCGCGGTCGGCTTCACCTGGGATCCCGAGGCCGGCATCGCGCGGGTGATCACCAGCGGTCCCAGCATCAAGGCGCGCAACGCGGACCGGCGCGGATACGCCGCGCTGAGCCAGGTCGACGGCCCGCGCTGGCTCACCCTCGAGGGCCCGGCCGAGGTCTGGACCGAACGCGATCAAGTCGCCGAGGCCGAAGCTCGCTACGCCGAGCGCTACCGCACCCCGCGGGAGAACCCGCAGCGCGTGGTCATCGCGGTGCGCGTCGCGCGGGTGTTGTCGAGCAGCACCCTGCGCGGCTGAGTTCTCCGCGCCGGGTTCTCCGCGCCGGGGCTCAGCGGTGCCTGTACTCGTTCGACCTCACAGCACCGTGAGACCGTGCGGACGCCGGTTCACCGATTCGCCGCCGTCTTCGGTGACCACCACGATGTCCTCGATCCGGGCGCCCCATTCGCCGCCGAAGTAGATGCCCGGCTCGATGCTGAACGCCATCCCCTCCCGCAGCACGGTCTCGTTGCCCGCCACGATGTAGGGCTCCTCGTGCACCGACAGCCCGATGCCGTGGCCGGTGCGGTGAATGAACGCCTCGCCGAAACCCGCCTCGGACAACAGGTTCCGGGCCGCGGCGTCGACCGATTCGGCGGTGACGCCCGGTCGCACGGCAGCCACCGCGGCGGCCTGTGCGCGTTCGAGTGCGGCGTAGCGCTCGGCGATCTCCGGATCGGGCTCCCCCAGCACGTAGGTGCGGGTGGAATCGGAGAAATACCCCGGTTCGACGGGGCCGCCGATATCGATGACCACCACGTCACCGGCTTCGATGATCCGGTCGGAATGGCTGTGGTGCGGGTTGGCGCCGTTGGGTCCGCTGCCGACGATGACGAAATCGGCGCGGTCGTGTCCCTCCTCGACGATCGCGGCGGTGATGTCGGCGGCGACCTCGGCCTCGGTGCGGCCCGGCTGCAACCACTCACCCATCCGGGCATGGACCCGATCGATGGCCGCACCCGCGCGGCGCAAGGCATCGATCTCGGCGGCATCCTTGATCATCCGCAACTCGCGGATGATCGGGGTCGCCGACACCGGCAGTGCCGTCAGCGCGTCCGCGATCGGAAGCAGATGCAGGGCGGGCATGGCATCGTCGACCGCGACTCGCGCGCCCGCGTTCAGCGTCGATTTCACGACCCCGTACGGGTCCACGCCGTCCACCCACGGCACCATGTGCAATCCGAGTTCACCGGCCGCCGAGCCGTCCAGCGCGGAGAGCTCCAGCTTCGGCACGACCACCGACGGGGTTTCGCCGCTGGCCGGGACGACCAGGCAGGTGAGCCGCTCGAAGGATTGCGCGGCCGATCCCAGCAGATATCGCAGATCCGGTCCGGGCGTGATCAGCAGCGCGTCCAGATGTGCCGCGCGGGTCAGCTCCGCCGCCCGCTCCAGCCGCTTGCCGTAGATCTCGGCACCGAATCGTGACTCCGTATGCGCGCTCATGCGATACGACGTTACCCGCCGCGCCGGACACGGTCCGGGCGATCACGACGTTCGCGACCGGGTCGTGGCCCGATTGTCGGTGCCGCCCGGTAGCGTCTGCGCCATGCTCACCTCCAGTGCGAGTGACCGGCCACTGCTGCTGCTCGACGGCGCCAGCCTGTGGTTCCGGGCGTTCTATGCCATCCCGGAGAAGATCACCGCGCCCGACGGCCGGCCGGTGAACGCACTGCGCGGTTTCACCGATATGATCGCCGCGCTGATCACCCGGCACAATCCGGGCCGCCTGGTGGTGTGCCTCGATCTCGATTGGCGCCCGGCCTTCCGCGTCGAGCTCGTGCCCTCCTACAAGGCCCACCGGCTCGACACCGGCGCCGACGCCCAACCGGGCGCCGAGGAGGTGCCCGACACCCTCACTCCGCAGGTCGACATGATCGCCGAGGTGCTCGCGGCGGCCGGGATCGCGACCGCCGGCGCGGCCGGCCTGGAGGCCGACGACGTGATCGGCACCCTCGCGACCCGCGAGCGCGACAACGAGGTGATCGTGGTCAGCGGTGACCGCGATCTGCTGCAGGTGGTGCGCGCCGACGCGCCACCCGTCCACGTCTTCTACGTGGGCCGCGGGCTGGCCAAGGCAGAACTGTACGGCCCTGCCGAGGTGGCCGCGAAATACGGTGTGCCGCAGGAGAATGCGGGCCCGGCCTATGCCGATATGGCGACACTGCGCGGCGATGCTTCCGACGGCCTGCCCGGTGTCGCCGGTATCGGCGACAAATCCGCCGCCACGCTGATTTCGCGCTACGGCTCGCTCGAGGCGCTGGTGGCCGCCGTCGCCGACCCGGCATCGGATCTGGCTCGCGGCGTACGCGCGAAACTCGCTGCGGCCGAAGAGTATTTGAAGGCGGCCGCACCGGTCGTGCGGGTCGTCCGCGACGCCGAGGTCGACCTGTCCGGCCCCGACCTGCTGCCCGCCGAGCCGGCCGATTCGGACCGGCTGCACGCGCTGGCCACCGCCTACAACGCCGAGAGCCCCGTCAAGCGACTGACCGCCGCCTTGGCGGCGAGCGCCTGATACCCGGCATTCATCACCGCCACGAGAACGTGGCGCCCGGCGATGGCTCCGGGCGCACGGCACTCAGTTGGGCCGGCCGACCTCGTAGGTGCCGTCGTCCTTGGTGATCTTGACGGTGACCTTCTTCTGCTCGCCACCGACCTTCAGGGTGCAGTCGAACGTGCCGCCGACCTCGACCTTCTGCCCCGAGGGGCAGCTGACGTTCTGAACGTCGTCGATGCCGTAGGAATCCTTGAGGACCTTCTGCACGCCGTCCTGCACGGCCTTGTTGTCCAGTTTGTCGCTGCCCAGGAAGACGAAGGCGAGGACCACGGCGACGACCACCACGACCAGTACGCCGATACCGCCGAAGAGCAGGCCCTTCTTCGACTTCTTGGCGGGCGTGGTGCTCAGCTGCGGTTCCTGCATCCCCCACTGCTGCTGCGACTGGTCGGGCTGCGGCGCCCACCCCTGCTGGGTGGGCTGCTGCTGCGCCCACTGCTGCTGCGACGGCTGCGGCGGCTGTCCCCACTGCTGCTGGGTCGGCTCCCACGGCTGCGCCTGGGCCGGTTGCTGCTGGGGCCAGGACGGCTGGCTCTGACCACCCCACTGCGGCTGCTGCGGCTGCTGCTGTTGCGGTTGCGGCGCCCACTGCTGCTGCGACGGTGCGGGCTGGCCCCACTGGGGCTGCTGCGGCTGCTGGCCACCCCATTGCGGCGGCGGTCCGGACTGGCCGGGCTGCGGCTGCCCCGACCACTGCTGGGTCGGATCGCTGCTGTGGCCCTCCCCTGGGCCAGGGGTCTCGTTCGGTCCGTACGGGCCGCTCATGTGCCTGCCTCCACTCGCACTCGTCGTCTCACATCCCCCCGCGTGAGGTGATCAGGCCCTCACCACGGTCGGTACCGGTAGTCATCCAATCACAGCCCGGCACGCTACGCGGCGTCCACCGCCACAACGCCACGCCGGATGGCACGGACCGACTTGGCGGCGGTGGCGGCGATTTCGGTGTCGTCGGCGGTCTGGTGGATCTGGTCGAGCAGATCGATCACCTGCCGGCACCAGCGCACGAAGTCGCCCGCCGACAACGCACTGCCCTGATCACCACTGGCCAGCAACGATTCGGCCAATCCGTCGCCGCGGGCCCATTTGTAGATGCCGGTGACGAAGCCCAGATCCGGTTCCCGGGTCGGCGGCAGTTTGTGCTTTGCCTCGTCGGTGCGCAACTGGCTCCACACGCCGATGGTGGCGCCGACCGCGCGCCGCACCGGCTCGGTCGGCCCGGACGGGCCGAGGTAGCCGCCCTCCTGCCGCGACTCGAAGACCAGCACCGACACCACGCCCGCGAGTTCGGCGGCACCGAGCCCGCGCCACAACCCCTGCCGAAGACATTCGGCCACAACGAGATCCGCCTCGGTGTAGATCCGGGCGAGCCGCCGCCCGTCGGCGGTGACCTCCCCGCCGTCGACATAGCCGCGCTCACTCAGCAGCGCGACGATCCGATCGAAGGTGCGTGCGAGCGAATTCGTTGTCGCAGCGACCTTCTGGCGCATCGACTCGGTCTCGCGCTCGAGCCGGTTGTAGCGCTCCCCCAGCCGGGCCAGCTGCTCCCGGTCGGGCCGGGAGTGGGCGGGATGAGCGCGCAGCGCCCGCCGCAGCGTCGCCAGTTCCCGATCGTCGGCCGCGCGGGCACGACCACCGCGCCGGCCCCGCCCGGGTACGGCGATCCCGGTGCTGCGCAACGCCGAGGCCAGATCACGGCGCGCCCGCGCGGTGCGGTGGTCGACGTGGCGCGGCAGCCGCATCCGGCCCAGCGGCTGAGCGGGGGTCGGGAAGTCGGCGGCCGAGACGCGACCGGCCCAGGTGTCGGCAGTCAGCACCAGCGGCCGCGGATCGCCCGGACTCGCGTCCGGTTCCAGGATCACCGCGAGACCCTGGCGGCGCCCGGTCGGGATGGCCACCACGTCACCGCGGCGCAGCGAGGTCAGCGACTCGACCGCCGCCCCGCGCCGGTCGGCGCGGCCCTGCCGTTCCAGTTCGCGTTCGCGCTGTTTGATCCGCTCCCGCAGCGACAGATACTCGAGGAATCCGTCGTCACTGATCTGCGAACGCAGCTTGCGCACCTGCGCCTCGTTGCGCTCGATACCGCGGACCAGGCCCACCACCGAGCGATCGGCCTGGAACTGCGCGAACGAGCGCTCCAGCAGCTCTCGCGACTGCGCGGCGCCCATCCGGTCGATCAGGTTGATCGACATGTTGTAACCGGGCCGGAAGGAGCTGCGCAGCGGATAGGTGCGGGTCGAGGCCAGGCCCGCGACGGCGCTGGTGTCGACATCGGGGTGCCACATCACCACCGCGTGGCCTTCGATGTCGATGCCGCGCCGCCCGGCTCGGCCGGTCAGCTGCGTGTACTCGCCGGGAGTCAGCTCGGCATGGGTTTCGCCGTTGAACTTCACCAGCCGTTCCAGCACCACCGTGCGCGCCGGCATATTGATGCCGAGAGCCAGTGTCTCCGTGGCGAATACGGCCCGCACCAACCCGCGGACGAACAATTCCTCCACGGTGTGCCGGAAGGCGGGCAGCATGCCGGCGTGATGGGCGGCCAGGCCGCGGAAGAGCGCCTCCCGCCATTCCCAGTAGCCGAGCACATCGAGGTCGGCGCGCGGCAGATCACCGGTATGGCGTTCGATCACCGCCTCGATCTCCGCCGCCTCCTCGGGACGGCTCAGATCCAGGCGCGAGCGCAGGCACTGGGCGAGGGCGCCGTCGCAGCCGGCCCGGCTGAAGATGAACGTGATCGCCGGCAGCAGCCCTTCCTCGTCGAGGCGGGCGAGCATCTCCGGGCGCGGCAGCGGCCGGAAGTCGCGGCGCGGACCACCGCGGTGGCGCGGACCGGACCAGCCGTTCATCCGGTCGGCAGTCTCGCGATGTTTGATGTAGCGAACCAGATCCTCGTCGACGAGGATTTTCTGATCGCTGGACTTCGTATCGAACAGATCGAACAGCCGCCGCCCGACCATGACGTGCTGCCACAGCGGCACCGGCCGCGTCTCGTCGACGATGACCGCGGTATCGCCCCGCACGGTCTCCATCCACGCGCCGAACTCCTCGGCGTTGCTGACCGTCGCCGACAGGCTCACCAGCCGCACCTCCGGCGGCAGATGCAGGATGACCTCTTCCCACACCGCGCCGCGGAATCGGTCGGCCAGATAGTGCACCTCGTCCATGACGACGAACGACAGCGCGTGCAGCGCGTCCGAACCCGCGTAGAGCATGTTGCGCAGCACTTCGGTGGTCATGACCACGACCCGGGCGTCCGGATTGATCGACTGATCACCGGTCAGCAGTCCGACCGCGTCGCGGCCGTAGCGATCCACCAGATCGGCGTACTTCTGATTCGACAGCGCCTTGATCGGGGTGGTGTAGAAGCACTTGCCACCGGCCGCGCGGGCCAGGTGCACGGCGAATTCCCCGACGACGGTCTTACCGGCGCCGGTCGGCGCGCACACCAGCACACTGTGCCCGTTCTCCAGCGCCGCGCAGGCCTGCTGTTGGAACGGGTCCAGGGAGAATTTCAGGTCGGCGGCGAATGCCGCGAGTTCGCCAGTCAGCGACGGTTGTCCCACGCTCAGAGGGTATCGGAGTAGTCCGACACCGGGCGCGGAGTTTTCGGCGCGGGCTCGGCCGAGACCGGTCCGGTCGCCGTCACCGGGCGGGCGGGCTCCACCGGGCTCACACCGTCCAGATCGTCGGGTCCGGCCAGCGGGGAGGCCTCGTCGTCGGACAGCGCGCCCCAGTTGTCGCCCCGGCGCGCGCGGCGTCCGTCGTTGAGCCGGGCGATCTGCACGGCCACCTCGAACAACACGGTGAGCGCGGCGGCCAGCGCCAGCATCGAGAAGGGATCCTGCGGGGTGACGATCGCGGCGAAGACGAACAGCCCGAAGATCATGCCGCGGCGCCACTTCTTGAGCCGCTCGTAGGTCAGCACGCCCACCATGTTCAGCCCGATGATCAGCAGCGGCGTCTCGAAGCTGACGCCGAAGATGATCAGCAGCTTGATGATGAATCCGAAGTACTGACTACCGCTCAGCGCGGTGATCTGCACATTGCTGCCGATTCCCATCAGGAAGCTCAGCGCGTGCGCCACCACCCAGTACGCGAGCACCGCGCCGGTGACGAACAGCACCACGCCGGAGGCGACGAAGCTGATCGCGTACTTGCGCTCCTTGGCGTAGAGGCCGGGCGTGACGAACGCCCACAGCTGGTACAGCCAGATCGGGCAGGCCATCACCACACCCGCGGTGAAGGCGACCTTGAACCGCAGCATGAACTGTTCGAACGGTGCGGTGGCCAGCAGCCGGCAGGTGCCGTCGGTGGTCAGTTGCGCACGATGTTCCGGCGGCAGCGAACAGTACGGGCCGCGCAGCAGATCACCCAGGCTCTCGATGCCCAGGAAGGAGTGCGAGTACCAGAGGAATCCGAGGATCGTGGTCAGCGCCACCGCCAGCAACGACTTCAACAGTCGCGAACGCAACTCTTGCAGATGTTCGACCAACGACATGGTGCCGTCGGGATTCGTCCTGCGCCGGCTACGGCGGGGGTCGAACGGAATGCGCATGGATGTGACTGCCTCGCTGATCACCTGGCCGGATCCGGATGAAACGCCCAACCGCCATCGCACCGCCACCCCGCGGGCGTTGCCGGGGTGACGGCCTCGAGACGGACCGGATCAGGCCGTGTGACGATCCTTGTCGGCCTGCGGGGCCGGATTCACCGGCTGGGCAGGCGGCAGTTCGGCCGCGGGCGCCGACTGCTGCGCGGTGCCGGACGCGTTCGCCGACCCCGTGTTCGCAGAACCCGCGTTCGCCGAGCCCTCGGAATGCATCTCGCTCATCTCGCTCTTGAAGATGCGCAAGGAACGTCCGAGACCCCGGGCGGCGTCGGGCAGCCGCTTGGCGCCGAACAGCAGCAGGATCACCAACGCAATGATGAGCCAGTGCGTCGGGCTCAATGAACCCATCGAAAACCTCCCAAGACTGTGGTATGTCCGATGCTACCGGACCCCGATCCGACGACTACGCGCGTCGTCACCCGTGGAACGGCCGGATGCCGGCGCGGGTTCAGCGCGACACCGGTCCCGGTGCCGCTGCGGTCGCGGCCCCGCGCAGCTCCGCGAGCAGGTCCGGGCCGCTCCAGCGTCGTTCGTCGCCGCTCTCGGCGGCCCGGATCAAGGCGACCAGCCGCGCGTTCACCGGGGTAGGCACGGCCACCATCCGGCCCAGCTCGACGATCTCCCCACAGAGCCAATCTATTTCGGTGCGCCGGCCCAGGGCCAGATCGTCGGCCATCGACGAGCGCGCCAACGGGTCCACCGCGAGCACCCGTCCGGCCACCCGCTCGAAGACGGCATCGGGAACGGTCAGCATGCGGGCCATCACGCGCGGCGGCAGGACGGTCAACCGCGCGGGACGGATCCGGGCCCGCCGCATCACCGCGAGTGCCTCGTTCTGGGCCAGCGCCAGGCAGCGCCGGTAGTCGCGGGTGGCCAGTTCCTCGCGCAGCGGGCGGCCCGACAGCGCGTTGATCGCGTTGTTGAGGTTGAGCAACAGTTTGGCCCATTGCACCGGGCGCAGATCGGAATGGCGGTCCAGGGGCAGTCCGGCCCGCTCGAACAGCGGCGCGAATCGCGACAGCGCCGGATCGTCGGACACCGCCACGGTGCCGTCGGTCCCGCGATGGAAATGGCCGGGGCCGCTGTGGACGACATTGAACATCACCATGCCCGCCGAGACCACCGCCGTGGGCAGCACCTCCCGGATCGCCGCATCGTTGCCGATGCCGTTCTGCAGGCTGATCACCACGGTGTCCGCGCGCACCCGATCGCGCAGCTGCGCCGCCGCCTGGGCGGTCTGCGCCGATTTCACGGTGACCAGCACCAGATCGGCGGTGGCCGCACTGTCCGGTTCGGTCTCGGTGCGGAAACCGCTCGCCGCGACGCGGTCGTCGCCGCCGTCCAGATCGGTCAGCCGCAATCCGTGGGCGCCGATCTCGTCCAGCAGCCGCGGGCGGCCGACGAAACTCACCTCGGCACCGGCAGCGGCGAGCTTGCCACCGACGAACAGACCGATGCTTCCGGCGCCGAGCACCGTCACCCGGAACGTCACGCGGGCCCGACCTCCTCGACCATGTTCCGGTCGTATCCGAGATCGCCGACGTGGTCGTAGGCGGCCAGCGCCGCGGCCGAACGTTCCCGCACCGCGCTCACCAGCTCGGGCGGTCCCAGCACGGTGACACCCGAACCGAAGCCGAGCAGCAGTCGCGCGATCCAGCCCAGCGTGGCGAACCGCATGGTGGCCTCGACGCTGCCGTCGGGGTGCACCACCACCGGATGCATCGGATACTGGTCCAGCACCCACCCGTAGTCGGCACGAATCCGCAAGCGCGCCAACGCGACTGCCGGATCGTCGGAGAACAGGTCGAGACCCGCGGACTCCTCGGTGGCGTGGCTGGGCGGGTTCGCCGCCTCCTCGAGTTCGGTGGCCTCCTCGATCCGGTCGAACCGAAACAGCCGCACCCCCTCGGCCTGCCGGCACCACGCCTGCAGGTAGGAGTTGTTGTCCACCAGCACGATTCGGATCGGATCGACGACGCGTTCGGACACCACATCCCGGCTCGCCGAGTAGTACACCAGCCGCAGCGCACGCCCGTCGGCCAGCGCGGACCGCACGGTGGTCACCGCCGGCGCCTCGGCCGGTTCGGCGGTGTCGGGTTCGCTGCGATGCCCCGCCTCGCCGGAAATGGCGGATTCGATCTTGGCGGTGGCCGACCGGGCGGCCGTGGGATCGACCATGCCCGGCAGATCCGCGATCGACCGCAGAGCCACCAGCAGCGCCGTCGCCTCGATCGAGGTCAGCCGCAGCGGCCGCTCGATACCGGCGGAGAAGGTGACCTCGATGCTCTCCTCGGAGAACGACAGATCGATCAGATCACCGGGACCGTAGCCGGGCAGTCCGCACATCCAGAGCTGATTGAGGTCGCTCATCAGCTGTTTGGTGCTGACACCGAGTTCCGCGGCCGCCTCGGGCGCACTGATCCCCGGATTCGCGAGGAAGTACGGAACCATATTCAGCAGCCGGGACAGCCGCGTCGACAATCGGCTGCTCATCGCCGCACCCCCGCCCGGGCCGTCGCGACGCTCGCGCGTCTCATGCCGACACCTCCGTCCGTTCCAGTACCGACCGCAGCCGCGCGATCACATCGGCCCGCAGATCCTCCGGGGCCAGTACCAGCGCATCCGGGCCGAGACCGGTGATCAGCCGCGCCAGCCAGTCCCGCGACCGCACCGGCACCTCCACCACCGAACCCGGGCGACCGGCGACCGTCTCCTCGGCGATCACCACGCCCAGCCGGCGGATCTCCTGGCCGCGGCCCTGCGCAACCCACACGGTCGCCGATCCGCTCACCGGCGCCGCACCCGTCACCTGCGCCACGATCCGGCGCAGATCCACATCCGCCGGTTTGTGCACGGCGTTCTCGGGCCCGTACACCTCCACGTCGGCTCCGATCCGCGACAGCCGGAAGGTCCGCACCGCATCCCGGTCGCGGTCGTGACCGACCAGATACCAGCGCCCGTGCCGGGTCACCACACCCCAGGGCTCCACATCGCGCGTGGTGTAGGGCGCGTTGTGGGTGACCCGATGCTCGAATCGCACCGCCCGCCCCGCATCGATGGCCGCCAGCAGTTTGCCCAGCGCGGCTTCCGACCCGCGCGTGCGCGCCGGTACCGCGGGCACCGACGCCGAGGCCGCGTCCGCGTCGACGTGCACACCGGCGGCCCGCAACTTGAGCACCGCGCTCTCCGCGGCACTGGCCAGCTCCGGGGACTCCCACAACTGCACCGCCACCGCGACCGCCGCCGCTTCCGCGCTGGTCAGGTCGATATCGGGCAGTTCGTAGGCATCGCGATTGATGCGATACCCCTCCTGCCCGGAGAATCGGCCCACCGGGCCGACCTCCAGCGGGATCCCCAGATCCCGCAGTTCGTTCTTGTCGCGCTCGAACATCCGGCTGAACGCTTCGTCGCTGGCCGACTCCTCGTAGCCGGCGACGCTGTCGCGAATGCGTTCCGCGGTCAGGAACTGCCGGGTCGACAGCAGCGCGATCACCAGATTCATCAGCCGCTCGACCTTGGAAATCGCCACCCGACACAGAGTAATCGGACTCCCGGAACGACGGTGCACCACCGCACCGATCCGCGCCGGGATATCGCCGCCGGAATCCGGATCGACCGGCCCCGCGGACCACCGCGGGGCCGACAACCTCACATCGAGGCGATCAACCGATCCACACGCTCGTCCACGGACCGGAACGGGTCCTTGCACAAGACCGTGCGCTGCGCCTGATCGTTCAGCTTCAGATGCACCCAGTCGACGGTGAAATCGCGGCCCGCCTCCTGCGCGGCGGTGATGAAATCACCGCGCAGTTTGGCCCGCGTCGTCTGCGGCGGAGTCGTCACCGCCGCGTCCACCGCCTCATCCTCGGTGACCCGCTTGACCAGACCCTTGCGCTGCAGCAGATCGAACACCCCGCGACCGCGCTTGATGTCGTGATAGGCCAGATCCAGCTGGGCGATCTTCGGATCCGACAGCTCCATCGAGTACCGGTCCTGGTAGCGCTGGAACAGCTTGCGCTTGATCACCCAGTCGATCTCGGTGTCGACCTTCGCGAAATCCTGCGCCTCGACCGCGTCGAGCGTGCGGCCCCACAGGTCCACCACGGCGTCCACCTGCGGATCGCGCTCGCGATTGCGCAGATGCTCGACCGCGCGGGCGTAGTACTCACGCTGGATGTCGAGCGCGCTGGCCTGGCGGCCACCCGCCAGTCGCACCGGACGCCGGCCGGTCAGATCGTGGCTGACCTCGCGAATCGCGCGGATCGGATTGTCGAGCGCGAAATCGCGGAACGACACCCCGGCCTCGATCATCTCCAGCACCAGCGCCGCGGTGCCCACCTTCAGCATGGTGGTGGGTTCGGCCATATTCGAGTCGCCGACGATCACATGCAGGCGGCGGTACTTCTCCGCGTCGGCATGCGGCTCGTCACGAGTGTTGATGATCGGCCGCGACCGCGTGGTCGCCGACGACACCCCCTCCCAGATGTGCTCGGCCCGCTGCGACAGGCAGAACGTGGCCGCCTTCGGCGTCTGCAGGATCTTTCCGGCACCGCAGATCAGCTGCCTGGTCACCAGGAACGGCAACAGCACATCCGAGATCCGGGAGAACTCGCCGGCCCGCACCACGAGGAAGTTCTCGTGGCAGCCGTAGGAGTTGCCCGCCGAATCGGTGTTGTTCTTGAACAGATAGATGTCACCGCCGATCCCCTCCTCCGCCAAGCGCTGCTCGGCATCGATCAGCAACTCCTCGAGCACCCGCTCACCCGCGCGATCGTGGGTGACCAGCTGAACCAGCGAGTCACATTCGGCCGTCGCATACTCCGGATGGGAACCGACATCGAGATAGAGCCGCGCTCCGTTGCGGAGAAATACGTTCGAACTACGGCCCCAGGACACCACCCGGCGGAACAGATACCGGGCCACCTCGTCAGGACTCAACCGACGGTGACCGTGGAACGTGCACGTCACCCCGAACTCGGTCTCGATCCCCATAATTCGTCGCTGCACACCATCGACATTACGGCAAAGCGAACGGCGAAAGTGGCTGTGCGAGCAAGCGGTTGCATACGGGTTCACAACAATATGGGCGGGGTCCGACGGCGCCGGCGCCGGCCGCACGGCGTTGGTGGCCTCTGGACCTCGTCGTCCAGGACCCGGGCCGCGCCCCTGCTGTGCGTCCACAGTGGGCGACCGACCTCGCGGCCGCCACAAATCCGCAGGTCGGAGCATATGTTCGCGTCGGTGTCCCACTACCGGAGCACGACGACGCCCGGCCCGGTCCTCCGCGTGGAGGACCGGGCCGGGCGTCGCGTTCGAAGCCGCTACCAGCGCTACGGGTTGGAGGGGTCGCCGGCGGAGGGTGTCTCCGGTTCGGCGTTCTCCTCGTCCGCACTCGCCGCACCGTCGACGGACAGCAGCGTCTCCAGCATGGCGTGCGGAATGCGGCGGAAGGCCCGGCGCGGGCGGGCCTGCTCCAGGGTCGCCACCTCCAGCGAGGACACCGCGATACCGCGCTTGTCCTTGTCGCTGTTGTCCGGCGAACCCTTCTGCAGGGCGTCCACGGCGGTGCGGATCGCGGCCCGCAATTCCAGGCCCGGCTGGAAGGTGTCCTTGAGCGCGGTGCTGATCGGGTCGGTATTGCCGCCCATCACCACGAAGTCGCGCTCGTCGACGATGGAGCCGTCGAAGTTGATCCGGTACAGGACCGAATTCGACTCCTGCTCCGGATAGCCGACCTCACCGATGCAGATCTCGACCTCATAGGGCTTGAGTTGGTCGGTGAAGATCGTGCCGAGGGTGGACGCGTACATGTTCGCCAGCGCCCGCCCGGTCACATCCCGCCGGTCGTACTGGTATCCACGCAGGTCGGCCTGCAGGATCCCACCACGACGCAAACTTTCGAACTCGTTGTACTTGCCGACCGCGGCGAATCCGATGCGGTCGTACAGTTCACTCACCTTGTGCAGCGTCGCCGAGGGGTTCTCGGCGACGAACAGCACACCCTTGTCGTACACCAGCACCACGACACTGCGTCCCCGGGCGATGCCTTTGCGCGCAAGTTCGGTCTTGTCGCGCATGATCTGTTCGGCCGACGCGTAGTACGGCAGTGTCATGGACGCGCACTCCCTTCTTCGGCCACCCGCTCGTCGACGATCGAGCGCGCGATCTGCTCGAGCCGCTCGTCCGAAACCTCCAGCGCCCCTTCGGCATTGATGACGATCGCCGTCGGGAAGATGCCACGCTGCAGATCCGGGCCGCCGGTGGCGGTGTCGTCGTCGGAGGCGTCCAGCAGCGATTCGACGGCGATGCGCAGGGCGCGGTCCTCGTCCATATCGCGGCTGTAGGTCTTCTTCAACGACGACTTGGCGAACATCGAGCCCGAGCCGGTGGCGGTGTAGCCGAAGCGCTCTTCGCTGCGGCCGCCGACCACGTCGTAGGACACGATACGGCCGGCCCGCGCCGGATCGGTGGCCTCGAGGTCGTAACCGACCAGAATCGGCACCACCGCCAGGCCCTGCAGTGCCGCGGGCAGATTGTCGCGGACCATCTTCGACAGCTTGTTGGCCTTACCGTCGAAGGTCAGCGGCACGCCTTCGATCTTCTCGTAGTACTCCAGCTCCACCGCGAACAGGCGGATCATCTCGACCGCCACGCCCGCGGTACCGGCGATACCGGCCGCGGAGAAGGTGTCGGTGATGTACACCTTCTCCATATCGCGGCTGGCCAGCAGGTTGCCCTGGGTGGCCCGGCGGTCGCCGGCGATCAGCACACCGCCGCGGTAGGTCACCGCGACGATGGTGGTGCCGTGCGGCGCCAGGTCCCCGGCCGAGCCGTTGCCCCCGGACGCGCGCCCGAAACCGTTGCCCGGCAACAGTTCCGGCGCGTTTTCCCGCAGATATTCGGAGAATGACGAGAGGGCGTACCCCATGTGGAGCCGCAAGGGGTCACCTGATGTCACTGGCCGCCTTTCTGGACGTAGGCACGCACGAAGTCCTCCGCGTTCTCCTCGAGCACGTCGTCGATCTCGTCGAGCAGGTCGTCGGTCTCCTCGGCCAGCTTTTCGCGGCGCTCCTGTCCCGCGGCCTCGACACCGGCCGCGTCGTCGTCCTCGTCGCCACCACCGGCGCGCTTGGTCTGCTCTTGTGCCATAGCAGCCGACCTCCTCTGTACTGATCATCGGCGAGCATCGGAAACCTCCGATGCTCGTCCCTCAACACTACCCAGCGACGGTGACAACATGCCGGATTACATCGCAATGTGCCCCCGCCGCAACGTCACAGCACGCCGTGCCACCCCGGCACGAACGCACCGCCGGCGGCCCGGCCGTACGGTCAGGAAGTGAGCTGCTTGACCAGTTCGGCGGCCGTACCGGCGCCCTCGAGCAACTTGCCGACGTGGGATTTCGTCCCGCGGCGCGGCTCCAGGGTGGGAATGCGGACCAGCGAGTCGCCGCCCAGGTCGAAGATCACCGAATCCCAGCTCGCCGCGGCGATATCGGCGCCGAAGCGGCGCAGGCATTCGCCCCGGAAGTAGGCGCGGGTGTCGGTCGGCGGGTTGGTCATCGCGTCGGTGACCTGCTGTTCGGAGACCAGCCGCTCCATCGAACCGCGCGCCACCAGGCGGTTGTAGAGGCCCTTGTCCAGGCGCACATCGGAGTACTGCAGATCCATCAGATGCAGCTTCGGCGCCGCCCAGCCCAGGCCCTCGCGGCTGCGCATACCCTCGAGCAGGCGCAGCTTGGCCGGCCAGTCGAGCAGGTGCGCGCAGTCCATGGGGTCGCGTTCGAGCAGGTCGAGCACGTGCGCCCACTTCTCCAGCACATCGGTGACGCGCGCGTCGTCGGTGCCCTCGCGGTCGTGGAACTTCTCCACCCGGTCGAGGTAGATCCGTTGCAGCGCAAGGCCGGTCAGTTCGCGGCCGTCCACCAGCGCGACCGTGGCGCGCAGGCTCGGGTCGTGGCTGATGGTGTGCACGGCGGTGACCGGACGGGCCAGTTGCAGATCCGACAGATCCTCGCCGGCCTCGATCAGATCCAGCACCAGCGCGGTGGTGCCGACCTTGAGGTAGGTCGACCATTCGGCCAGGTTGGCGTCGCCGATGATCACGTGCAGGCGGCGGTACTTGTCGGCGTCGGCGTGCGGTTCGTCGCGGGTGTTGATGATGCCGCGCTTGAGGGTGGTCTCCAGGCCCACCTCGACCTCGATGTAGTCCGAA
Organism: Nocardia nova NBRC 15556; assembly: GCF_001613005.1. Lineage (GTDB taxonomy): Bacteria > Actinomycetota > Actinomycetes > Mycobacteriales > Mycobacteriaceae > Nocardia > Nocardia nova. The sequence continues at coordinate 15,179 of NZ_BDBN01000049.1, read as the reverse complement.
CGCTGCGACAGCTGGAATCCGGCATGGTCGCCGGACTGCCCGATGCCGACCCGCCCCGAGCCGGTGACGACCTGCCGGGAGACGAAGAACGGCGTCAGGCCGACGATGATCTGATTGAACGGCGTATCGCGGTTCATCAGATAGTTCTCGTGGGTGCCGTAGGAGGCGCCCTTACCGTCGACGTTGTTCTTGTACAGCTGCATGCGCGGCGCACCCGGCACGCTGGAGGCGTAGCGGGCGGCGGCCTCCATGACCCGCTCGCCGGCCTTGTCCCAGATCACCGCGTCCAGCGGATCCACGACCTCCGGGGCCGAATATTCGGGGTGGGCGTGGTCGACGTAGAGGCGGGCGCCGTTGGTGAGGATCATGTTCGCCGCGCCGACCTCGTCGGCGTCGATCACCGGCGCCGGCCCGTTGAGCCGGCCCAGATCGAAGCCGCGGGCATCGCGCAGCGGCGATTCCACCTCGTAGTCCCAGCGCGTGCGCTTGGCCCGGGGTACGCCCTCGGCCGCCGCGTAGGCCAGCACCGCCTGGGTGGACGTGAGAATCGGGTTCGCCGAGGGTTCCGTCGGTGTCGAGATGCCGTACTCGACCTCGATTCCGATGATGCGCTGCATGGGTCGAGCCTAGGCGACGCGCGGGATCCCCGGGGCCGCCCGGGTGCGGTGGCCCGTCACCGCAGCGCCGCGCGCCGCGAAATCAGTTGACCGCCAGCGGGTCCGAGGCCGCGGCATCGGTCCGGGCGACCAGGTCGGCGACGGTGGCGTCGCGGTCCAGCGGAACCCCCAGACTGCGTGCATTGCTCTCCAGCAGACCGAGCACCGATTCGGTCACGATCGCCTCGATCTGCTCCGATCCCAGCGCCGACGCGGTGTCGGCGCGCCAGCTGTTGACCACCCCGTCGACGAAGCCGACGATGCCGAAGGCCATCGGCCGGGCCCGCACGGGATCGATCCCGACGCGCGCGGCGGCGGTGGCGAACAGATCCGCGAGCCGGGCGCCGATGCGGTCGCGGGCCCCGGCCAGCGCGAGCGACGAATCTCCTTGCGGGGCACTCGCCGCGAGGAAGCGGTGCAGCTGCGGATGCGATGCCACCCAACCGACGTAGGTGCCGACCGCCCCGCGCACCGCGTCCTTGACCGTGCCGTCCGCCCGCAGCGTCGGAAGCAGTTGTTCGAGTAGCGATTCCAGGATCCGGCCGCGAATCTGCTCGTCCAGATCGGTCCGCCCGTCGAAGTGGCGGTACACGACCGGACGCGGCAGGCCCAGCCGGTCGGCGATCTGCTGGACCGACACCTCGGCGCCGTTCTCCTCGATCACCGCGACCGCGGCCTCGATCACCTCGGCACGCCGTCGCTGTTTGTGCCCGTTCCAGCGGGTACTGCGACCGTCCACACCGGTCGCGGCGGACCGTTCCGCACGCCGCGGGGGCCGCTGTCCACCGGTTTCACTCACATGTCAACGATACTCATGCGGTATTGACCGATACATGCCGTCTCACTAACCTTGGTGTTACAGCCTGTCTCGGTAATTCGATTCGTTTGGAGCGCAGTCATGGGCAACGACGCCACCCTGCTCCCGCGGGATACCTTCGCGCAGCGCCTGCTGCTCGGTTCGGTCCGCAAGTCCTACGACCCGGTGGTCGACCTGGACTGGGACGCGCCACTGGATCCGGACAAGTTCTTCCTGCCGCCGGAGGTGGTCTCGCTCTACGGCACCACACTGTGGGACGCGATGTCCGTCGAGCAGCGGCGCGAACTGTCGCGGCAGGAGCTCGCGAACATCCTCTCGGTGGGGATCTGGTTCGAGAACATCCTGAACCGGTTGCTGTTGCGGGAGTTGATGAACGGCGACCCCACCTCGCACCGCTCGCACTACACGCTGACCGAGATGGGCGACGAATGCCGGCACATGACCATGTTCGGCAAGTTGATCGACCGCATCGATGCCCGGCCCTATTGGCCCAAAGCTCCTGCCCGGCTGGCGATCTCGTCGCTGCAGCTGGTGCTGCACGGTCCGATGGTGTGGGTGGGAGCGCTAGTCGGTGAGGAGATCTTCGACGCGCTGCAACGCCGCACCATCGACGATCCGCAGTTGCAGCCGGTGGTGGCGCGCACGTTCCGCGTCCACGTCACCGAGGAGGCGCGTCACATCGGCTTCGCCCGCGACGCACTCGCCCGTCGCGTGCCGGCGATGTCGCGGGCGGAACGCGCCTATGTGCGCCTGTGTGTCGCCGTGGCCGCACCGCTGTTCGTCCGGCTGATCACCAACCGGCACATGTACATTCGGGCCGGCCTGGACGGGCGGGCGGCCACGCGGGCCGCGCTGGCCAATCCGCACGCGCATCGCATGCTCGCGGCCGGAGCCGCCGACCTCGGCGCCTTTCTGGACGAGAACGGTCTGCTCGGCCCGATCGGCAAGCGGCTCTGGCGGAGGCGGGGGTTGCTCGGATGAGGCCGGTCCGGCACAGCTCGGGTGGCGTGGCCGTCGTCGCTGCCCGTCCGGCGGCTCCGATCGTCGCGGCGACGCTGCGGCGCAACGGAATCCGCGATCTCACCGTCCTCGGCTCGACCTCGCGCACGGCCGATCGGCCGCCGCCCGCGGTGCACACCATGGAATTCGACGGCGCACGCGACGTCTGGCGGCTGCGTTCCGACGACGGCACGACCACGGCGGCGGTAGTGATCCTCGCCGATGCCGACCTCGACCCGCGCCGCATCGCCGGAGTCGGCGCCGACCTGCATACGCTGCTGGCCGATGGCCGGGTGGCCCATCTCGCCACGACGATGCACGAGATGCCCAATCTGTTCTGGACGCACTCCCCTGCCGGCGCGAACTGGCCGCACTATCCGGTGCAGGCCCGCGCCGAATACGCCGCGCGCTGCATCGCGGCGATGCGGCGGGCCGGTTGTAGCCGGATCCAGCTGCGACGTGCTGTGCAGCACGAGTCGGCTCGCCGCTGGGCGGCAGATCCGCGCCCCGGCCGGCGGCTGCCGCGACCGGATTCCGATCACTTCGATACGACCGTCGCCGCCGAGCGGGCGCCCGCCTACGAGTACGCCGGTCCGGCGGTACTCGACGCGCCGGGCGCCGAACTCGCGGTGACGGTCGCGCTGAACGGGCATCCGGACCCGATCGACGGCCACTACCACTGGTACGGCCGTCTCAGCGCCGCGGAGCCGGACCGCCTGCCCGATCCGGGGCGCGGTGCGGTATCGCTGCGGATCCCGGGCGGCGAGCCCGCCCCGGGCCGGCTGCAGGAGCGCGACCCGTGGGGAAATCTGCGGATCGCCGGAATCGGACGGCCCCCGTTTCCCCTGGCGGACAACGGCATTCACTGAGAACGGGCGGTCAGCCCGGGATCTTGTCCAGGAATCCGTGCACGCGGGCGATGCGATCACCGTCGAGAACGACCACATCGAAGCCCACGATCAGCGGTTCGGCGCCGGGAGTGCCCAGCGTCCACGTGAATCGCAGCTGGTCGTGGTGTCCGTCGACCGGTCCGAGACCGAATCGCATGCCGGCGAACTGTTCCCGGACGCCGGCGATCATCTCGTCGATCGCGGCGACTCCTTCGACGGCCGCGAGCGGATCGGTGTAGGTGGCATCCGGCCGGTACAGCTCCTCGAGCAGTTTGCGCCGGGCCGGGGCGTCGGCTTCGTTCCAGGTGTCGATGTAGCGCTGGGCGACGGTGTCGTAGGTGCTGGTGGTGGTGGTTTCGTTTTCGCTCATATGACGAGCATGTCGCAGTGCGCGCGCCCGGTCGATTACCCGTCGGGTAATGCCGCGCCACACCGAAGTGGTTGCCGCGCAGCCGGTCTGGACCTCCGGCCGCGCGGCGCGGGACGGATTACAGCACCGATTTCAGCGATTGCTCGTCGCGCGCGACGACGGCCCGGCCGTCGGGGGTGACCACGATCGGCCGCTGGATCAGCTTCGGATTGCTCGCCAGCGTCTCGATCCACTGCTCGCGATCGGCCTCCGTCCGCGACCAGCCCGCCATACCGAGCTCTTTGGCCTCCGGTTCACCGGTGCGGGTGATGTCCCAGGGCTCCAGGCCGAGCTGGGCCAGAACCTCGCGCAGGTCCGCCACGGTCGGCGGATCGTCGAGATACTGCCGCTCGATGTAGTCCACCCCGGCCTCGTCCAGCGCGGCTTTGGCCGCGCGGCTCTTGGAACAGCGAGGGTTGTGCCAGATCTGCGTGTGCCCGGAAGTCATAGCCGAAACCCTAGCGCGCCGGCCTGATCGCGACTGAGTGCATGACCACGGAGCCGGCCCTCGGGCTGCGGGAACGCAAAAAGCTCGATACGCGGCGCGCGCTCAGCGATGCCGCACTCGAGCTGATGTTCGAACGCGGCCTGGACCAGGTGCTGCGCGAGGACATCGCCGCCCGCGCGGGGGTCTCGGTGCGGACGTTCACCAACTACTTCGCCAACAAATACGAGGCACTGGCGTACCGGCAGATCGACCGGATTTGCCGAGGGATCGAACTGTTGCGGGCACGGCCGGCCGGTGAGCCGCTGTGGGCCGCGATCACCGAGGCGATGCTGGAACCGTTGCGGGTCGACGGCCTCGATGCCGATCCGCCGCCGCGCGACCGGCTGGCCGAGGTTCGCAAGCTCGTCGCCAGCCCCGAAACGCAGGCAGCACTGACCTGCACCACCACCGACGCCTTCACCGAGGCGGTCGCCGAACGCACCGGCACCGACCCCGGCACGCTCTACCCACGGCTGGTCACCGAAGCCGCGCTCGGGGCACTGGTGGCGGCGATCGAGGTCAACCCCCGGTGCGATCCCCCGGCCTCGATCACCGCGCTGACGCGGCAGGCACTGGAACTGGTCGCCGCCGGCCTGCCCGAACCCAACTGACTTCTCCACCCTTCCCTCGAAACCGCCTATCCCACAAAGGGGTTGATTTGTCATGCCCGAAAACATCTGTGAGGTACTGATTTCCGGTGCCGGACCGAACGGACTGATGCTGGCCTGTGAACTCGCACTGGGCGGCGTCACAGCGACCGTCCTGGATGAGCTGCCCGCACCCAGCACCGAACCCAAGGCCAACGGCCTCGTCGGGCAGGTGGTGCGGCTGATGGATATGCGCGGCTTGTACCGCCCCGCCGCAGGTGACGATGCTCCGGCGATCCCGCCACCGCTTCCGCGCTACTCGTTCAGCGGGCTGCCGCTGGACCTGGCGGAATTCGCGGACAACCCGTTGTACGCCCTGCCGATTCCACAACCGCGACTGGTCGCGCTGCTCGCCGCCCGCGCGCGGGAGCTGGGTGTGGCTGTCCGCTGGGGACACCGCCTGGACGATCTCGAATCCCACCGCGACCAGGTAATCGCGACCGTCGACGGTCCCGACGGGGACTATCGCATCCGGGCCCGCTATCTGGTCGCCGCGGACGGCGGGAAGAGTGCGGTGCGCAAGCTGGCCGGATTCGATTTTCCCGGCTGCACGGTGGCCGATCGCGTCACGCGATTCGGCCATGCCACCGTTCCGGACGGGCAGCGAACACCCAACGGCGGCATCGACATTCCCGGCGCGGGCCGGTTCCACTTCGGCCACAACCGCGTGGACAAGGGCATGTTCATCTTCGCCGAGCTGACCCCCGGGCGGCCGATGATCGGAGTGAGCGAATACGGCACCGACCATCTCCCGGCCGAGGACGAACCCATGACCTTCGCGGAGCTCCGCGAGAGCATCGAGCGAGTACTCGGAGCCGACGTGCCGATAACACCACCGACCGGCGCCGGCCCCCATGCGTTGCGCCGCACCGTCGGTCAGAACACCCGGCCGGCGGAGCGTTATCGCGCGGGTCGGGTGCTGCTCCTCGGAGATTCCGCGCACGTACACTCCGCGATGGGTGGCCCGGGGCTGAACCTCGGACTGCAGGATGCGATCAATCTGGGCTGGAAGCTGGCGGCGGAGATCAACGGCTGGGCACCGGCCGGACTGCTGGACACCTACGAGAGCGAACGCCACCCGGTGGCCGAGCGCGTGATGATGCACAGCCTGGCACAGAGCGCGCTGATCGCACCGGGACCCGAAATCTCCGGATTGCGCGACCTCGTCGCGGAACTGGTACGGATCCCGGCGGTCGCCGCCCACCTCGCCGAGCTACTGGCCGGGTCCGACACCCGTTACGACGTCGGCGACGACCATCACCTGTCCGGACGACTGGCCCCGGACTACTCGGTCACCACGGACGGCACTCGCATGCGGATCGCCGACCTGCTGCACACCGCACGGCCGCTGCTGATCGACGGGACGGGCGTAGCGGCCGCCGCAGCGGCGGAATGGCGAGAGCGTATCGAAATCGTTTCCGGCGCAATCACGCTCACGGAATCGAACCGGTCCGTCGACACCGCGTCCGGACCCGACATCGCGAGCACGCCGGCGGCGATGCTGCTGGCGCACCGACGGGTACGTCGCATGGGCCGCCGACGACGCGAGTGCCGACGGTCTGCATCGGGCGCTCACCCGGTGGTTCGGCGCAGCACCGGTGCTGTCGCACGCGCAGTGAGGTGGCGCACCGAAATCACAGGTGCATCCACTCCGGCCACATCCGCGACCACGGCTGCGTCGGGCCGGTGCAGTCGAAGATCGTGACATCGCGGGTGTTGCCGACAAATCCGAGCCGGGTGTCGACCCTGCCGACCGGGGTGAGTGAGGTGCACCGGCCGCGCATGTCCGCCTCCTCGCCACCGACGATCAACGCCGTCTCGGCACTGTCGGGCGGGGCGCCGAAGTAGCCGAAGCCGCGACTGGGACTGTAGATCGGCGGCAGCTCCGCGCGGCCGAGGTGGTCGAGGGCGCTCGCCTGCCAGTAGGTGTCGGTGACGACGACAGCGCGGTCCCGGCGCGCGGGTGGGAGCCCGCGATAGGCCGTCGTGACCGCCGCGGTGAGTTCCGGCCAGCCGAATTGCCCGTAGGTGCCGATCGCTATCGCCGCCGAGACATCGTCTCGGGGTGGCTCGACCGCCGCGGCCGGACGCCACGGCAGCGAGCTCACGATCGTGGCCACCGCCGCAATCGTCACGACCGCGGTCGCGACACCGGCGATCCGGCGGCCGACCGCCGCCCGCGTTCGCATCCAGTGCACCACCGCGACGGCGCCCGCCGCGAGCACCACCCCGTACATCCCGGCCGGGTAGTACACCCGGCCGCCGGTGACGAGGAAGACGAGGTCGACCAGAATCAGGGTGGCGCCCAGAAAACGATACGGCCGCAACGGTTTCCAGCGCAGCAGCGCCCACAGCCCGCCAAGCAGCACCAGGACCCCGAGAACGCCGGCCAGGATCAGCGAGATCGGCACGAACAGCAGCCGGCCGCCGAGGATCGCCTGTTCGGATGCGATCTCCGCGCCCATCGCCAGTTGCGGCCAGCCGTGACTTACCTGCCAGATCACCTGCGGCACCGCAGACAGCACGGTGACTCCGGCACCTGCCCACAGCAGCGGCCGGCGCAGCAACTCGCGGGGACCGAAGACCGCACAGCTCACGGCCAGTGCGATCCAGAAGAAGATCGACGGTGTTGGTGGTCAGCATCGACCCCTGCAGCAGCAGAAACGGCGAGCACGCGTAGGCGAGGGCGGCCAGTGCCTGCGCGGTGCGCCCGCCACCGAACTCGCGAGTGATCATGGCGCATAACGCGACCGCCGCGACCGTGATCAGCACCGCGGGCAGCCGCAACGCCGGATAGGAGCCGGGAACGAGCGTGTCCATCATCCGGGCCAGCAGCGGCAGCATCGGGCCCTGATCGGCGTAACCCCAGCTCAACCGGCGACCGGCGGCGAGGAAGTAGAGTTCGTCGCCGAAATATCCGTACCTCGAGGCCGCGAACAGCAGCGCCGCCGCGCCGAGGGCGGCGATCGGCGCGACCACCGGCCACGCGAGCGGTGGAATCGCGGCCGATTCGGTCGCACCGCGCGCGTCGGTGTCGGACTCGCACACATCGGTCACCGGCACACTCCTGTAGCGGATTTCGTGGGGACGTCTGCGAACGTATCGGTTTCCGGCCGCGGCGGAGTCGCCCCGCAGACCGATCCGCGGTCAGCCTCGAGAGGTATGCCGACCCATCCCCACGGCGGATCAGGGCTGCCAGGAACGGAATTCGATCAATTGGCCGGGACGGGCCTGGCCGAGCAGATCGACATCGGCGTCGATCACGGTGCCCACCACGGGATAGCCGCCGGTGATCGGCCGGTCGGCCAGCAGCACCACCGGGCGACCCGCCGGTGGCACTTGAATCGCACCCAAAGCCATTCCCTCGGTGGGCAATTCGGCATCGTTCGCTCGCCGCAGCGGTGGGGCGTCACCGTGGCGGTCCAGGCGCACACCGATCCGGTCGGTGTCGGTGGAGACCGCCCAGGCGCCGGTGAACAGATCGGCGGGATTGTGGAACCAGTCCGCGCGCGGCCCGAGCCCCACGCGCACCCGCAGCGTCCCCTGGGTGAGCGGCGCGACGGGAGCCATCTCGACCGTCGGCCAGCCGCGCGGCGGGGCGCCGACCGGCAGGGTGTCGCCTCGGCGCAACGGTTCCGGACCCAAACCCGCCATGGTGTCGCGGCTGCGCGATCCGAGAACCGGCTCCACCGCGATCCCGCCGCGCACTGCCAGATAGCAGCGCAGGCCCGCCTCGGCCATGCCGATCCGCACCCGCTGCCCGGCCGCGACGAACAGCACCGACGCCGGGGGTTCGGGCCGGACGCCGACGTTGATCGGCACCGGCGCTCCGGTGATGCTCACCACCGCCGGGGCGTCGAATTCCACGCTCAGCCCGCCCAGCACGCATTCGATGGCCGCCGCCGATTCGGCATTGCCCACCAGGCGGTTCGCCAGCCGCAGCGCCCGCCGGTCCACGGCCCCGGAGACCCCGACCCCGGCATGGAACCAGCCGGGCCGGCCGAGATCCTGCACGGTGCTCAGCGCGCCCGGTTCGAGCACCCGCATCCGCGCCGCCGAGGATCTCACCGATCCACCGCCTCGAACCGGACCCGGGTACCCGCGCGCAACAGCGCCGGTTCGGGCCGCGCCACATCCCACAGGACCACGTCGCTACGGCCGATGATCTGCCAGCCGCCCGGCGAACTGCGCGGATAGACGGCGCTGTATCCACCCGCCAGGGCGACCGACCCCGCCGGAACGACGGTCCGGGCCTGCGAGCGGCGCGGCACCGACAGTCCGGCGTCGGGCGCGTGCAGATAGCCGAAGCCGGGCGCGAAACCGATGAACGCGCACCGCCACTGGGCATCGGTGTGCCGTTCGACCAGTTGCCCGGGTGTGATGCCGAGAAGTTCGGCGGCGTCGGCGAGGTCGGGGCCGTCGTAGCGCACCGGAACGGTGACCACATCCGCCGCGGCGGCACTGTCGGAATCGGCGTCCGATGCGAGATCCAGTGCGCGCACGCGTGATTCGATCGCCGCGGGGTCGATGCCGGGACACAGTGTGAGCAGGACGGTCCGGGCGGCGGGCAGGAGGTCGGCCACGCCGTCGATCGGCGCCCGCCGCAGGTGGTCGAGCAGCAGCGGCAGCTGGGCGGCGTCGGCCGGTTCGAGCAGCAGCGCGCGGTCTCCCGCGGGCCGCACGGTCACCGCGCTCATGTGAAACTCCGCAGTTCGACGCCCTTGTCCAGCAGCGACTGCCGGATCGAGCGCGCCATCCGGACGGCATCGGGCGAATCGCCGTGGACGCAGAGGCTGCGCACCTCGACCCGCACCTGCTCACCGGCCACCGTGTGCGCGTGCCCGTCCACGGCGATCGACACCGCCTGCCCGAGCGCCGCCTCCGCGGCCAGCACCGCACCGGCTCGCCCGCGCGGCACCAGCCTGCCCTCGGGCGTATAGGCCCGGTCGGCGAAACCTTCCGCGTGGAACGGGATTCCGGCCGCCTCCGCCGCGCGTGCCAGTTCGGAATCGGCGGGGCCGAGCAGGCTCAACTCCTCGAAGGCGAGCAACGCCGCGACCACCGCCTCGGCCGCCGCCGGATCGGATGCCGCCGAGTGATACAGCGCGCCATGGGGTTTCACATAGCGCACCCGGTCACCGGCCGCCCGGGCGAAGCCGTCGAGCGCGCCGATCTGATAGATGGATTCCGCGGTCAGCTCGGCCGGGGACACCATCATCTCGCGGCGGCCGAATCCGGCAAGGTCGCGATAGGAGATGTGCGCGCCGATCCGCACCCCGTGCGCGACCGCGAGATCACACGTGCGCCGCATGATCACCGGATCCCCGCCATGGAAGCCGCAGGCGATATTGGCGCTGGTCACGACGTCGAGCAGCGCCGCGTCGTCGCTCATCGTGTACGCACCGAACCCCTCCCCGAGATCGCTGTTCAGATCGATCACCACGGAGTATCACCTCGCCTCGCCGTTGTCCTACCGCCATCGTCCGCGCCCGTCGCCGATACGCCACCGTGGGCGCATTCTCCCGCACTCACCGCCTAGGCTGGCGGGAATGGGTGAGGTGATCGCCGTCTACGACGGCCGCGGCAACGAGACCGGCAGCGCCGAACGCGCCGAGGTGTATGCCGAAGGATTGTGGCATGCCAGTGCCGGCGTGCTGGTGCGATCGCTCGACGGGCGGCGCATCTACGTCCATCGGCGTACCGATACGAAGATGGTGTTCGCCGGAATGCACGACTGCCTGGCCGGCGGGGTGCTGGCCCCCGGCGAGGATCCCGCCGCCGCGGCGGCGCGCGAGCTGGGCGAGGAATTGGGAATCGTTGCCGCGCCAAGCGAACCGCGGCCGCTGGCGCGGGTGTCCTGGGACGGCAGCTGGGCGGGCCGCCCGATGCGGTGCCACCTGTTCGCCTACGAGATTCGCTCCGACGGGCCGATCACCGTCCAGCCCGAGGAGATCGCCGCGGGCTGGTGGTGGACCGACACGCAGCTGTGGGAGCACCTGAGCGATCCCGGCTGGCCGTTCGTCCCCGACACCCGGGTCCTGATCGACGAACTGCTGCATCCGCGCAATCGGACCTAGCCGGACGAGGTGACCGCGCCGGCCCAGGCCGCGAACGCGCCGGGGTTGCGGGTCTGCAGCAGCACCCGGCCCGGACCGGTGAAGTCGAACACCAGACCTTCGCCGGAAGTGATCGACTGCAGCGAACGACCCGAAACCGCCCGGCGGATACCGAATTTCAACGCCAGGTCGTAAGCCACCACATGGCCGCAGTCGATGGTCACCGACTCCCCCGGCTGCAGATCGATCACGTCGATCGCGCCGAAGACGCCGAGCACGACCTCGCCCTGCCCCTGGGCACGCAGGCCGAATCCGCCCTCACCGCCGAACATATTCGCGAAACCGCCCCATTTCGCTTCCACTTGCACGCCATGGGAATTGGCGATCCAGCCGCCGCGGCTGATGAAGTACGGGCGATCGGGCGCGATCGGCAGCGCCAGCATGTCCCCAGGCAGCGCCGGCGCCACATCGACCCAGCCGCCCTGTGGCGGCGCGGTGAACGTGGACACGAAGAACGACTCACCGGCCAGCACGGAACGCTTCAGCCCCGCCAGAAATCCGCCCTCGGCCTTCGCGGCCAGGCTCACCCCGGCCGAATGGGCCACCATCGCACCGGTTTCCGCACGCAACGGCTCCCCGCCGGCGAGAAAACACCGTGCCACCGTGGACGACGGATTATGCCGCAACACCACCTGCATGGCCGCGACGTTAGCAGCGCCGGGACCGGGATGTCCCATTCACCCGCACCCGGCGGTCGGGCATGCGATGATGCCGGGCGACCGAACCCATCACGAGACGAATCTCGGAGGCCCGCCCCGGTGCATATCGATGTCCCACACTCGCAGTCCGATCTCGACCACTCCGCCCGACGCGACCGCAGATCGCGCAGATTGCCGGTGCGCAGCGGCCTGGCGGCGGCGGGTGCGGCGATCGCACTGCTGGCCGGCGGCACCCCTGCCGTGGCTGCCCCGCTGCCACTGCACACCCAGGCACCCGGCTGCATGACCCCCGGCGACGCCCAGCCCAACGGCAAGCAGTGGCCGGCCGAACCCGCGGTGACCATCGACCCCAACGCCGGATACACGGCGACGCTGGAAACCAACTGCGGAACCATCACCGTCGCCCTCGACGCCGCGCGGGCCACGCATACGGTCAACTCGTTCGCCTTCCTCGCCGGCGAGCAGTACTTCGACCACACCCGCTGCCACCGCCTGACCACCGAGGGCATCTTCGTGCTGCAGTGCGGTGACCCGACCGGAACCGGCACCGGCGGTCCCGGCTACCGGTTCGGCGACGAGAACCTGGCCGGGGCGACCTACCCGGCGGGAACGGTCGCCATGGCCAACTCCGGCCCGAACACCAACGGAAGCCAGTTCTTCCTGGTCTACTCCGACAGCAAACTGCCGCCCAGCTACACCCCCTTCGGCCGGATCACCGGCGGGATGGACGTGCTGCAGAACATCGCCGCGGGTGGCGTGAAGGACGGATCCGGCGACGGCGCACCGGCCACCGATATTGTGCTCGACTCGGTGGCCACTGCCCGGCGCTGACACCGGATACGGCGAAGGCCGCGCTCGCGATGCGAGCGCGGCCTTCGTGTGTGTGCGGTACTCCTAGAGGTACTGACCCGTATTGGATTCGGTATCGATCGCCCGGCTCGCCGAAGCGTTCTTACCGGTAACCAGCGTCCGGATGTAGACGATCCGTTCGCCCTTCTTACCCGAAATACGTGCCCAGTCATCCGGATTGGTGGTGTTGGGCAGGTCCTCGTTCTCGGAGAACTCGTCGACTATCGAATCGAACAGGTGCTGGATGCGCAGACCGGGATTGCCGGTCTCGAGCACCGATTTGATCGCGTACTTCTTGGAACGGTCCACGATGTTCTGGATCATGGCGCCGGAGTTGAAGTCCTTGAAGTACAGGACCTCCTTGTCACCGTTGGCGTAGGTGACCTCGAGGAAGCGGTTGTCCTCGCTCTCGGCGTACATCCGGTCCACGACCCGCTCGATCATCGCCTTGACGCACTTGGAGCGATCGCCGGCGAATTCGGCGATGTCGTCGGCGTGCAGCGGCAGTTCCTCGGTGAGGTACTTGGAGAAGATGTCCTGTGCCGCTTCGGCATCCGGACGCTCGATCTTGATCTTGACGTCCAGACGGCCGGGGCGCAGGATCGCGGGGTCGATCATGTCCTCGCGGTTGGACGCGCCGATCACGATGACGTTCTCCAGGCCCTCCACGCCGTCGATCTCCGACAGCAGCTGCGGCACGACCGTGGTCTCCACATCCGAGGACACACCCGAACCACGAGTGCGGAAGATCGAGTCCATCTCGTCGAAGAACACGATCACCGGGGTGCCTTCGGAGGCCTTCTCACGAGCCCGCTGGAAGATGATCCGGATGTGGCGCTCGGTCTCGCCCACGAACTTGTTCAGCAGCTCGGGACCCTTGATGTTGAGGAAGAAGGACTTGGCCTCCTTGGCGTCCTCACCACGCGCCTCGGCGATCTTCTTCGCCAGCGAGTTGGCGACCGCCTTGGCGATCAGCGTCTTACCGCAGCCCGGCGGACCGTAGAGCAGCACGCCCTTGGGCGGGCGCAGCGCGTATTCGCGGAACAAATCCTTGTGCAGGAACGGCAGCTCCACCGCGTCGCGGATCTGCTCGATCTGGCGGCCCAGGCCACCGATGTCCTCGTAACCGACATCGGGCACCTCTTCGAGCACCAGATCCTCGACCTCGGCCTTGGGAATGCGCTCGAACGCGAATCCGGCCTTGGTGTCGACCAGCAGCGAGTCACCCGGCCGCAGCCGCCGCACGGGCGCGTTGGGATCTTCGACGTCGTCCGCGTCGACCAGCGCCGACAGCGGGCCCGACAGCCAGACCACGCGTTCCTCGTCGGCGTGGCCCACGACCAGGGCGCGGCGGCCGTCGTCGAGGACCTCGCGCAGGGTGCCGATCTCACCGGTCCGGTCGAAGGTGCCGGCCTCGACCACCGTGAGCGCCTCGTTCAGACGCACGGTCTGTCCGTAGTGCAATTCGGAGGTGTCGATGTTCGGCGAGCACGTCAGGCGCATCTTGCGTCCGGAAGTGAACACGTCGACCGTCTGGTCCTCGTACACACCGATCAGCACGCCGTAGCCGCTGGGCGGCTGGCCCAGCCGGTCGACCTCCTCACGCAGCGCCACCAACTGCTGACGGGCCTCCTTGAGGGTGTCCATCAGTTTGGTGTTGCGAATCGTCAGCGAATCGATACGAGCTTCCAATTCCCTTGAACGATCCGGCGAGTCGGCGAGTTGCCTACGGAGTGCAGCCGCCTCGGCGCGTACCACCTCGAGTTCTCTCCAGGCCGCCGAATCCGAATTCTCGATGGGGCTCATGATGCTGCTCCTCCCAGTCCCGGTCTATCAACGCTACCGGGCGCGAACCGTTCTCGCTTTCCGACATGGTTTCGTCGTGATCACATCTCAGCTGCGGTACCAGCCCGGGCAACCATGTTAGCCTGCCCTAACCTGCATTCGGCGAGCGATTTCGCCGGACCGAACCGAAAGGTCTAGTCGATGCTCCTTCCTACCCGCCACAGCGCTACTCCCTTCGGTGGCAGTACCCGCACCGGGAGCAACGCCACGCGGACCGCCGGTGTTTCCGGTGTGCGTCGCTCCTGGATGCATCTTGCCGGGTTCCGCCTTGCCACGGCTACCGCCTTTACCGCGCTCGCCGTTACCGCTATGACAGCATGCGGGTCCGACAATTCCCAGGACTCCACGCCGACGGGCACCACGACGGCCACCTCGGCCGCAGCCGCCGCCACGAGCGCCGCCGCCGCGCCCGCCCCCACCGCCGAGGAACTGCAGACCACCCTCAACGGCTTCGTGGATCCGGCCAAGCCGACCGCCGAGAAGGAGAAGCTGGTGGTCGGAGGGGGTAAACGAGCCGCCAACATCGACACCATGACCAAGGGCCTGGCCAACTACGGCACCATCACCTTCACCGTCGCCGATGTCAAGACCGAGGGCGATCAGGCCACCGGCCAGGTCACCATCACCTCGCCGCACGGCCCGGCCGGCCCGATGCCGATGACCTGGCAGCACTCGGCGGCCGGCTGGCAGCTGTCCGACGCCTCCGCCTGCCAGATCCTGGCGATGGGTATGGCGCCCTGCCAGCCCTGAGCGCCGCACGGCCCGAGAGAGGAAGGCCTCAGCCGCTCGCTCAGCCCTTGGAGGG
>NZ_BDBN01000048.1 GCF_001613005.1 Nocardia nova NBRC 15556 | reverse complement strand
GGGCCGCCGCTGCGGCTTGGGCGCCACCACACCGTCGGCGAGGCGCCGGGCGCTCACCAGGAAGGCCGTATGCCCCTGCATACGATGCTCGGGACGGACCGCCAGGCCGACCACATGCCACGGCCGCACCAGCGACTCCCAGGACCGCGGCTCGGTCCAGCACTGTTGCTGACGCAGCGCCTCCACGATTTCCGACAGCTGCGTGACGGTGGCGACGTAGACGATCAGGACCCCGCCGGGGATCAGCGCACGCGATACCGCGGGCAGCGCGTCCCACGGTTTGAGCATGTCCAACACCACCCGGTCGACCTGCTCGCCGTCGTAGTCGGCGACGTCGCCCAGGGTCAGCGTCCAGTTGTCCGGGCGTTCGCCGAAGAATCGCTCGACATTGCGGACGGCGTGCTCGGCATGGTCCTCGCGGATCTCATAGGAGCGCACACTGCCGCTCGGCCCGACCGCGCGCAGCAGCGAACAGGTCAGCGCGCCCGAGCCGGCGCCGGCCTCGAGCACCCGCGCACCGGGGAACACATCACCCTCGTGCACGATCTGAGCGGCGTCCTTGGGATAGATCACCGCCGCACCGCGCGGCATCGAGAGCACGTAGTCGACCAGCAGTGGCCGCAGCGCGAGATACGGTGTGCCGTTGGCGGATTGGACCACAGAGCCCTCGTCGGCGCCGATCAGCTCGTCGTGGCGGATCGGTCCCTTGTGGGTGTGGAACTCCTTGCCCGGCTCCAGGACGACGGTGTGTTGCCTGCCCTTGGCATCGGTCAGCTGCACCCGGTCCCCCGTGGTGAATGGGCCGGTCCGTCTGGCCGTCATGAATCTCCGTTCTCCTGCGCGTCATTTCCGGCGGCGGTATCGCGCCGCGGAATGTGTCGGTACCCGCCGATAGCCTGCCAGGTATGTCCGCACCACCGACGGCGACCCCGCCCGAATTACCGGCCGTTTCCCGCGGGCCGGCGTTGTCGCCCTCGCGGGCAATCGATTTCAAACAATGTCCGCTCAAATACCGATTACGCGCGATCGACCGCATTCCGGAAACACCCGGACGCGACGCCGTACGCGGAACGGTGGTGCACGCGGTGCTGGAATCGCTGTACGGGCTACCCAGTGGTGAACGCGTTCCGGAGCGGGCCGCGGCGTTGGTGAAACCGGCCTGGCAGCGTTTGCTGGCAGATCGCCCCGAGATCGAGGTGGTGCTCGAACAGGGCGGTCTCCCACCGTTTCTCGACGAGGTGAGCCGCCTGGTACGCGACTACTATCACCTCGAGAACCCCACCGGATTCGACCCGGAATCCTGTGAATCGCTGGTGGAGGTCCGGCTGGCGGACGGCTCGCCGCTGCGCGGATATGTCGACCGCATCGATATCGCGCCGGACGGCCGGTTGCGGGTCGTCGACTACAAGACCGGGCGCGTTCCCGCACCGGATGCCGAGCAGAAGGCGCTGTTCCAGCTGAAGTTCTATGCGCTGATCATGTACCGCACCCGGGGGGTGGCCCCGGCCCAGCTGCGGCTGCTGTATCTGCGCGACGGGCAGATCCTGACCTATGCGCCGGACGCGGACGAACTCGTCCGGTTCGAGCGCATCGTGTCGGCGCTGTGGGCGGCGATCACCACCGCCGGCCGCGAGGGAGATTTCCCGCCGCGGCCGGGGTGGGGCTGCAAATTCTGCGAGTACCGCCCGCTGTGCCCGGCCTACGGCGGTACCCCGCCGCCGTATCCGGGCTGGCCGGACGACGCTGCCGCGACGGTGCCGCATCCATGACCGCGGCGCCGTCGAGCGAGGTCAGAAGGCGCGGCAGGAACGAATATCGGTAGCCAGAATCGCCTTGGCGCCGAGGTCGGCGAGCTGATCCATCACGTCGTTGCCCTGATTACGCGGCACCAGCGCGCGCACGGCGACCCAGTCGGGATCGGTCAGCGGCGAGACGGTCGGCGACTCCAGACCAGGCGTGATCGCGGCGGCCCGGTCGAGCAGATCCTTGGGGCAGTCGTAATCGAGCATCAGGTACTGCTGGGCGAAGACCACACCCTGCACCCGCGCGATGAGCTGGTTGCGGGCCTTGTCGCTGTGATCGGAGCCGGCGGCCTCGATCAGCACGGCCTCCGAATCACACAGCGAATCGCCGAAGGCGACCAGATCGTGCTGACGCAGGGTGCGCCCGGAGCCGACCACGTCCGCGATGGCGTCGGCGACCCCGAGCTGGATGGAGATCTCCACCGCGCCGTCGAGGCGGATCACCTCGGCCTCGATCCCCCGGCGCTGCAGATCCCGCAGCACCAGATTCGGGTAGCTGGTGGCGATCCGCTTGTCGTAGAGGTCTTCGACCTTCCATTCCCGTCCGGCGGGGGCTGCGTAGCGGAAGGTGGAGCGGCCGAAACCCAGGCCGAGGCGTTCCTGCACCGGGGCGCCGGAATCCAGGGCCAGATCGCGGCCGGTGATGCCGAGGTCGAGGCGACCCGACCCGACGTAGATGGCGATGTCCTTCGGGCGGAGGAAGAAGAATTCGACCTGGTTGGCGTTGTCGATCACCGACAGGTCGCGCGAATCGCTGCGCTTGCGGTAACCGGCCTCGGTGAGAATTTCCACGGCCGATTCGGAAAGTGCGCCTTTGTTGGGGACTGCGACGCGAAGCATGGGATGTCCTTTCGGGACGGGTGGCGGACAAAGGTGTCAGGGAGCGGTCGAACCGTTTCGCCCGGTAGCCGTGGCGGCCCGGGTCTCACCCGTCACAGATGTCGGTACACGTCCTCGAGCCGCAGACCGCGGCCCACCATCAGCACCTGCACCCAGTACAGGAGCTGGGAGATCTCTTCGGCCAGCTGTTCGTCGGTCTCGTGTTCGGCGGCGATCCACACCTCACCGGCCTCTTCGATCACCTTCTTGCCCTGCGCATGGACCCCGGCGTCCAATGCCGCCACGGTTGCGGAACCTTCCGGACGGTTGGCCGCACGATCCTGCAGCTCGGCGAACAGGGTTTCGAAAGTCTTCACGGGACGCCATTCTTTCAGACGACCGCATATGTCCCGCAATCGGTTATCGGCGGGGGCGCCGCGGTTGCCGCCGGCGTGCGCGCGATCACCGTCCGGCACCCGGCGGCGGTGCTGCCGGCGCCTCGAGCGGGCGGTCGACGCGATAGATGTAATGCCATCCGTCGTCGATCGGGTTGTCCGGCGGCAGCTCCCCTTCCGCGACCCGGCGCAGACCGGCCTTCTCCAGCGCCCGCCAGGATGCCCGGTTCGCGGCGGCGACGGGAATGACGATGCAGTCGGCGCGCGGATAGTCGGCCCAGCTCGCCGCGACGACCGCGCGCAGCATCGCCGAACCCAGGCCGCGGCCGACCCGCCCCGGCTCGCCGATCAGGTAGTCCAGTGACACGGCCTCGCCGGGCACGTCGAGTATCGGCCGCACCTGCTCCACATACTCGGGCCAGTCCGCCCAGCGAATGCGCTGCACCAGCCCGACGGGTTCGCCGTCGGCACTGACGAGCAGATCTTCGGCGGCCACCTCCCCGCGCGCGGCCGGCCCGAAATCGCGCTCGACGGATGCGGCGTCGAAGTCGTGATGCCACCATCGCCGCACATGCGGTTGGGCCAGCCAATGCCCGAGCAGCGCGAAATCCGCCGGTGTCACCTGGCGCCAGGCGAACCGCGGCATCACCGAGTCGACCACGGGAACGAGGCTAGCAATCCGGGTGCATGCCCACCACGGATCGAGACCGCTCCGCACGGAGCCTGCGCTCCGGTGACGGCACCTGTGGACCGAAACCCGTTGTGACCGAGACAGTCTCGCGCGACAGCAATTTGCCGCGACCATCCCCCCGATACGACCGGCACCCGAGCCGCCTGTCTCCCGGTTCGGGTGTCGGTCGGCTCGGGCGCAGTCCCCGATCAGGCGGAGGCGAGCAATTCCTCCAGTTCCGACACCGCGGTCCGCAGTTCGTCGGCGAACCGATACATCTGCTCCGCAACCGATTTCGGCGTCGCGAGGTAGATGTTCCAGCGATCCGGCAGCAGGACGTAGGCGATGCCGATGCACTTCTGGCTGGTGCAGCCGAAACCGAAGTATTCGATATTCGCCGAAGGCGCCGAGCTCGTACTCAGATAGTCGTCGCGGGTGATGATCCAGCCCGGGCTGTCGAAGAAGGGCATCGGCTCCGTAGCGCCCAGTTCGGCGCCTCGCCGGCGCTGCACCCACTGCAGCTCCCAGAGATGCTGTTCCGGCGCCTCGCCGCGCTGGCATTGCTTGGCGCGCTCCACATGGGCGGTCGCGGCCGCGCGGGCGGCGGCCAGCTTCGTCGCCGCATCGGCCGACGAATCGTCCATGGCGGCAACGAATTCCAGGATCTGCGGGGTCACCACGCGCATGGCCTCGGTGCGGCCGTTGCGATACTGCCGGGTCGCGATCGATTCGTAGGTGGCCCCGATCATTCCCTTGCTGCGCTGATGGGCGAGCTGATAGCTCAGCTGCGCGAAGGCGTCCGGCGAGATGCCGAGCTCCTTGGCGCGGGCCGTGCCGAAATGGTCGAACGACACCGTGGTCGTCGCGTTATCTGCGACGAACTGCGCGAATGCGGCTGCGGCCGAGGAGATCTCACCGCGCAACCGATCGTCGAGCCGGAATTCGATCGGCTCCACCGAGGGCAGCCCCTGGGGCTGCGCCCCCGACTGCGCGGCATGCTCGGCGGCCGGAGCCTCGAGCAGCCGGTCGACGAACGACAGGATGGTGGTGCCGTCGAGTCCGCAGTGTTCGACGTTGATACCGGCGCTGCCGTCGACGAAGACGATCAGCGAGACCGCCTTGTCGAACCACCGGCTACCGCTGTCGCCGTGCAGCAGCTGGTCACTGGCCGCGAGTTGATCGGCGGGGGTCACATCGTCGAGGCAGACGCAGAACAGTGCGGTTTCGATCGCCTCCAGCGCCGCCGCGTTCACCGGATCTTCCAGCAGACGGCCCCGCACGCCGGCCCATTCGGCCCGCGCCATGGTGGTGAGATGTCCGGCCGAGGAGTCGACGGGCAGCTGATCGGGCGCCGCCTTGAGCACGGCCCGCAGACCGTCGGCGAGGTCCTCCGGGGCATGCGGCGCCCCGCCGGTGCCGATGACCTCCATCCGGAACATGGCGCCGTGGTGGAAGACCACGATGTGGCGCGCCTGCGACGGGCCCGGCCATTCATCGCTGTAGGGCACGCGCACGCTGTCCTGCGGATCGCCGGGAATCCTGGTCTCGGAGAACAGGAATTTGTTCTGCGCCATCGAAAAGTGCGCTCCGCGTTGCACGACCGGCGGGATCTCCTCCCGATCGAGCAGCAGTTTGTAGTTCACCGCGGCGGTGATCAGCGCGGCGGCGCGATCGGCCTGCTGGTCCGAGGTGGACTGCGCCAGTGGCGTGTCGTTGCGGAACAGGAAGAAGAAGTTGGCGTTGACCGCGATCCGGTCGCGACGGCCCAGATAGCGCGAGGGCCAGAACTCGTCGAGCCAGCTGCCGACACCGGGGGTGCGGTCGAACCGCTCCAGATCGGCGTGCAGGATCCGGGCCGGACCGTCGGCGCGCAGCAGATCGGCCACGGCGCGCTCGGTATCGGCGTATTCGTCCTCCGACAGCAGCGGCCGCGACCACTGCAGGAAACGCGCGCAGCTGTCGTCGAGCGTGGGCAGCGGCACGCGCGGCAGCTGATCGTCGAAGGCGAAGGTACGGTCGGTCACGGGCGGTCCTCGGGGGTCGGTGTGGATATGTAGAGTTCGGCGTGCAGCCAGCCGTCGGATTCGTAGCCGGTCGGATCTATTCCGTTGGCGGTCAGCGTATTCAGTACCTGTTGCTGTTCGGCGGCGGAGGCGAAACGGCGCTGCCGGAAGGTGCCGGGACGGCGCTCGGTCCGGTACCCCAGGGCGGCGAGTTCGCGCGCGATCGGTTCGAAGGCATACATCCGCAGCACGAAGTGTGCCATCCACGGTAGCCGGGTGCCGTGCGCGCGAGCCACCCGTGTGAGGGTGCGGCCGGTGACGTAACCGACGCAGCCCGTGGAGATCACCAGATCGGCCGAGCCGATGATCTTGCGCTGTGCCTCGGTGGGATCGCCCGCCTCCAGATCGGCGTGGACGGTCTCGTGCAGCAGTCCGGTGGCCGCCGCGTAGTCCAACGCCGGCGCGGAGGCGTCCATACCGATGAAGCGGATCTGGGGCAGCCGGTCGTCGGCGACCAGGCGGGCGCGGTCGCGGGCGATACAGGTGGCGGTATCGGCGTCACCGTAGTGCTCGGCCAGATCGGCCACGGTGGTCCCGAAGCGCAGCAGCGCCGCGTTCACCCCGTAGGAGCACCCCAGGTCCAGGACGGTCGGCACGGTGCCGGTGCGCGCCTCGTAGTCGGCGAACAGTTCCAGGAAGGCAGGTTTGGCCAATTCCGGTATGCAGTAGTCCAATTCGGCCATCCGGCGGCAGTAGGCGCTCGGATCGGGGCGGTCGTAGATGTCGTCGAACGAAGCTTTTCCGGTGCTGTGCATCGAAACCGTCACGGGCGATCCTCCTGAGTCGAACGGGTGATCAGTCGAGAAGTCGGTCACCGCGTACGGCATTGCCCGCCGCGGCCAGATGGTCCGGAAGAACCCGCCCGAACAGCTGCCGGGTGCGTTCGACCGCCCCCACGATGCCCGGGCGGTCGCTGTAGGCGAAGATCGCGCTGTGGCGCTGGGTGGTGCCCTCCACCGGAGAGACCCGGTGCAGGGAGAAACGGCCCTGGAACAGTTGCAGATCGCCGGGGCGCAGCGTGAGCCGCCGGATGAAGGAGTCGCCCGATCCGGTGAGCACGGCCCGCACATCGGCCAGATTCTCCGCTTCCGGCGTCCGGATGCGCGGGCAGTATTCGAAGACACCGCCCGCATCCGGTTCCTGCGTCAGCATCGAGACCGTGAATTCGTTGGTGTCGAAATGCCACGGATGCGACATGCCGGGCGCAACCACGTTGAGACACAATCCCGCCAGCGGATCGGTGTATTCATGCAGCTGTGGCAACCCGAAGCATTCGGAGACCAATCGCTGGAACGCCGCGCTCGTGTAGAGCACCTGGATCACCGCGGTGGGCGGGATGAGATCCCGCGCGACGAAGGCGTTTCCACGCTCGAGCACGATCGTGGCCGGATGGTCGGGAGGCAGGTCGCTGTCGAGCGGAATGTTGTACGCGTTGACCTTCTCGACCGTGTAATAGGCGTGCGGAGCGAGCTCGGCGCCCTCGTCGCGCAGCGTGGCCAGCAAATCGGGGCGCACGAATCCGGGCAGGACGGTGCAGCCGTCGGCGGCGAGGTCGTCGCGCGCTCGGCGCACCACCTCGTCCCACCGGGCGCTGCCGGGTGCGTCGAGCGGATAGCGCTCGGTATCGACGACGGCAGCGAGGGCCGGACGGGCCGCCGCCGCGTCGACCCGTTCCGAACTACCTTCTGCCCCAGCTGTTTCGCCGTCCCGGCTCGGTGCACCCACGTTGCCACAACCCCCTGTCGCCGCCATGAAGATCATTGTGACCTGCCGGGCGCCATTACACAGCAGATTCCCGGATATCATTGGGAAACCTCACAAACCCTCGAGTAACCATGTGCGCCAGCGATATTCGCCACCACAACGTCGCGCGGCGCGCCGCTGCCGGTCCGGCCGCCGCGCGCGGACGGTAGGGTCGCGAGATGGCGCCACTGCGGGTGGGCACCGTGCCGACCACCTCCGACGAATTCATCGGCCGCGAACCGGAACTGGAACGGCTGGCGACCCTGCTCTCCGGGCCCGCGCGGCTGATCACGGTGATCGGCGCGGGTGGTCTGGGCAAGACGCGCCTGGTCACCGAGGCCGTGCACCGGTTGCCGCGGACCGGCGAGGGGCGCGTGCACTGGGTGCGCCTGGCCCGGCTGGCGGCGGGCACCGACGCGGCCGGAGTCGCCGACGAGGTGGTCCGCGCGGTCGCCGACCACGACTTCTCCGGGCGGGCACCGTGGCCGGCGCTGATCGAAACCCTCGATGCCGGCGCCACGCCCCCGGTGCTGGTCATGGACAATTGCGAGCACGTCACCGAGGGCGCCGGTCAGGTGATCGCCGAACTGATCGAGACGGTGCCGGGCCTGAGGGTCCTGGCCACCAGCCGCCGCCCCATCGGCTGGATCGACGAACAGCTCCTACCGCTTCCACCGTTGACCCAGCGCCAAGCCGAGGAGTTGTTCCACCGGCGCGCGGCGCTGACCGGTACCGTGCTGAGCCCGGACACCGCCGAGACGGTGGCATCCATCTGCCGGCATCTGCACCACTACCCGCTGCACATCCGCCTCGCCGCGGCGCGGTTGCGGCGGCGGCCACCGGCCATGATTCTGCGCGATCTCGACGGCCGCGCCGGCGACACCCGTCTGCACTGGCCGCCCGCCACTGTGATCGGCGCGGATGCCCGGCATCGCGGTATCACCGACGTGATCGCGTGGTCGTTCGAACTGTGCGATGCGCGGGAACGGCTGCTGTTCGAGCGGATGTCGGTTTTCGCGCCCGGATACGACGTCAATCCGGCCGACGCCGAGGACGATCCGAGTCTCGAGGTGGGAGCCGACCTCGACGCGATCGTGGCCGTGTGCGCCGGACCCGACGCCGCGGCGGAGCCGGCCGCCGCCGACATCGAGGAGCTGCTGGAACGGCTGGCCGACCAATCGCTGGTCACCGTGCATGTGAGCGCCCGCGAGGTGCGCTATTCGCTGCTGGAGAGTCTGCGGCTGTTCGCCCGGGAGCGCCTGGCCGAACGGGATCCGCGCGAGCCGCGGCGGCTCGCGGACCGGCACCGCCGCTACTACCGCGACCGCATCACGAGCACCGACGACGGCGACGGCCGATTGCCACAGTGGGCGCGGGCGTCGTGGGACAACCTGCTGGTCGCCATCGATCGCAGCCTGGACTCGCCCGACGACGCGGTGGCCGGGCTGGAGATCGCGTTGGGAATGATCGCGTTGCACGTCCCCTTCTTCCGGGGTTCGTTGCGCGAATCACGGCGCCGCGCCGAGAAGACGCTGGCCGCCGCCACCTCGGCGCCCGAGCCGCTGCGGATCCGGGCGATGGCGACGATCGCCTGGATCTGCCTGTGCCAGGGCCTGCCCGAGGAGGCCGAGGCGTTACTCGATCGCTGTGTGACGGCCGCGGTGTCCGACCCTGCGGCACGGGCCCGAGTGGCCGCCGATCCCACCGCCGACATTGCGCTCCCGGCGCCGGTGGCCTTCACCCTCGGCTGCCGGCTGATGCTCGTCGACCAGGATGTGCGCGCGCTGGTGCTGCTGGCGCGCGCCCGCGAAAAATTCACCGCCGCAGCGGATTACGGGCATGTGGCGATCAGCGCGCTGTTCGAGGCACTCGCCGCCGCCTTCCTCGGCACCTCCGAGCAGGCCCTCGCCGTGACCGCCCGCCACCTCGAGGCGGTGTCGGATTCGGGCGCGGACTGGGCGAAGTCGTGGGCCGAGATCGCGCGGATCATCGCCGACACCCTGCACGGCGACGCGCGGCGGGCCGCCGCGGCCGGGCCCGCCACCCTGGCGCGCCAGGTCGCGACACGCGACACCTGGGGTGTGGTGTGGTCCGTCCACGCGCGGGCATGGGCACTGGCGCGGCTGACTCTCGCCGCGCCGCCGGCGGCCGCACCGCACACGACGGCCGTGGAGATCGCGCGGCTGCTCGGCGCCGCCGCGGCGCTGCGCCGCCGGCTCGGCGTCGACATCGCGCAGCTGCGGCCCTTCGTGGCGGAGACCGACCACGCGGCGGACGGAATCCGGCGGCTCGTGGGTGCGCACACCTTCGACGCGGCCTATCGCGAGGGAACCGAGGTATGCACGACACTGCGGCAGATCAGCCGGCTCGCCTGTGACATCGCCGTGCCGGACGAGTTCGCGGTCGCACCGCACGCACCGGAATGGGATCTGCTGACCCCGGCCGAGCAGGAGGTCGCCGCGCTCGCGGCGGCCGGGTACACCAACAGCGCCATTGCGGACCGGCGGGGTAGTTCGGCGCGCACGGTGGACGCCCAGATAGCCGCCGTCCTGCGGAAGCTGGCCGTCGCGTCGCGCGCCGAAATCGCACCGCTGGTGCCACCCGAGCGCCGCGGCGGCGCCGACCACGCACCGAGGCCGCGCCGACTCCGCGCCGTGCCCGCACCGGCGAACTCGGTGGCGCGGGTCAGCGGACGCCGGCGTGAACCAGGGCAAGCTCGTCGACGGTGAGGCCTACCAGGGATTCGCGGAATTCGAGTCCGGGACGCGCCGGGACCGCGATCTCACACGGCACCACCAGCACCCGGCATCCGGCGGCCACTGCGGCGGCCGAGCCGGTCGGCGAATCCTCCACGGCCACACACTCTTCCGGGGCGACACCGAGCAACCGCGCGGCGCGCAGATAGGGATCGGGCGCGGGTTTGCCGCTGTCGACCTCGTCGCCGCAGACCGAGACGTCGAACATGTGACGGCCCAGCGTTTCCAAGCACAGCTCGGTGATCGACCGCTTGGTGTTGGTCACCAGTGCGGCCGGCAGGCCCGCCGTCCGCAGCGTAGCCAGTGCGTCCTGGGCACCGGGCCGCCACGGGATGGGCCCGGCCATCAGTTCGGTGACCCGGCGCTCCAGCCACTGGCCCGCCGCCAGCATCGCCGCCGGGTCGAGCTCCAGGCCCAGGCCGTCGAAGAGGATCCGCAGCGCGTTGCGGGCGTCGGCGCCGATCAGCGCGTGCCGGATGGCGTCGGTCATCCGGCCGCCGAGCTCCTCGGCGAGTTCGCGCACGCCGATATCCCAGAGCTTCTCCGAATCCAGCAGGGTGCCGTCCATATCCCACAGCACGGCGGCCACAGTCACCCGGAGCTCTCCTTCCGATTCCGCATCAGGTTCCCGACGCGGTGATGAGCATCCGGCCGGTGGCCGTATCCACCGTGAACCAGCGGCTCTCGGAGGTGACGGTCCCGTTCTTCAGCGTATAGGTGAGCGTCGCGACCGCCCGCCCGGGACCGCTCTGGGTCACCCCGCCGACCCGCACCGACGACACCGTCGACCAGAAATTCGAGTACTGCGCGTAGCCGCCGGTCTGGGACTGGTACGACGGTGCCAGCTCGGCCCACGCGCCGCTGGTGTTACCGGGCAGCATGCCGTAGTAGCCGGAGATGAAGCTCGCGATATCGGCCGGCTGGGCGGGGCCGTAGGGCGCGCTGGTTCCGGGCGGGGCCGGCCGGGTGGCGCTCGCGCCGGGCGCCGGG
>NZ_BDBN01000047.1 GCF_001613005.1 Nocardia nova NBRC 15556 | reverse complement strand
CGTGGACCCGACCGCAGTCATAGGGTCGATCTGTCAGCCAGGTAAGGCGCCGAGGCGAAGGGGCTGATCGGATGGGTGCTACATCTGGCAGTACGGGGACAGCGGATCGAGGTCCGGCCGGGATCGACAAGATCAGGCTGACGATCCTGCCGACCGGGACCATGCACGGCGACCTCACCTGGCTGTTGATCGACCCGGGGCATATGGCCACGAGTGCCGACAAGCATCCGCCCCGCGACTGGGTCGAGGTCCCCACTTACGTGGTGTATATCGAGCATCCCGACGGCACGAAGCTGCTCTGGGACACCGGGGTTCCCCGGGACTGGGAAAAGCGCTGGGGCCCAACCGGTATGGACAAGTTCTTTCCGGTCGATTCCGTCACCGAGGACATGTGGCTGGACTCGCGGCTGAGGCAGCTCGGCCTCGAGCCGGGGGACATCGACTATCTGGTGCTGTCCCACCTGCACGGCGACCATGCCGGGAACGCGCAGCTGTGGGCCGGCACTCGCACCACGATCGTCGTCGACGCGGAGGAGAAGAAGGGAGCGTTCGGCTTCGACGGTTACAGCAACGGCGCCTACTTCCGGCCCGACTACGACGGATTGGAGCTGACCACCATCGACGAGGACACCGAGCTGCTGCCCGGTGTCACGCTGCTGCGCACCCCGGGCCACACTCCGGGGACCCTGTCGTTGCTGGTCGACCTCGCCGACACCGGCGCCATGCTGTTCAGCTCGGACTCGCTGTACCGCAGCGAAAGCTACGGGCCGCCCGCCATCGCCGCAGGCATCGTCTACGACACCGTCGCCTGGTTCCAGTCCGTCGAAAAGATCCGCGCCATCGCCGACCGGACCGGCGCCACCGTCGTGTTCGGCCACGATCCCGCCCAGCTGGCCGGGCTGAAGACCGGCGTCGGCAACTACTACACCTAGCACCGGCTGCGGCAGCTGCGCGTATCTCAACCGGCCTGTTCGCCCACCGCCAGCACGGCGCGGAAGCCCTCGCCGAGGCAATCGGTGAAGACATCCACGTCGGGCACCGCGGCGCTGTCGGCGTTGATGCCTACGCAGCAGGTGTCGATATGCGAGATGAGGGTGACGTTGAAGGCCGTTCCGATGGTGGGGCCGAAGGCGTACATCCGCTCCACCGCGGCGCCGGCGATGAAGATGGGCACCGGTGAGCCCGGGACGTCCGATGCCACGAAGTCCACGTGCTTGAGCATGGCGGTGACCATGGCGACCGGCAATCGGTTGAGCGTGGCGGCGACGGCGGCCGAATACGGGATCGCCGGCTCGTGGCGCCAGCCGACCACGATTCCGTCGAGCACGGGCATGAGCAGCGCGGGATCGGTGATGTCGGCCGGGAGTGCGAATCTGACCAGAGTGATGCGATTTCCGCCGATCGGGTCGTCGGCTTTCCGCACGCTGACCGGCATCGTGACCCGCAACCGCTCGACCTGCCCGTCGTGCAGTTCGTGGTAGCGGTGCAGACCGAGCACCACCCCTGCCAGGAACGCGTCGTTGACGGTGCAGCCGACCGAGTGCGCGGCTCGGCGCAGTGGCTCCATCGGCACGTCGACGGTCGACAACTGGCGTGCCAGACCGCGTTTCGTCATCACGGGTGACAGGGTGTCGACCACCGGCCGGGCCAGTTTGCCGATCGATACGGCCAGAGCCACGCCGTCGCGGACGGTGCCCAGCGGGTGGGTGATGGCATGCCGGGCCAGCGGCAGGACATGCGCGAGTCCGCCGCGCAGCAACTCCGATCCCACCGCCCAGTTCCACCCGACGATGTCGAGCAGTCCACCGCGGCTCTCCGGGGCCGGCTCGGGATCCGGACGCGGTTCGCCGCCGGCCCGGGTGAAATCGACGATCTCGTTGGCCAATTGGATGCCGCCCAATCCGTCGGTCAGGCAGTGATGCACCTTGAGCACCAGCGCGCTGCCGCCACCGGTCACATCGCCGAGCACGGTCACCTGCCACAGCGGGCGGACCGGGTCGAAGGCCGTCATGGCCTCGACGCGAGCGAATTCGAATACCGCCGTGCGGTCGACCGCGGCCGGCAGGGCGACCCGCCGCATATGCCAGGACAGGTCGAAATCGGGGTCGGCTTCCCAGCGTGGTGGCGCGAGACCCGCAGGCAGGGCGACCAGCCGATCCCGGAATCGGGGGGCGACCCGGGTGCCGCGATCGATGGCCTGCACCAGGCGTTCCCAGTCCGGCTCCGCGTCGAGCATCACGACCGAGACGATCGTCGAGCGCAGGATCGCGTCGCGCTCCATACTCCACGAGAACAGGTCGGACTGGCTGAGATGAGATTCGCGCGTGTCCGTCATCGGCTTGCCTTCGCTGAGGAACAGCCGCCGTGATCGCCGCGGATGCGACTCCGGCGCCGCTCGTGTCTCGACCGTATTCACCTCACCCGTCGCACCGGTAGGGCCGAACGTCGGTGCCGCCGTGACCAAGGGCTCCCCGGAAAAAAATTCTCTCCTCCATGTCGAAATCCCGGACGGTCGCGCGAAGGAGTTGTCGAGAGCCGGACCGGCCGGCCCAGCCACGGAGGGAAGAACGAGATGAACACCGACGTCACCGCCTACATCGACGGTAAGAAGAACTGGCAGACCGGAATCTGCACGAGCCTGCGCGAGACCGTGCACAACACCCTGCCGGGTGTGGTGGAGGTATTCCGGTACGGCAAGCCACATTTCACGGTCGACGGGACGAACGTCGCGGTGGTGCACGTGGCCGCGGCTAAGGTCTCGTTCATGGTTTTCGGCGCACAGGACATCGAGCCGGTGCCGGGGGTGCTTCGTTCGCTGGGCTCCGGCGACCGCAAGGCCGTCGACTTCCGCGCGGGCGACGCTGTCGATACCGCATACATCGCCGACCTGCTGCGCCGCGTGGCCGGCACCAACTGAGAAAGAGGTTTCGTCATGCGCGTGATGGTGATGACCAAGGGCGATGCCGCCGACGAGGGCAAGGGGCAGCCGACCCAGGAGATGTTCGAAAAGATGCAGGCCTTCAACGAGAAGTTGGTGAAGGCCGGCATCATGCTCGGCGGCGAGGGCCTCCAACCGAGCAGCACCGGGGCGAAGGTCGCCTTCTCGACGTCCGGGACCTCGGTGGTGGACGGCCCGTTCACCGAATCCAAGGAAGTCATTGCGGGATACTGGATTTGGGAGGTCAGCTCGCTGGCGGAGGCCGTCGAGTGGGCCAAGCGCTGCCCGTTCGATCCGTCCTACGGAGATTCCCAGGTTCTGGAGATTCGCCCGCTCTTCGACATGGACGACTTCGCCGAGACCGTCGACGCCGAGACCCTGGCCCGCAGCGAGCAGTTGCAGCACCGGCCCTCGGACTGAACCCGGCCGACCGATGGAACTGCGCGAATCGGTCGAGGCGCTGTGGCGGATCGAGGCTCCTCAGCTGATCGCCACGCTCGCCCGCCGCATCGGGGACCTCGACATCGCCGAGGATCTGGCCTCCGAGGCCTTCGTGGCCGCCTTGGAGCAGTGGCCCGCCGAGGGCGTGCCGGCCCGGCCGGGCGCATGGTTGATGAGCACCGCGTGGCACAAGGCGATCGACCGTGCCCGGCGGGAGGAGACGGCGCGTAAGAAGGCGCCGCTCCTGCTCGCCGGGCAGGACGGCGAATTGCCGGACGTGAGCGCCGAGGCGCTCACCCCCATTCCGGACGATCTGCTCACCATGGTCTTCACCACCTGCCATCCGGTGCTCTCGCCCGAGTCGCGGGTGGCGCTCACCCTGCGGCTGTTCGGCGGCCTGACCACCGAGGAGATCGCCCGCGCGTTCCTCTGCCCCTCGGCGACCATCGGTCAGCGCATTTCGCGCGCCAAGCGCACGCTGGCGGAGGCTCGGGTGCCGATCGAGGCGCCCTCGGCAGGGGAACTGCCCGAGCGCCTGCGCGCGGTGCTCGAGGTCCTGTATCTGATCTTCAACGAGGGATATTCGGCCTCCTCCGGAGAGAGCGTCGTCCGTGCCGACCTCGCGACCGAGGCCATGCGGATGGGACGGGTCCTGGCCGGCCTGCTCCCGGCGGAGCCCGAGGTGTTCGGCCTCGCGGCGCTCATGGAACTGCAGGCGTCGAGATTCCGCACCCGCGTCGACGACAACGGCATTCCGGTCCAACTCGAGCATCAGGACCGCCGCCGCTGGGACCGCACGCTGATCGAACACGGTCTCGGCATGCTCGACCGTGCCTTCGATCTGGGGCGTCCGCTCGGGCCGTATTCGCTGCAGGCGGCGATCTCCGCATGTCATGCCCGCGCCGCCGCCTTCGGTGATACCGATTGGGTCGCCATCCTCGCTCTCTACGACGCTCTCGCCCAGCTCACCGCGTCTCCCGTGGTCGAGATGAACCGGGCCGTCGCGCTTCTCCACGTCGACGGCCCGGAAGCCGCACTGGCCGCGACCGAGCCGCTGCTCGCCGACCGGCGGATGGCTCGATACCACCTGCTCGGCGCGGTCCGCGGCGATTTCCTCACCCGGCTCGGCCGGCATCACGACGCCGCCGCCGAGTTGGAACGAGCCGCCGAACTCGCCCCCACCAGGAAAGAGCGGCAACTTCTGCTGGACCGCATGGCGGCCGCACTCGCCGCCGCAGGGTGAGGCGCCGGCGCGGGCAGTCCTGTTGCGCAATCTTGCGACCTTCGCGCTGGACGTCGAAAACGTGGAGCGGACCCGGACAAAACCCTGTCAACCTGCGTAGACATCGAAATCTGCCGTACCTGCGGGGTTATGGGGCGGCCGCGATGGGTAGGTAACGATTCATTGCAATCGCATTAATGCGACCTAACCGGAGGGGTTGTACCGGTTACCGTGTGTGCGCGGAGGTTGCCCTCCATGGGGAGCGGATACGTCGGCCTCCGTTGTTAGGGGATGAACCGGTGCCCCACTTCTGTGGGTCTGAGCCGCCCAGCGGGTGGGGCACTGCCTCCTCTCGAGCCGCGCTGTTGACATTCGCCGGTGGGCGCGGGCGGTCACGGCGTCGCAGGCTCTCCGCGGACGTCCGGGGTGGCCCGGTGGTCATGCCGGCCTGCGGGACGTTCGATGCCGTCGTCGCCGTCGATGGCGGCGATGCGGTGCGGTGGAGATCGTCCGCCGAGTACGAACGCCTCGGCCGGAACAAAATTTCGCCCGTACAGGTCGGCCAGTATGCGGCCCAGATAAATACGGTCGTCGGAATTCCCGCGGCGATCAGCAGGCCGATCACCGGATCGTCGCGGCGACGGCGCGACCACGCGGGCTCAGCTGCCATCGGGCGCGGTCCCGGCTCGGGACGATCAGGCCGCGCGCGTGCAGGCGAGCCAGCGCGTTGCGGATGCTTCGAGTGGTGTGAGCTGTGGCCCGTTGCAACTGGGCGGCAGTGAGGAGGCCGCCCGGCGCGAGCGTACGCAGGACGGCGCGCTCGCTCGGAGTCACGCCCGGGCTCCGGAGGCGTTCCATCGTGCGAAAGACAATCGAGGACAGGCGGTTTCGATGTCTGCGAGGTGCATGACCAGGTCGAGGGTGCGGGCGTCGAGATGGGCGGGTGTGGGCATGACGATGGCATCCACATCGGCAGTGCGGATCTGGTCGATCAGCGGAATCGTTCGATGCGGAACCGGCCAGACCAGCGCGTAGCCGAGGTG
Source organism: Nocardia nova NBRC 15556 (assembly GCF_001613005.1). GTDB lineage: Bacteria > Actinomycetota > Actinomycetes > Mycobacteriales > Mycobacteriaceae > Nocardia > Nocardia nova. Next base: position 72,100 of record NZ_BDBN01000047.1, on the reverse strand, counting down.
GCGGGCGAGCCGTTTCACCTGTGCCGCATCCCAATTCGGTGCGGTGCTGACCTCCGGATCGATCCAGGCCAGCGCCGTCGGACGTGTTCTCATCCCTACCCCTCCTGTCTGTGTATGTCAGATTCGACGCAGGTAGGAGCCTCGAGGACCAGTGAAGGGACAGGGGGACAGGGCGGCGGTATCGATCTACTCTCGGAGCATGGGCGAACACGTGGGGCGGCGGATCGCATCCGAACGCAAGATTGCCGGTTTGGGGCAGCGTCAGTTGGCGGCGCGCGCGAACTACTCGCTGTCGATGATGAAGGCGGTCGAGCAGGGGCGAGAGGTCGCGTCGCCCGGGTTCATCGCGGCGGTGTCCAGGGCGTTGGGGGTAGACCCGGACAGGTTGCAGGGCACGCCCTATCTCGAGACGCTCGAAGAGGACGGCCCCCTCGAAGGCCTTCCCGAGTTGCGCGCCGTGCTTGCCGAAGGCTCGTATGTCCAGGCGCTGGAGCCGACGACCACTGCGGAGTTGCGTGCGGAACTCGATACCGTCGAAGCCGCGTTGCACAACGATCGCACTCGTCGCGCTCTTGCATTGCTGCCGAACCTGATTCGACGTCTGCACGGTGCGGCCGAGATGGCGTCCGATGACGCCGAGCGCGCCGCGGCGTACGGCATGCTGTGCGCGGCCTACATCGCCGCGGAAGGAGCATGCTGTCGGCTCGGATACTCGTCGTTGACCGCTCTGGTGCTCGACCGGCTCGATACCGTCGCGTCGCGCGCCGAGGACCCCGGATATGCGGTTCGCAGCCTGATGAAGCGCTCGCGGCTGCTCATGGCGCACGATTCAACCGATGTGGCAATGAATTTGGTGGAACGAGGGATGGCGTTGGTACCGGGGGACGCCGAGGGAGAGCGGGTTTTACGCGGTTACGGGCACCTGCGGGCGGCGATCGTTGCCGCACGCGGCCGCCGTTTGGAACTCGCGCAGGACCACATCGCCGCCGCGCGTGACATCGCGCGGCCGATGAGCCATGAGAGCGACTTGTACACAACAGATTTCGGTCCGGGCAACGTCGAGATTCATGCCTGCGCCGTGGAATTGGAAGCCGGTGATCCCGGCAGGGCGGCCCGCGAAGGCGCGGAACTGCGGATCCCGTCCGACGTCGCCGCACCGCGCGTCGGCCATCACTGGCAGGACAATGCGCGGGCGTGGTTGATGTCCGGTAAGCCGGATCGAGCGCTGGCGGCGCTCAACAAAGCCCGCGCCGCGGCGCCGCAGCAGACGCGACTGCATCCTTCGGTGCGCGAAACCGTGTACGGCATCGCCGCCGCGCAGCGCCGTCAGTCCGAGGGGTTGCTGGGATTCGCGGCGTGGATCGGCGCTGGTCTCTAGCAGAAAATCCGGGGCTGAACTTTTCGTGCAAACCTCCGCGAGATTTACGGAAAACTCAAAAAACCGGCGGGGTTTGCACGAAAAGTTCAGGGGTTTCGTCACTCCGGATCGAACGCGCGGGCGACGGCAAGGCTGTCCTCGTAGACGTGGTGACGGGTGATCAGGCCGTTCTCCACCGTCAGGTGAAGGGCGAACCGTGCGCGGTAGGGGCGACGGGTCGCGCGCGCGGTCTGGCGAATTTCGCCCAGTACCACCGCATCCGGGCCGTCGACGAGAATTCGCTCGACCACCGTATCGACCTCTTCGGGAATATGGTGCTCGGCGATCGCGCGGAAATGCGCGGCCGCGTCGGCGCGGGTGGAGCGGTGTGTGATCCACGGGGTGGCGACGCGGCCGTGCTCGTCTTCCGGCCAGTTCAGTTTCCAGTCGCTCGTCGGGGCGTACAACGCGGCGATGTTCTCCGGATCGCCGGCGGCCATGCGGGCCAGCAGATCTTCGACGACGGTGCGGGTGAGCGCGGCATCATTCACCGTTCCGACTCTGCCCGTGCGGGCGATTGGAGTCCATTACCTCCGACGTCATGCGAATCGAACGGTCAGGATTTCTTGCTGGGAATGACGACGACCACGATGAGGGTCAGGATGCTGAAGAACAGGCCCAGTAGCCCCCACCCGAACGGGTTGCGGCCCTTGGCTGCGGCGATGGCGGCGCAGATGAACGCGGCGATGATGCTGCCGAGGGCGACGAAGATTCCTTTGACACCGCGCAGGATGAATCCGGCCGCTTCCGGATCGGTATGGGCGGCAGCCAGCAACAAGTTCATGATCACTCCTTCTGTGCCGCGAGCGTCCGGGCCGAATGGATTCCGGTGTGCGGCTTCTCAGCAGTACCCGGGCGCCGAGGCCGCAAACGGGAGCTCCTCCCGGCCGCGGCCGTCATCCCTTCGCCGTCGCCAACACCAACTTGCCTGTGCTCGTTCCTGATTCGAGGCGACGGTGGGCCTCGACAACCTGGTCGAACCGCAGGGACTCGACCTGGACGCGAAGTGCGCCACGAGCGGCTGCTTCGACTGCCCGCCGCAGGGCTGCTCCCGCTTCGGCGGGGTAGGCGGCGGCGAAAGCGGCGAGATTGAATCCGGAGACCGTCTTGTTGGTGAACCACAGCTCGTTCGCCGAAACTCCGACGTCCTCGGCGCCGGACGCGTTGCCCATCACGATCATTCGGCCCAGCGGACGAAGCCGGTCCAGGCTCGCGCGGCGGGCCGGGCCGCCGACCATATCGACCACGATGTCGAATTCCCCTGCACTGGAGATGTCCTCGCGCAGGATCACCTCGTCATAGCCGAAAGACCTGGCTACCTCGATCTTCTCGGCGCTGCCGACGGTGCCGACCACCCGGCCCGCGCCGAGCAATCGCGCGGCCTGGCCGAGTTGGCTGCCGACGCCGCCCGCTGCCGCGTGCACCAGCACACTCTCGCCGGGTTCGATGCGCGCCACGCGGTCGAGGACGAGACAGGCGGTGGTGCTGTTGGACGGCAGCGCCGCCGCGAGATCCAGGCTCAGGTCGAGGCCGTCCAGCGGTGCGACCAACGCCGCGGAGGTGACGACCACCTCGGCGTAGCCGCCACTGTCGACGATGGTCAGCGCCGCGACCGGCCGACCGACCGTCAGGTCCGTCACATCCGGGCCCACCGCCCGGATCCGGCCCGAAACCTCGATACCCGGCACGAACGGCAACGGCACACCGACGACGCCCTGCCGATACAGCACCTCGGCGAAGTTGGCTCCCGCGTAGGCGACGTCGATGGAAACCTGGCCCGGACCGGGTTCCGGGATGTCGACGGTGGCCGGCCGCAGCACCTCCGCGGGACCGAATTCGGGGATGGTGATCGCCTGCATCTGTGTAGTGCTCATGACAACGATCCTCGGCGCGCGGAAGTCGAGGAGGCAGTGTCAGCTCATCCTGGGTGTGGCACCACCAGGCTGCAACAGCCGTTCCAGGCGTTCGGCGGTGTCGGTGCCGGGGCGCGGGTTGTGCAGGATCAGGTGGTGGCCGGGGTGGTCGGGTACCGGGAACAGCGTGGCGTCGAAGATCAGCAAGCCCACGTCGGGATGTTCGACGGCCTTCACCGCGACGCTGTGTTCGGCGGCGTCGTGGCGGGCCCACAGTTCGGCGAACTCCGGGCTGACCTGGGCGAGATCGGTTGCGATACGGTCGAATTCGGGATCGTCGGGATAGCGGGCGGAGTCGGCGCGGAAGCCGGCCGCCACGCCGGGCGCATTCTCCGACCACTGCTGATGCAGGACGCGGTAGCGGGCATTGGTGAAGTAGGACACCAGGCAGTTGTGATCGGTGTCGCCGTAACCGAATACGCGGCGCGCGGCATCGTTGACGGCGGTGAAATTCCAGTGCCGGTCCCTGATGTATCCCGGGCGCGGAGCCCATGCGTCGAGCAGGGCCTGCATCTGCGGAGACGCCGGAACCGACGGCGCGGCCTCACGCTGCGGCGGATTGAGACCGGAGAGGCGATACAGATGTGCGCGCTCGGCCTCGTCGAGCAGCAGCGCGCGGGCCACCGCGTCGAGCACCTCTCCCGAGACCTTGATATCGCGCCCCTGTTCGAGCCACGTGTACCAGGACACGCCGACCCCGGCCAGCACGGCGACCTCTTCGCGCCGCAACCCGGGAGTGCGCCGCCGCCCGGCCTCCGGCAGGCCCACCTCGGCGGGCGTGAGCCGTTCCCGGCGGCTGCGCAGATAGTCGCGCAACTCCGCCCGCCGCCGATCTCCCGCACTCGTGCCGCGCGGATCATCGTTCGCGCTGATACTCACCCGTTCACGATAGAGAGGCGGCCGCGGTGCTGATGGCGTGAGGCCGAATCGATCGCGCACACGCCATCGGCAGCCGGTCCCCGCCGGCGCACGACAGCGGGGACCGAACATGTCGGTGTCGCGTGGGAGAATCGACTCCGTTCGTTGGAATCGGGGGTGGAGATGAACGAGCAATCCGGGCGTCGGCGCGAGCAATCCGGGCGTCGGCCCAAGGGGCTGGGGAAGCGGGCATGGCTCACCACGCAGTTCGTGCGGCGAATTCTGCGCACGCTGGCGTGGTCGAATCTCGTGCGCGTCACCGTGACGGGACGAGAGCTGGTGCCGAAGTCGGGGCCGGTGATCGTGGCGAGCAATCACATCTCGATGCTGGACGCGGTGTTCCTGTGGGGAGCGTTGCGGCGCAGGGCAATTGCCATCGCGATGGCCGAGCTGTGGTCGTGGCCGGTGGTCGGGTGGCTGGTGCGGCGCCTGGGGCATATTCCGGTGGTGCGGCGCGACAGTGCGTCCGGGCAGTCGGCGATGGCGCAGGCGGAACAGATTCTGCGGCACGGCGGCGTGCTGATCATCTATCCGGAAGGGCGACTGGTCGCACCGGGCGAGAGTGAACCGTACAAACCGGGAGTGGCGAAACTGGCGCTGGCGACCGGAGTTCCGATCGTCCCGGTGGGCACCACGGGGACCGACCGCGTGTTGCCGATGCGCCGCACCCGCGGCGACGGCCCCGCGTTCGACCGCCGCCAGCGGGTGCGTATCCACTTCGGCACGCCCATCGATCCCGCGGAATTCGACGATCCGGAGAAATTGCTCGATCACTTGCGCCGGCGCATCGAGGATGAGCTCGGCGGCAGGCAGTGCCGACGGCCGGGCGGTGTCCTCCCGTAGGGTCGGGCATGTGCGCACTCCGGAAGGAAACGAGCTCCGATGACCGCGGAACTCGTCTGGTACGCCGCTTACGGATCCAATTTGTTCGAGAAGCGGTTCACCTACTACCGGGCGGGCGGCAACCCGCCGGGCACCCCGCGTCTCTACGGGGGTTTCCGGGATCCCACGCCGCCCGCGCGGAACCGGCCGCTCTCACTGCCCGGCTGCGTCTATTTCGCCGGGCAGAGCCCGGTGTGGAGCGGCGGCGTCGCGTTCTATGCCCACCGTCCACCTTCGGACTGGCCGGCCGGCGCGGCCGCGCGTGGTTACCTGTTGACCGTCGGGCAGTTCAGCGATCTGATGGCCCAGGAGATGCACCGCCAGCCCGGGGACGGCCCCGACTTCGATCCGTCCGAGGTGGTTCGCCAGGGCTACGTCCAACTCGGCGACGGCCGCTACGAAACCCTGTGGCACGTCGACGACGTGGATGGCATTCCGGTCCTGACCTTCACCTCCCCGGGCAGCCCGCTGACCAGCGACCTGACCAAACCGTCCGCACGTTACCTCGGCATGCTGGCCGGCGGTCTCGGCGAATCCCACGGCTGGCCGCCGGACCGCATCCTGCGCTATCTGTCCGAACTTCCGGGCGTGCGGGATTTCTGGGAGCCGGAAGAACTCCGCGGTGTGGTGGACGGCCGGAGCCTCTGACGTGACGGCCGGCTTCAGGTGAGATCTTCCACCGGGGGGATCGTTCCGGTGGTGGCGTGCAGCGCGGTGCGGGCGGCGGAGATCGTGGGATGGGTGCGGGTGCCGGCGCGGTAGGCGATCCGGGTGCGGCGGCGAATGGGGAGCGGGGTCAATTCGACCGGGGTGGTGTCGGTTTCGGGATGGAGGGGAATCGCGAGCTGGGGGATGAACGCGACACCCTGCCCGGCGGCGACCAGGGCGAGGACGGTGCCGAAATCGTCGGAGCGGTGGCGGATATGGGGAACGAAACCCGCTGCCTCGCAAGCTCTTACGGTCATAGTGTGGCAGAGGGTGCCGGGTGTTCCGGAGATCCATGCCGCATCGCGGTAGGCGGACAGCGGCTGGGTGGTGCGGGCGGCCAGATAGACCGGTTCCTCCAGGAACGGTTCGGTGTCCAGGCCGGCTTCCGGTTCGGCGGGCACGTAGTCGTATTCCTGGATGAGCGCGATATCCAGGGTGCCGGCACGCAGTGCCGCTGGCACGGCTGCCGGATCGAGTTCCGTCACATGCAGTTCCAAGCGCGGATGAGCCCGGCTGAGCGAGACCAGCGCATGCGGCAGGATCCGCTGCACGGCGGTGGGGAAGGCGCCTATGTGCAAAGCGCCGGTGAGCTCGGCGGTAGCCAGTTCGGCCTCCGCCTCTTCGAGAATCGCGAGGACCGCTTCGGTCTGTTCCACGAGGCGGCACGCCGCCGCGGTGAGGGTGACGCGGCGACCGCTGCGTTCCAGTAGCGTGACTCCTGCCTCGCGTTCCAGCGCGGTGAGCTGCTGGGATACCGCCGACGGGGTGTAGGACATGGCCTCGGCGACCGCAGCAATCGTCCGGCGATGGGCCAACTCCCGCAGCAGCCGTAGGCGGCGAACATCGAGCATAAGTTCAGCTTAAGCTCGAAAGAAGATTTGTGAACTGGACCTGAATCAACGCCTCGACGAGGGTAGGTGGCATGACGTTCAGCGGTCTCTTCGTTCCACTCGTCACGCCGTTCACGGCGGACGGCGAGCTGGCCTGCGACGCACTGGCCCGGCTCGCGCACGAGGTCCTCGATGCGGGCGCCTCCGGCCTCGTCGCCCTGGGTACCACCGGTGAGCCGGCCACCCTGACGGCGGAGGAGAAGGCCCGGGTCGTCGACATCTGCGCCCAGGTCTGCGCCGAGCGTGACGTGCCGCTGATCGTGGGTACCGGCTCGAATTCGACCGCCGATTCCGAGCACGCATTGGCCGCGCTGGACGAGCGCGTCTCGGCGGCGCTGACGGTGGTGCCGTACTACACGAAACCCTCGCAGCGCGGCGTGGTGGAACACTTCCGGCGGCTCGCGCAGCGAAGCCCGGTGCCGCTGCTGATCTACAACGTCCCACATCGCACGGGCCGGCCGCTCGATCCGGAAATCTTGACGGAACTGGCCGAACTGCCGAATGTCGCGGGCTTCAAACACGCCGTCGGCGTCGTCGACGAGACCACGGTCGCGTGGCTGGCTGCGGTCGGCGACCGGACGACGGTGTTGTGCGGCGACGATCTGTACGCGGCGCCGCTGCTGGCGATGGGCGCCCAGGGGGCCATTCTGACCTGCTCGAATGTGGCGCCCGCGGCCTATGCGGAGTTGATCGCGGCCTGGCGGGACGGACGGATCGAGGCGGCGCGCAAAATCGGCAACCGGTTGGTCGAGCTGGCGCGGGCACTGTTCGCCGAGGCCAATCCGACCGTGGTGAAAGGGGTGCTCGCGGCGCAGGGCCGGATACCGAGCGCGCACGTGCGCCTGCCGCTACTGCCCGCGTGCGCCGATTCGGTCTCGGCGGCGCTGGCCGCAGCCGGCCCCATCGGCTGAGCCCGCCTCAGAGTCCATCACCCGAGGTGACGATATGCGCGTCAGTGATCCGAGCCGGAATCGCCGTCGCGACGTTGGCGGGAGATCCGCCACAGGAATTCGGGATCGTCATCGGGACCCACGACTCGACGTCTCTTCTCGGGTCCTCGTCCGATGCCGATCCGGGGCGCATGCTCCGGTCCGAACGCTTTCCAGCACAGCACCGCGACAGCCACGACCGCGATGAGTGCCAACAGGTACGCCACGTCGCTCACCTCCTGACATCGAGGGTAATCCCGTGCGCGTACCTGTCGCACTGTGACCGCCGGAATGGGCGGTCCTGTCGGCTCAGGGGCGGGTTGCCTCGGTGGTCAGCGACTTCAACAGCTGCATTACTTCGGACTCACGGAAACGGCGATGTCCGCCCGGGGTGCGCAGCGAACCCAGCCGCCCGGCATGTGCCCATCGAGTGACCGTTTTCGGATCGACGTGGAACAGCGCCGCCACCTGGCCCGGGGTCAGGAGGGCCTCCTGGCCGTTGACGGAACCCAACGTGCGGCTCGCCGCGGTGATCGCAGTCATTCGCAAACCTTTCCGTAATCGACAGATCCCTCATCAGATAGCGACATCGTTGCACCCGGACCCCCAGGTGTTCGAACGATCTAACGTTGGTAAAGGGGAAGTAATAGACAAAACGGATATACGTACGGCTGGGTTCGTTGCCTCGGCGAATATCCGGCGATCGAATTCGGTGGGACCCGGGCAGGTCGGAACGGGTGCGGCGGCGTCGCCTACCCTGGTCGTGTGAGTGAAGCATCCCGATCCGACGACGCCGCGAGCGATCGGGCCCCGGCCTCGGCGGGTCGGCGGCTCGCGCGCAATCTGGCGCTGTACACCCTGGCCCGGCTGGCTCTGGTCGCCGTGATCGCCGCCATCATCCTGGTGGTGGCGCACGTGGTGAACGTCGACATCCCGCTGATCGTCGCGCTGCTGTTCGCGTTGGTCGTGGCGATGCCGCTGTCGCTGGTGCTGTTCAAGCGGCTGCGGGCGCGCGTGAACGAGGACATCGCGGCGGTCGACGAGAAGCGCCGCAACGACAAAGCGAACCTGCGAGCTCGCCTCCGCGGCGAGGAGGCGCAGTGAGCGACAATCGCGTAGCGGCTCGCTGCGCCGATCGGGTGCGGGTGTCCCGCATGGCACGGGAGGCGCAGTGAGCGACAATCGCGTAGCGGCTCGCTGCGCCGATCGGGTGCGGGTGTCCCGCATGGCACGGGAGGCGCAGTGAGCGAGCGGGTACTGCGGTGAAGTACTGCGATCGCAGTACTTCACGGGAGTGGGTCGACAATGCGGTGCGGCTGATCGAGGCCGATGCGCAGCGCAGCGCCGACACCCATCTGCTGCGGTATCCGCTACCGCCCGAGTGGGGTGTGCGGCTGTATCTCAAGGACGAGTCCACGCATCCGACCGGCAGCTTGAAACATCGGCTGGCGCGTTCGCTGTTTCTCTACGCGATCTGCAACGGCTGGGTGCGCGAGGGGACGACCATCGTCGAGGCGTCCTCGGGATCGACGGCGATCAGCGAGGCCTATTTCGCGAAACTGCTCGGCCTGGACTTCGTGTCGGTGGTGCCGACGAAGACCTCGCCCGAGAAGATCGCCCTGATCGAGGCGCAGGGCGGCCGATGCCATTTCGTCGACCGCGCGCCCGATATCTACGCCGAGGCCGTGCGCCTGGCCGCCGAGTCCGACGGCCATTACATGGACCAGTTCACCTATGCCGAACGGGCCACCGACTGGCGCGGTAACAACAACATCGCCGAATCCATCTATCAGCAAATGATTTTGGAGACCCACCCGGTGCCGGACTGGGTGGTGGTCGGTGCGGGCACCGGCGGTACCAGTGCGACCATCGGCCGGTATATCCGTTACCGGCGCCACGCCACCCGGCTGGCCGTGGTCGATCCGGAGAATTCGGCGTTCTACGGCGGATACGAGGTCGCCGACTCGGGGTATCAGACCGGTATGCCGTCGCTGATCGAGGGAATCGGCCGCCCGCGGGTGGAACCTTCGTTCATCGGCGATGTGGTCGACCGGATGATCGAGGTGCCCGACGCCGCCTCGATCGCCGCCTGCCGCCACGCCAGTGACGTGCTCGGCAGGCGGGTGGGCGGGTCCACCGGAACCAATCTGTGGGGTGCGTTCGCCCTCATCGCCGAGATGATCGCCGCCGGCCGCGAGGGCAGCGTGGTGACGCTGCTGTGCGACGGCGGAGATCGTTATGCCGGAACGTATTTCAACGACGAGTGGGTCGCGGGGCAGGGGCTGGACCTCACCGATTCGCACGCGATTCTCGACGAATTCACCGCTACGGGTATCTGGACCGCCTGAGCCACGGAATCGCTTCCTCACCGTTCGCCGCGGGTGAACATGCCCGATGTCAATTTTGATTGACGCGCCCGCGATGTCAACGTAAATTGACGTACATGAGTGAAGCGACAACGCTGGCGGCCGCCGCGGGCAGTCCCGACCCCCAGGTCGGGCTGCGGGCGGTGCTCGCGCTGCGGCGATTGCTCGAGCGGCTCGAGGCGATCCAGGTGGCCAATGCCCGTAAGCAGGGCTGGTCCTGGCAAGCCATCGCCGAGGCGCTCGAGGTCAGTCGGCAGGCGGTCCATCAGAAGTACAACCGGAAAGGCGGAATCCGCTGATGTTCGAGAGATTTGCCAAGGCGGCGCGCTCCGCCGTCGTGGACGCGCAGGAGGAAGCGCGTGAATTGCGTTCGCCCAGTATCGATGTCGAACATCTGCTGCTGGGGCTCGCGACCTGCGCCGACGACCAGCTGCGACAAGTGCTGGAGGACAACGGCATCACCGCCGAAGCGATTCGGCGCGCGCTGCCGAGCCGGGTGCGGACGGAGGAACCGCTGGGTGAGGAGGACGCGGCCGCGTTGAAGTCGATCGGCATCGATCTGGACGCGGTGCGAGACAGTGTGCAGGCCACCTTCGGCGAGGGCGCCTTCGACGAGGCCGTGCCGGTTCCGGACAAGGGCCGCGGGCGTTTCCGGTTCGGCGGCGGAATGAGCTTCGGTCACATCCCTTTCACCCGCGAGGCCAAGAAGACGCTGGAATTGTCACTGCGCGAGGCGATCTCCCGCGGTGACGATCGCATCGAGGCGGGGCATGTGCTGCTCGGCATCCTGCGCGCGCCCAACCCGGCCACGCGAGAACTGCTGGGCGGGAACGAAGGGATGGAACGGGTGCGCGGCGCGGTCCAGGAGATGCTCGACCGCGCGGCGTGAGGGGCGAGCGCACCCGTCGTCAGGGGCGGGGAGGGGTCGCAGCGCGTGACCGGTAACCCGCCCCGTCCGCCGTTAGCATTGCGGCATGGCACTTCTGCTCCGTTTGGCGATCAACGCCCTCGCGATCTGGCTCGCGGCGGCCTGGGTCGGCGGTATCGAATTGAAGGATCCGCCCGATGCGGGCACCGGCGGCAAGATTCTCGTCGTGGTCTGCGTCGCGATCGTCTTCGGACTGGTCAATGCGCTGATCAAGCCGATCGTGAAATTGCTGTCGCTACCGCTGGTGATCGTCACGCTGGGGCTGTTCCTGCTGGTGATCAACGCCCTCATGCTGTGGCTGACCGCCAAGATCACCGAAACCACCGATTACGGGCTGAGGGTCGACGGCTTCTGGGCGGCGGTCTTCGGTGCCGTCATCGTGACCCTCGTCAACTGGGTGCTCGGCGTCTTGGTTCCCGAGGGCGGCCGGGACTGACGCTGCGGTGCGGCCGTTCGTCAGCCGAGGCCGAGCGCCAGTGCGGTGAGCAGGGACCAGCCCAGCATCGCCAAACCGGTATCGCGCAGTGAGGGGATCAATCCCGGTCCCTGCTGCCCACCGCGCACCGGGGCGTTGGATCGGACGGCGAGCGGTATCGCCAGCAGGCCCACCAGGGCCCACGGGGTGCGCAGCACCAGCAGCAGCGAGGCCACGAACGGCACCACCATCAGCACCAGATGCAGTGTGCGGGTGCGGGTGTCGCCCAGTTTGACGGCGAGGGTGGTCTTGCCGGTCACCGAATCGGTGGGGATGTCGCGCAGATTGTTGGTGACCAGCACCGCGCTGGAGAACGCGCCGACCGCGATCGCGCCGACCAGTCCGGCCCAGTCGAGCCGTTCGGCCTGGACGAATTCGGTGCCCAGCACCGCGACCAGGCCGAAGAAGACGAAGACGGCGATCTCACCGAAACCGCTGTAGCCGTAGGGTTTACTACCGCCGGTGTAGAACCAGGCGCCGGCCAGACAGGCCGCGCCGATCAGCAGCAGCCACCACGCGGTGGTGATCACCAGGATCAACCCGAAGATCGCGCCCACGCTCAGGCAGGCGATCGCCGCGCCGCGCACCGCGGCCGGACTCGCCAGACCGGAACCGACCAGTCGCAGCGGGCCCACGCGCTCGTCGTCGGTGCCGCGAATGCCGTCGGAATAGTCGTTGGCGTAGTTGACGCCGATGATCAGAGCCAGCGAAACCAGCAGGCTCAACAGGGCCTTCCACCACACCGCGGCGTCCAGCGACGCGGCCGCGCCGGTGCCGACGAGGACCGGGGCGATCGCATTGGGCAGCGTCCGCGGGCGGGCGCCTTCGAGCCATTGTGCTGCACTAGCCATATCCGGCAGCCTAATGGTGGTAGCCCGGAGGCGGCAGCGCAGTGTCAGCGCAGCACCACTGCCGGACCCTGTCGATAACATTATTGCGATATATCGGAGTAAACTGCACGACGTGACGCGGCCCGGGGAGCGGTCGGCCCCGGCGCAGCGCCCGATATTCATTCGACCGGTCACATACGATTGCGACGGCATGTTTCCTGATCACAGCGGCTCCGGGTCGACATCGCGCTCCGCCCGTGCGGATGCCGGGACGACGCACACCCGACCGGACAGCAGCGGCCGGGACGAGAGGCTGCCCGAGACGGGCGTTCGCGTGGCGCTTCTGGGGGAGGTCGCGCTGCGCCGTGACACGGATCTCGTCGCGGTGCCCGGCGCCCGGGCGCGATTGCTGATCGCCGCACTGGCGGTGCATCCCGGCCGCAGCCGCAGCGCCCAGGCGCTGATCGACGACGTCTGGGGCGAGCAGCCGCCGCGCGCACCGATGAACGCCCTGCATACGCAGGTATCGAGATTGCGATCCGTCTTGCCGGAGGGGGCACTGGAAATCGGCCCGGCGGGGTATCGGCTGCTGCTGACCGAGGAGCAGGTCGACCTGAGCCTGGCCCGCGGCCTGGAACGGGAGGCGCAGCTGCGGTTCGAGCGTGGCGATACCGCCGGATGCCTCGGCCTGGTGCAGCGGGCACGCACGCTGTGGCGGGGCGAACCCGGCGCGGATCTGCCGCCCGGTCCCGTCGCCGACGAGCTGCACGAATTCGCGGCCGCGCGCTGGTCGGCGCTGGACACCGTGGAACTGGCTGCCCGGGAGGCCGCCGGCGATCTCGGCGGTGCGTTGCGGGTGGCGCGGCGGGCGGCCGCGGCCGAACCGCTCGACGAGCCCGCGCATGCCACCCTGATGCGCTTGCTGGCCGGCGACGGACGCGCGAACGAGGCCCTGGAGGTCTTCGCCGGGCTGCGGACGCGACTGGGTGAGGAATTGGGTGCGGACCCCGGTCCGGCGCTCGTGGCGTTGAACACCGCGATTCTGCGCGGCGACCATCCGGCGGTGCAGCCGCAATCGGGGCAGGCCACCTCCGCGACACAGCGGGTGTCCACCGCCCAGCACGCGCTGTCATCGGAACCGTACGGGCACCCGGAAACCGCTGCCGCGCCGCCGAATACGGCGCTCGGCCTGCGCGCGGCCCCCAATCCGCTGCTCGGCCGCGACGGCGATCTGGTGGCACTGGAGAAGCTCGTCCAGGAGTTCCGGGTGACCACCGTGCTCGGTCCGGGCGGCACCGGCAAGACTCGCGTCGCCAACGAGCTGGGCGCGCGTATCGCGGGCAAGCAGGCGGTGGCGCTGGTCGAATTGGCCTCGCTGCGTGCCGCTTCCGACGGCGACCCCGGTGAGCGCCACGCCGCGACGTGCGCGGAGATCGAGGCGGCCGTCGGTGCGGTCCTCGGTGTCAACGAATACTCCCGCGAAGCGAATGTGTTGCGCCGCAACCAGACCATCGACGGCCGGCGCCGGTTGCGGGAGGCGCTGTCGCTGCGTCCCGTCCTGTTGATCCTGGACAATTGTGAACATCTCATCGACGCGGCCGCCGAGGTGGTCGCCGACCTGGTCGGCAGTTGTGAACATCTGACGGTGGTGACCACCAGCCGGGCGCCGCTGGCGATCACCGCCGAGACGGTATATCCGTTGCCGCCGTTGGCGATCGACGCGCAGGGCTCGCCGGCCACCGAGCTGTTCGTCAGCCGGGCGCGGGCGGTGCGACCCTCGGCGAGGCTGGATCCGGCGGTCGTCGCGCGCTTGTGCCGCACCCTGGACGGGCTGCCGCTGGCCATCGAACTGGCCGCGGCCCGGGTGCGGACCATGAGCGTGGAGGAGATCGAGAGCCGGCTCGAACACCGCTTCGCCCTGCTGCGTTCCGGTGACCGCAGCTCACCCGAACGCCACCGCACCCTGCACGCGGTGATCGAGTGGAGCTGGAATCTGCTCGAGCCCGAACAGCGGCTGGCACTGCGGCGGCTGTGCCGCTTTCCCGCCGGATTCTCCTTGGAGGCAGCCGAATCCGTGGTCTCGGGCCCGGATTCGATCGACGCGGTGGCCGCTGTGGACGGGCTGGTGAGCCAGTCGCTACTCACCGTGCTGGCCGACGACGAGATGGTAGCCACTCGCTACCGCATGCTCGAGACGGTGCGGGAATTCGGTGAGGAGCAGCTGCTCGCGACCGGCGAGGCCGATCTGGTGATGGATCGGATGTGCTGCTGGGCACGGCAATTCGCGCACCACACGGCACTCAACTACGACGGGCCGGATCAGGTCCGCACGGTGCTGTCGCTGGCCGCCGAACTCGACAACCTGCTGGCGGTGCTGCGCCATGCCGTGGAAAATGCCGATTCCCGTACGGTGTTCTCGGTTTTCGCGCCCGTCGCCATGCTCTGGGTGATGCGTGGCGCGCATATGGAGCTGATGAGCTGGGCGCCCCGCGTCGTGCCGGTGCCGCCGCCCGAGGGGCCGCGCACTCGGATCGAGGCCGATCTGGAATTGCAGAGCTACGTATTCCTGGCGATGCATCTGGCCTTCGGCGAGCCCGGAGTGCGGCCCCTCGCGGTGATCCGCTCCCGGGCCCGCCGCGTGCTCGCCACCGCCGATCTCACGCCCGGCGTCCGGTATCTCGGCGACATGCTCTGCGCGCGAATCGATGTCGCCTACGGCGTGCGTTTGATGGCGGCGGGCACCCGCTCCGGCGACGACCTCGTCCGTGCGCTCGCCTTCCTGCTGCGCGCCAATATGCGCGAGAACGCCAGCTATACCGCCGGGTCGATCCGCGATGCGCGCCAGGCTCTCGCATTGCTCGAGGGACGCGATGTCTGGGGCACCGCGATGTGCTCCCAGCATCTCGGGCAGATGGCCTCGCAGGCGGCGCGGTACGAGGAGGCCGTGGCCTACTACCGGCGCGCGGTGGAGCTGATGCAGGAGTTGCGCTGCTTCGAGGAGAGTGTGGAACTGCGCAGCTTCCTCGCGGTCTCCATGGTCGGCGCCGGACAGCTGGCCGATGCGCGGCGGGAACTCGAACACGCGCTGGGCGTCATCGACGACGGCGTCGGATTGGACGAACCGGTGACGCAGCCGAACCACCGCAAGGGTGCCGTCGTAGCCGGGATGGCGGAACTCGAACTGGCGGAAGGTGATATCGAGCGCGGTCTGCGCACGTTCCGGCGCAGCCTGCAACTGTTCAACTGGCCGTATGCCGGGGCCGGTCCGGGGCCGGGGGACATCATCGTCGCCAGCGCCGTGCTCGACGCCCACATTCTCCACGACGCCGTGCACGAGGTGCCGGAGTTGCCCGGTCAGGTGGCCAGGGTGGCGCGGGAGCGGCTCACCCAGTTCATCGACCTTCCGCAGATCGGCGGCGCCGCCGGTGCGCTCGGTTCCTATCTGGTCCGGACCGGAACCGATCCGGAAACCGGTGCGACGCTGTTGGCGCTGGCGATGAAAGTTGTCGGCCGCCAGGACTATTCGTCGATGCGCTGGAATCGGCATCTGGATCTGGCGCGGGCCACCGTCGGTACGGAGATGATCGATGCCGGACAGGATGCGGTCTCGAGTCTCAACCGCCGTTCGGCCGCACAGCGCATCCTCGCGATGCTGCCGGAACTGGAAACTCTGCTCGGCGCCTGAGGCGGCGGTCGCGCGATCTCCGCGGGAGGTGGCGACGGCTGCCCACAGCACTGTCCGCCGGTCACCTTCGCGACCGGCGGACAGTGTGGCGGTGGATTCGATCACGCCCGGCGCATGTAGGCCCGGATGGCCAGCGGGGCGAAGATCGCGATCACGACCGCCGAGCCGATCAGGCACCACGCCAGGTTGCTGCTGTAGACGTTGCCGTTCATCAGCTCGCGGCACGAATTCACCATGTAGTACACGGGATTGGCCTTGTTGATGCCCTGCATCCAGCCGGGCATGGTGCTGACCAGCGCGAACGCTCCGGACATGAAGGTCAGCGGGAACATGATCATCATCGAGATGCCCTGGACCGAGGCGGCGCTCTTACCGGTGACACCGACCAGCGCCCAGATCCAGCTGACCGCGAACGAGCAGAACACCACGACCAGACCGGCGACGACCACGCCGACGACGCCACCCTCGGGCCGGTAGCCCAGGATCAGGCCGACCACGATGGTGAGGACGGTGGCGATGCCGTAGCGCACCATATCGGCGATCAGCGCGCCCGCCAGTGCCGAAACGCGGGCGATGGGAAGGGATTTGAAGCGGTCGAAGACGCCCTTGTCCATATCCTCGCGCAGCTGGGTGCCGGTGACGACCGAGGTGAGTACGACCGTCTGGACCAGGATGCCCGGAATCAGCACCGGTAGGTAGGCCTGCACGCTGCCGCCGATGGCGCCGCCGAAGATGTAGGCGAACAGGGCGGTGAACAGGATCGGCTGCACGGTGACGTCGAACAGCTGTTCCGGATTGTGCTTGATCTTGAGGATGCCGCGATACGCCATGGTGAGCGAGTTCTCGACGGTCTGGCGCAGTGAGATGCGGTTGCTGGCAACGGGAATCGCGGCGCGCGCGGCGTGCCGGCCGGTTGCGGGGGCGGGAAGTGTGGTGGTCACGATATGTCCTTCGGGGGAGTGGGGAACGTGGCGGGGGCCGGTCTCATGCCGCGGTGCCCTCGGAATCGGTATCGGCGTCGTCGGATTCGGCGGCGTGGCCGGTGAGGGCGAAGAACACCTCGTCCAGGCTGGGCTTGCTGACGGTGATCTCGTCGACGCGGATATCGTTGTCGCGCAACCGGATCAACAGATCCGCGGTCACGCTCGGATCGCTGAGCGGGGCGGTGACGCGACCGGCCTCGGGCGAGATGCTCGCCTCGACCAGCTTGCCGTCGGCGCGGGAGAGGAATTCGCCGATCAGGGTGCGGGCGCGTTCGATGGCGTCGCGGTCGGCGACGGTGATCTGCAGCGCGGACTGCCCGACCGAACCCTTGAGTTCGTCGGAGGTGCCGTCGGCGATCACCCTGCCGTGGTCGATCACCGCGATGCGGTCGGCGAGCTGGTCGGCCTCGTCCAGATACTGCGTGGTGAGCAGCACCGTGGCGCCCTCGCGCACGAGCCGGCGGATGGTCTCCCACATCTGCGCGCGAGTGCGCGGATCCAGGCCGGTGGTCGGCTCGTCGAGGAACAGCAGCGGCGGCGTCGCGATCAGGCTGGCCGCCAGGTCCAGGCGCCGGCGCATACCGCCGGAGAAGTTCTCGAGTGCCTTGGTCGCCGCCTCGGTGAGCCCGAATTCCTCGAGCAGTTCGGCCGCGCGACGCTTGGCCTGCGACCGGCTCAGCCCGAGCAGCCGGGAGAAGATGATCAGGTTCTCGGTGGCGCTGAGCTTTTCGTCGACCGAGGCGTACTGGCCGGTGACACCGATCAGCGAACGGACCGCGGTGGGTTCGGCCACGACGTCGTGGCCGAAGATCCGGGCCCGGCCGTCGTCGGGGCGCAGCAGGGTGGCGAGCATGCGGATGGTGGTGGTCTTGCCGGCCCCGTTCGGGCCGAGCACGCCGTAGACGGCGCCCTGCGGCACCGCCAGGCTCACGCCGTCGACGGCCCGCTGCTCCCCGAAGACCTTGACCAGCCCGTCCGCCTCGATGGCGAGTGCATCAGCAGGTGCGTAAGAAGTCATGCCACAACTGTGCGGGGGCCGACTTGCACCCGTCTTGCACCGCTGTTGCACGGTCGCGCAAGGGCGATCGCGGGCCGCTTGCATATCGCACCGCCCACGCAAGTGGCGGCATCATCGCAGGTGGAAGCGTTGATCAGAGCTGCGACGCGGTGATCGGTGTCACCGCGGCACGGTCACTGGGTCGCCTGCTCCAGCAGGTGCTCGCGCAGCTTCACCCGATTCGGCTTGCCGGGGCCGCGCATCGGGATCTCGTCGAGGATCGCCAGCTCCCGCGGGGCGGCGATCGGGTCGAGCTCAGCAACCACATGTGCGCGCAATTCGTCCAGCGTGGGGGTCGTGCCCGGATTGGGCACCACCGCCACCGCCACCCGCTGACCCAGCCGCGGATCGGGCAGACCCAGCACCACGGCCTCGTTGATCGCCGGGTGGGTGGCGAGCACGGCCTCGACGACCTGCGGGATCACCAGCAGGCCACCGGTCATGATGGCCTCGTCCAGGCGCCCGGTGATGGTCAGCACGCCGTTGTCGAAGGTGCCGGCGTCCTCGGTGCGGAACCAACCGGGTTCGGCGAACGCCGGGTGGTCGGGGATGCCGCGATAGCCCTTGGCCAGCATGGTCCCGCCGAGCAGTACCCGTCCGTCCTCGATGCGCACCTTCGCACCCGCCAGCGGCACGCCCTCGTAGACGCAGCCACCGCAGGTCTCGCTCATGCCGTAGGTGCGGACCACGTTGATGCCGGCCGCGCGGGCCCGGTCGAGTACCGGCTGGGGTGTCGCCGCGCCGCCGACCAGTACCGCGTCCAGCGCCGCGAGCGCCTGCGCGCCGACCGGATCGTCGAGTGCCTTGATGAGCTGCGTCGGCACCAGTGAGGTGTAGCGCCGGGGCGCGGTCATACCGGACACCGCCGTCGCCAGCCCGCCGGGCAGGAAACCACCCGAGACGTCCAGCACCACCGGTTCGGTGCCCGCCTGGATGCTGCGCAACAGCACCTGCACTCCGGCGATGTGATGGGTGGGCAGCGCCAGCAGCCACTGGCCCGGACCGCCGAGCCGCTCGTGGGTGGCATCGCCGCTGGCGCGCAGGGCGGCCGAGGTGAGCATCGCGCCCTTGGGGACGCCGGTGGTGCCGGAGGTGGTGACCACGAGGGCGACGTCGTCGTCGATCTCCTCACCCGGGCGCAGTGCGCTGGAGAGTCGATGGGATTCCCGGCGATCGCCGGTGGGGATCGGCAGCCACGCCGGACCGTTGCCCTCCAAGGCTTCCCGCAGATGCGGCAAGATGTCACCCACCGCGGCTCCGGTGGGCATGGGGAGGGTCCGCAGGGTGGTGCTCACGTTCGCGATCGTGTCATGTCGAGGTCGATGACCCGTGAACGGGTCCGCACTTCCTTCGCTGAATAAGGGGAGAAGGTCAGTCCGACGTCGGTGTCGCCAGCGGCCAACCACCCGCTGCCAGGTGCGATGCCACTCGAGCGATATCGTCCTCGCCCGGCAGCTCCTTGGCAACTCGGGCGATCGCCGCCTCGATCTCCTCCTGGGCGATCTCGTCGTCGCCGGCGCGTTCGCGCACCAGCTCCTCGACCACCAGATGCACCTCGTAGTCGGTGAGCCGGCGATGCAGGACGGCCAGCAGCGCGACATAGTCCGATTGGGGCACACCCTGCGGATATCCGGCGCGCAGCCAGCCCAGCACCTTCTGCAGAACCGACGGCGCGGCCTCGTTCGATTCGGGTTGCTGTGGCGATGCGGATTCGGTGGTCACGTATGTCCTTTCGACGATCGGGGCGGCGCCTCGCGGCAGCTCAGCCCTGACCGAACAGATGGATGCCGAGTCGGGCGGCCAGAAAACCTCTGGCAACGAACAACACTCCGGCGATGACGGTCAGCAATACCACCGAATAACACAACCCCGCGCAGGCCGCAGCCGCGCGCCGGCGGGTGGAATCCGGTTGTGGCGCATCTCCCGCGATCGAATGCAGCCGCACCCCGAGCGCGAAGATCGCCGGCAATCCGGCCCCGAAGATCAAGGCGGCGGCGGTCACTCGCCACAGCTCGGTCAGATCGTCGATCAGGGTCTGCATCAGAAGTTCCTTGCGGCGCGATGGGCGGCGCGTGAGTCGCCGGAGGGGGAGGTCGTGTCACCGGAGTCCGCGGCGCCCGAATCGGTGGGCCCCGAATCGGGGGTACTCACGGTCTGCCCGGGGGCGGCGGACCGGGATTCGACGGCCGGTCCGGTGCCGTCGGCCCCCGGCAGGCTCGTCCACTGCTCGTTCACGTTCGCGGCGTGCACCGGGGTCCGGCGCGAGCGCAGATAGATCAGGCCGGCCGTCGCGATCAGGAGAGCGAAGACGACCAGCACGCCGGGCAGTCCGCCGATCAGATGCGCCAGCGCCCAGCAGATCGCACCCGCCAGCCCGGCCAGCGGCAGGGTGAACACCCAGGCCACCACCATGCGCCCGAGCACCGACCAGCGCACCTCGGCGCCCGGGCGGCCCATGCCGGTACCCAGGATGGCGCCCGTCACCGTCTGCGTGGTCGACAGCGGCAACCCGAAATGCGCCGAGGTGAGAATGATCGCGGCACTGGTGGATTCGGCCGCCAGGCCCTGCGGCGGGGTGATGTCGACCAGACCCTTGCCGAGGGTTCGGATGATGCGCCAGCCGCCCAGCGAGGTGCCGGCGGCGATGGCCACCGCACAGGCCACGATCACCCACAGCGGCAGCGGGTCGCTGGGTTGCGCCGACCCGTAGGCGATCAGCGCCAGGAAGATGATGCCCATGGTCTTCTGCGCGTCGTTGGTGCCGTGAGCCAGCGACACCAACGAGGCCGAGCCGATCTGGCCCCATCGGAAACTGCGGTTCACGATCCGCTGATCACTGCTGCGGGTGATCCGGTACACCAGCCAGGTGCCGATCGAGGCGACCAGTGCCGCGACCACGGGCGCCAGCACCGCGGGCACGATGATCTTGGTGAGCACGCCCTTCTGCCCGGCCGACCAGATCACCCCGCTCCAGCCGAGCGCGGCGATGGTGGCGCCGATCAAGCCGCCGAACAGGGCGTGTGAGGAGCTGGACGGCAGGCCGAAGAGCCAGGTGAGCAGATTCCACAGGATCCCGCCGACGAGGCCCGCGAAGACGATGGCGAGCAGGTCCGCGCCGCCCACCTCGTCCAGCCGCACGATGCCCTCGGCGACCGTGGCGGCCACCTCGACACTGAGGAAGGCGCCGATCAGATTCAGCCCGCCGGACAGCAGCACCGCGGCGCGCGGGCGCAGGGCGCCGGTGGCGATCGAGGTCGCCATGGCGTTGGCGGTGTCGTGGAAGCCGTTGGTGAAGTCGAAAACGAGAGCCGTGACGACGACGATGAGCAGAACGAACAGTTCGGCGGTCACGCCTCCAGTGTGCGTTATCGATCCGTTAACGCGATGGCCAGGTTCCCGACATGTCCGACCGGCCGGGATGGTAAGGCGGGGTCATTCCGGTGGCCTGCGGGTGTCGCGGCGCATCGGATGGTCGGCGGGCACCTCGACCAGAACGATCGGAACACCGTCCGGGTCGCGCAGCCACATCTCGATCAGGCCCCAGGGTTCGCGCACCGGCGGCCGGTCGATGGGGATGCCGCGGGTCGCCAGTTCCGTGGCCGCGATGCTCGCGTCGCGCACCTGCAACCACACCGCGCCCGCGAAGCCGGCGGGGGCCGTCTCGTCGCGTCCGTGCGCGGCCACCTCGATCAGCGACTGCCCGGCGAAGAACACCGTGCCGCCCGGATACTCCCGCGCGATCGCCAATTCCAGCCCGTCTCGGTAGAACGCCAGCGTGCGTTCGTAATCGCTCGGCCGCAGGATGATTCGACTGCTGAGGATGTCCACGAATCGAGCCTAGAGGGACCGCCTCGGGCCGAGAGGCGGCTTCGCGAGGTCCGCCGCGATCCGTCCGGACTCCGTGACCGAATGACGGCCACGGAGTCGCCGGGAGGCCGCTCAGAAGTAGTACGGGTAGGGACTCCAGTCCGGCTCGCGCTTTTCCAGGAACGCGTCGCGGCCCTCGATCGCCTCGTCGGTCATGTAGGCCAGGCGCGTCGCCTCACCGGCGAACAGCTGCTGGCCCACCAGGCCGTCGTCGGTCAGGTTGAACGCGTATTTGAGCATGCGCTGCGCCTGCGGGGATTTCGCGAGGATGTCGGCGGTCCACTCCAGCGCCTCGTCCTCGAGCCGGTCGTGGTCGACGACCGCGTTCACCGCACCCATGTGATGCATCTGCTCGGCGGTGTAGGGGCGGCCCAGGAAGAAGATCTCCCGGGCGAACTTCTGCCCGACCATCTTCGCCAGGTAGGCACTGCCGTAGCCGCCGTCGAAGCTGCCCACATCGGCGTCGGTCTGCTTGAACCGGGCGTGCTCCCGGCTGGCCAGGGTCAGGTCGCAGACCACGTGCAGGCTGTGCCCGCCACCGGCCGCCCAGCCGTTGACCAGCGCGATGACCACCTTCGGCATGAACCGGATCAGCCGCTGCACCTCGAGGATGTGCAGGCGTCCGGCGCGGGCCTTGTCGACGGTGTCGGCGGTCTCACCCTCGGCGTACTGGTATCCGCTGCGCCCGCGGATGCGCTGATCGCCGCCGGAGCAGAACGCCCATCCGCCGTCCTTGGGACTGGGCCCGTTCCCGGTGAGCAGGACCGCACCGACATCCGGCGTCGTCCGCGCGTGGTCGAGCGCGCGGTACAGCTCGTCGACGGTGTGCGGCCGGAAGGCATTGCGCACCTCCGGACGATCGAAGGCCACGCGCACGGTGCCCTGTTCGATGTGCCGGTGGTAGGTGATGTCGGTCAGGTCCTCGAAACCCGCGACGGGCTCCCAGAGTTTCGGATTGAACGTCACCCGAGCCATCATGCACCCCACCCGTCACCGGCTGTTCGCCCCCGCCGGGGCGGGCCGTCAGCAATGTGATGTTCGTCCGATTCGTCCTGTAACCGGAGAGCTACCGACGGGTTGGGTTGGACGGTGTAAGAACTGGCGTTACCGTGCAGGTATGAGTGAGCGCGCGGAACCGGCGATCGACACCAGTGCGGTCGATGCCGATCGGTACGAGAAGCACGGCGGATTTCCCAAGGTGGAGGAAGCCGAACTCGGCGCGAACTACGCGCCGTTCCTGGAGGCGATGCGCACCCTCCAGGACCTCACCGTCTCGGTCGATTGTCCCGACGAGGTATTCGGGCAGGCCCTCGTTCAGGCCAACGCGCTGGCCGAACTGCTCGAGCCCTATCGCGCACCGGAATTGCAGGGCCCGTCGGGACGCGTGCCGGCGCTGCCGGGGCGCGGCAGCCTCCTGCTGCCGCCGTGGGTGATGACCGAGGCCGGTCCCACCGGTGTCCGGATGCGCGGCGAATTCCGCCGATATCACCTCGGCGGCAACAACGCCGTGCACGGCGGCGTGCTGCCGCTGCTGTTCGACGATCTGTTCGGCTCGCTCGTGCACTATGCGGGCCGGCCGATCAGCCGCACCGCATTTCTGCACGTCAACTACCGCAAGGTGACCCCGTTGGAGACGCCCCTGACGGTCGAGGGGACCGTCGATCGGGTGGAGGGGCGCAAGACTTTCGTCTCCGCGCGACTGCGCGACGAATCCGAAACGTTGCTCGCCGATTGTGAAGGGCTCATGGTGCAGTTGCTGCCCTGGCAGCCGTAGTCGGCGAGAGGACGGTGTGTCCGGTGCGTCCGATGCGTATAGTTACCCGCGCTCGCTCATCGAAAAACTATCCGGAGGAACCTGAAAGTGGTTGCAGCACTGTCTGAATCCCTGCTCGATGACGCCAAACGCCCGGCCTTCCTGGCCGACGCCCAGGAGGTTCTGGATGCGGAGGTGTCGGATAAGGGGGGTGCATCGGGCCTGGCCGTGAAGGGCGGCTACGCCGCGGTGAAGAAGGTCAGCCCGACCATCGTCTCGGACGCGCTGGAGTCGTTCGCACCCAAGTTCGTCGAGCGACTGGAACCGTACTGGGCTCAGTACCAGGCGGCGGGTAGCGGCTCGTTTGCCGATCTGCTGGTCGCCAACTCCGACGAGGTTGCCGAGTCGCTGCTCGCGGTGACCGACGCTCGTGCCGAGGCCTCGTCGCGTCCGGCGCTGAAGAAGGCGTACTCGTCGCTGCGTTCGTCGGCGAAAAAGCATGTGGTCGAGGCGCTCCCGCGCGTCGGCGACCTGGTCCAGCGGCACGCCGGCTGAGTTGCGGTTCTGCGACCCCGTCGTTCGGCATCCGGATGGAGTGTGATCCCCGGATGCCGAACGGCGGGGGGCCCGCGGCCGGCTCGATCAGCCCGGCGTCGACTTCCCGAACCGCTCGGCCTGGAGATTGGGTTAGCAAAACCTAACTCGATGAACGGGGTGTGAGCGGGTCGACGTCCCCTCCGGCCGGAAGGTCTGACAGTCTGAGAGTGTGAATCCATCGACAGCACAGGCCCAGGTCGTGGTGGACGAGCTGGTGCGCGGGGGTGTGCGCGATGTCGTGCTGTGCCCGGGCTCGCGCAACGCGCCGCTGGCCTTCGCGCTGCAGGCGGCCGATGCGGCGGGGCGGCTGCGACTGCATATGCGCATCGACGAGCGGACCGCCGGATTCCTCGCGGTCGGCATGGCGGTGTCCACCGGGGCCCCCGTGCCGGTGGTGATGACCTCGGGAACCGCGGTGGCCAACCTCGGGCCCGCGGTGCTGGAGGCGAACTACGCCCGGCAGCCGCTGATCGTGCTCAGCGCCAACCGTCCCTACGAGATGCTGGGCAGCGGCGCCAATCAGACCGTCGAGCAGTTCGGCCTGTTCGGTAGTCAGGTGCGTGCCGCGATCAGCCTGGGCCTGGCCGAGGAGGAACCGGGTTACCGCAGCCAGAACAGCGTGTGGCGGGCCGCGGTCTGCCGCGTCCTGGCCGCCGCGCGCGGCACCCGGTCCGGCAACGCCGGGCCCGTGCACTTCGACATCCCGCTGCGGGAACCGCTGGTCCCCGATGCCGTTGCGGGCGAGCCGATTCCGGCCGGACGCATCGGCGACGCGCCGTGGACCGAGACCCAGTACGCGACCCTGGACGTCCCGCTGGAGATCGATCTGACGCCCGATACCGTCGTCATCTCCGGTCACGGCGCGGGCTATCGCGCCGAGCTGGCGCAGCTGCCCACGGTCGCCGAGCCCACCGCCGCGATGCCCGGCCCGGCCCTGCATCCACTGGCGCTGCCGTTGCTGAAGCCGCGGCAGGCGATCATCACCGGCCGTCCCACGCTGCATCGGCAGGTGTCGAAGGTGCTGGCCGATCCGGATGTCACCGTCTTCGCCCTGACCACCGGCCCGCGCTGGCCCGATGTCTCCGGCAATGTCGTCGGCACCGGCACCCGCGCGGTCACCTCCGGGGCGCCGCGTCCGGAATGGCTCGAGCAGTGCCGCGAACTCGACGCGATGGCCTGCCGCGCGATCCGGACCGAACTGGCCCGCCATCCCAAGCCGACCGGCCTGCATGTGGCCTCCGTGGTGATGGACGCCCTGCGCGAGGGGGACCAGCTACTGCTCGGCGCCTCGAATCCGGTGCGGGACGCGGCGCTGGTGTCGCATCCCCATCCCGGGGTGAAGGTGCTGTCCAACCGCGGTGTGGCCGGTATCGACGGCACGGTGTCGAGCGCGGTCGGCGCGGCGTTGAGTCATCCCGGCCGGACCTTCGCGCTGATCGGCGACCTGACCTTCCTGCACGATGCCTCCGGCCTGCTGATCGGCCCGGGGGAGCCGCGTCCGGCGGATCTCACCATCGTGGTCGCCAACGACGACGGCGGCGGCATCTTCGAACTGCTCGAACAGGGTGATCCGCAGTACGCCGGCGTCTTCGAGCGCATTTTCGGCACTCCGCACGGGATGGATCTGGCAGCGCTGTGCGCCGCCTACCGGATTCCGCATCGGCAGGTCGATCCGGCCGAGCTGGCGGTGGAACTGACCGGGCACGCCCACGGCATTCGCGTGCTGGAGGTCGCGACCGAGCGATCCAGCCTGCGCGAGTTGCATGCCGCGGTGCGCGCCGGCATCGAATAGGTCAGTATTCGGCCTCGGGCTCGTCGTATTCGTCGTCGAGCGGCACGGGAATCGACTGCTCGATGAGGTCGGCCTCGGCGGCTTCGCGGTCGGCCGTGGCCACGGGCAGATCGACTTCGGATTCCTCCGGAGCGACCTCGAGGCTCTGCTCCAGCTGATCGGCCTCCGGAACCATGTCCACGGAGGTGGTGTCGATGGTGGGATCGGTCATCGGTTGCTCCCTTCCGCTGGGGGTCCGACATGTCGGATACGGCGATCCGGCACTGTCGAGGATGCCCTCACCCGCTCCGGCTGGCAACCCGCTCGCGTGCTGTCACCGATGAATTCCGGCGGCTCGCCCCGTCCCTTCTGTGGGTGCCTGTGCCGGTACAGGCCGTATTCGGAGGAGGATCACATGGCGACACCCCACTTCGATCTGGAGAGCGCCACCGATGCGATGGTCGAGATCGTCAGCGGCATCGGCGCGGAGGATCTGCCCGCGGCGACCCCGAGCCCGGGCGTCACCGTGCGAGATCTGCTGTTCCACACCATCGGCTTCAGCGAGGCGTTCCGGCAGGGCGCCACCAAGGAGGGCATCGGCCGTTCCGCACCGCCGGAGCAGGCGCCGGACGCCGACCTGCCCGGCGGTTGGGGCGAGCTGATCACCGCCCAGTTGAAAGCCCTCGCCGAGGCGTGGCGCGACCCGGCCGCCTGGGAGGGCGATACCGAGGTCGGCGGCGTCACCGCCCCCGCGCCCGCGATGGCCGGATTCGCCCTGAACGAGGTCGTGATGCACAGCTGGGACCTGGCCCGCGCCACCGGCCGCCGCTTCGAGCCCGCCGACAAGGATGTGGCGGTGCTGCTGGAGCAGTTTCGCGATACGCCGCGCGAAGGCGTTCCGGGTCTGTTCGGCCCGGTGATCGAGGTCCCGGCCGATGCGTCGGACTGGGAGCGCCTGCTCGGCCTGACCGGCCGCGACCCGTACCGGCCGGCCTGAGCGCCGATCGGCGCATCAGACCGGCAGGCGCATTCCGCGTTCTGGCAGATCCCAGGTCGGCGTGCCGTACACGGTGAACTTGTCGATCCCGGATTCCGGCGAAACCCCCAGGCCGAGAACGGAGAACGTCACGGTGGCGTGGGTGGTTTTCGCGGCGTGGGTCATCGCATCTATCGCGTCCGTGGTGCCGTGGTGCCGTGCTGCGAGCTCGGACGCGAGTTCGTCGATGTTCTCACCTCGTCGCGGACAGAACGACAGCGTGAAGGTAGTTCTGTCGCCGCGCCGGGCACGACATGCGATGAAGTCGTTCTTGTAAAGTCCGGCGGCGTCCACACCGCACTCGACCAACTCTCTCAGCACCTCCCAGGCCGGATCGCCGAAACTTCGCACGAGCTTCATGGGCAGGACGACATCGCGACAGCGAGGGCGCAGGTAGGCCTTCTCAGTGACCTCGCCGAGTGCGTCGATTTCGATCGCAACGAAGATGGGAGCGAAGTACTTTTCGTCGTCGGGCAGAGTGAGCACTTCCTCGAAACCGGGCCAGGCCCGACAAAGTCGCTCGAAGGCTCCGGGTGAGGCGTTGGGGGTGCCGTAAACCTTCAAACCCGCCAGCCGATGTGGCAATGCAGCGTGATGGACCACCCCCAGCCATGTCCACAGCGGTTTGCGCGCCGACTGCCGCAGGCTGAGGGGATAGATCGCCTCGAGAAAGGTTTCGATCGTTTCGACAACCGACCTGTCGGCGACGGGCAGCAGCGCGGCCAGCTCTCTGATTGCGGCCGACAGCGCGATGAACCTGGCCGAGTTGCCTCGGCCCGGCGGAATGATCTCGGTGCCGTAACGAACGGCGGGAGTTCGTGCCCCTCGTCCTCCGGTAAGGCTGATTTCGAAGGGCATTCCGGTGCTGGTCAGTTGACTGGCACGTCTGCCGTCGGGTCCGCGCGCGTTCAGGCGTCCCGCACACGCACTTCGCAGGGCAGTGCGCAGGACGTCTGCCGCGCAATCCGGCGCCATGCGCTGTGCGACGTCGACGAGAAAATCTCCAGCACTTCGGACCAGGGCATCGGTCATATTTGCCGGCTCTGCTCGGCGCTGACGCCTGGGCCCGTCGCTGTCGTCGCCGCGACGGATTGCGCGGTATTCCGTTGACTCTGCCCGGCATCACTCGGGTCTGCGCCGGAGGGATGGAAGAACGTGTAGTCCGTCAGTGACCCTTGCGTCATCAAGTTGAGCGGTTTCATCTGACCGTCGACGACCATATACGCGTTGTCCGGGCCTTCCCGCACGATGACCGCACTGTGGTTGCCCCACCGCACGATGTCGCCCGTGTGCGCCGCTGAGGGGTCGATCTGTGTCAACTGGCCGAGTGCGTTGCCGTAGGCGCCGTCGGCGTTACAGCCGTTCGGATTGTTCATTTCCTTGTTCACGACGTCGGCCACGACAGCGGAGACTTTCTGCGCGCTGCCATCCGGCAGTTTCATGTCGACCATCGAATGGCTGTTCGCGGGAACGGGTCCGGGCGAAGTAGCCGACGCGGACACCACGCCGGGTTGGAACCCGGTCAGGGGTTGGCTACTCGTGGCCGCCGCAGGCTGCACGAACGGTGCACTCGGAGGCTGCTGTCCTTGCCTGCCGAAACGTGAACCAGAAGTGCCGTCCGGGTTTCCGACGCCTCCCGAGTTTCCGACACCGCTCCCGAACGGCCCGTTGCCCTGGCCCATTCCCCCGAGTGCTGAACCCAGTCCGGGCATCATGTTCAGCAGGGGATTGACCGGTTGGGCGGAGTTTTGTGCCGATGTGGCAGCCGCCGGCGCAGCGGTGGCGCTGTTCTTGATGTCGTCAATGGCTTGGTTGAGCCATGATGCGGGCTCGGTTGTCGAGGTCTGTGTGCCGTCGGTGCCGGTTGCATCGGTGCCGGTTGTGTCGGTGCCGGTCGCGTCGGTTGTCGTGCCGTCGCCGGTCGCCGACGGATCGGTCGCGGTTCCATCGGTGAGACCGGCGGGAAACAGATCCGAGAAGTTCTGGGGTTGATCGTTCCCCTGACCGTTCAGAGCATCCTGCCCGGTGGTCGTAGTACCGCCGTTGTTGTTGCCTCCATTGTTGTTACCGCCGTTGTTGTTGCCCCCGTTGTTGTTACCTCCGTTGTCGTTACCCCCGTCTTTCTTGCCTCCGTTGTTGTTGCCGCCGTTGTCGTCGCCACCGTCGACCTTCGCAGCCTTGTCGCTGTAATCCTTGATGGCGGCCTTGTATTTTTCGTGCCAATCGTCGACTGCCGCGTGAATCGCGGAGACGTAGAACATCTGCTCAGCCTGAGCGGTCAGATAGAAATTGCCATCACTGGACTTCTGGTAGACAGTGGTCTTGATGGGATGCTGCGGATCACCGGAATAGTAGTTTATGTCGTCACCATCCCGGGTGGAGTACGGGCCGGGCGCTTTGTTGTCCGCCGGGAGGTAATCGATTTTCAGTTGGTCGTTGAGATTGTCTTTCACCGTCTTCAAGTCGGTGAAGACTTTTTTCCCCAAAATCTTGGTATCGAGGGTATCGAGGTTGACACCGTTGAGCTTTGCCTCTTGGTCATGCTGTCGATCGGTCAGCTGCTTCACGATCTTCTCATGATCGTCCTTGATCTGGGACCAGCCGTCGACTTCTTTCACATTCGGATCCGAATCGAGGATCTTGCTGAACGGAGGTGCGTCCTTCGCCTCATGCGCGCCGAGGGTGTCGAATCCCCACTGCATTGTGAACTGCGTATCCCCGATCAATGCCGTCAACGAGTCGCTGGCGCCCTTCGGGACGTAGAGGTCCACCCACTCGAGATGATTTTTCTCATCCCTCGTCTCCCAGCCCCATCCGTCCCGGAAGGTGACCTTTTCCTTCGCCTCGTTCTCGGTTTTCCGCGCATCCAGTACAGCCTGCGGGTCCGGTTTACTCAGGGAGTCCACCAGAGTGGCATACTTGGGATCGAATCCCTGATCTTTCGCATCTTTCGCCAGTCGCGTCAGCGGTGATTCCACATAGCCGTTCGACATAGCCATGCTCAGTTTGTCGAAGACTTTCTTCAGGTCGGCATCGCTCAGCCCATTGATTTCTTCCAGGGTGTTCTTCACTTCGTCACCCTGGAAGTGATGGTCGTCCTGCCAGGGACCCCAGCCGCCGAAATTGTCCCGATCCTCGATGTCGCTGATGACTTTATCTGCGTCTTTGTCGCCCATCAGGCCCTCCTCAGGCTGCCGGCACTATCCGGCGCCGCCGAACCGTTCACCACCGCTGGAACCGGAGCCGCCGAATCCGCCGTCACCACTGCGGCGGAAGGGCCGGCGCCGAACCGCAAGGTGGCTACCAGGGGACTCGCTTCGACTTCCCCATACACGTACAGCGCATCGCGCAGCGTCTGACGATCTGGTGTCGGGCTGCCGGCCAGTGCCAGCAATTCGTCCGCACGTCGCTCCAATACCGCGACAGATGAGGTGCCCGAAGCGGTGTCACCGGCGAGGACGCTTGCAGCACCCTTCGCACGCATTCGGTCTCCGCTCGGCGTGGCAGCGGATACGCCGATCGGGCGCCCCGGATAGGGCTCGATCAGCGGCCCCGACCCCAGGATGGTCAGCAACCGCGCTCGACGAGTGCGACGTGTCGCGACCTGTGAATCGGTGGCGGGGGAGACGGACCGCAGGCGTTCGTCCGCAATGCGGGCCAATTCGATACACCTCGCCCTGATATCCCGGTCGCTGATCGTTTCCGCTTGCGCCTTCAGCCAATCCGCCCCGGTCAGCGCCAGCCGATCGACCAAGCCCGGGCCGGGCACCGACAGATCGACACAGGCCTCAGCGGGGGCGACGAAGCCCTCCGTGGCGACGTGGGCATCGAGATCGGCGATGATCTCGCTCGAGATCATCGCCGATGACGCCAGCGCGCTGAGCCGCACTCCGGTCCGGGAAGCGGCTAATCGAGCGAAGTTCACCAGCCTTGTGGCGGAATCGGGAACGTCTTCGAGGAGTGCGATCTGGATCTGCCCGGATACGCCGAACACCTCGGCCAACTGCCAGGGTGAAACGACTTCCGATGGAAGGTGCAGTCCGGCGGGCAGCCACCCGCGCCCCTCGCTGGATGTCAGCATGACCACAGCGCCGTTCGGTGTACGCAGGACAGCGACTGCCCAGTTCACGTCGGGAGTCGAGGTCCCTACGGCCGCCAGGATCGCGGACAGGAGGGTACGGGCCAGGCCGAGATCGTCCTCGGGGTCGCCCACCACGAGGGGTGGGAGTGCGCGCCGTCGCTCCGGCGCATGCGCTACCGAAGCGAAGGTGCCCGGTGCGAGCGGGCGTGGAAGGGATGGCGTCGCGCCCGATCCGAGCGGGCCTACCCCTGGACCCGAGCCTGCCGGCCCAGGCGGCGCGCCGGGAGCCCATCCGAATCCTTGCGGACCGGCCGGCGGCACCGGAGCGTAGGAATAACCTTCGGCCGTCGCAGCGGTATCGCGGAACTCCGCAACCTGGCTCGGCCCCGACTCGGACGCGCCGGGTAACGCGGAAACGGGCACCCCTTCCGGCGCCGCGTCCTCGATTGTCGTGTTCGCCGATCGAAAACTCGGTCCGGTAGGCGCGGGATCGTGTGCCGAAGAGATGAAAGCGTGGCCGTCCGAATCGGTGGTCGATTCGGCCGGACCGGAATGCATCCCGGTCGGCGTCCGGTCCAGCGGTGACGGCTGGGGCGAACTCGGGGGGACTCCAGGCCGCGGTGGTGGTGGCGAACCGATGAGCCCGTGGGAGTTGGGCCCGTCGCCCGGCGGCGAACTCGGAGCTCCGGCATTTCTGATGCGGTGACCGCTGGTATTCTCCGTGTGCTCCAAGGCATTCGCGGCTTCGATCAGCCTGTCCCGGGCTCGGTCGTGGTTGTCCGCGAGGCGTTCCGCGTTGTCGTGGCGGCGTTGGTAATAGTCCTGTAGCGCGGCGCGCACCGGCTCGGCAATCGTGCCGTAACCGGACGGGAATTCCGATAGCCAGTCGTGTGGAATCTGTCCCCATTCACGGAGCTTCTTCGCACGCCGACCATGGTCCTCGGCCCGCCTTCGCAGGTCATCCGGGTCCTGGTCCATGTAATTCGGCATACTCGGCCGATCCTCCCGCCAGTATTTCCAGTCCTATTGTTCCGCCTTCCCAGAAATGGGGACTGTCAGCGGGAAGTGGTGTCGGACCGTCGCCACTCGGCGACGACCTCCCGCAGCGGCCGTGGGACATGGTCGGGACCGTTCATCGCGATGTGATATTGCCGCCGAGCGTCTTCGGTACTCTCCTTGATCGCCGCAATGATCTCGTGGGCCAACTCCTGGTTACCGAAGCGATCGCAGGTGCCGGGAGCAAGGTACAGGTCCGTCAACCGGCCCTGTGCGTCGACCTCGGGGATGACGAGGCCGCTGGGCGAAGGTCGCCGCGCAACGATCGCGTCGGCTCGTTCCCGCATATCGGCGACTCGGTTCCGCAGTTCACGCGTCATGTCGAGCGCGATCTGCACATCGGGATGTATCTCTCTCATCAATCCTCGCTTGCCCCCGCAGAACGCCACCGCACACACATTCCGAACCCGTCCGAACACACCAAGTGTGGCAACTACCGCGGTCGATGCCGGTTCCATATTCCCGGCGATGGGAACCCTGCTCCCGACGAATGCTGAGCCGACTGATGAGCTGCGTGTGGACACCTACTTCGGGTGAAACAGGCCTGCGGTGGCCGCTGCCGCCGCGGCGTCGGCGGCGGTCACCGCCACCGCATCGTCGATCGGGTCGCCGGAGATCAGGAAGCGGTAGTACAGCGGGGCGGAGACCGCGGAAACCACTGCGCGCGTATCGGTTCCGGGGGCGAGTTCGCCCCGTTCCATCGCGGCCGCGACGCACGGCTCCCATTCGGTGATCCGCACGTCGTAGAACCGGTGCAGGGCCGCGGTGGTTTCGGGGTCGCAGATGGCCGCGGCCACAAGTGCTTTGAACAGTGGCCCCTGACGTGGATCGGTCAGGGTGCGCGCGACGAGGCGAGCATTGGCGGTGAGGTCGCCGCGCAGCGATCCGGTGTCGGCATGCGGCAGTGAGGTTTCCGCCATGTCGGTGAGCAGGTCTGCCACCAGCCCGGCCGGGGTGCGCCAGCGGCGGTAGACGGTGGTCTTGCCGACCTCCGCGCGGGCCGCCACCTCGGCGAGGTCGAGTTCGGCGAAGCCGCGTTCGGCCAGCAGATCCCCGGCCGCGCGCAGGACGGACTCACGGACGCGGGCCGTGCGACCCCCCGGGCGCACCGAGCCGGGTGCGGCGGTGTCCGAGCTCATAACGGTCCTCCAGTTTCATTAGCGTCCGATCGAGTGTATCGTCTCCGCTATTAATGAAACTTCAGTTCCGTTAGGGGTTGATCATGGACTATCGTCGACTGGGCGCCTCGGGTCTGCTCGTTCCGGCTCTCAGCTTCGGGGCGGGCACCTTCGGTGGCCGCGGTGAACTGTTCGGCGCGTGGGGCGATACCGACGCCCAGCAGGCGCGCCGGATGGTCGATGTGGCGCTGGAGGCCGGCGTCACGATGTTCGACACCGCGGACGTGTACTCCGACGGCGCCTCGGAAGAGATTCTGGGCCAGGCGATTCGCGGCCGCCGGGATCGAGTTCTGCTGTCCACCAAGGCGGGCCTGCCCACCGGGCCCGGAGCCGCCGAGGCGGGATCGGGACGTTCCCGGCTCATCACGGCCGTCGATACCGCGCTGCGCCGGCTCGGCACCGACTACCTCGATCTGTTCCAGCTGCACGCCTTCGACGCCGCGACGCCGGTCGAGGAGGTGCACGACACCCTCGCTGATCTGGTGCGCGCCGGGAAGATCCGTTACCTGGGCGCCTCGAATTTCGCGGGCTGGCAGCTCATGAAATCGCTGGCGGCGGCCGACCGGGGCGGTCATCCGCGATACGTCGCCCATCAGGTCTACTACTCGCTCGTCGGCCGCGACTACGAGTGGGAGCTGATGCCGCTCGGCCGTGATCAAGGCGTCGGCGCGATGGTGTGGAGCCCGCTGGGCTGGGGCCGGCTGACCGGCAAAATCCGGCGCGGACAACCACTTCCGGCGGGCAGCCGGCTGCACCGCACCGCCGAGGCCGGACCGCCGGTGAACGACGAACTGCTCTACGACGTCGTGGACGTCCTCGACGAACTCGCCGCCGAAACCGGGAAATCCGTCCCGCAGATCGCCCTGAACTGGCTGCTCTCCCGCCCGACCGTCGCGACGGTCATCGTCGGCGCCCGCAACGAGGAACAGCTGCGTCAGAACCTCGGCGCGGTCGGCTGGCAGCTCGCCCCCGAGCAACTGGCCCGTCTGGACAAGATCAGCGCCGTGACGCCGCCGTATCCGTACTACCCCTACTACCGCTTGCCGGATTTCGCGCGCCTCAACCCGCCGATCGTCGCCGCGTAGCGCACTCAGTACACGTCGCGCACGTACCGCTTCTCCGCGGTCAGCTGCTTCTTGAAGGCCAGCGCCGCATCCTCGTCGAGGTTGCCGTGGATGCGGGCGATCTTCAGGAGGGCGTCGTCGACGTCGCGGGCCATGCGCGCGGCGTCGCCGCAGACGTACAGGTGGGCGCCGTCGCGCAACCACGCCCACAGCTCCGCGCCGTGCTCGATCATGCGGTGCTGCACGTAGATCCGTTCGCGCTGGTCCCGCGAGAAGGCGAGGTCGAGCCGGGTGAGGAAGCCCGAGCGGAACATGTCCTCGAGTTCGGTGCGGTAGTAGAAGTGGTCCTGGGCGTGCTGATCGCCGAAGAACAACCAGTTGCGCCCGCGGCATCCCAGCGCGCGGCGTTCGTGCAGGAAGCCGCGGAACGGCGCGATGCCGGTGCCCGGGCCCACCATGATCATCGGCGCGTTCGGATCCAACGGCGGCCGGAAATGCGGTGCGCGCTGCAGGAATACGGGTACGCCACCGGTTTCGTCCCGGTCGGCGAGGAAGGTGGAGCAGACTCCGCCGCGCGGGTCCTCGGCCGCGCCGTAGCGCACCACGCCGACGGTGAGCTGTATCTCGCGCGGACTCACCAGCGGGCTCGACGAAATCGAATATTGCCGCGGTTGCAGCTTTTTCAGCACCGAGAGCCACTCCACCAGATCGGCCCGCACGGGAAAGTCGCGCAGGACGTCGACGGCATGGCGATCCCACAGATAGCGGTCCAGTTCGTTGCGGTTGTCGCGGCGCAGCAGTTTCGCCAACTGCTGACCGGGATTGCGGGCGGCGATGAAGGACAGCAGATCGCCACTGATCTTGGTGATGTCGAAATGCGTGCGTAGTGCCGATTCCAGCGGCACGTCGCGGCCGTCGATCTCCACCGGCCGGGCGCCGTCGAGCCCGGTCGCCGCCAGCCAATTCCGCACGGCGGCAACCCCGTTCGAGGGCCATATGCCGAGGCTGTCGCCGACCTCGTAGCCGGCGTCCAGACCGCTCAGGTCGAAACCGAACTGCCGCACCTCCTTGCCGGATCCGGGCCGCGACAGGAGTTCGTTGCGGACCAGCGGGGCCAGGACCGGAGCGTTGCGGGTGAACGGCGCGGGGATCGAGCGGGGGGCGCGGGTGGGCGCGGGGGAGCGGGCCTCGACGCGGTCGAGCACGCGCACACCGAGCCCCGCGGGCGCGCCGGCACGACCGCCGCCGGTGGACGGCACTACACCCCCGGAGCCGCCGGACGTCTCGGCCACACCGCTACCGCTGGGCGCACCCACACCATGGTCGCCGGTGGGCGCATTCCCGCGACCGTCACCCAGCGCGGCGAGGACCGCGGCGGTCCACTCGTTCGACAGATCATCGTGATCCGGTTCGCTGTCGACGCGATCCAGCAAGCGGACACCGCCCCGTTCGGACAGCAGCCGATCCACCTTGCGGCCGTAACCGCAGAAATCGTCGTAGGAGGAGTCGCCGAGGGCGAAGATGCCGTACCGCAGATCGTTGAACCGAATCCCACTGTCCTGCAGCCGATCCCAGAAGTCGGCGGCATTGTCCGGTGGGCCGCCGTCGCCGAAGGTGCTGGTGACGAGCAGTACGTCACCGGTCAGCTCGGGCAGATCGCACGCGTTCATCTCGACCAGCCGGGGCGCGTGCCCGTGTTCGGCGAGCGCCGCCGCCACCGTCGCGGCCAATTCTTCGGCGGTACCGGTCTGGGAAGCCCACAGCACGGTCACCGGCCGTTGCTGTGGACCGACCGGCGCGGCGGGTGAGGGTGCTGCCACTGTGGCGCCGGGCGGGGAGCCCGCCGCCCGCGAGTACATCCCCGCCAGCAGCCCGTCGATCCACCAGCGGCTGCGGTCGGACAGCGGCGCCGATTCCGGGAGGACAGGCTGTCCCTGAACCGGAAGCGATTGCAGCGCGGCCAGATACCCGCCCAGATAGATCCGCTCCGCCTCGCTGAGCATGGGCGCGCGCGCGGAATCGAGTCCCAGCATGGCGGCGAGTGGATGCGATGCCGGCGCGCCGCCGGATGTGATCGGGCTGCCGCCCGCGGCGTCGACACGGTGGTCCGGTTCGGTGCCGCCCCGGTTGTCCTCGTCGATGCCGTCGCGGGTGTCCCGGGCGGGGCCGACGCGTCGCAGCGTCACCGCGCACACCTTGAATTCCGGCTGTAGCGAATCCTGATCCACGGCATCGTTGGTCACGGCATTGATCGTCAGATATTCGCCCTGCTCGTCGTTCCAGTGGAACGGTGCGAAACACGAACCCGGTCGCACCCGATCGGTGATCCGTACCGGCAGCACGGCTCGGCCACGGCGAGAAGCGATGTCGATCTGGTCGCCGGGACGCACATCCAGCGCGCGCGCATCGTCGGGATGCACTTCGAGAAACGGCGCCGGATTCAATTTGTTCAACTTCGCGACCCGGCCGGTTTTGGTCATCGTGTGCCATTGATGTTGGACGCGACCGGTGTTCAGGACGAAGGGATAGTCGTCGTCGGGCATTTCGGCGGCCGCCATATGCGGCCGGGGCCAGAACACGGCGCGGCCGCTCGCGGTGGGAAAGGCCGGCGCACCCGCATCGCCGGTGCGATAGCGAATCGGATTGCGGCGCTGCGCGGAATCGGCACAGGGCCACTGCATCGGCCCCTCGCGCAGTGCGGCGTAACTCATTCCGCTCAGGTCGTATCCGGTCGCCGGATTCGCGAAGCCACGGATTTCGTCGAAGATCTCGGCGCTGGAGCGGTAGTCGAATCCGTCGAAGCCCATCGCCGTCGCGATCCGAGCGATCCATTCCCAATCCGGCAGTGCCGCGCCGAGCGGATCCACCGAATGCTGCAGGAGGGTGACCGTGCGTTCGGAATTGACCATCACGCCGTCGGATTCGGCCCACAGCGCCGCCGGCAGCAGCAGATCGGCATAGGCATTGGTCGCGGTGTCGAGATAGGCGTCCTGGGTGATCACCAATTCCGCCGCCTCCAGACCGGCGATGACGGTTTTGCGATTCGCCACCGAGGCCACCGGATTACTGCAGATGATCCAGCACGCCTTGATGGTTCCCTCGGCCAGTTCCCGGAACATCTCGATCGTGCCGCGTCCGGATTCGGCGCGAATCGTGCCGGGCGGCAGGTGCCATGCGGTTTCGACGAAGCGGCGGTCGGCCTCCACAAGGGCACTGCGCTGGCCGGGCAAACCCGGACCCATGTAGCCCATTTCCCGCCCGCCCATGGCATTCGGCTGCCCGGTCAGCGAGAACGGACCGCTGCCGGGCCGGCAGATGGCGCCGGTGGCCAGATGCAGATTGCAGACGGCATTGGTATTCCACGTGCCGTGGGTGGACTGATTGAGTCCCATCGTCCACAGCGTCATCCAGTCACCGGCCGCGCCGATCCACGCGGCGGCGGTGCGAATATCGTCCGCGGCCAGTCCGGTGATCTCGGCGACGCGGTCCGGTGGATAGTCGGCGAGAAACTGCGGCATCGCCTCCCAGCCCTCGGTGTGCGCGGCGATGAATTCGGTGTCGATATCGCCGTTGCCGACTAGCAGGTGCAGCAATCCGTTCAGCAGCGCCAGATCGGTGCCGGGTCTGATCTGCAGGAAGAGATCGGCCCGGGCGGCGGTGTCGGTCCGCCGCGGATCCACCACGATCAGTTTGGCCCCGGCCTTGAGCCGATCGGCCATGCGCAGGAACAGAATCGGATGACAGTCGGCCATATTCGAGCCGATCACGAAGAACAGATCGGCACGGTCGAGGTCGTCGTAGGAACCCGGCGGGCCGTCGGCGCCCAGCGATTGTTTGTATCCGGTGCCCGCGCCGGCCATGCACAGCCGTGAATTGGATTCGATATTGATCGTGCGCAGGTAGCCCTTTGCGAGTTTGTTCGCCAGATACTGCGCTTCCAGCGACATCTGCCCGGAGACGTAGAGCGCGACGGCATCGGGACCGTATTCGTCGACGATCGCGCGCAACCGCTGTGCCGCCTGCCGCACGGCCTCCTCGACGGCCAGTTCGACCGGTTCCCGTCCGCGCTGGGGCCGGTGCAGGGCGGTCGTCATCCGCCCGGGCGCACGCATCAATTCGAGGTGGGTGGCGCCTTTGGTGCACAGCCGCCCGGAGTTGACCGGATGCAGTTTGTCGCCGCTCACCTTCGCGATGACGGGTGCGCCGGCGGCGTTCCGCTCGGTCTGCACCGTGATGCCGCAGCCCACGCCGCAGTAGGAGCACGCGGTCCGGACGGTGCTCGTGGAGTTCTCGGCGCTCGACACATCCCCGATGATGGCGAGCCGCCGTTGCGACGGATTTACCGAACGTTATCGGCAGATGACGAAAATCCTCACCACTTCGGCATCTGCACGGTGAGATTTCCGGTTCACGCCCGGTCGGGCGCCGTTTCCGCGGGCGAGACCACGGCGTGCGGTGAGCTACTTCACCCCAGTTTGTAACCGCGATGCAGTGCGACGATGCCGCCGGTCAGATTGCGCCACTGCACCGACGACCAGCCGGCATCGGCGATCCGCATCGCCAACTGCCGCTGATTGGGCCACGCCCGGATCGATTCGGCCAGGTAGACGTAGGCGTCCGGATTGCTGCTGACGGCCTCGGCGACCTTCGGCAGCACCTTCATCAGGTATTCCATGTAGATCGTGCGGAACGGCCCGAAGACCGGGGTGGAGAACTCCGCCACGACCAGGCGTCCGCCCGGTTTGGTGACGCGCAGCATCTCGCGCAGGGCGGCGTCCGGTTCGGAGACGTTGCGCAGGCCGTAGGAGATGGCGACCGCATCGAAGGAGTCGTCGGCGAACGGCAGGGCGGTGGCGTCGCCGTTCACCATCGGCACCCGGCGGAACCGCCCCGCCTCCAACATGCCCTTGGAGAAGTCCACGGCCAGGCACCAGGCGCCCGACTTCGCGAATTCGGCGGTGGAGACGCCGGTTCCGGCCGCCAGGTCCAGCACCCGTTCCCCGGGCCGCAGGGCCAGCGCCCGGCGGGTGGCCCAGCGCCAATAGCGGTCCTGCCCGCCGGTGAGCACCGTATTGGTCAGGTCGTACCGCTTCGCGACCCCGTCGAACATGGACGCGACCTCATGCGGTTGCTTGTCCAACGAGGCCCGAAACGACTCTGTCTTCGCCACGGAAGTGACCCTAGCGTCCGCCGCCCGGGGCAGGGACGCGGGCCGGTGCGCGATCACGGGGAGGATTGGGCGCCTGCGCTATTCGATCGTCCGGCTCGACAGTGCGTAGGTCAGATGCTTGACCATCTCGGTCGCCAGCACCGCCTGACCGGAGGTCGAGAAGTGGATGCGATCCGCGCTGAGCAGGTTGTCGCGATCGTTGACCGGGTGATCCCACATGTCGACGACGACCGCCCCGTAGTCGGCGGCGATTCGGCGGGTGAGGTCGTTCATGGTGCGAATTCGCTCTGGCCAGTCCGGAAACGCCGGTACGACATAGGCGCTTGCGAGAGTGAACGTCGTCAGCAGGGCGCCGGTGCCCGCCGCGACGTCGTACATTCGCCGCATCGCTGTGTCGATCTCGTCGAAGTCGGGATCGCGCCGCGTGATGTCGTTCGGACCGCACGGCAGATGCAGCAGGTCCGGACGGAAGTCCACGATGCGGTCGAGTTGGCGGGCCGAGGTCTGCGCCGTGGTGGCCCCGACCTTCGCCGTACAGAGATAGCGCAGGTCCGGGCGTACGCGCCGCAGTACTTTCACGAGTCGCTCGGGCCAGCCCGCGTTCGAGTAGCCCGGCGTGGGATCGCCGACGCCGGCCGACAGACTGTCGCCGGCCACGGCGAATCGTCGCCACGGCACATCGAACAGCAATGCGGCCGCGGTGGTCTCGGAGAGGCAGAACGGATCGGATTCCTCGGCCGTGGCGGCGGAGGTGATCGGGGGATTCGACATGATGACCTGCTTCATTTCGAGCGACGGGCACGAGGCGTGATCCCGAATGCCGTTGCCACGCCGACGACGGCTACGACCGCGACGAACAGCCAGCCGTGCCGGAAAGCGGTCACCATCCGGTCGGTGGTGTCGAGCGATCCGAGCAGCGCGATCAGCACCGCGACGCCCAGGACGTAGCCGAGTTGGCGGGCGGTGTTCACCACGGCGCTGCCGGTGGCCGACCGTTCCGGCGGCAGATCGACGGCGGCGGAGGCGATCATCGTGGGCAGGGCGAGACCGATTCCGATGCCGGAGATCACCCACCCCGGCAGAACCGCGGTCGCGTACTGCACCGGAGTGGCGGCTGTGAACAGCACCAGCAGGACGCCGGCCGCGAACAGCGCATTGCCCAGGGCCACAACGACTCCCGCCGGTATCCGCCGGATCAGTCGCTGGCTTACGGCGGCGAAGATCGGCACCATGATCGGGCCGGGGACGATGGCGAGCCCGGTTTCGATCGTGCCGAAACGGGCCGCGTTCTCGAGCCACAGCGTGATGCTCAGGAACCACGCCCCGAATGCCGTGCAGAAGGCCAGCACGGTGGCGTTGGCCCAGGCGAACGTCGGCACCCGGAACAGGTCCGGCGGCACCACCGGATCCGGATGCCGGCGCATCCGCAGCACGAACAGGACCGCGCCGAGCACCGCCACGGCCGATGCCGTCCACGTCGCGCCGCCGGTCCACGCATCGCTTTCGACCAG
Organism: Nocardia nova NBRC 15556; assembly: GCF_001613005.1. Lineage (GTDB taxonomy): Bacteria > Actinomycetota > Actinomycetes > Mycobacteriales > Mycobacteriaceae > Nocardia > Nocardia nova. The sequence goes on along the minus strand of NZ_BDBN01000047.1, from coordinate 31,035 downwards.
CGCCAGCGACAGCGCCCCGATCGCCACGATCAACGCCACCACCCCGAGCAGATCGGGCACGCGGGCGGAGGTGCGCTGCGCGAGATTCGGCACCAGCCATACGGCCGCGAGCCCGGTCACCACACCCACCGGCAGATTGATCAGAAAGACCCAGCGCCAGGAGATCTCGACCAGCGCTCCGCCGACCACCGGGCCGCAGGCCGCGGCGAACGAACTCGTCGTGGCCCAGATCTTCACCGCGCCCGGCACCCGCGCCGGCGGCAGCACCGTGAGCAGCAACCCCAGACCGGCCGGTGTCAGGGCCGCGGCGCCCACCGCCTGCAGCAGCCGGAACGCCACCAGCGCCCACAGCGTCGGAGCCGCGGCACAGGCCACGCTCGCCGCGGTGAAAAGGCCGAGGCCGGAAAGGAATCCGGCCTTGCGGCCGAAACGATCGGAGAATCGGCCCGCCGGAATCAACAGGGCCGCGTAGACGATCGCGTAGCCGTTGAGCACCCAGCTCACATCGGCCAGTGACGATCCCCGGTAGGACTCGACGATCTTCGTGAAGGCCACGTTCACCACGAAGACGTCGAGCATCGCCACGAATGCGGCCGAGCACAGGATCCACACGATCGCCGTCGAACGGTCCCGGACCGGCGTGGATTCGTCCGCGGTCACGGACTGTTCGGCTGTTACGCCATCCATCAGGCATCCCTCCTCGTCACCATCGGCGGTGCCGTCGAGCGCCGATGTGGTCGAAAGAATACGGTCGACCGTATGTTTAATGCAATAGGTCGATTCGCGGCGATCGGTGACATACGATCGACCGTATGGTCGTATCCGAGGAGCGCGAGACAGCGGAAAGTGCCGATCAGCGGCTACGCCGCGGTGCGCGCTCGCGCCGCGCGGTGACCCGCCGTGCGATCGAGATCGCCTCGGTGGACGGACTCGACGGGCTGAGTTTCGGCCGGTTGGCCGAGGATCTCGAGGTCAGCAAGGCCGGCATCCAGACCCTGTTCCGAACCAAGGAGAAGCTGCAACTCGCGACCGTCGACGCGGCGCGGGAGGTGTTCGTGGAGACCGTCGTCCGTCCGGCGCGGGACGCCCCGGCGGGCATCGCGCGGCTTCGCGCCCTCGTCGACCGATGGATCGACTATGTCGAGCGCCCGGTATTTCCCGGCGGATGCTTCTTGGGCGCCAATCTGCCCATTTTCGACAGCCGGCCGGGGCCGGTCCGCGACGCATTGCGCGAACAGCAGCGCGACTGGGTCGCCGTTCTGGCAGCGCAGTTCCGGCGCGCGGTCGACGCCGGCGAGATCGCCGACGTGGATCCCGAGTCGGCCGGCTTCGAGGTCGCGGCCGTCCTGAATGCCGTCAACGTCGCGTTGCGCCTCGGCGACGACGACAGCGTGGCGATGGCACGAGGGGTCATCGACCGTCTGCTCCGGAAGGCAGCCTGAACCGTCGGGCGCGCCGGGTCGTCTCGGGATCGCCTGCGATACGGCGTTTCACGCGCTGCGGTGCAGAGCTTCCTGCCCGCCGATCACCTCGTGATAATGCCCCATCAACTCGGTGCAGATCGCGGGCCAGGTGCGGTGCAGCACCGATTTGCGTGCCGCGCCGGCGAATCGGGCTCGCAACGCCGGATCACGAAGCGCCGCAACCGCACTCGGCAGCAGTTCCGCGAAGCGGTCGACGGGAAGCAGATATCCGTTGCGGCAGTGGGCGATCAGATCGCGCGGACCGCCGGCATCGGGTCCGATCACGGGAGTGCCGCAGGCCAGCGCCTCCTGCACGCCCTGGCAGAAGGTCTCGTGCTCGCCCGGGTGAACCATCAGGTCCAGGCTCGCATAGGCCTGGGCGAGTTCGGCGCCGCCGAGTTCGCCGGTGAAGACGGCCGTCGGCAGCAGGCGTTGCAGATGCGCTCGCTCCGGTCCGTCGCCGACCACGACCAGCCGGATATCAGGATCGTTCGCCAGCGCGGCGAGACGTTCGACATGTTTCTCCGGCGCCAACCGGCCGACGAATCCGACCACCAGGCGGTCGCCGTCCGCCCACCGCGCGTGCACGTCGGCGTCGCGTGCGCCGGGTGTGAACCGCACGGCATCCACGCCACGGGCCCAGCGGTGCACGCGGGCGATGCCGTGCCGCTCGAGGTCGTCCATCGCCGCTGTCGAGGGCGCCAGGGTGCGCGCCGCGCGATTGTGGATGCGCCGCGTCCACGCCCACGCCGCCCGGTGTGCCGCGCCCAATCCGTAGCTGGCCGCGAATCCGGCGACATCGGTCTGATACACGGCCACGGCCGGCAGATCCAGGCGCAAGGCGGCCGCCGCACCCCCCGCACCGAGCAGAAACGGCGAGGCCAGATGCACCACATCGGCATCGAAATCCTCGATCGCCGAGGTCAGCAGCGGTTGCGGCAGGCCCACCGGGAGTGAACTGACCCGGGGCACCATGACCGCCGGCACCCGGATCACCGGAAAGCGGCTGTACGAGCGAGGTGCCGCGGCCTGGCCGCGGGGAGTGTCCGGGGCGATGACGAGCGCATCGTGTCCGTTGCGGTCCAGGTGGGCCAGGACCTGCAGCACGGAGTTCACGACACCGTTCATATTCGGCAGAAACGATTCGGAGACGATCGCTACACGCACACCTGCAGTGTGCGATGCGCGGCACGCCAGGACACCACACCCATGTGACGTATGTGCGAAGTTCGGGCGAACAGCTAGCCGGAGGTGCGCACCGAACGGCGCTCGAAGCGGCGCACCACCAGCAGCACCGGCAGCGCCACCACCCACACCACCACGATCACCGACAGCGCCGGAATGACCGCGACCCGGGCGTCGCGCCCGGCGACCCGGACCAATTCCGGGTCGCTGCGGCTGTATTCGACATTGATCCGCTCACCGGCGGTGAGTTTGGTGGGATACAGCACCCCCACCTTCGGATTGTGTGTGACACCGTCCGGCGTCACGTAGGTGACCGCGGAGCGCAGCCGGCCCGCCGACAATACTTCCGCGCTGGTCACGCCCTTGTCGGAGCTGATCAACATGTCGTCGCGCCAGGCCGCCAGCACCAGCAGTACGGCCAGCACGCTCACCGCGGTGGCGATCACCACGAGGGTGATCCGGGTCCGGCGCAGCCGAGGCGAACCGGCAACGGCTCGGCGCTCGCGCGCAGCAGACTCGGTGGTTTCCGACACCGCAACAGGCTATTGCATGCTTCCGATAGCGTGTGCGCTCATGTCCCGAAACTTCCGCTTCACCGTGTCATACACCGTCCCGGTCGAGGAATTGCACCGGGCGCTCACCAGCGACGAATTCTGGCAGGCCCGCTTCGAGGGCGCACAGACCGCGACCATCGAACTGGCGCACCCGAACGGGCCCGGCACCATCCATCTGCGCATGACCGAGACGGCCCGCCAGGATAAGGTTCCAGCCATCGTCCGCAAGGTGCTCAAGGCCGAGCTGGTGCTCGAACGCACCGACGACTGGGGTCCGCTGGAGGGCAATTCCGCTGCGGGCACCTTCTCGGCGACCTCCTCGGGCATCTCCTCCGAGATGACCGGCAAATACCTGCTGCGGGCCGCGGGCACCGGCTCCGAACTGGAGGTCAGCGGCAGCGTGAAGGTGAAGGTGCCGCTGGTCGGCGGGGCCATCGAGCCACTGGCCGAACAGTTGCAGCACCGAGTGGTGAACAGCGAGCGCAAATTCGTCGAGCAGTACTTCGCCGCCAAATCCGGGACATAGATCCGGCACATCGCGGAAAGTGGGTGCGAGCAGCGCGGCCGCTCGCACCCGTCGCACGATCGGCTACTGCGCCCCCGGACCGAAAGCGCCGCCGTCGAATTCACGCTGTTCGACCAGGACGAGCCAATTTCCGGAGTTGTCGCGCAGCACCGCTTCCACGCCGTACGGGCGCTCGGCGGGCGGCTGCACGAAGTCGACGCCCTTGGCGGTGAGCTCCTCGTAGGCCTTCTGGCAGTCCTCGGTGCGCAACCCCAGCGCGCCCATGGTGCCGTTGCCGAGTGAGCGGCGGATCGCCTCGGCCATCGTCTCGTCGAGCGGCGGCCCCGGCACCATCAGCGTCACCTCGAGTTCGGGGTGATCCGGTTGGGCCACGGTGACCCAGCGGAAACCGTTGTCGCCCATGGAGATATCGGCGGTTTCCACGAAGCCCAGCTTGTCGATGTACCACTGCTTGGCCGCGGACTGATCGGTCACATACACGGTGACCAGCGATACGTTGGTGATGGTCGTCATGAGCTCAGGCTATGAGCCCGCGGCGCCCGCCGGCTTCTCCGAAATTGCGCCACCGGGATCGGGCGCGGGCTCCGGCGGTTTCCGATCGGAGAGCCCGTGCATGAACACATAACACCCCGGAATGCGCGGGACTCCGTCCGCCGCGAATTTCGCCTGATAGGCCGACGGCGTCATCCCCACCAGTTCGGTGAATTTGCGGCTGAACGAGCCCAGGCTGGTGTACCCGACCAGCATGCACGCCTCGGTCACGGTGATGTTGGTGGCGCGCAACAGGTCCTGCGCGCGTTCGATGCGCCGCTCGGCCAGATACAGCGCGGGGGTGCGGCCGTAGGTGGCGGCGAAACAGCGCAGGAAATGATATTTCGACACCCCGGCGGTCGCGGCCAGCTCGTCCACGTCGAGGGGACGGGCGTATTCGCGATCCACCAGATCCCGCGCCCGGCGCAGATGCGGCAGCAGGTCCTCCGGCACCGACGGCGTTCGATCGCGACGCGGACGCGCCCCGCCGCGGTCGTTCTCGCTGCGACTGTCCACGCTGCCTCCTGCCCGCCCGTCGGCGCCGCGTATCGCTAGCTGAACGGCGCCGGATCGTCGAAACGCAGCGATGCCCGGCCCGCCGCCCGCCAGGCCCTGGCAGTGAGGTCGGCATCCTCCTCGTCGACGAGATTGCCCATCACCCGCACGGCCGTGCGCTGCAGCAGCGCCGAGCGCATCACCGGCGGTCCGCCGGTCGGCACCATCCGCGGGTGGGTGGCCAGCGCCGCGATCCGGCGGGCCACCGAGAAGGTGCGCCCGTAGCGGGCCCGCAGCAGATCCGGCCACACCGTGGTCAGATCCGGTTCGCCGAGCAGTCCGGACAGCAGATGCCCGCCCTCGAGCCCGTAGTCGATGCCCTCGCCGTTGAGCGGATTCACACATCCGGCGGCATCGCCCACCAGCACCCAGTTGCGGCCCGCGATATTGGACACCGCCCCGCCCATCGGCAGCAGCGCCGAGGCGACGGCCCGCGCCTCGCCCTCGAACTGCCACTCCGGCCGGCGCAGCGAAACATAATGCTGCAGAAGCGGTTTCAGCGCGATATGCGAAGGTCGGCGTTCGGTGGCCAGTGAGCCGACGCCGATGTTGACCTCGCCGTTGCCGAGCGGGAACACCCAGCCGTAGCCGGGCACCAGACCGCCTTCGGCATCACGCAATTCCAGATGCGACGTGATCCATTCGTCGTCGCTGCGGGCGGAGCGGATGTAGGCGCGTGCGGCCACGCCGTAGGCGAAGCGGCGATGCCAGACGCGGCCCAGCAACTTCCCGACCGGCGAGCGCACCCCGTCGGCGACGATGAGGATGTCGCAGCGGATTTCCCGCGCGCCCGATTCGGTCTGCACGGTGACACCGGTGACCCGATCGTCCGCGCGCGCCACATCGACCACCCGCACTCCGTCGACCATGCGCGCACCCCATTTGACCGCGGTCTCGCGCAGTTTGTCGTCGAGTTCGGTTCGGGGAACGGCACTTCCGTAGGTGGGAAAGGACCCGCCCGGCCAGGGCAGCAGTGCCTCCCGGCCGAATCCGGCCATCCGCAGGCCCCGGTTGACGGTATGCGCGCGCAGCCAATCGCCGAGCCCGAGCGCCTCCAGTTCCGCGGTGGCGCGCGGCGTCAATCCGTCGCCGCAGGTCTTGTCCCGGGGGAAGACCGCGGAATCGGTGAGCAATACCTCGCGCCCCGCCCGCGCCGCCCACGCCGCCGCCGCTGAACCGGCCGGTCCCGCACCCACCACCAGCACCTCGACGTGCTCGGGCAGGACGGTGCCGCCCTCCCGTTCCGGTGCTGTCGAACCGCCGTGAGCTGAACCCATAGCCCAATAGTGGCAGAGGTGCAGCTCCCGGTTCGCTCGGGCGGCTTTTGGGCCGAGCCGATCGGTAGGGGCCGGGAGACCACTACCCGGGTGAGCGCTGAAGAGATTCCGTCGAACCAGGTAGCCGCTGCCGACTTCTGGGTATGCACTTCCGGGACGGCGCTCCAACCCAGTTTTCGGCCCGCCTCGATTTTGGACCGACGGAGCGAGGGAGCGCAGCGACTGAGCGGAGGAGGGAAAAATCGAGGCCCAAGGGGCCGAAAACCCGCCGGAGCGAAGCGGAGGCCACAGGCAGAGTGACGGTGTTCATGGGAGCGGGGAGGGCAACACGCTAGGTTCTTCGGTGTGGGGACGGACGCGGCATTGGGAGAAGACATGAGTGCATCGGCTGTGAGCGATGAAAGCACCGTGGTTGCCGGGGTCGATCTCGGCGATCCCGAGCTCGCGGCGACCGTGCGCAACGGGCTCGACGAGGTGGAGAAGCTGCTGGTCAGCGAGCTCTCCGATGGGGAGGACTTCCTGCTGGAAGCCGCGCTGCACCTGGCGCGTGCCGGCGGTAAGCGGTTCCGGCCGCTGTTCACCATCCTCACCGGCCAGCTCGGCCCGCGCCCGACCGACCCCGATCTGATCACCGCCGGCACGGTGGTGGAACTGGTGCATCTGGCCACGCTCTACCACGACGACGTGATGGACGAGGCGTCCATGCGCCGCGGCGCCCCCAGTGTGAACTCCCGATGGGGCAACAGCATCGCCATCCTCTCCGGCGACTACCTCTTCGCACACGCCTCGCGGCTGGTGTCCACCCTCGGCCCGGACGCGGTGCGCATCATCGCCGAGACCTTCGCCGAACTGGTCACCGGTCAGATGCGGGAAACCTTGGGCGCCAAGAAATCTCAGGATCCGGTCGAACACTATCTGCGGGTGGTGTGGGAGAAGACCGGCTCGCTGATCGCCGCGTCGGGGCGCTTCGGCGGCACCTTCTCCGGCGCGAGCCTCGACGACGTCGAGCGGCTGGCACGCCTGGGCGACGCCGTCGGCACCGCTTTCCAGATCTCCGACGACATCATCGACATCTCCTCGGTATCCGAGCAGTCCGGTAAGACGCCAGGCACCGACCTGCGCGAGGGTGTGCACACCCTGCCGGTGCTGTACGCGCTGCGCGACGAGGGCGCCGAGGGTGACCGGCTGCGCACGCTGCTGGCCCGGCCGCTGGAATCCGACGACGAGGTCGCCGAGGCGCTGGAACTGCTCTCGCGCTCGCGAGGCATGGTGCTGGCCAAGCAGAAGCTGCAGGGCTACGCCGATATCGCGCACGCCGAACTCTCGGCCCTGCCGCAGGGGCCGGCCAACGACGCGCTGGAACGCCTGGTCCGATACACCATCGAGCGGGTCGGCTGAGCCTTCCGTCGCGGCGGCCGACGGGGTGCCCGGACAGCCGGTTCGCGCTGGTGTGATCGATATCGCAGCGCGGAGAGCCGGACCGCGGGCGGAACCCGAGTTCGCCGCCGATCGTTGATCCGACATGCATGGTTACGCGAACGGTTTGAAGACCTTCGGGCTGATGGTGGGCCTGTCGGCACTGATCGTGTTCGCAGGTGCGATGTTCCGCAGCCCCACGATTCTGATCATCGCCATCCTGCTGGCCGTGGGCATGAACGCCTACGCCTATTTCAGCAGCGACAAGCTGGCCCTGCGGGCCATGCACGCGCAGCCGGTATCCGAACTCGAAGCGCCCGTGATGTACAAGATCGTGCGCGAGCTGGCCACCACCGCGCGCCAGCCCATGCCGCGGCTGTACATCAGCCCGACGAACGCGCCCAACGCGTTCGCCACCGGTCGCAACCCGCGCCATGCGGCGGTGTGCTGTACCAGCGGCATCCTGCAGATCCTCGACGAACGGGAACTGCGCGCGGTGCTCGGCCACGAACTGTCGCATGTCTACAACCGCGACATCCTGATCTCCTCGGTGGCCGGCGCCCTCGCCGCGGTCATCTCCGGCCTCGCCAACCTGGCCTTCTTCGCGAGCATGTTCGGCGGCGGCAGCCGCGACGGTGAAGGCCCGAACATCCTCGGCGTGTTGTTGGTCTCACTGCTGGGCCCGATCGCCGCCACCCTGATCAAACTCGCCGTCTCCCGCTCCCGCGAATACCAGGCCGATCAGGACGGCGCCGAACTCACCGGCGACCCGCTGGCCCTGGCCTCGGCGCTGCGCAAACTCGAACGCGGCACCCAGGCCGCGCCGCTGCCGCCCGAGCCGCAGCTGACCGCGCAGTCACACCTGATGATCGCCAACCCCTTCCGGGCGGGCGACAAGATGGCGCGCTGGTTCTCCACCCACCCGCCCATGGGCGAACGCATCCAGCGCCTCGAGCACATGGCGGGCGGGCCCCGCAGGTACTAGCGGTAGTTGACGAACTGCAGGGCCACGTCCAGGTCCGCACCCTTGAGCAGGGCGATGACGGCCTGCAGATCGTCGCGCTTCTTACCGCTGACCCGCAGTTCGTCGCCCTGGATCTGCGCCTTCACGCCCTTGGGGCCCTCGTCGCGGATCTTCTTGGCGATCTTCTTCGCGTTCTCCGGGGAGATGCCCTGGACCAGGGTTCCGGTGATCTTGTAGGTCTTGCCGGAGGCCGCCGGCTCGCCCGCGTCGAAGGCCTTCAGCGAGATGTCGCGGCGGATCAGCTTCTCCTTGAACACCTCCAGCGCCGCCTTCACCCGTTCCTCGGATTCGGCCGACAGCACGATCTTCTCTTCACCCGACCACTCGATGCTCGCACCCGTGCCGCGGAAGTCGTAGCGGGTGTTGAGCTCCTTGGCCGCCTGGTTGAGGGCGTTGTCGACCTCCTGCCGGTCGACCTTGCTGACGACATCGAATGACGAATCGGCCACGCTGCGCTCCTGTCTGACGGCTCACATTTCACCCGGAACTCCGGTAGGGAACTTTCTACCCCGGCCGCCGCGCAGCGGTCACGGCACCCCCGCTGGCCAGCCGGTTTGCATCCGGGCGCCCTGGTCGTTGTATTCTGCTCTGCGCGCTGGCAACAGTGCGAAAGGCGGATTGCCCGAGTGGCCAAAGGGAGCTGACTGTAAATCAGCCGCGCAAGCTTCGGAGGTTCGAATCCTTCATCCGCCACCCTCTCAGGGCCCTCCCTAATCGGCGAGGGCCCTCTTCTTGTTCGAGGGTGATTTGTGGGGGCCCGGCCCCCACACCCCCACGCCGGAGGGGCTTCGCCCCCCGGACCCCCCTTCCAGCCGGTGGCGTTTCTCGTGTCGGTTGCGTTCCCGAGCGTTCGTCGCAGAAAATACGGCTCTTACCAGCTGGTTTGGTAACTTTGCCGGGGAGTGTGTAACCTCGTTCAAGGCTTCAGCGCCCCGGGTTCGAGCATTCGAGTTCGGAGCGAATGTAGCCATGCCCCCTTAGCTCAGTCGGCAGAGCGTTTCCATGGTAAGGAAAAGGTCAACGGTTCGATTCCGTTAGGGGGCTCGCCGGATTGCCGGTGGTGACCGACTCGGCACTCCACACAGAGCCGAACCTGGTTCCGCCCGCATTGCCGCGCATATGGCGGTGTAGCTCAGGCGGTAGAGCAAACGACTCATAATCGTTGTGTCGCCGGTTCGAGTCCGGCCATCGCTACCCATACTGATTGACCCTCTAGGTTGACCGGAAAGAAGGCATAATCGTGGCCGCGAAGTCCACCGATGTCCGGCCAAAGATCACCTTGGCCTGCGAGCAGTGCAAGCATCGCAACTACATCACCAAGAAGAACCGGCGCAACGACCCGGATCGTCTGGAGCTGAAGAAGTTCTGCCCGAACTGCGGCACCCACCGGGCGCACCGCGAATCTCGCTAGATCTCATCGCGTGCACGCTGCCGCGCGCGAAGTCGGCGCCCGGATTCAGGGAGGTCTGTCGATGACCTTCCCGGATATTCGTGGACCGCGCCGACCCATGCAGCACTCCATGCCGGAGCAGGTTTCCCGACCCGCTCCGGCATTTGCTGTACATGCGGTAGTTTCACGCTCCGCAGACTCCCGGTAGCGGAGTCAGATAGGGACCTACTCTCCGTGACAATCAACACCGGAACCGATGCCGTGGACGCGCAGACCGCCGACAGTGAACCGTTCGACCCCTCGGCCCACGCCGCCGCCATGGTCGGGCACCACTACCGCGTCGACGACTACTACGAGGTCGGGCGCGAGAAGGTGCGCGAGTACGCACGCGCGGTGCAGGACTACCACCCCGCGCACTGGGACGAGAGCGTCGCCCGCGACTACGGCCACGACGGCCTGCTCGCACCGGTGACATTCATCTCCCTGGTCGGCATCCTGGCTCAGCGCAAGCTGTTCGAGCAGGTCGTCACGGGTTACGACCTGAGCCAGATCATGCAGACCGACCAGATCCTGGAATTCCACCGCCCGATCCGGGTCGGCGACCAGCTCACCTGCGACGTCTACCTGCACTCGTTCCGGCAGGCCTTCGGCGGCGACATCATCGTCACCAAGAACATCGTCACGGCGCAGAACGACGAGCTGGTGCTCACCACCTACACCACCCTGGTCGGCCGCAGCGGCGGTGACGTCGATCCCAATATCGCCGACGCGGTCCGCAACATCCTCATGCACGGCATGGGTGAGGCCCCCGACCGTCCCACCGCCGAGCCGCCCATCACCGCGCCCCCGGTGCCGGTGACCACCGTTCCCGAGGTCACCGTCAGCAGCCACACGCGCTCGTTCGACAGCGTGGCCGTCGGCGACGAGCTGCCGACTCGCGTCGTCCGGCTCACCCGCGGCGATCTGGTGAACTACGCCGGCGTCTCCGGTGACGCGAACCCGATCCACTGGAGCGACGAGGTCGTGGCACTCGCCGGCCTGGACAACGTGGTCGCGCACGGCATGCTGACCATGGGCCTGGGCGGCGGATTCGTCACCTCCTGGCTCGGTGATCCGGGCGCGGTGAAGGAATACAACGTGCGGTTCACCAGCCCCGTCTACGTGCCCAGCGATCATCCGGCCGAGGTCGAATACACCGGCAAGGTGAAGTCGGTGGATCCGGAGAACCGCACCGCCGTGATCGCGATCGTCGCCAGATCCGGTGGCCGGAAGATCTTCGGACGTGCGACCGCGACGGTGCAGCTGGCATGATGGTCGGCGGGCCGGTAAGCCGCTTCGCGGTGGCGGACGGCCCGATTGGCTATCCGCCGGGGCGGTAACGTACACTCGGATTTCTGGGGTCGCCAGCCACTGCGCGCTGCTCTGAGGGGCTGGTTCCGGGCGGGTGACCGCCGGGGCCGGCACACCGGCGGAGCGGCGCGCGTGTTGTGTGGCCCCGGGTTGGCACAACTGAATAAGCACCGTGCTGGATGACATTGCGATTCCAGCCGAAGGGGCGTAGCTCAATTGGCAGAGCAGCGGTCTCCAAAACCGCAGGTTGCAGGTTCAAGTCCTGTCGCCCCTGCACTGGATGCCAGCGACGAGAGAGGGTTCACGTGAGCGACGAGCGGGACATTCGCCACGGCGCGCATGCCGCCGATGACGAAGACACCGCTGCGGTCAGCCGGCCGAGTGGTAAGCGGTCGACTCGCCGGGCTCGCGCCGGATCCTCCTCGGACACCGGCTCCGTCGCCACGATCGACCGTGGTGACAGCTCGGATTCGGCATCGCGTAAGGCGTCCAAGTCGGCGGGGAAGAAGAAGACCGCCGAACGCGGTAGGGGCAATCCCTTCAAGCGTCTGGTGAAGTTCCTGCGGGAAGTCATCGCGGAACTGCGCAAGGTGATCTGGCCCAACCGCAAGCAGATGGTCACCTATACAAGCGTTGTCCTGGTGTTCGTGATCTTCATGGTCGCGTACATCAGCGGGTTGGACCTGGCGTTCATCAAGGGTGTCAACTGGCTGTTCGGCTAGCTGACCGGGTGCGTCAGGAGCGGAGCCTGCGGAGCGACCCATGGGCGCTGCTAGCCGTCCGCCACGCGAGGACGGAAACCATCCGCCGGATTCACCTCCGGCGTAGTGGATGTACGTGACGACACAGGAAGCGAGTGCCCAGTGAGCACCCCGGAGAACGGCACAACCGACGAGTTCCCGGTCGACGACGAGGCGGCGGAGACGGCCGTCGACGAGGCGACCGTCTCGGACGGTACCGAGGCGTCCTCCGGCGAAGTCGAGGGCGACACCGATAACGACGAGACCGAGACCGGCGCATCCGCGGAGCCCGCGGCACCGGAAGAGCCTGCCGACCCCGTCGCCGAGATGAAGGCCGCGCTGCGTCGCGCCCCCGGTGACTGGTACGTCATCCACTCCTACGCCGGTTACGAGAACAAGGTGAAGACCAACCTCGAGACCCGCGTGCAGAACCTGGGCCTCGAGGACTACATCTTCCAGGTCGAGGTGCCGACCGAGCAGGTCACCGAGATCAAGAACGGCCAGCGCAAGAACGTGCAGCGCAAGGTGCTGCCCGGTTACATCCTGGTCCGGATGGATCTCAACGACGAATCGTGGGGCGCGGTCCGCAACACCCCCGGCGTCACCGGATTCGTCGGCGCCACCTCCCGTCCGTCGCCGCTGACGATCAACGACGTGGTCAAGTTCCTGGTCCCGGCCGAGCAGCAGCAGAAGAAGCCGGCCGCCGCCGCGGCGGGTGCCGCCGCGTCCACGTCGGAGACCGTCACCGAGGCCGCGTCCAAGCCGGCCATCGAGGTCGACTTCGAGGTCGGCGAGTCGGTCACCGTCATGGACGGCCCGTTCGCGACGCTGCCGGCCAGCATCTCCGAGGTCAACGCCGAACAGCAGAAGCTGAAGGTGCTGGTGTCGATCTTCGGTCGCGAGACCCCGGTCGAACTCGCCTTCACGCAGGTCGCGAAGATCTAAGACTTCCGGGGTTCCGCCCCCGGGACAGGCTTACGGAAGTCCGTAAGGAACCTAAACCAAGGAAAGAAAGATGCCCCCCAAGAAGAAGAAGGTCGCCGGGCTCATCAAGCTCCAGATCCAGGCCGGTGCGGCCAACCCGGCCCCGCCGGTGGGTCCCGCGCTGGGTCAGCACGGCGTCAACATCATGGAGTTCTGCAAGGCGTACAACGCCGCGACCGAGTCGCAGCGCGGCAACGTCATCCCGGTCGAGATCACGGTCTACGAAGACCGCTCGTTCGACTTCAAGCTGAAGACTCCGCCCGCCGCCAAGCTGCTGCTGAAGGCCGCCGGTGTGCAAAAGGGCTCCGCCGAGCCGCACCGCAACAAGGTCGCCACGGTCACCATGGACCAGGTCCGTGAGATCGCCAAGACCAAGCAGGAAGATCTGAACGCCAACGACATCGATCAGGCGGCCAAGATCATCGCGGGTACCGCTCGCTCGATGGGTATCACCGTCGCCGACTGACGGTCCTCGTCTCCGCCGGTGACCGGCGGGATGTGCGTGGGAGGGACGGCCAGTCCCGACAACCACTTCTGACTTACGAACAGGACAGAGAATCATGGCAAAACGAAGCAAGGCTTATCTCGAGGCGGCCGCCAAGGTCGACCGCTCCCAGCTCTACACTCCGCTGTCGGCCACCCGGCTGGCGAAGGAGACCGCGACCACGAAGACCGACGCGACCGTCGAGGTCGCCGTCCGTCTGGGCGTCGACCCCCGCAAGGCCGACCAGATGGTCCGCGGCACCGTCAACCTGCCGCACGGTACCGGTAAGACCGCGCGCGTCATCGTGTTCGCGGCCGGCGAGAAGGCCGCCGAGGCCGAGGCCGCCGGTGCCGACGCCGTGGGCGCCGAGGATCTGATCGAGCGCATCCAGGGCGGCTGGCTGGACTTCGACGCCGCGATCGCCACCCCGGACCAGATGGCCAAGGTCGGCCGCATCGCGCGTGTGCTGGGCCCCCGCGGCCTGATGCCGAACCCGAAGACGGGCACGGTCACCACCGATGTGACCAAGGCCGTCAACGACATCAAGGGCGGCAAGATCAACTTCCGCGTCGACAAGCAGGCCAACCTGCACTTCGTGATCGGCAAGGCCTCCTTCGACGAGAAGAAGCTGGTCGAGAACTACGGCGCCGCGCTGGAGGAGATCCTGCGTGTGAAGCCGTCGACCGCCAAGGGTCGCTACGTCAAGAAGGTGACGATTTCGACGAACACCGGACCGGGCATCCCGGTGGACCCGAACCGCACCCGCAACCTCACCGAAGAGGACGCGTAAGCGTAGGTAGCTTTCGAATCCGAAGGGCCGGTAGGGATTTCCCCGCCGGCCCTTCGGTATTTCGGGAATCGCGGCGGAGCAGAGGCCTGCAGAGACGGCCGATTTTGGGTTTCAGCTGCTCATCCGCTATTCTGTACTGCGGTCGCTGACCAGTTCGGCGATCACCCCCAATCGTTCTACCGAAGACCGTTGGTTGCTGCCGTCAGGCAGTCGAAGGTCCGGCGATATTGCCGGCGGCCCACGCAGGGAGAGCCGAGGTGAGGGACGACATATGAGCCCGTGTGTTCATGTCGAGTTTCCTGTGCGCCCCGGGACCACTCTGCGTCCGGGGCGTTTGCTTTGTCGCCGGGTCGACGTAGCCTCCCCGGGCCCAGCCTCCGTGAGTCGGTAGTTCATCGCAGAACCGACCATCCAGAGAGGAGGCGAAGTATGGCGAAACCAGAGAAGGTCACCGCGGTCGCGGAGATCACCGAGCAGTTCAAGAGCGCTACGGCCACCGTGGTCACGGAATACCGTGGTCTGTCGGTCGGCAGCCTCACCCAGCTGCGTCGTGCGCTGGGCAGCAATGCCACCTACTCCGTCGCCAAGAACACCCTGGTCAAGCGTGCGGCCGCCGAGGCGGGCGTCGAAGGCCTGGATGACTTGTTCGTCGGTCCGACCGCGATCACCTTCATCACCGGTGAGCCGGTCGACGCCGCCAAGGCCCTGAAGACCTTCGCCAAGGACAACAAGGCGCTGGTCATCAAGGGTGGCTACATGGACGGCGCCCCGCTGTCGGTCTCCGAGGTCGAGCGCATCGCCGACCTGGAGTCGCGCGAGGTGCTGCTGGCCAAGCTGGCCGGCGCCATGAAGGGCAACCTGACCAAGGCGGCCGGCTTGTTCGCCGCGCCGGCCGGCCAGGTGGCTCGCCTGTTCGCCGCGCTCGAGGACAAGCAGCGCGCCGCGGGCGGTGCCGAGGCGGCTCCCGCCGCCGACGCCGAATAAGCCGACACGAACAAGTCGACAAACCAACTCTTATCTCCCCGCCGACGCGGGGATGAACTACCGAAAGGAAACACCATGGCCAACGTGGACGAGCTGCTCGAGACCATCGGCAACATGACCCTGCTGGAGCTCTCGGACTTCGTCAAGAAGTTCGAGGAGAAGTTCGAGGTCACCGCCGCCGCTCCGGTCGCGGTTGCCGCTGTCGCCGGTGGCGCTGCCGCCGGTGGCGCCGAGGCCGCCGAGGAGCAGGACGAGTTCGACGTCATCCTCGAGGGTGCCGGCGACAAGAAGATCCAGGTCATCAAGGTCGTGCGCGAGATCGTCTCCGGCCTGGGCCTGAAGGAAGCCAAGGACCTGGTCGAGGGTGCCCCGAAGCCGATCCTGGAGAAGGTCGCCAAGGACGCCGCCGACGCCGCCAAGGCCAAGCTGGAAGAGGCCGGCGCGAAGGTTTCCGTCAAGTAATTGCGGTAATCGAGTCCGGAAAAGAGCGGTCCCGTTGCGGGGCCGCTCTTTTCGCATTTTCGTGGTGAATGTTGTGGACCGCCGCGACCAGCTCATTACCGTCGACATTTCTACCGACCAGTCAGGTAGGGTGTCCTGCACCAGCGGCATGCGATACAGTGGCCGCACCCCAGTGTGACGCGTCACACCGCGCTGAAATACGGTGACGCGGCCATGGGCGCTCGTCAGAAGAAATATGGAGGTCGGCGTGGGCGTCGAAGTCAGGACCGAAGGTGTTACGAAATCTTTCGGGTCCCAGCGGATTTGGCAGGATGTCACTCTGACTCTGCCCACGGGGGAAGTCAGCGCTCTGCTCGGCCCCTCCGGTACCGGTAAGTCGGTGTTCCTGAAGTCGCTGATCGGTCTGCTGCGCCCCGAGCGCGGCTCGATCTACATCGACGGCACCGACATCACCACCTGCTCCAACAAGGAGCTCTACGAGATCCGCAAGTTGTTCGGCGTTCTGTTCCAGGACGGCGCGCTGTTCGGTTCGATGAACCTGTTCGACAACGTGGCCTTCCCGCTGCGCGAGCACACCAAGAAGAGCGAATCCGAGATCAAGCAGATCGTGATGGAGAAGCTCGAGCTGACCGGTCTGCTCGGCGCCGAAGGCAAACTGCCCGGTGAGATCTCCGGTGGTATGCGCAAGCGTGCCGGCCTGGCCCGCGCGCTGGTGCTGGACCCGCAGATCATCCTCGTCGACGAGCCGGACTCCGGTCTGGACCCGGTGCGTACGACCTATCTGTCGCAGCTGCTGATCGACATCAACGCGCAGATCGACGCGACGATTCTGATCGTTACCCACAACATCAACCTGGCTCGTAGCGTGCCCGACAACATCGGCATGCTCTTCCGCCGCCAGCTCGTCATGTTCGGTCCCCGCGAGGTGCTCCTGACGTCGGAGGAGCCGGTGGTGAAGCAGTTCCTCAACGGCCGCATGGTCGGTCCGATCGGTATGTCGGAGGAGAAGGACGAGGCCCAGATGGCGCGCGAGCAGGCGCTCGCCGACGCCGGCCACTACGACAACGGCACCGAGGAAATCGAGGGCATCATCCCGCAGATGAAGGCCACCCCGGGCATGCCTGTGCGCCAGGCCGTGGAACGCCGCCGCCGCCGCGTACTCGAGATCATGCACACCCTGCCGCATTCCGCGCAGGTGGCGATCCGTGAGTCGATGGAAGAGAACGGCGATACACAAGTCCTTCCGGCGTATACGGGTAACGGTCCGCAATATCAGGGCGGCACGTACGACACCACCGTGCGTCACGACACAACCAACGGGTAACATACGCAACCGTGAATCAACCCCTGGCACGGCTGCGCACTCCGGTCGAGTCGGGATTTGCGCAGGCCGGCAATATTTTTGCGCTGCTCATTTCCGTGGCACGCAACACCCTGCGCCGGCCTTTCCAATGGCGTGAGTTTATTGAGCAGTCGTGGTTCATCGCGAGTGTCTCGATCCTGCCCGCCGCACTGGTGGCAATCCCGTTCGGCGCCGTTGTGGCATTGCAGACCGGTTCACTTATCAAGCAGCTCGGTGCTGAATCGTTCACCGGCGCAACCAGTGTGCTGGCAACTGTGCAGCAGGCCGCGCCCGTCGTCACCGCGCTGATCATCGCCGGTGCCGCGGGTTCGGCCGTTGCTGCCGACCTCGGCTCCCGCACCATCCGCGAAGAGATCGACGCGATGGAGGTGCTCGGCATCGATCCGGTGCAGCGCCTCGTCGTGCCGCGCGTGCTCGGCATGATGCTGGTGGCGCTGTTGCTCAACGGCCTGGTCTCGGTGGTCGGCATCTGCGGTGGATATTTCTTCAATGTGTTGCTGCAGGGCGGAACTCCCGGCGCCTACCTGGCGTCGTTCTCCGCGCTGGCGCAGCTCCCGGACCTCTGGATCGGTGAATTCAAGGCACTCATCTTCGGACTGCTCGCGGGCGTGATCGCCGCATACAAAGGTTTGAATCCCAAGGGGGGACCGAAAGGTGTTGGTGACGCGGTGAATCAATCCGTGGTGATCACCTTCCTGGTGCTCTTCTTCGTCAATCTGCTTTTGACGTTGGTGTACCTGCAGGTTGTCCCGGCCAAGGGTTCGTGACGATGGTTGTTTCCCAGCGTTCTCCGATCTTTTCGAGGCGGATGCGCCGAGTAGGCGCTGCGCTCAAGTCGCCGGTGAACGTCATCGATCGCGCGGGCGATCAGATGTCGTTCTATTCCAAGGCGATCGCGTGGATTCCGCGCACGGTCGTGCATTACCGCAAGGAGGTCATGCGGCTGCTGGCCGAGGTGACCTTCGGTTCGGGTGCACTCGCGGTCATCGGCGGCACCATCGGCGTCGTGGTGATGATGTCGGCCTCGGTCGGTGTGGTCGTCGGCCTGCAGGGCTTCAAAGCGCTCGACGCCCTGGGCAGTTCGGTGCTCACCGGCTTCCTGACCGGCTACATCAATACTCGCGAATTGGCGCCGCTGGTCGCGGCATTGGCGTTGTCGGCGACGGTCGGCTGTGGTTTCACCGCGCAATTGGGTGCGATGCGAATTTCCGAGGAAATCGACGCGCTCGAGGTGATGGCGGTACCCGGCGTTCCGTTCCTGGTGACCACACGCGTGATCGCCGGATTCGTCGCGGTCATTCCGCTCTACATCGTCGGCCTGCTCGGCACGTTCATAGCGTCCAGGCAGATCAGCGTGTGGTTCAACGGGCAATCCACGGGATCGTACGACCACTATTTCGGTCTGTTCCTGCCACCCGAGGACGTGCTGTATTCGTTCGTGAAGGTGCTGGTGTTCGCCTTCGTGATCATCCTGATCCATTGCTATTACGGCTTCAACGCCACCGGCGGACCGGCCGGCGTGGGCGTGGCCGTGGGCCGCGCGGTGCGTGCGTCGATCGTGCTGGTGAACATCCTCGACTTCTTCCTCAGCCTGGCGATCTGGGGTACGACGACAACAGTGCGGGTCGCGGGATGAGCGGACAGGGCCGCGGCGCGACCGACGGGTTCGGAGGCGGCAGCGTGCGTAACCACGCAGAACGGTCCCGAAAGGTGGGAGCATGAGCGCGCGCAGTGTGCAATTCTGGCGCTCTACCGAGAAACTCCGCATCCGCACGCTGGGCATCGTGTTCTTCGTGGTGATGGCGCTGTTTCTCGGTACGACGATCGCGTCCTACAACAAGGTGTGGGTCAAGGTCGTCAAGGTGGATCTGATCACCGATACCGTCGGAAACGCATTGACCCGCAACGCGGATGTGAAAGTCCGCGGGGTCAATGTCGGCGAGGTGCGGTCCAGTGAATCCGCGAACGGCAAGGTGACGCTGCACCTGGCGATCGATCCGGACAAGGCCTCGAAGATCCCGTCCAATGTGACGGCCCGGCTGCTGCCGAAGACCCTGTTCGGTGAGCGTTATGTCGACCTGGTCTGGCCCGAGCAGCCCAGCCCGAAGCATCTGCAGGCGGGGATGACGCTGTACCAGGACGCCAGCGGCAACGCGGTCGAGGTGAGCCAGCTGCTGGATTCGATCATGCCGCTGCTGCAGGCGATTCCGCCGCAGTATCTGGCCTCGACGCTGGGCGCGCTCTCGCAGGCGCTGGGCGGTCAGGGTGAGGAACTGGGCCACACCATCGATCGGCTGGACGACATCTTCCGCGATATCAACGGCGTGATGCCGCAGCTGCAGGACGACATCCACACCTTCGCGACGGTCGCCGACACCTATTCGGACGCGTTGCCGCAGCTGGTGGATGCCTTCGACAATCTGCGCACGCTGAATGCCACCATCGTGCAGAAGCGTTCGCAGTTGGACACGCTGTACTCGGTCCTGACCCCGACGTCGTCGAAGACCGCCGACTTCCTGACGGCCAACCACGACAACATCATCGACATCGCGGCCGATTCGCGGGGCGCGCTGGAACTGCTGGCGACGTACTCGCCGGAATACGCCTGCACGATGAAGAACTTCGCGCAGCTGAAGCCGCGCATCGACAACATCTTCGGCAAGGGCACCGATACCCCGGGCTCGCGCGTGACGATCGAGATCACCAACCCGCGTGGTCGTTATCTGCCGAATCAGGACGAGCCGCGCTGGCTGGACACGAATCGGCCGCCGGCATGTTTCCCCGAATATCCGCTGGGCGTGGACCCCGGTCAGTACCCGACCGGATCGGCCAACGACGGCTCTTACCAGCCGCCGACCCGCAATCCGGGCGACCAGAACATCGGTCAGCTGCCCCCGGCACAGTTCTCGGTCTACGGCGCGCAGAGCGCGACGAGTATGGGTTCGCCCGCCGAACAGCACACTCTGGGTGCGATCTACGGTGCGGCGAACGGGGTTTCGCCCGATCAGGTGCCCGGCTGGGTGAGCCGGATCGGCGCCCCCGCGATGCGTGGAAGTGAGGTGAGTGTGCGATGAAGGCAAAGTTGCGTGGTCTGGGCGGACCCCTGACCAAACTGGGCATCTTCGTGCTCGTGACAGTGCTCGCGACCGCGTTCCTGGCGCTCACCATCGCCAACTATTCCGGCGGCGGCACCGAGTTCAAGGCGCGGTTCAGTGATGTGACGTCGCTGAACAAGGGCGACGAGGTGCGCATCGCCGGTGTACGGGTCGGCAAGGTGACCAAGGTGTCGGTCGTCGACCGCAGCCTGGCCGAGGTGCATTTCCAGCTCACCGACCGGGATTGGCTGCCCGCCTCCACCACCGCGACCATCCGCTACCGCAACCTCGTGGGACAGCGGTACATCGCGCTGGAGCAGGGCGCCGGCCAGCAGGGCCGCAAGATCACCGAGGGCGCCACGATTCCGCTGGAGCGGACCAAGCCCGCGCTGAATCTCACCACCCTGTTCAACGGTTTCCGGCCGCTGTTCCAGACGCTGTCGGCCGAGGACGTGAACAAGCTGTCCTACGAGATCATCCAGGTCTTCCAGGGTGAATCGGGCACGATCACCGATCTGGTGCGCAACACCGCGAGCCTGACGAACAAGATCGCCGACAAGGACGCCGTGATCGGCGAGATCGTCAAGAACCTCAACCAGGTGCTGGATGCGGTCAACGCCCGCGACGGACAGCTCAACGATCTGATCGTCAATACCGAGGCGCTGGTCAGCGGGCTCAATGCCGAACGCGGCACGATCGGCTCGGCGGTGCAGTCGCTGGGCAATCTCGCCTCGGCGACCGCCGATCTGCTGGTTCCCACCCGGCCGACCCTGCAGGGTTCGATCGCCGGTCTGAACCAGTTGACCGGGACGCTGAACGATCGCTCCGGCGAGGTGAACCAGGCACTGGAGAATCTGCCGATCAAGATGGAGAAACTGGGCCGGGCGGCCAGCTACGGCTCGTGGTTCCAGTTCTATCTCTGCGGTATCGATATCGTCGCCGGCCCCGGGGTACAGGATGCGCCGCAATTGAACCTGCCGGCCCAGATGCCGACAGTGAATCAGCCGGTCTACACCAACCCGGCGCCGCGCTGTCACGGGAAGGGTGGCCGCTGATGGAAGACCGGGTTCTCTTCGGCAGGCGCAGCCCGGCGTTCATGGGCGGGCTCGGCCTGTTCATGGTGCTGCTGGTCGCGCTGTCGGCGTTCTTCTTGGACAAGCTGCCGATCATCGGCGCGAGCACCAGCTACACCGCGGAATTCTCCGAGGCGGCGGGCCTGAAAAAGGGTAACGAGGTTCGCATCGCGGGCGTGAAGGTCGGCGATGTGTCCGATGTGCGCCTGGACGGCGACCGCGTGCTGGTCGACTTCCGGACCAAGGACGCGTGGATCGGCGATGCCACCACCGCGTCCATCCAGATCAAGACCCTGCTCGGGCAGAAGTATCTGGCGCTGGATCCCAAGGGTTCCCACCCGGCCGATCCGGACAAGCGAATCCCGTTGTCGCGCACGGTTTCTCCGTACGATGTGGTCGAAGCCTTCAGCGACGCCGCGTCGAGTATCGAGAAGACCGACACCGCGCAGCTGGCCACCAGCTTCCGGGTGCTCTCGGATGCGTTCTCCGGCACCCCGCCGGAGATCCGCGGCTCGATCGACGGCGTCGCCCGGTTGTCGGAGACGCTGGCCAAGCGCGACGAAGAGCTCAAGCACCTGTTCAACGCGACCAACAAGACCACCAAGGTGCTCGCCGATCGCAACGAGCAGTTCGAGCGGTTGCTGGCCAACGGCGGTCAGCTGCTGGCCGAGTTGAACGTCCGCCAGCAGGCCATCTCGCAGCTGCTCAACGGAGCGAAAACCGTTGCCGCCGAATTGAGTGCGCTGGTGCACGACAACGAGCAGCAGATCGGTCCGGCGCTGACCAATCTGAAGAAGTCCATCGACATGCTCAACGACAATCAGCAGAACATCTCCAAGACGCTGAAGCTGGCGGCGCCGTTCTACGGCCTGTACGCCAACGTGCTGGGTAACGGGCGCTGGTTCGACGCGGTGATCGTCAACCTGATCCCGCCGGCGCTGCCGGAGATTCCGGGTAACCGCCCGCCGATCCGCACTCTGGGAGGCAACTGATGCAGGCTGCTCTCGGTAAGGGATCGCGCCGGGATCCGCTGACCGCGATCCGGGAATCCGGCCGCGGCACCAAGATCGCTCTCGCCCTCGGCACGGTCGCCGTGGTGGTCCTCGCCGGTGTGCTGTGGTGGGTGTTCAGCAGTTACAACACCACCAAGATCACCGCCTACTTCGACAAGTCGATCGGCATCTACGAGGGCTCCGAGGTGCGCATCCTCGGTGTCCCGGTGGGCAAGGTCGATTCGGTGACGCCGCAGGGCGATCAGGTGAAGGTCACCATGCACGTCGACCGGAAATACGACATTCCGGCCGACGCCAAGGCCGCTCAGATCACGCCGTCGGTGGTGTCGGACCGCTACATCCAGCTCACGCCCGTCTACAAGGGCGGGCCGAAGATGCCGCGCAACGCCACCATCCCGCGCGACCGCACGGCGACCCCGGTCGAGGTCGACCGGCTGTACAAGAGCATCCAGGAACTGTCGGATGCGTTGGGGCCCAACGGCGCCAACAAGGACGGCGCGGTGAACGAGCTGGTCCGCACCGGTGCGGCGAATCTGACCGGAAACGGCGACGCGCTGGCCAACAGCCTGACCCAGCTCTCGCACGCCGCCCGGTATCTGTCCGATGCCCGTGGTGACATCTTCGACACGATCAAGAATCTGCAGGTCTTCGTGCACACCCTGGCGGTCAACGACCAGCAGGTGCGCGAATTCAACACGCAGCTGGCGGATCTGGCCGGATTCCTCTCCGGTGAGCGGGAAAACCTCGGGCAGGCACTGAATCTGCTGTCGATCGCCCTCGGCGATGTCGCCCGGTTCATCGACAACAACCGGGATCTGGTGGCCGACAACGCCGACGCGCTGACCAAGCTGACCCAGACGCTGGCCGACCAGCGCCAGGATGTGGCGAACGCGCTGCCGGTGCTGCCGCTGGCGCTGAGCAACCTGATCAACATTCACAACGGTGAATCCGGCACGCTGGACATGCGTGCCAACTTCACCGATCTGCAGAACCCGTTCGGCGCCGTCTGCAAGATGCTCGACCTCGGCCAATTGCGGCCGGGCGACCCGAAATTCGATGCGATCAGCCGGCAGATGCGCCCGATTCTGGATCAGTGCAAGGTGATCACCGATCAGATCAAGGACGGTGTGCAGACGCCGTCGCTGGTGTTGCCGTTCGGCATCCTCAGCGGTGAGAACATCCAGAAGACCCCGGCTCCCGGCAGCGTGCCGGGCACCCCGTCGGACCGGCAGCCGCCGTCGCAGCAGGAAGGTGGCCAGCGATGACGCCCTTCGCATTCCGCAGGACGGCCCGCGGACTGGGTGCCGTCGCGGTGGTCGGCGTGACCGCGGTGCTGGTGGGTTCGTGCTCGTCGGACGGTATCTACAGCGTGCCGCTGCCCGGCGGCGCCGATGTGGGTGACCACCCGATGCATATCGACGTGCGCTTCGACGACGTGCTGGATCTGGTGCCGCAGTCGGCGGTCAAGGTCGAGGGTGTGCCGGTGGGGCGGGTGGAGTCCATCGACGTCGCCCCGGACGGCTGGACCGCCAGCGTGCACACGGTGGTCAACTCGTCGGTGAAGCTGCCCGCCAACGCGCACGCCGAGGTGCGGCAGTCCAATCTGCTCGGTGAGAAATTCGTCGAGTTGTCCGCGCCGAAGGACGAGGCCTCGCCCGATCGGTTGAAGGACGGCGCGGTCATCCCCGTCGACCGGACCCGGCACGCGGTCGAGATCGAACAGGTTCTCGGTGCGCTGTCGCTGCTGCTCAACGGTGGTGGCGTGGCGCAGCTGCAGCCCATCGTGGTGGAACTGAACAAGGCGCTGGCCGGCCGGGAGAACCGGGTGCGGTCGCTGCTGGATCAGGCCGACACCCTCATCGACGGCCTCAACCAGCAGGTTGCCGATATCCAGCACGCGCTCGACAGCCTGGGCACGTTGTCCAGCCGGGTGGGGCAGCAGTCCGATCAGATCGGCAAGATCCTCGACGAGCTGCCGGCCGGTATCAAGATTCTCGACGAGCAGCGGCCGCAGCTGATCGGCTTGCTGAAGCAGCTCGACCGGGTCGGTCAGGCGGGCGTCGACGTGCTGGACCGGTCCAAGGACAACCTGATCCGCGATCTGCAGTCGCTGCGGCCGACGCTGCAGGAGCTGGGCCGTTCGGCGCCGGATCTGGTGACCGCCTTCCCCCTCATTCCGACTTACCCGTTCCCGGACGAGGCGATCAAATCGACCTTCGGTGGTTCGGTGAACACCTGGCTGTCGGTGGACACGCAGATCGGCGTCCTGATGTCGAATCTCGGTGTGGGCAAACCGGATCCGGTGTACATCCCGCCGAAGTACGGGCCGCCGGTGCCGGTGGATCCGACCAATCCGTATTACAACGGCAACGGCCCGCGGCCGGGCTGGCCGACGGTATCGCTGGTGCCGCTGCCGCCGACCGTGGTGGCGCCGGCCCCGGCCAAGCCGGGTGACCCGATCGGGTCGATTCTGGATCAGTTGGGAGTGAAGCCACGATGAGTAGATTGGTGCGCTACCAGCTGGTCGCCTTCGCGGTGATCGCCGTGCTCGGCGTGGTGTTCGTCGGCGCGAAGTACATCCACCTCGACCACATGCTCGGCTTCGGCCAGTACCAGGTGAAGGTGAAGGCGAAGACCACCGCCAACCTGTCCAAGGGCGCCGAGGTGACCTATCGCGGTGTGCCGGTCGGGCGGGTGGACTCGCTCGATGTCACCCCCGACGGCGTGATGATCTATCTGGAGCTGGATTCCGGGAAGCCGAAGGTCCCGGCCGGCGCCAAGGCCGTGATCGCCAACCGCTCGGCGATCGGTGAGCAGTACATGGATCTGGTGCCGGATACGGCGAAGGGTCCCTACCTGCGCGACGGTTCGGTCATCGACGGGGCCGAGACCCCGATTCCGGTCGAGGATCTGCTCGCCAGCGTCAACCACTTCTCGAGCACGACGGATCTGACGGCGTTGAGCACGACCGTCACCGAACTCGGTAAGGCCTTCGACGGACAGGGCGACAACCTGCGCATCCTCGTCGATTCGCTGAACAAGTTCTCCCAGACGGGAATCGGGGCGCTGCCGCAGACCGTGCAGTTGATCCGGGACGCTCAGACCGTACTCGGCACGCAAGCCGATCAGTCTCCGGCGATCCGGACCTTCAGCGACGGCCTGGATCGGCTCGCGGTGCAGCTGCGGGCCAACGATCCCGATATCCGGCGGTTGATCGGCACGGGCGCCGACGCCGGCGACCAGATCGGCAAGCTGCTCGATCAGAGCGCGCAGCCGCTGACCACGGATCTGTCGAATCTGCGGCTGCTGCTGCAGGCGGTGTCGCCGCAGACCTACACGCTGAAGCCGCTGCTGCAGATGCTGCCGCTGCTGTCGGTCGGTGGTTCGGCGACCGCGCCCGGCGACGGTACGACCCACTTCGGCCTGGTGCTGGAAACCAACAACCCACCGGCCTGTACCGTCGGGTACGAGGGAACTCAGCGCATTCTCGACCAGATGAAGGCGCAGAACCCCAATTTTGACGACACCCGTGACGATTTCCCGTTCAACACGGACGCGAAATGCACGGTGCCGTTCGGAAGTCCGACCGACGTCCGCGGCGGCGCGCGTGCGCAGTACGCCGATCCGAATGTCCCGCAGCCGTGGGATTCCAAGCCCAAGACCGATCCGGACAAGCTCAACCTGAGCCCCGTCGCCATCCAGCTGGCCACTCTCATCGGAGTGACTCCGAAGCGGTGAGGCGGGCACGGAGGCAAGTCCGGAAAACCGACGACGCTAGGGTGTCGCTGTGAGTTCTGATCTGCCCAACCCCTCCTCGCAACCTGCGGTGGAGCCGCCGGACGATGCCGAAAAGGCGGTAGCTGATCCGTCGCCGGCCGCCGCCCGGCCCAGCTCCTCGACGCTACGCACGGTCGTGACCTCGGTCGCGGCGGTGTGGCTGGTGGCGGCCCTGGTGCTGGCGGCCTGGTTCGGCGCCGGCTGGGTGCGCGCGATGTGGTTCACCGACGGTCCGCGCGCCGATGCGCGCGATACCGCGCTGGATGCGGCCCGGCAGGCGGCGATCAACCTCACCTCGATGAATCCCAGCGATGTCGAGGGGTCGATCACCACCATGCGGTCCTCGATGACCGGCGACATGCTGACCCAGCTCAACGAGAACCACGACCGCATCAAGGATGCCGCCGAGAAGTCGAAGACCAAGATCGACAGCAAGGTGCTGGGCGCGGCGCTGAGCTCGCTGGACAGTGAGCGCGACAAGGCCTCGGCGATCGTGGTGCTGAAACTCACGCAGACCGCGCCCAACGTTCCGGTGCAGTCCTTCCGGGCCACCTGGACGCTGGATATGAAGAAGGACGGCGACACCTGGAAGGCCGAGCAGGCCAATTCGCTCGGCCAGCTGGTGTCGCTGGACACCCCCGGTCCCGCCGGGGCGGCACAGCCGCCCGCGAACGGAAACGCCGCGCCGACGCCGGCGCCCGCGAATCCGTCCCAGGCGCCCGCCCCCCAGCCGGGATCGTAGGAGAGGTACACCGATGGCATCCCGTCCGCCGATCAACAAGGTTTCCCCCCGGCTCACACCCGGCGATCGCTCGTCCGACGCCGCCGATCGCACGATCCGGCGTCGTGGCGCGGCCGATCGCGCCGCATCCGGCGGGAAGTCCGCCAAGCCCGCCGGTAAGTCCGCCAAAGCCAAATCACGCACCAAGACCGTGCGCGCGGGTGCCGCGGGCACCCGCCCGGCCCCGCCGGTGGCGTCGCGCCGGCCCCGGAAGTTGCCCCGCCCCGGTCGGTTGCCGCGGCCCGCATTGGCCACCTGGGGTCTGGCCGCGGGACTGATCGTGGCGAGCCTGCTGCTGACGGCGTTCGCCGTGGTCGCGGCCTTCAAGCCGGGGGTGGACGACGGCAACAAGGCCTTCGTCGACACCAAGGCCACCCAGGAAGTGACCGCAGCTGCCGACAACGCGCTCAAAACGGTCTATTCCTACGACGTGAAGACCGTCGGCGGCTACAAGGACGCCGTGCACAAGGTCGTCACCGGCAAGATGCGCGGCGATTTCGACAAATTCGCCGATACGACGATCTCCGCGATCCAGCAGGCGCAGTCGACCGCGCAGGCCACCCCCGATCCGATCGGTGTGACTTTGCTCACTGATGATCGGGCGGAACTGCTGGTGAATCTGACCGTCAGCGCGACCAAGAACGGCGCTCCGCAGGAGAGCGCCTCGGGTCCGATCGTGTTGCACATGCAGAAGGTGGACGGTCACTGGCTGGCGAGCGAGATCGCCGACCGTTGAGTGGCCCAGACGGATTCGGAAGTATGTTCGAGCCCGTCACCTGCGGAATCTTCCCAGCTCAGCGGCGGATATTCGCCCGCGTGACGGTGTGATTCGCCAGCGCCACAGGGGATCTCGCAGTTATCGAGGTGGTCTCGCCACTTGACGACTTACGTCCGAACCGTCACGCTATTCACAACAGCGGCAGCTGTGACAGGGTCGAGTACCCAGGTCGAGGCGCCGCCGGAGACTCGAACGCAGCCAGCGGAAGCGGGTCCGGCGCGCCGAACATCCGGAACTCGGTTCGGATGGTACTTTGACACCCCTTCTTCGTGGGTGTAGGTTTGGACTTTGCGCTGGCTGCCTCCTGTCCATTCCTTGATCGCATCACGAAAGTTCCACCGTTGAGGTGTTACTTCCGTTGTTTGCTGTTCGGGTTTTGTCCGGGTTGTAACCAGCAGAACTCGTAGCAGACAAGCGACGGTCGCTTGGTGTCTTGTACGTACAGGCACCGGGCGACGCGCGTGAGGTGCTGGAAGGACGCATCTTGGCAGTCTCCACCCAGACCAAGGCCGGTATTCCCGGAGCCCCGAAGCGGGTGTCTTTCGCGAAGATTCGTGAGCCCTTGGAGGTTCCGGACCTTCTCGATCTACAAACCGAATCGTTCGCGTGGCTGGTCGGTGCCCCCGATTGGCGTGAGCGGGCCATCGCCCGGGGCGACGCCAGCCCGGTCGGTGGGCTGGAGGAGGTGCTCGAGGAGCTCTCGCCGATCGAGGACTTCTCCGGTTCGATGTCCCTGTCCTTCTCCGATCCGCGCTTCGAAGAGGTCAAGGCCTCGATCGATGAGTGCAAGGACAAGGACATGACCTACGCGGCGCCGTTGTTCGTGACCGCGGAGTTCATCAACAACAACACCGGTGAGATCAAGTCTCAGACGGTCTTCATGGGTGATTTCCCGATGATGACCGACAAGGGCACGTTCATCATCAACGGCACCGAGCGCGTGGTCGTGTCGCAGTTGGTGCGTTCGCCGGGTGTGTACTTCGACGAGTCCATCGACAAGGGCACCGAGAAGACGCTGCACAGCGTCCGTGTCATCCCGTCGCGCGGTGCGTGGCTGGAATTCGATGTCGACAAGCGCGACACCGTCGGTGTGCGTATCGACCGCAAGCGTCGTCAGCCGGTCACCGTGCTGCTGAAGGCGCTGGGCATGACCACCG
This sequence comes from Nocardia nova NBRC 15556, assembly GCF_001613005.1. Taxonomy (GTDB): domain Bacteria; phylum Actinomycetota; class Actinomycetes; order Mycobacteriales; family Mycobacteriaceae; genus Nocardia; species Nocardia nova. The sequence goes on along the minus strand of NZ_BDBN01000047.1, from coordinate 2,283 downwards.
AGGAGATCACCGAGCGTTTCGGTTTCTCCGAGATCATGCTGTCGACCCTGGAGAAGGACAACACCGCCGGCCAGGACGAGGCGCTGCTCGACATCTACCGCAAGCTGCGTCCGGGCGAGCCGCCGACCAAGGAGTCCGCGCAGACCCTGCTGGAGAACCTGTTCTTCAAGGAGAAGCGCTACGACCTGGCTCGCGTCGGCCGCTACAAGGTCAACAAGAAGCTGGGCGTCAACGCCGGCGAGCCGATCACCGGTTCGACGCTGACCCGCGAGGACATCGTCGCCACCATCGAGTACCTGGTGCGTCTGCACCAGGGCGACAACTCGATGACCGTGCCCGGCGGCGTCGAGGTCCCCGTCGACGTCGACGATATCGACCACTTCGGCAACCGTCGCCTGCGTACCGTCGGCGAGCTGATCCAGAACCAGCTGCGCGTCGGCCTCTCGCGTATGGAGCGGGTCGTGCGTGAGCGCATGACCACCCAGGACGTCGAGGCCATCACCCCGCAGACCCTGATCAACATCCGCCCGATCACGGCGGCGATCCGGGAGTTCTTCGGCACCTCGCAGCTGTCGCAGTTCATGGACCAGAACAACCCGCTGTCGGGTCTGACCCACAAGCGTCGTCTGTCGGCGCTGGGCCCGGGTGGTCTGTCCCGTGAGCGCGCCGGCCTGGAAGTCCGCGACGTGCACCCCTCGCACTACGGCCGCATGTGCCCGATCGAGACCCCGGAAGGCCCGAACATCGGCCTGATCGGTTCGCTGTCGGTGTACGCGCGGGTCAACCCGTTCGGCTTCATCGAGACCCCCTACCGCAAGGTGGAGAACGGCCGCGTCACCGACGAGGTCAAGTACCTGACCGCCGACGAGGAGGACCGGCACGTCCGGGCCCAGGCGAACTCGCCCGTCGACGCCGACGGCAACTTCCTCGACGACCGCGTGCTCGCCCGCCGTGGTAACGAGGAGATGGAATTCGTCTCCCCGGCCGAGGTCGATTACATGGACGTCTCCCCGCGCCAGATGGTGTCGGTCGCGACCGCCATGATTCCGTTCCTCGAGCACGACGACGCCAACCGCGCCCTGATGGGTGCGAACATGCAGCGTCAGGCCGTGCCGCTGATCCGTTCCGAGTCGCCGCTGGTCGGCACCGGTATGGAGCTGCGTGCCGCGGTGGACGCCGGCGACGTCGTCGTCAACGAGAAGCCGGGTGTGGTGGAAGAGGTTTCGGCCGACTACATCACCGTCATGCACGACGACGGCACTCGTAAGAGCTACCGGATGCGGAAGTTCGCCCGCTCCAACCAGGGCACCTGCGCCAACCAGCGTCCGATCGTGGACGAGGGCCAGCGGGTCGAGCACGGCCAGGTTCTGGCCGACGGCCCGTGCACCGAGAACGGTGAGATGGCGTTGGGTAAGAACTTGTTGGTGGCGATCATGCCGTGGGAGGGTCACAACTACGAGGACGCGATCATTCTGTCGCAGCGTCTCGTGGAGGAGGACGTGCTGACCTCGATTCATATCGAGGAGCACGAGATCGACGCTCGCGACACCAAGCTCGGTGCCGAGGAGATCACTCGTGACATCCCGAACGTGTCGGATGAGGTGCTGGCGGATCTGGACGAGCGTGGCATCGTCCGCATCGGTGCCGAGGTGCGTGACGGTGACATCCTGGTCGGCAAGGTCACCCCGAAGGGTGAGACCGAGCTGACTCCCGAGGAGCGGTTGCTGCGTGCGATCTTCGGTGAGAAGGCCCGCGAGGTTCGCGACACCTCGTTGAAGGTGCCCCACGGTGAGTCGGGCAAGGTGATCGGTATTCGTGTGTTCTCGCGTGAGGACGACGACGATCTGCCTCCCGGCGTCAACGAACTCGTCCGCGTGTATGTGGCGCAGAAGCGCAAGATCCAGGACGGTGACAAGCTCGCCGGCCGTCACGGTAACAAGGGTGTGATCGGCAAGATCCTGCCGAAGGAGGATATGCCGTTCATGCCGGACGGCACTCCGGTCGACATCATCTTGAACACTCATGGTGTGCCGCGTCGTATGAACATCGGCCAGATCCTGGAAACACACCTCGGGTGGATCGCCAAAGCCGGCTGGCAGGTCGACGGCGCCGAATCCGGCAACCTGCCGGACTGGGCGAAGAACCTGCCCGAGGAGATGCTGGGTCAGGAAGCCGACACCAACATCGCGACCCCGGTGTTCGACGGTGCGCAGGAAGACGAGCTGACGGGTCTGCTGGGTTCCACCCTGCCGAACCGCGACGGCGAGACCATGGTCGACGCCA
>NZ_BDBN01000046.1 GCF_001613005.1 Nocardia nova NBRC 15556 | reverse complement strand
GGCAGCGCACCCGCGTCGAGCACTACATCGCTCTCGCCCGCGACGCCGGTGCGCGGGTGGTCACCGGCGGCGGCCGCCCGGCCGGGCTGCCGCGCGGCTGGTACGTGGAACCGACGATTCTGGCCGGCGTCGACAATGCGATGCGGGTGGCGCGGGAGGAGATCTTCGGTCCCGTGCTGTGCCTGATCCCGCACGACGGCGACGACGACGCCGTGCGTATCGCCAACGATTCGCCCTACGGCCTCTCCGGCGGGGTGTGGTCGGCGGACGCCGAGCGCGGACTGGCGATCGCCAAGCGGCTGCGCACCGGCAGCATCGCGATCAACGGCACCTATCCGCCGTTTCCCCGGGTGCCGTTCGGCGGCTTCAAGGAATCCGGACTCGGTCGCGAACTGGGGCCGGACGGACTGCACAGTTTTCTCGAACCCAGAAGTATCGGACTGCCGGCAGCACTGCGCCCGGATGCCGGAAACTGAACGGCCGCAGCGTCGTTCGGCAGTTGTTGCGCGAAGGAAGTGGTATCCGATGCGAACCGGATCACGGATGTGCGGTGCGGCGTTCGACGGCGAGTCGTTCGTCCGCGCCACGGTCGAATCGGCCGGACCCTGCCCCGCACGCGCGGACTACATCGAAATCTGTTTCTCCACCACCGAGGGTCGCTGGAAGTGGTGCTTCCCGGAACCGGATCCGGCGGACTGCCCGGCGGAGCCGACCACCGACCTCGCCTTCACCCTGGACAACTACGGCGCCCAGGCACATCCGATCGTCGGCGGGCGCATTCAACCGGCGATCCTCAGCGCGGCGGCGCTACCCATGGTGCTCGCCGGGACCCCGGTGCACATCTCCCGGCGCCTCGTGGTCATGTGCCGCTGACCGGCGCGGCGGCACACCGTCGCTCAGCCGGACAGCACTACCTCCCGGGCGGCGAGAAACCACGATCGCTCGAACAGTTCATCGGGCCCGGTCGGGCCGTGCGCACGGAACCAGTCGATGCGCGTGCGCAGGCCGGTGAGGTCGTCGAAGTAGACCTCGTTCACCGCGTCGTAGGCGGTGCGGGTCGCGGCCACCGGATGGTTCTGCACATAGGCGCGGCCGCGGGCCGAGTCGGGTATCGCCACTGTCGCGGCGCCCGGTCGCCGCACGGTGCCCGCATGTGCGGTCCAGCGTGCCGCGAATTCTTCCGGCGTCAGGTTCGCCGCCCGCACCGCGACCGCCATATGTTTCATTCGAGCGCCGCCGTCGTCCCATCGGTGTCGCAGCCAGTCGCCGCCGCGCAGAACCTGTTCGCGGGCAATCACTTCCGTCGCACGGGCCGGGAGCGTCACCGTCTCGGCGGCATCGTCGCGTCGGGATCGCCACCGGTCGTGGCGCCGCAGATGCCGGATATCGCGAAACCATTCGGCGACCACACCGTCGTGCCGGGCATCCGGCCCGGTCAGATCGGGAAGGACGGTGCAGACCGCCACCCGGACCGGTCGCAGTCCGCTGGGCGCGTCGGCCGCCGCGGCACACAGCAGCGGCCACTGCCGGGCGAAACCGTCGAAGGACAGCTGCGGGGAGCGGGTGGCGAAACGCAGACGTTTGATCACGGCAGCGCCCCGCTCGCCTCGGAAACCGCTCCCTCCGAATGGTGTTCGGCCCGCCATGCCGCAATCCCGGCGCGCCAGCGCTCGATACCGCGTTCCTTGATCGGGCCGTAGCCCTTGATCGTCGCGGCCGAGGCCGCCAACTCCACCTGCCGGTCGTAGGGCACGTCCGCGCCGGCATCGGTGATCTCGGTGACGAGCCGCGCGTACTCCACGATGACGGCGCGTTCGGCGCGCCGGTCGCGGTCCCATCCGAACGGGTCGAACGGTGTGCCACGCAGGCGTTTCATCCGTCGCAGTGCCCGGAAGGCGAGCGAATAGGTCCGGCCCGCCGGCAGCTTCCGCGCCATTCCCAGACGCCGCAGTATCGGCGGGTGCAGGTGGTAGGTCAGCGCGTAGCCGCCGTCGAGCCCGAGTTCGGCGGCCACCGCGTCGTAGTCCGCGGCCAGATGCAAACGCGCGACCTCGTATTCGTCCTTGTAGGTCAGCAGGGCGAACCACGACTCGGCGACCGCGCGGGTCAGTTTCCACTCCCGTGCGGCATCGTCGCGCTCGGCCGCGTAACCGACGAGTTCGAGGTACCGGCGCGCACGGCCCACGCTCTGGTAATCGATCACCTGAGCGGTCCGGCGACGCAGCACCTCGCGGAGCTCGGACGGCAGATTACGCTGCGCCACAAGTCCTTCCGCCGATGCAGTGGCCGCCGCCGTCGGCTCGTACCCGCGCGCGGTGGATGCCACGCGCTCGCCCCTCAACGCCGCCGCGACGGCCGCGGGATCGTGCACCAGCCAGCGACCCCAGTCGAACGCGAGCCGGTTGTCCGCCGCCGCCCGGCCGCGCCCCGCCAGCGCCTGCGCCATATGGGCCGCCGTCACCGGCACGCCACCCAGCTGAAAGGCCGCCCCCAGCAACACGACGTTCGCGGGAAGGTGATCGGCGAAGACGCGCTCGGCGACGCGTCGCGCATCGATCACCGAGGTTCGCGGCGCGCCGATCCGATCGGCGATCGCGGCTTCCAATGCCGCCACATCGGGGGCCGCGGTATGGCTCTGCAACATCGCCGCGGTCGGGGTGACGGTCCGGTCGACCACCGCAACGGCCTGCCCCGCACGGGCTTTCGCGAGGTGTTCGGCCGTGGCGGCCTGCAGGATGTCGCCCGACAGGTACAGATCCGCGCCGCCGCCGCTCACCGCCGCCGCACTCAGTCCCGCGCGATCGGCCGCCAGATGCAGATGCGACACCACGGCCCCCGCCTTCTGCGAGAGCCCGGTCTGATCCATCCCGCCGACCACCCAGCCCGCCGCCTCGGCGGCCCGCACCAGGATCCGGTTGGCGGTGACGATTCCGGTGCCGCCGATCCCGGTGAAGTAGATGCTGTAGCGCTCGCCGACCGCCGGCGGCACCGGCTCCGGCAACGATCCCGCCGGAAGTCGCGGCCGCTCACGCGGTGCTCGTTTCCGCCGGCGCCCAGCGGCTTTCGGCTCGATGGTGACGAAGGACGGACAGTCGCCGTCCAGGCAGGTGTAGTCACGATTGCACGAGGAATCGTGGATACGCCGCTTGGTGCCGAATTCGGTGTCCACCGGCAGCACCGACAGGCAGTTGCTCTTCGTGCCGCAGTCGCCACAGCCCTCACAGACCGCCTCGTTGATGACGACCCGGCGGGGCGGCTCCGGCAGCAGACCGCGTTTCCGCAGCCGCCGCGCCTCGGCCGCACACCGCTGGTCGTAGATGATCACCGTCACGCCGGGCACCGTTCGCAGCCGCTGCTGCACCTCGGCCAGCCGATCGCGGCCCAGCACCTTCACGCCCGGCGCCCATCGCGCGCGGCGACCGTAGCGGCCGGGATCCTCGGCGCACACCACGATCTCGCGCACCCCCTCGGCCTGCAGTGCCCGGGTGAGGGCGGGCACGTCCCGCAGTCCGGTCACCTCCTGACCGCCGGTCATCGCGACCGCCGCGTTGTAGAGGATCTTGAAGGTGATGTCGGTTCCGGCGGCCACACTCGCGCGAACCGCGAGGATGCCGGAATGGGTCAGGGTGCCGTCACCGAGATTCTGGATCAGATGGGGCGCCGCGACGAACGGTGACAATCCGATCCACGGCACCCCCTCGGCGCCCATCGGCGTCGGCGGCAGCGTCGTCAGGTCGCGGTTACGGGCCTCGAAATACATGATGCCGTGACAGCCGACCCCGCCCCCGACCAGCGCGTCCTCCGGTACGACGGTGGACCGATTGTGCGGGCAGCCGCTGCAGTACGCGGGCGCGCGGGCCGGCGTCACCAGCAGCGGCAGATCGAGCCGAGGCGGCGTCGCCGGGCGCAGCGCCGGAAGAACACGGTCGAGAATGTCGCCCACGGCCTTCGGATCGAGCACACCGGATCCGGGCACCAGGGGCGCACCGTCGCGATCCCGCTTGCCCAGCACCGGAATTCGATGCCGGGCCTCGTGCAGCACCGCGCGCAGTTGGGTCTCGACGAACGGCCGCTTCTCCTCCACCACCAGCAACCGCCGCACCGAATCCGCGAACTCGACGACGGTCTCCTCGACCAGGGGGTAGGTCATGCCCAGCCGCAGGATGCGCACACCCGCCGCGGCGAGATCGGCAATGCGCACTCCGCGCTCCGACAACGCCTGCACCACATCGAAATACGTGGCGCCCGCGCACACGATCCCGAGCTCGGCAGTGTCCGGGCCGACCGTCCGGTCGAGGCCGTTGTGCCGGGCATAGGCGCGGGCCGCGCGCAGCCGATGCTCGTTGATCAGCTCTTCCTGCCCGGGCACCGCATGCGGCCCGATGGTCGCCTGCGGTCGATGCGTCCAGGTCCGTCCCGCGATGGTGATGTGCGGTTCGGCCGGATGATGGCGCGCGAGATCCGTGTCGACCGTGCCGATTCCGTCGGCGACGGCGGTGACGATCTTCAGTCCGACCCAGCATCCGGCATAGCGCGACATCCGGAAGGCGTGGATACCAAGGTCGAGGATGTCCTGCTGATCACCCGGAAACAGCACCGGCATGCCGGCGTCGGCGAAGGTGTACTGGCTGTCGCAGGCCAGGGTGGACGATTTCGCGGCCGGATCGTCACCACAGAACACCACCGCCCCGCCGCCCGGACCGGCCCCCATCGCATTGGCGTGTTTGAGTACGTCACCCGAGCGATCCAGGCCCGGCCCCTTGCCGTACCAGGCGCCCACCACGCCGTCGACACCGTCGTAGGCGAGGGCGGCGCCCATCTGGCTGCCCCAGACCGTGGCCGCCGCCAGCTCCTCATTCAGCCCGGGCCGGTGCACGATGCGATATCGCCGCGGTTCGTGCTGTTCCAGTTGCAGATCGAAACCGCCCAGCGGCGACCCCGGGTATCCGGAAACCATGGTGGCGGTGGTCGTCCCGTCGCGAAGGTCCAGCTCGTGGCGCAGGGCGAGCAGCCGCACCAGCGTCTGTACTCCCGAGAGCACCGGCGTCTGCGCCGTCACGGATAGACCCGGGGGTCGATGTAGGCGACGGCGCCGCCTTTGATCACCGTTCGCAGCTTCGAATGATCCTGCAACACAGTGATATCCACGGTCGGGTCGCCGTCGACGACGATCAGATCGGCCAGCAGTCCGGACCGGATCTCACCGGTGTCCAGACGCGCCGCCGGACCCATGTTGCGGGTGGCGGTGTGGATCGCCTCGATCGGGGACATGTCGATCAACTCGACATAGCGCTGCAGTTCCGCCGCGTAGGTGCCGTGCCGGGTCCATTGATGCCCGAAGTCGCCCCCCGAGAGAATCGGAATACCGGCGGCCTTCAGCTTGTGCAATCCGTCTATCTGAGCGCGTAATTCGTCGCGATAGCCGGACGCGTCGACCCGGTCCCGGGTGATGCCCCATTGCTCTGCCCGGCCCGCGACCACGGCGTACAGATAGTGCAGGCCCGGACATACCCAGACGTCGTCGCGGCGCGCCTCCAGCGCGGTCAGCGCCTCGTCGTCGAGGAAACAGGCGTGATGGATGATGCGGACGCCGGTGCGCGCGGCCATCGCCACACTGGCCGCACCGCGGGCGTGCACCGTGACGAAGGCGCCGTAGCGGTCCGCGACTTCCACTGCGGCCGAGAGCATCTCGTCGTTCATATAGACGTCCTCGGACGGATGCTCGGGCACCACGCCGTCGCCGGAGATGAACAGTTTGAGCGACCGCACGCCACTGTCGCACTGCCGGGCGACGACCTCGCGGATATCGCGGACCCCGTCCACGACCTCCATCAGGCCGCCCTCTTCGCCGCCGAGGCCCCCGCGCTCGGCGATCATCGCCCCGCAGGGAATCAGGCGCGGCCCCGCGATCAGACCCCGCTCCACCGCATCGTGGATGAGCAGATCGTCCTGCGGCTGGGTGGCTCCGGCACCGATCAGCAGCGTGTAACCGCTGTGCAGATAGGTTTTCGCCACGGCGGCGACGTCGAGGATGTGCCGCGCCGGCGGTGCCGCCGCGACGGCCGCGTGGTCGAAGACGAAATCCAGCGGCCAGCTGATATGTGTGTGCGCGTCACCCAGACCTGGCAACACCGTGGCGTCGCGCAGATCCACCACCCGCACGGCTCCCGGATCGACCGCGATGTCCGCACCGATCGAGACCTCGGCGATCCGATCCCCCTCGATCAGCACCGATCCCGGGCGCGGGCGTTCGGCGAGATCACCACCGCAGGTCAGGATCCGCCCATTGGTCAGCAGCATTCGCTCCGTCATCAGCGACCTCCAGTACTGAGCGAGTACTTACTTTATCACCGTAGGACCGTCACGAGAGTCGAATTCTTACTTTCGAGAATCATCCATCCACCCGTCAGCGCGCGCAACGGAATCCCGCGATGGGTACTTGTCGATCCCCCACCGGCGGCGTCGCAGCTGTCACCATGGTCTGCGGGACCCCCGCCGTCCCCACCGAGTCGAATCAGAGGAGCGTGATCGCATGCCCGCCGAAACCCCGGCGACCGAATCCGTGGATGCCGTCGTCATCGGCATGGGGCCCGGCGGCGAGGCCGTGGCGACCGAATTGGCGCGCGCCGGACTCGCGGTGGTGGGCGTCGAAGGCCGGTTGCTGGGCGGCGAATGCCCCTACTACGCCTGTGTGCCGACCAAGATGATGGTGCGCGCCGCCGAGACCCTGGCCGAGGCGCGCCGGGTCGGCACCCTCGCGGGAAGTGCCCAGGTGCATACGGATTGGGCGCCGGTGGCGAAGCGGATCCGCGACGAGGCGACCGACAACTGGGACGACAAGGTCGCGGTCGAACGATTCGAATCCGCCGGCGGCACCTTCGTGCGGGGCTGGGGGCGCATCACCGGTCCAGGCCAGGTCCGCGTCGATACCGCCGACGGACCGCGCGACTTCCGCGCCCTGCGGGCAATCGTGCTGAATCCCGGCACCGCCCCGTCCGTACCGCCGATCGAGGGTCTGGCCGACACCCCGTACTGGACCAATCGCGAGGCGGTGACCACCACCGAGGCGCCGGAATCGCTGATCGTGCTCGGCGGCGGACCGGTCGGCGCGGAATTCGCCCAGATCTTCTCGCGGTTCGGCGCCGAGGTGACGATGGTCGTGCGCAGCCGGCTGCTCCCGCGCGCCGAGCCCGAGGCTGCCGACCTGCTCGCGAAAGTCTTTGCCGAAGAGAGTATTTCGGTCCGAACCGGCGTCGAGGCCACCCGCATCGACCACGACGGCAGCTATTTCACCGTGCGGCTGAGCAACGGTGATCCGATCCGCGCCCAGCGCCTGCTGGTCGCCGCCGGCCGCTACACCGATCTGTCCGCACTGGGCGTCGGCGCCATCGGCCTGGACGAACAGGCGCACGGCATCCGGGTCGACGACCGGCTGCGCGCCGCCGAGGGGGTCTGGGCGATCGGGGACGTCACCGGACACGGCGCCTTTACCCACATGTCCATGTACCAGGCGCGCATCGCCGCCGCGGACATCCTCGGCTCCCTTACCGAACCCGCGCAGTATCACGCGGTTCCCAATGTCACCTTCACCGAACCGGAGGTGGGCGCGGTCGGGATGACGGAGTCGCAGGCCCGCGACGCCGGACTGAGCGTCTGGACCGGACGGGCCGAGGTCCCGGATTCGACCCGCGGCTGGATTCACGGGCCCGGCAACGCCGGATTCGTGAAGCTGGTCGCCGACGCCGATCGCGGCATTCTGGTCGGCGCCACCTCGGTCGGCCCGGTCGGTGGCGAGGTGCTGAGCGCCCTGGCCGTCGCGGTGCACGCCCGGGTGCCGGTCACCACGCTGCGGGAAATGATCTACGCCTACCCCACCTTCCACCGCGCGATCGAGGCCGCCCTCGCCGACCTCGGCTAGTACGGCCCATCTCGCGGAACCGGACGCGACGACGCGGATTCGGCCGCATAATCGGCCCATGGCCGATGCCGACGACGTCCGGCGAATTGCGCTGGGACTACCCGAGTCCACCGAAGCGCCGCATTTCGACATGCCGTCGTTCCGCGTCCGCAAGGCGATCTTCGCGACCCTGCCCGACCCCACGCACGCCCACGTGATGGCGAGTGAAGCCGATATCCGGGAGGCCGTGGCGGAATATCCGGACTGCTGCACGGAGAAGTGGTGGGGCAAGCGCCTGTCGGCGGTCCGCGTCGACCTCGGCGCCGCCGACACCGGCCTACTGAGCGAATTGCTCACCGACGCCTGGCGACACAAGGCGCCGCGCACCCTGGTGCGCGCCTTCGACGCGGCTTCCGGATAGCCCGCATCGTCTGGTCCGCATCGTCGCCGAGCCGCTACCACTGGAGGAAAAAAATGCTGTCGCTGCAAGAGATTTCGGATCGGATCGAGATCGAAGATCTGATGGTCCGATACTCCCATGCCGTGGACACCCAGCAGTGGGATCTGCTCGACGACGTCTTCACCGCCGACGCGCAGATCGACTACTCGGCCATGGGCGGCGCCAGCGGGGGCCTGCCCGAGATCAAGAAGTTCCTCGCCACGGTGATGCCGAACTTTCCCGCCTTCCAGCATCTGATCAGCAATTCCTCCATCACCGTCGACGGCGATACCGCCACCGGCCGCACCATGTGCCACAACCCGATGCTCGTCGGCGAAGCGGAGGGCAAGCAGAACCTCATGCTGTGCGGCCTGTGGTACCTGGATACCTTCACCCGCGTGGACGGCGCCTGGCGGATCGCGCGGCGGGTCGAGGAGAAGAGCTACATGTTCCTGGCCGCCAGCCCCGGCTCCCAGTAAACGCCTCTATATAACCTGTTACTGTTCGCGCGTGCGGCTCGACATTTCCCCACCGTTGCAGCGCTGTTCGCCGAACCACCGCTGGGCGCGGGCTCCCCACAGGGCGGACGCGTGATCGCCGATTTCACCGAGCACTGGCTGCTCTACTGCTCGATTCCGGTGATCGCCGCCTTCATCGGCTGGACCACCAAACTCGTTGCCGTCGAAATGCTGTGCCGTCCGTTGGAATTCCGCGGCATCCCACCCTGGTTCGGGTGGCAGGGCGTGATTCCGAAGGCGGCGCCGAGGATGGCGACGATCGCGGTGGACCTGATGTTCTCGCGGCTGATCGATCCGCAGGAGATCCTCGGCCGCATCGACGTCGCCGAGCTCACCACCACCCTGCGCGAACCGCTCGACGACGCCGTCGCGCACACCGTCGACGAGTTGATGATGCGCTACGAACCGCGGCTGTGGGTGACCATGCCGCAGTTCGCCCGCGAGGCGATGATCCGCCGGGTCCAGCGCGATGTCCCCGACCTCATCGACGAGATCGTCACCGACCTGCGGACCAATCTCGACCAGATCATGGATCTGCGGTCCATCGCCATCGACACCCTGGTCAACGACAAGGCGCTGCTGGTGGAGATGGTGCGCCGGGTGGGCCATCACGAACTGCGCTTCATCGTGCGCTCCGGCCTGTTGTTCGGCACCCTGCTGGGCTTCGTCCAGATGATCACCTGGGCCTTCACCCACTCCTCGTGGCTGATGCCGCTGTTCGGCGGATTCACCGGCCTGGTCACCGACTGGCTGGCGTTGCAGATGATCTTCCGACCTGTGCGGCCGCGGCGGATCTTCGGCCGCATCGGCTGGCAGGGGCTGTTCCACAAGCGCCGCGAACAGGTCTGCGTCGACTACGGCGACCTGATCGCCACCGAAATCCTCACCCCGGCCAAGATGCTCGAGGCGGTCCTCAACGGCGAGCGCTCGGACCGGCTGGCCTCGATTCTGGCGCGACGGATGGACGAATTCATCGATACGCAGTCCGCACCCGCGCGACCGCTGGTGATGCTGGTCGCCGGCGATTCCATCACCCGGGTCAAACGCGAGATCGTGCCCGAGATGCTGGCCTACATCCGCAGTGCCGCAGCCGGATTCGAAGATCACGCGATGCGCACGCTGGATCTGCGCAGTCTGGTGATCGAGAAGACCCGCCAGCTCACCGACGACGAATACGAAGGGTTGCTGCGCCCGGCGTTCAAACAGGACGAGTGGAAACTGGTCGCCATCGGGGGTGTGCTCGGCTTTCTGGTGGGTGAACTGCAGGTGCACCTGCTGCTCAGCTGAGGTCATCTACGCAGCGCGCTGACCTGCGGATTCGCGGTTGCGCGCCGCCATCGGCTATTGTTTTTCTCGCACCGCCGCGAGGCGGGATGCGGATGTAGCGCAGTTGGTAGCGCATCACCTTGCCAAGGTGAGGGTCGCGGGTTCGAATCCCGTCATCCGCTCCACGAAAGTACCGGACCGGTAGCGTCGAGCCATCCTGCTCGCAGCCGAAGTCCACTTCCTTCTCTCGTTCGTCACGGGGTTATCGAAAGTCCCGATCCCGACAAGCTCCCAGCAGCGGGCAGTCGACCACAGCCTGTCGGCGACATCGATTCGTAAAATCCTGTGCGCGTTCCGCATTCGACTCCGCCGGGGCACCACTCACTGCCCGGCCCTCGTCTCGGCGAGACCGCGATGTTGCTCGTAGCACCCACCTCAGGAAGGACGCATGTCCACCACTACCGAATCCGCGCTGGACGATCTGTATGCGGCCATCGAGAAATCCGCGCGGCTGGCGAACGTCGCCTGCACTCCGGACGCTGTGTGGCCGCTCCTGAACGCATACGGCCCGATGCTCACGCAATCGGTGATCTCTTTCCGGGTGGTCACCCAAGCCCGTCGCTCGGGCGACCTCGACTATCGCTTTCTCACGCTGCCGAAAGACATCGACCCGTACGACATCGCGCGTTCGAACGGGCTGATCCCGGAGACCGATCATCCGATCGGCTCACTGCTGGACCAGGTCCGCACGCGCTTCCCCGTGGACAGCTACGGCATCGACATCGGTGTGGCCGGCGGCTTCAAGAAGATCTGGCCGTTCTTTCCCGCGGACGGCGTGCAGAACGTGCCGGAACTCGCCGCACTCCCCTCCATGCCGGCCGGTCTCGCCGACCACGCCGATATGTTCGCCCGGCACGGCCTGGCGGACAAGGTCGGCCTCCTCGGCATCGACTACCACGACAAGACGATGAACGTGTACTTCCCCGGGCTCACCGCCGACCACTTCGCACCCGACGCCATCGCGTCTCTGCATCGGGATGCCGGATTCCCGGAACCCAGCGCGCAATTCCTCTCGCTCACCGCGAAGGCATTCGACATATACGCCACGTTCAGCTGGGAATCGTCGCGGATCGAGCGCCTGTGCTTCCCGGTCATCACACCCGACCCGGCCGCCCTCCCCGTCCCGATCGACCCGCACTTCCTGGAACTCGCCGACCAGGTCCCCTACGCCACGAACGACCGGCGATACACCTATGCCGCCACCTCGTCGCCCGAGGGCGAGTCCTACAAATTCAGCTGGTTCTACCAGTGGCAGCCCAGGATTTTGGACAAGATGAAGACATCCGATTCGTAACCGCTCGCGGCACACGAATGTGCGGGACCGGGCCCCGCAGCGGAAACCCGGCCCCGCGGTCGGCTACCGGGTGTGGGTCGGCAGCCGACGGTCCGATCCCCCTATGTGCGCCCGCCGCAGACGATGTCGACAGCGCGCGCGAGGATGTCTAGGCCGTGATCCAACTCGGAATCCGTAATGGTCAGCGGTGGAAGCAGTTTCACCACCTCGTCGTTGGCGCCCGAGGTTTCCACGAGCAATCCCTCCTCGAAGGCGACCCGGCTCACCTTGCCCGCCTCGGAGGCGTCGTCGAAGACCAGGCCGTGCACCAGACCGCGGCCCCGCGTGGACAATCCGCCCACCGCATCCGCCACCCGCGCCAAGGCGGTGCGCACCCGCTCACCGCGGGCCAGCGTGGAGAGCTCGAGCCGGTCGTCACGCCAGTACTCCTCCAGCGCCACCCGCGCCGTGACGAACGCGGGATTGTTACCGCGGAAGGTGCCGTTGTGCTCACCGGGCGCCCACTGGTCGAGCTCGCGTTTCATCAGCACCAGCGCCATCGGCAGGCCGTAGCCGCCGATCGACTTCGAGAGCGTGACGATATCCGGGGTGATGCCCGCGGTCTCGAAGGAGAAGAACGGTCCGGTCCGCCCGCAGCCCATCTGCACATCGTCGACGATCAGCAGAATTCCGCGCGTCGCGACCAACTCCGCGAGCCGGCGCAACCACTCCGCGCCGGCGATGTTCACCCCGCCCTCGCCCTGCACCGTCTCCACGATCACGGCCGCCGGTTTGTCCACCCCCGAGGACGTGTCGTCGAGCATCCGCTCGATCCACGCCAATTCGTCCGCACCACCCAGGTAGCCGTCGTAGGGCATCGGATGGACATGCGGCAGCGGCACGCCGGCCCCCGCCCGCTTGGCGGCGTTACCGGTCACGGCCAGCGCACCCAGCGTCATGCCGTGAAAGGCGTTGGTGAAATTCACCACGTTGCTGCGCCCGGTGATCTTGCGGGCCAGCTTCAGCGCCGCCTCCACCGCGTTCGCCCCGGTCGGGCCGGGGAATTGCACCTTGTAGTCGAGCCCGCGCGGGACGAGGATCAGATCGCGCACCGCCTCGAGCAGATCACGCTTGGCGACCGTCGACATATCCAGGCCGTGAATGAGCCCGTCGCGGGACAGATAGTCCAGCAGGGCCGCCTTCAGGATCGGATTGTTGTGCCCGTAGTTGAGCGCGCCGGCTCCGGCGAAGAAGTCGAGGTATTCACGACCCTGCTCGTCACGGAGCCAGGCGCCGCGGGCGGTGTCGAAGACCGTCGGCCAGACCCGGCAGTATCCACGCACATCCGATTCCAGCGTTTCGAAAACGGTGGTCATAGGCGGTCCTCAGGGGCGGGAGCCACCGCGGCGACCCCAGTGTGAAACATGACTGTTTCTAACACTGCGATGGAGGTCGCGGCAAGGTTTTGCGCGAATCCACATCGACCCCGGCAACGGCCGGGACATCGCCCGGCGTGCCGCGACAGACGGGGCCGGCAACCGTCGAGCATCCGAGCACGCCCGGCCGTCGGGTGCGACGACCATACCGACCGCCCGGACTTCCCCACTCCGGTTCTTCGAAATTCGCTCGCCGGGTGAGCGACCACGTCGTATTCTGGACGACTTGTGCGCGCACTCTCGGGGGTTTATTCACGTCTGTTCGGCGCCGGCTTCAGGCGCCAATGGAATTACCGGTCGGCCGTCTTCGCGGGCCTGGCCGCCAATGTCGTATTCGGCCTGATCCGCGCCGCGGTGATGATCGCGGCGGCGCGCTCCACACCGGGCTTCGGCGGCTACACCGGTGCGTCGATCGGCGCCTACGTGTGGTTGTCGCAGGCCATGCTGGGCGCCCTGCGGGTGATGGGGCCGCCGCACGATATCGCGGAGCGGGTACGCACCGGCGATGTCGCGGTCGATCTGCAACGCCCCATCGATATCCAATTCTTCTATCTGGCAACCGATCTCGGCGGTTCGGCGTGCACACTGGCACTGCGCGGCCTGCCCTCCATCGCCACGGGTCTGATCACGGCGCAACTGGTGTTGCCCGGCACCTTCGCGCCGTATCTGCTCGGCGCCGTCAGTGTCGTTGCGGCCGTGACGCTTTCACTGCTGCTGTTGTTCTCGGTGAGCCTGCTGGGATTCTGGCTGATCGAGACGCGCGGGGTCAGAATGCTCTACCAGATCCTGTCCACGTTCCTCGCCGGTCTCTACGTACCCATCCACCTGTTTCCGGCGCCGTTGGCCGCTGCCGCACAATTGACCCCGTTTCCCTGGCTGCTCCAGGGGCCGGTCGACGTGATGTCCGGTCGCGCAACGGGTTCGGCGGCCTGGGCGGTGATCGGCATGCAGGTGCTGTGGATCGTGATCGCGATCGGCATCGGCCGGGCTCTGATCGCGGCGGGCCGCCGCAAACTGGAGGTGCAGGGTGGCTGAGCTCGCACCGTACGGCAGCCGGCTCACACCCTATGTGGCCGTGCTGCGCTCGCGGATGCGCTCACAGCGCGCCTATCCGCTGTCGTTCGCCACCGACCTGTTCTCCTCCCTGCTGATCGGCGTGGTCGAATTCGCCGAAATGTGGTTGATCTACCACAACGTCACCGCCCTGGGCGGGCTGAACTCGACTCAGATGCTGCTGCTGTTCGGCCTGTCCAACCTGAGCTTCGCGCTCGCGCAGATCGCCGTCGGCCACACCGACACCCTGGCGACCTACATTCGGCTGGGCACCCTCGACGCCTTCCATCTGCGACCCCAGCCCCTGCTGCTCCAGCTGATCACCAGCGATGTGTCGCTGCGGCGGCTGTCGCGGGCCACCGTCGCGGCGGTGGTCCTGACCGCCGGCCTGATCGGCAACGATATCGAGTGGAGCCCAGCGCATATCGCGCTCGCGGTGAGCAGCGTAGTGAGCGGGATCGCCATCTTCGCCGGACTGTTCGTCTGCGCCGCGGGCCTGCAATTCCACCTGGTGGACGGCTCGGAGCTCACCAACAGCTTCACCTACGGCGGATCGTTCGCCGCCCAGCAGCCGAGTTCGGTGTTCTCCGGACCGCTGCGGGCGCTGTTCGGATTCGCGATCCCGGTGTCGTTCGTCGCCTATCTGCCCACGATCGCCCTGCTCGGCCTGCCCGGACCGCGGTGGCTGCCCGCCGAGCTCGCCTGGTTCGGACCTTTTGCGGCACTGTGGGTTTGGATAATGGCTTCGACGCTGTGGCGCATCGGGGTACGCCACTATCAGGGAGGGGGCGGATGAACACCGTCGAAGTATCGGAACTGACCAGACAATTCGTGCTCCGGCGCAGTGCGCGGGGCCGCCGCAGACGCGTGCGCGAGGTGCTGACCGCCGTGGATTCGATGAGCTTTCGCATCGAATCCGGTTCGGCGGTCGGCTATATCGGCGCCAACGGAGCCGGCAAATCCACCACGATCAAGATGCTCACCGGCATCCTGGTGCCGACCTCGGGCACGGTACGCACCTGCGGACTGGATCCGGTGCGCCGGCGGCGCGAACTGGCCGGCCGGATCGGCGTGGTGTTCGGACAGCGGTCACAGCTGTGGTGGGATCTGCCGCTGCGCGAATCGTTCACCATCCTGGCCGCGATCCATCGCCTGGAACCGGCCGCGGCCCGCCGCCGCACGGACGAACTCGTCGAACAGCTCGAGATGGCGCACACCCTCGACACCCCGGTCCGTCAGCTCTCCCTCGGTCAGCGCATGCGCGCCGAAATCGCCGCGGCGCTGCTGCATCGCCCGGAGCTACTGATTCTCGACGAGCCGACCATCGGACTGGACGTACTGTCCAAACAGCGGCTGCGGGAGTTCCTGCGCCGGGAACGGGCGGACAGCGGCACCACCCTGCTGCTCACCACCCACGATATGGGCGATATCGAGCGCCTCTGTGAACGGGTGCTGGTGGTCGACCACGGCCGTCTCGCCTACGACGGCACGCTGCCGGGACTGGCGCGCACCGTCGGCGCGCGGCGCGCCCTGGTCGTCGATCTGGCCCGGCCCAGCGCCGATCTCACCGACCTCGCGGGAGCGACACTGCTGGCGGCCGAGGCCGACGGCATGCGGCAGCGGCTGGCATTCGATCCCGAAATCACCACCGCCGCCCAGCTTCTCGCCGCCATCTCGAACCGGGTCGAGGTGCGCGACCTGTCCATCGAGGAACCCGATATCGAGGATGTGGTGCGCCGCATCTACTCCGCCGGAGACGGCACCGCCCCGGCGCCGTCGGACGCCGGGGCGGTTGCCCGGGGCGCGATCCCCAGGGACGAGGCGGAATCAGCCGCCGAACGACCCGGTGAACAGGGTGTTCAGAACGCCGCTGAGGGCGGCGCTGCCGGTGTCGAGAATGCCGTTCAGCGCGGCGCTACCGGTGTCGATGATGACCGGAATCATGCTTCTACCTCTCTCTAGGGGGCATAGGCCGTCGATGCCCTCGCCGGGCGATCGACCAGACCCACCCTGCTGGCCGGAACTTAATCGCCGCTGGCCGGTAGCTGAGAGGGACGTAAGAGCCGCTGTGTGGAGTGTCTCCGTAACGAAAACGATTGCGGTGCCGATGGCAAATCGACTCTAGCGCTTGTCGTCTGGGCGATTGCTGTCCGACGAGTACAAGCTGACCTCACCGCCCTCGCCGAGAAATGCGTTGACCAGCATGATCCGCTCGGCCTGCATGGCGTCGGCGTCCGGTGCGGCGGTGGTGATCGAAATCTGCGGAATGGCAGCCCAGTTCACGACATAGCGCTCGGGCGGACCTTCCGCGCCGGAGACGTGCGCGAGGCGAAAGACCGAGACTGTCCGACGTTCCATCAGATCTCGCACCACCTCGGCGATTCGCTCGGGATCTTCGAGAGCGAACAGGAAGCCGAAGGTCAGCTCCGGCGAAGAGACATAGGCGGGCACAAATCTTCAGGCTAGCCACCCGTGACCGGTCGCGCAGGCGCCGCGCCGCCGATGGTGGATCTTCGCGATCATGTGATCCCGGCGTGATGCGTATAACGATTGTCCGGCACCTTGGGTGTTCCGCGCGTCAACCGTTGCATGCCAAGTCAGGACACGCTTTCCTGAATATGTCCCCGCATTCGGACACGTCTTTCGCATCGTCGCGGATATCCCGGTTCGTACACCCGTGAGCAGTGCGACCGAACAGCCGGAGTCCGATTCCGCGGGACTACGCCGGAGCCGAGGGGAGCCCCTCCCGAAACCTCCTCGGCCCTGGCGTAACCAGATTCCGACCGCTGAGACGAGGGTGGGAGACGATGGCGACCGCATACGCCGGTGACAACGACGCGACCGGCGCACTTCCGTCGGTATCCGCACTACTGCGCGCATTCCGGTCCACGACGCCACCGCCCGGCGACCATCCGGTGCTGGAGGCGGCCCGGCAGCTGGTCCACTGCCACGAACTACGCCGGCACGCCTACCGGGAGGCGCAGGCGCCGAAGGCGTCGAGCGCGCGCGTGGCCGGCGCCAGCCGCCTGGTCGACCACATCGATCGCGAACGCACCCGGCTGGTCGAATGCATCGACGTCTGGGTGGCCGACAACATCGCGCACCGCGAGGGCGCCTCGCTGCATACCGAAACCCTCGGTGCGGTCATCGACCGGATGGCCGGAAAATGGGTCGCCGCCCATCATGCGCTCGGACTGCCCGCCTCGAACCATCCGACGGACGAACTCCCCGCCTCCACACCGGACGGCGAGGCACACCTGCACTGGGTGCGCCTCGCCGAACTGGCCGACGGCTACAAGGATCTGATCACCGATATCGCCGAACACCGGCGTCGGCTGCCGGTGTTCTGACTCCGCTCAGTGCTTCGGATCGACGATTTCCACATCGGCATCGATGATGGGCTGGGCCGCATTCACATTCGGCGCCGAGTCGGGCTCGTCGATCAACACATCCGGTTCGTCGCGACCGGTGTTCACCCCGGCCGCCGCCTCCCGATCACGGTGCGCCGCGGCCGCGGCCTCCCGCATTTCGATGGCGTCGGTGATCCAATCACCGATTTCGCGCGTCACTTCCGAGACCGTGCCGGTAATGATCGTTGCGATATTGCCGACGTGTCGTGCCCCGGAGGATGTCAGCTCCTGGATCAGATCCTTGTTGCTCTCGAATTTTCCGATCATCTACCCGCCCACCTCGCTCGGCTCGACCTGCCGCTCTCGCATCACGATAACACCAGGCTGCGAGCCTTTCCCGACGATGGCCGGGGGAAGGGCGAGCGTGCAGATCTTGAGCCAGACCGAGCCGACCTGTTTGCTGAGCCGGCCGGTGTTGTAGGGCAGGCCGTACTTCTCGCACAGTGCGCGCACCTCGGGTGCGATCTCCGGATAGCGGTTGGCCGGCAGGTCCGGGAACAGGTGGTGTTCGATCTGGTGGGACAGGTTGCCCGACAGGATGTGGAACAGTTTGCTGCCACTGATGTTGGCCGAGCCGAGCATCTGCCGCACGTACCACTCGCCGCGCGTCTCGTTCTCGGTCTCCTCTTCGGTGAACGTCTGTACGCCCGACGGGAAGTGTCCGCAGAAGATGATCGAGTACGCCCAGACGTTGCGCACCAGGTTGGCGGTCACGTTGCCGGCCAGGGTGGAGACGAACAGCGGGCCGCTCAGCAGCGGGAAGACGATGTAGTCCTTGAGCACCTGCCGGCCCGCCTTGCGGATCTGCCCCTTGGCCAGGCGCTTGATATCCGACCACTTCCGCTTGCCCTTGACGATGTTGTCGGCCTCGAGGTCGTGCAGCATCACGCCCCACTCGAACAACAGCATCAGCGCCAGCGCGTACACCGGGTTGCCCAGGTAGTACGGGTTCCACTGCTGGCCCTCATCGATGCGCAGCACGCCGTAGCCGATGTCGCGGTCACGACCGTGGATGTTGGTGTAGGTGTGGTGCATGTAGTTGTGCGAATGCTTCCACTGATCGGCCGGGCACACCGTATCCCATTCGAACACACGGGAATTGAGGCCGGGTTCGCGCATCCAGTCCCACTGGCCGTGCATGACGTTGTGGCCGATCTCCATATTGTCCAGAATCTTGGACAGGCTCAGCGCCGCCACTCCGGCCAGCCAGAACGGCGGCAGGAAGCCCAGGTACATCAGGCCGCGCCCGGCGATCTCGAACCCGCGCTGCGCCTTGATGATCGAGTAGATGTATTCGCGATCGCGCTCCCCCAGATCAGCGGTGATGCGGTCGCGCAGCGCGTCCAGCTCGCGGCCGATCTCGGCGACCTGTTCCGGCGACAGGACCAGCGGTCCGTTCTCGGTTTCGGTGAGTATGGTCATGACGGTTCTCCCCTTTCAGATTTCGATGTCGACGTCGCCGACCGCGGCGCTGATGCACAGCTGGATCGGCTGGTCGGGATCGCTGTCCACTTCGCCACTGCGCAGATTGCGGGTGCAGCCGGATCGCTTGACCGCCGTGCAGGAGAAGCAGATACCCATCCGGCACCCGAACTCCGGCGTCAATCCGGCCGACTCGGCCTGTTCGAGCAGGCTCGCACCGGTGTTCTCCGACTGCTTGCCGCTCACCGAGAAGGTGGTGACGCCCTCGACGTCGGTGGTGTCGGCCGGCGCGGCGGTGAGGACGAATTCCTCACTGTGCAGCCGGTCGTCGAGGCCCTCGGCCTGATAGATGCGGCGCACGGACTCCATCAGCGGCGGCGGGCCGCAGACGTAGGTCTGAGCGGTCGCGAAGAACGGCGCGATGCGCGACAGTTCGTCGTAGTCGAGGAACTTCGCGCCGGGCACGGTCGCGCAGCTCCACGGTGCGCCGTCCAGCCGCTCGGACCGGGCCAGTTCCGGATAACCCAGCACGATGTCGACGTTGTCGTGGCGGCGGGCGATATCGGCGAGCAGGTCCCGGTGCGGCACCTCCTGGGGGGAGCGGGCGTAGTGCAGGAACACCACGTCACCGCGGTACCCCTCGGCCACCAGGGTGGACAGCATCGACAGCACCGGCGTGATGCCGCTGCCTCCGCTGATCAGCACCACCTTGTCCGGTCGCCGCTCCGGCAGCCGGAACACACCGGACGCGGGCGCCAGGTCCACGACCATGCCCCGCTTCGCGTGCCGGTGCAGATACTGCGACACCAGCCCCTCCGGATGCGCCTTCACGGTCAGCGTGAGGGTGCGGCGCGGGCCGGCCTCGGCATCGATCGGCGAATAGCAGCGGGTGTGTTTCACTCCGTCGATCAGCACGCCCACCTGCACGAACTGACCGGCCTCGTGCCCGGCCCACTGCCGCGTCGGACGGAGTGTGAGGGTCACCGAACCGGGCACCGACCGATCCACGCCGATGATCTCGGCCCGCATATCGCGCAGCGTCAGTGTCGGTCGCACCAACTCCAGATACCGGTCGAGCGGGTGCGGCGAGGTCAGTGTCTGGACCAGATCGAGCAGTCCCACCATGCGGTTCTCCCCAGCCTTCGTCTGTTGATCATGTGCACCTCTTTCGGTGCACATCTGTACACTGAACTAGTGTGCCTGGCGGTATCGCAATAGTTCAACCTGCATCTGATGTGACCGATGCAACATCTCCATGAATGGACCAATCGTGAACGGATGTATGCTCAGCGAGATGAGCGAGCAGGCCGAAACCCGAGTCGAGCGCAAGGAGCGCACGCGGCGAGCACTGCTGGACGGCACGCTGGCCCTGGCTGCCGAGCGCGGATTCGCGGCGCTGAGCCTGCGTGAGATCGCCCGCTCGGCCGGGATCGTGCCCACCGCCTTCTATCGCCACTTCGATTCCCTCGACGAGTTGGGAACCGCCCTGGTCGACGAGGGCGTGCGACAGCTACGCCTGGCGCTGCGGCACTTGCGCCGCACCCCGGACGCACGCCTGGCCGAAACGGTGCGATTCGTCTTCGCTCAGATCGCCGGCCGCGAGGACCTCTACGGCTTCCTCATCCGCGAACGCCACGGAGGCGCACCGGCGCTACGCTCCGCGATAGCCTCCGAAATGCAGTTGATCACAAGGGAATTGGTGGTCGACATGTCGCGGATTCCGGCGCTGGACGCATGGCCGACCGATGATCTGGAACTGGCTGCCGACCTGATCGTCTCCACCGTCGCCGACCACATCGCCGACTTCGTCGCCGTCCCCTTGCGCGACCGCCCGCAACTCGTCGATCGCACCGTCGGCCAAGTGCGGATGATTGCCCTGGGCATGGCCGCCTGGAAACCGCATACCGCCTGAGCGCCCCTCGGACAGAAGGACGCCCCGCGGACCTCGCGGTCGTGCGAGGCGCCCTTCCCGTATCCGAGATAGTGCAGAGCACCGCGGGTGATGATACAGAAAACTGCACGTCCTCACAGGATTCTCGCAGTTCCGGCTCCCCTGGCCGGGAATATGCACCACGTTGCATAGTACAGCGGGTATCGGTTAACCTCACCGCATGGCCCTCGAACACGCACTGCTGGTATCGCTGAGCGAGCGGGCCGGTTCGGGGTACGAACTGGCGCGCCGATTCGACAAATCGATCGGATTCTTCTGGAGCGCAACGCATCAGCAGATCTACCGGGTACTCAAGCGCATGGAGGAACGCGGCTGGGTCACCGGCGAGGCGATCGCTCAGGACGGGCGGCCCGACAAGAAGGTCTACACCGTCAGCGCCGCCGGAGATGCCGAACTGGCGCGCTGGATTGCGGAGCCGACCGACGATATCGGCCCGCTGCGCAGCGAATTGGGCGTGAAGATCCGCGCCGCCGCCCACGGCGATCCGGACGCGTTGCGCGCCGAGGTCGAACGTCATCGCGATCACCACGCCCAGCGGCTGGAGCTGTACCGCCTCATCGAGAAGAAGGACTTCCCCGCCCCGGACCGGCTCACCGGCACCGCCCTGTACCAGTACCTGGTGCTGCGCGGCGGTATCCGGGTCGAGGTCGGCTTCGTCGAATGGTGCGACGAGGTACTGGCCGGTCTGCGGGGTGTGTCGCGCTCGTCGTCGCCTGATCCGGAAGCCTCAGCCCCGCAACCGGATTCCGTTTCCGAAAGGTAATCCCATGACCGCGAATTCCGATTCGCCGCATTCGTATCCGCATCTGTTCGAGCCGCTCGACCTGGGCCACACCACCCTGCGCAACCGGGTGGTCATGGGTTCGATGCACACCGGCCTGGAAGATCGCGCCTGGGATACCAACCGGCTGGCCGCCTATTTCGCCGAGCGCGCCCGCGGCGGCGTGGGCCTGATCATCACCGGCGGCTACGCCCCCAACCGCGAGGGCTGGCTGCTGCCATTGGGCGCCAAACTCACCAACAAGACCGAGGCCTACCGGCATCGCGCGATCACCAGGGCCGTGCACGCCGAGGGCGGCAAGATCGCCCTGCAGATTCTGCACGCCGG
The DNA here is from genome assembly GCF_001613005.1 of Nocardia nova NBRC 15556. Lineage (GTDB taxonomy): Bacteria > Actinomycetota > Actinomycetes > Mycobacteriales > Mycobacteriaceae > Nocardia > Nocardia nova. The sequence goes on along the minus strand of NZ_BDBN01000046.1, from coordinate 57,308 downwards.
GCGCTATGCCTATGTGCCGTTCAGTGTTTCGGCTTCCTCGATCAAGGCGCCGATCAACCCGTTCCGCCCTCGCAAACTCTCCGACAAGGGTGTCGAGCGCACCATCGAGGACTACGTGCGGTGTGCGCGGCTGGCGAAGTTCGCCGGATACGACGGTGTCGAGATCATGGGTGGCGAGGGATATCTGATCAACCAGTTCCTCGCGCCGCGCACCAACAAGCGCACCGATCGCTGGGGCGGGTCGGCGGAGAACCGGCGGCGGTTTCCGTTGGAGATCGTGCGCCGGATCCGGGCCGCCGTCGGCGCGGACTTCGTCATCGTGTTCCGGTTGTCGATGGCGGAATTCGTCGAACACGGCCAGACCGAACCCGAGATCCTGGCGCTGGCAACCGAATTGGAGACCGCGGGCGTCAGCATCATCAACACCGACATCGGCTGGCACGAGGCACGGGTGCCCACGATCGTCACCTCGGTGCCGCGCGCGGCCTTCGTCGAATTCACCGCGAAAATCACCGCGCGCGTGAACATTCCGGTCTGCGCCTCGAACCGGATCAACATGCCCGAGACCGCGGAGGAGATCCTCACCCGTGGCGACGCCGATCTGGTGTCGCTGGCCCGGCCGCTGCTGGCCGATCCGGAGTGGGCCGCCAAGGCCCGCGCCGCCCGCGACGACGAGATCAACACCTGTATCGCCTGCAACCAGGCCTGCCTGGACCACGCCTTCGTCCACAAGACCGTGTCCTGCCTGCTGAATCCGCGGGCCGGCCACGAAACCGAACTGCGCCTGCTGCCCACCCGGCGGATGCAGCGCATCGCGGTCGTGGGCGCGGGACCGGCGGGATTGTCGGCGGCGGTGAACCTCGCCGAACGCGGCCACAAGGTGGATCTGTTCGAAGCCGACGACAAGATCGGCGGACAGTTCGATATCGCGCGGCGGATTCCGGGCAAGGAGGAATTCAACGAGACGATCCGGTACTTCACCCGCAAGCTGGAACTCGCCGGGGTGCGGGTATTCCTGAACCGCCGGGTGAGCGCCGGTGAGTTGATCGAAGGCCGCTACGACCACGTGGTGCTCGCCACCGGCGTGCGCCCGCGTATCCCGAATATTCCGGGTATCGACCATCCGAAGGTGCTCACCTACGCCGAACTCGTGCGCGAGGAGAAGCCGGTCGGTAAGAAGGTCGCGGTGATCGGGGCGGGCGGAATCGGTTACGACGTCAGCGAATTCCTCACCGTCGAGGGGCATCCGGCGCTGAAGCTCGACGAATGGAAGCAGGAGTGGGGTGTCACCGCCGACGATCCGGAGGCTCCGGGACAGCTGACCGTCGCGCGTCCCTCGCCCGCGCCCCGCGATGTCGTACTGCTGCAACGGAAGTCGACTCCGTTCGGCAAGAGCCTGGGCAAGACCACCGGCTGGGTGCATCGTGCGGCGGTGAAGGCGAAGGGTGTCGAGCAGATCGGCGGCGTCAACTACGAACGCATCGACGACCGCGGGTTGCACATCAGTTTCGGTGACAAGCGGAATCGGCCCACCGTCATCGAATGTGACAACGTGATCCTGTGTGCCGGACAGGAATCGGTGCGCGATCTGGTCGATCCGCTGCGGCAGGCGGGGGTGCGCATCCATCTGATCGGCGGCGCCGATGTGGCAGCCGAACTCGATGCCAAGCGGGCCATCGATCAGGGCACCCGCCTGGCGGCGGCGCTGTAATGGCGATTCTCACCCGGCTGGGACTGCCCGGCGACGAGAAGTCGTGGGCCGCATTGGGTTTCGCGGTCGAGGGCGGGATGATGCGGATCGGGCGGATCTCCTGCACGCTCGGCGTCGGCACCGGCTGGGGATTCGAGGGGATCGAGTCCGACGCGGCGACACTGGGTGTGCCGGAGCTGCTGCACGACGTCGAGACCGAGACGGCCCATCCCAACGGGGTGACCTTCGTCGACCACGTCGTCTACTGGGTACCGGATCTGGACGAATCCGTGACCGCGCTGAACGCCGTGCTGGGGATCGGCCCGCGACGGCGCTTCCACCCGCGTGGTCCGGACGGCCCCGAAATGGCGTTCTATCGCGTCGGCGAGGCGTTCCTGGAGGTCGTCGCCGCCCCGACGAAGCGGCCCGCGCTGGTCGGCGTCGCCTTCGGCACTCCGGATCTCGATGCCACGGTGGCGGCGGTGCGTGCGGCCGGTGGCCCGGTCGGGGATCCGAAGCCGGCGGTGCAGGGTGGACGGATCGCCGGGGTCTGGCACGGGCATATCGACTGGGGGATCGCCTTCCTCGAGCCCAAGCCCCGCGGCGAGGGGAAGTCCGGCGCCGCGGATGAGGGCACCCGGTAGGCTCGGCGACCGTGAGCTTGCCTGCACCCACCGCCGACAATCGTGCCGTCGTCACCGGAGCGTCCTCCGGGATCGGAACCGCTCTGGCCGAGGAGCTCGCCAAACGCGGCTATTCGGTCATCCTGGTCGCCCGGCGCGGCGACCTGCTCGCCGAGCTGGCACAGCGGCTGACCGACACCTACGGGGTGACCGCCGAGGTTCGCGCGGTGGACCTGTCCGATCGCGAACAGCGCGCACCGCTGGTGGCCGAGCTGGCCGGCCGGGAGATCGCCATCCTGTGCAACAACGCCGGTGTCGCCACCTTCGGCGCCGTCGCCGACCTGGACGCCGACGTCGAGCGCTCGGTGATGGAACTGAACGCGGTCGCGGTCCACGATCTGACCCTGGCGGTGCTGCCCGGCATGCTCGCCCGCGGCGGCGGCATCCTCATCACCGGTTCGGCGGCCGGGAACATGGCCATCCCCAACAACGCCACCTATGCCGCGACCAAGGCCTTCACCAACACCTTCTCCGAATCGCTGCGCGGCGAGCTGACCGGCAGTGGCGTGCATGTCACGCTGCTGGCGCCGGGCCCGGTGCGCACCGACAATCCCGACCAGGAAGAGGTCGGCAGCAAGATCCCGGACTTCATCTGGGTATCGGCCGCCTACACCGCGAAAATCTCCATCGACGCCCTGGCGCGCAACAAGATGCGCGTCGTTCCCGGCCTGATCAGCAAGGGTATGAGCGTCGCCGGCCAGTACGCGCCGCGGGCGCTCACCGCGCCCATCGTCGGCTCGTTCTACAAGAAGCTGGCCGGCTGATCCGCAGGGTGTCAGGGCGGCGTCAAGATCGCGGCGCCGCTGGTCAAGACGGCGTATCGAGACGGTTCCGGCACCATTGCGCGGCGTAGTCCTGAGAGTGACCCCCGCAGTCGAGGAGGAAAGCGGGGAACCACAGGAGACACGCCGTGACGTTGCTCGAGATGTTCCCGTCCTTACGTTCGGGGATGGCATCCCCGCGATTGGACACCACCGTGTGGCCGTACCGGACGCACTACGACGAACTGGGCCGCATCACCGTCGACGGGGTCGCCCTCGACGATGTCGCCGACCGCTACGGCACACCGACCTATGTGATCGGTGACAGCGAGATCCGCACCCGCTGCCGGTCGTACCGCAAACACTTCCCCGATGCCGAAATCGTCTACGCCGCAAAGGCTCTGCTGACTCGGACGATCGCGGCGCTGGTGGCCGAGGAAGGTCTCGGCATCGATGTGTGCTCGGCCGGCGAGCTGGCGATCGCCCTGTCGGCCGGGGTGGACCCGCGTCGGATCATCCTGCACGGCAGCGGGAAACCGTTCGCCGAACTGGAATACGCGGTCGGCGCCGGCGTGGGGCGGATCGTGATCGACTCGCTCACCGAGGTGAGTCTGCTGGGCACGGTGGTCACACGGCCGCAGCAGGTTCTGCTGCGCCTGACACCCGATATCGACGTGCACGGACATCCGGCCGTCCGCACGGGGGTCAGCGATCAGAAATTCGGCTTCGGCCCGCACGACGAGACCACCGAGGAGGCGATCCGGACGATCATCGACCATCCCCTGCTCGATCTGCGCGGTTTCCACTGCCACCTCGGCTCGCAGATCCACAACCCCGACCATTACGGGGAAGCGGTGCGACGGCTCGTCGCGCGGATGGCCGAGGTCCGGCACGACTACGGCGTCGTGCTGACCCAGCTCGATCTGGGCGGCGGGCATGCGGTGGCCTATCGCACGGGCGACGCGGAACTGAATCTCTCGGAGCTGGCCGACATCATCGACGACGCCCTGGACGCGGCGTGCGCGCGAAACCGCTTCCCCCGCCCGGTGATCGCGATGGAACCGGGCCGCGGCATCGTCGCTCGCGCCGGCGTGACGATCTATCGCGTCACCGCGATCAAGCATGTGCCGGGCGGACGAACGTTCGTGATCGTGGACGGCGGAATGAACGACAATCCGCGGGTCGCCCTCTACGGGGCGCGCTACGACGCGGTGGTGGCGAACCGGCATCCCACCGGACCGACCATCACCGCCACCGTGGCCGGACGCTACTGCGAAGCCGGTGACGTCCTCGCCGCCGATATCCGGTTACCCGCGGATCTGCACGTCGGTGAGTTGCTGGCGATTCCGTGCACCGGCGCCTACCACCACAGCCTGGCCTCGGCCTACAACGGCGTCGGGCGGCCGCCGATCGTCGCGCTCCGTCACGGCCGGATGCGAGAGCTGGTGCGCCGCGAGACCGTGGCGGATCTGCTGCTGCGCGATCTCGGTTGAGTGGCACCTCCGCGCGCGGGCCGGTGACGCCTGCCCGGCGTCAGGGAGCGCTCAACGTTTGCGGGTGCCGAAAAGGCTGCGGCTGATCTCGCGGCCCGCGGCCGAGGCCGCCGAACGCAGGAAACTCTTCACCGCCGGATTACTCATGATCCGTTCCGCCGCCGAGACGTCCGGCTCCGGTGCACGCCCGCCGGAGCCCTGCGGCATCGCCTGCGGTTCCGGTTCGGCCGCAACCACTTTCGCGGCCAGCATTTCGTAGGCCGATTCCCGGTCCACGGTCCGGCCGTACTTCTCGAACAGCGGGCTCGACTGTGCGCGCGAACGGATCCCGTCCTCGCCGATGGTGTTCATCAGCGACCGCGGCGGGCGCAGCCGGGTCCAGGCCACGGGCGTCGGCGCGCCCTGTTCGGACAGCACCGTCACGATCGCCTCACCGATCCCCAGCGTGGTGAGGGCGTTCTCGAGGTCGTAGGCCGCGGTCTTCGGATAGGTGCGCACCGTCTTCGACAACGCCTTCTGGTCGTCGGGGGTGAACGCGCGCAGCGCGTGCTGGATCCGCGCACCCAGTTGCGACAGCACCGCATTGGGCACGTCGGTGGGCAACTGCGTGCAGAAGAACACGCCGACCCCCTTGGAGCGGATCAGTTTCACCGTCTGCTCGACCTGTTCCAGGAACGCCTTGGACGCGTCGGCGAACAGCAGATGCGCTTCGTCGAAGATGAAGACCAGCTCGGGTTTGTCGACATCGCCGACCTCGGGCAGGGTCTGGAACAGATCGGCCAGCACCCACATCAGGAAGGTGGAGAACAGCACCGGCCGCGCCGCCTGCGATCCGAGTTCGAACAGCGTGATCACGCCCTGGCCGCCGGCGGTCCGCAACAGATCGGCGGGGTCGAGTTCGGGCTCACCGAAGAAGGTGTCGCCGCCGTCGGCCTCCAAATTCACCAGCGCACGCAGGATCACCCCGGCCGTCGCGCCCGACACCCCGCCGATCCCCTTCAGATCCTCCTTCCCCTCCGGACTGGTCAGGTGCTGGATCACCGAACGCAGATCCTTCAGATCCAGCAGCGCCAGCCCCCGGGTGTCGGCCCAGTGGAAGATCAGGCCGAGGGTGGATTCCTGAGTGTCGTTGAGCCCCAGCACTTTACTGAGTAGCACCGGGCCGAACGAGGTGATGGTCGCGCGGATCGGGACGCCGATTCCCTCGGTGCCGAGGGAGACGAATTCGATCGGGAATCCGTGCGGCGCCCAGTCGGTATCGCCGGTCTGGGCGGCACGGGCGGCGAGCTTGTCGTTCGATTCGCCCTGCTGCGCCAGCCCCGACAGATCGCCCTTCACATCGGCGAGCACCACCGGCACACCCGCCGCGGACAGCTGTTCGGCGATGCCCTGCAGGGTCTTGGTCTTCCCGGTTCCGGTGGCGCCGGCGACGAGACCGTGACGGTTCAGCGTTCGCATCGGAATCCGGACCCGCGCGGCCGGATCGACCTCCCCGCCGACGACTACCGCACCCAGTTCCAGCGCGGCACCCTCGAAGTCGTAACCCGCCGCGATCTGCTGGGCGGCCGAATCCGCCTCGGCGGCAGCCATTTTCGGCTCCGGCACCTGCTCCGCGGCGGCTTCGGCCTCGGCCGCCTCCGCCGCGGCCGCCGCCTCGGCCGCGACCCGGGCCGCTTCCTGGGCCGCCTTGCGCGCCGCCGCCGCCTTCGCCGCCTTGTCCTCGGAACTGGTCATCGCCGATCCTCCGTCGCCCTGCCCACCGCTGCCGACACCACTGGAATCACGCATATACCTGGGCAAACTGTAGCGGGAGGTTTGCCGGAAAGCGGCCGCAACGGGCCGGACGGCACGCATCCGGTGCGGTCGGTCCGATTCGCACCGTCCGCGCACTAAGGTTGCCGGAGTGTCCGACAAACTGATGGTGTGGATGGATTGCGAGATGACCGGCCTGCGCCTGGACAGCGACAAGCTGATCGAGGTGGCCGCGCTCGTAACCGATAGCGATCTCAATATCCTCGGCGACGGCGTCGACATCGTCATCCACGCCGACGACGACGCGTTGGCGGCGATGCCGCCGGTGGTGCAGGAGATGCACGCCAAATCCGGCCTGACCGACGAGGTGCGACGGTCCACGGTCACCATGGAGGAGGCGCAACAGCGGGTTCTCGACTACGTGCGCGAGTGGGTTCCCACCCCCGGCACCGTGCCGCTCGCCGGCAATTCCATCGCCACCGACCGCGGCTTCATCGCCCGGGACATGCCCGAACTCGACGCCCACCTGCACTACCGGATGATCGACGTGAGCTCGATCAAGGAGCTGTGCCGGCGCTGGTATCCGCGCATCTACTTCGGTCAGCCGGAGAAGGGCCTGGCCCACCGCGCCCTCGCCGATATCGAGGAGTCCATCCGGGAGCTCCGGTATTACCGCCGGACCGCGTTCGTTGCCGCTCCCGGCCCCTCGACCGCCGAGATCGCCGAGATCGCCGCGCAGGTCAGCGCCGGTTCCACCGGTTCCGAGCCCCCCACCGAACCCGCCGATTAGGTTTCCCGACGGTCTTCGCGCTACCATCTACCGCGCCGGTTGTTACCGGCGATGGTGACCGTAGTTCAGTTGGTAGAGCACCAGGTTGTGATCCTGGCTGTCGCGGGTTCGAGTCCCGTCGGTCACCCTGCAAGGGGCAGGTCCGGAAGAGATTCCGGACCTGCCCCTTCGTCATGAGTCGAGTCGTCGACTTTCCGTCCGGTCCGCCCGACCCGATCGCGATGCGCGGACGTGGTGCGCGTCACGGTTACCGTTCAGTCCATCCGGTTGCCGACCGACCCTGGTCGAGCGCGCACCGGTCGGACGGCTCATTCGATCAGTGTGGTGGGCCGGCAGGTGCGATCGTCTTCCGGGAAGTCCCCGTCCCGGAAGTAGCCGTTGGTCGTGTCGAGAATGCAGGTGCTCAAACCCGGACGCAGCACCATGTGGATCCTGGTGTCGGCCAACGTGATCAAGCGAGATCCCGCCATCTGCCGATGCAGTGCCAGTGAGTGCGCATGGGGCGTCCGGTTGTCGCCCGTGGCGGACAGGATCAGGGCGGGCACATCGTTGTCGACCACGGTGGGCGGTTCCACCGGCGGTGGCCAGAAGGCACAGGGCTGGATGTTGTCAGCCAGTGCGGCGAAGATCGGCTGGGTCGGGCGAGCCGCCTCGATCGCATTCCAGTACCACGCGGGATCGGCGGGCATCGGTGCGTCCGCACACCAGATCTGCACCATCACCGAATCTTCGTCGTGCTCGTAGTACTCGATCTGCTGGTGCAGCTGCGCGGGCACCGCGGGCGCGCGGCCCTCCGCCGCGTCGGCAACGGCTCGCACCGATGCCGCCAGCGCCTCGTTCAATCGCGCATCCCGCAACATCGTCCACAGCAGATTCGGCAGGACATGATCGTCGAAGCCGAAGCCCTCGACCACGATCGGCGACCGCGCCGCACGAGCGATGAGAGCCTCGACTCGCCGGCGTATCTCGGGAGCGGAAGCGCCGAGGTGGTACTGCCGATCGCGAGCCGCCACCCAGCCGGCCCAGTCGTCGAAGGCCGCTTCCACCGCCGGCCCCCAATCCTGTTGTAAGCCGAGCCAGTAGCGCTGCGGATCGATGGCACTGTCGAGCACCATGCGGTCGGATCGGCCGGGGAACAACTGCGAGTAGACCGCGCCCAGATACGTGCCATAAGAGACGCCGTAATAGCTGATGCGGTCCTCGCCCAGTGCCGCACGGATCACGTCCATGTCGCGCGCGGTGTTGCGCGTGCTGAGCTGCCGCATCCAGGCCAGGTCACCGCCCACCAGACAGTCGGCGGCGAGCCGTGCCTGCAGGGCCGTTTCGGTGACGAAGCCCGGTAATCCGATACCTGCCGAGCGGATCGGGGTGGCGACCGGCCAGCCGCATCGCTGGTGCCGCCCGGAGTGGGCGACGCCACGCGGATCGAATCCGATCAGGTCGTAGCGACTCAGCACATCCGGTTCGAGAACATCACCGACGAGTTCGAACGCATCGAGCCCCGGCGTACCGGGTCCGCCCGAATTGGTCAGCAGCACACCGCGACGGTGTGCTGTATCGCTCGCCGGGATCCGCGAGACCGCGATACTGATGATCGGCCCGTCCGGACTGCCGTAATCGAGTGGCACCGCGACATCCGCGCAGACCGCACCCTCTGCTACCAGGGCCGCATCGTCGCATACACCCCAGTCGAGACGTTGCCGATGAAAGCGCGCCAGCGGGTCTGCGGGTTCGGCGACCGCGATACCGGAAGCGGAGGCCATCGTCACCGCGAGTACGGCAACGATCACCGACGCGACAGCCCCGCCGACCTCTCGCAGCCGACCACGAGAACGACGACCCCCAGGGGTCGTGACCGCGTACCGCTCTCCACCACCCATGAGGACCTGACCCTTCAGCAAGCCGAGACCGAATCACACGGGAGCCACCGCCAACCACGCAGCGGAGCGGCGATCGCCCCGGAAGAGCCACGAACACAGGCGATTTCGGGGAGCCGCAGTGTTGTGCGCCTCGGCCCCGGATTTCGCGGGAGTGGATTGGCGGAAGCCAGTGTAGCGTCCGATCACCGCGTGGAGCCCGAACGACGAGCGGGCCTTCCGGATATCCGGAAGGCCCGCTCGTCTCGCCGTCGTCAGCGGTTGGTGTCGGCGTTGCCCGCCTTCCATTCCGCCCACGGGATATTCCAGTCGCCGAGTCCGTCGACGCCGGACAGGGTGTCACCGACGGTGTTCTTGACGATCGCGATATCGCCGCGTTTGGCGTTCTCGTACACCCAGCGGGCATCGGCCGGGCTCAGGTTGAGGCAGCCGTGGCTGGTGTTCGAATAGCCCTGCTGACCGACCGACCACGGCGCCGAATGCATGAAGATGCCGCTGTAGGACATGCGCGTCGCCCAGTCGACCGGGGTCCGATATCCGTTGGGGCCGGTGGCGGCGACACCGTAGGTGGACGAATCCATGATCATGTGGTCGAACTGGTCGCCGATGATGTAGATGCCGTTCTGGGTGGGCGTGGAATCCTTGCCCATCGAGGTCGGCATGGTTCGTATCACCTGGCCGTTGCGTTCGACGGTGACCATCTTGGTGTTGTCGTCGGCGGTGAAGACCATCGGATCGCCGATGGTGAAGCTGGAATGGATATCGGAGTCACCGACCAGCCCGCCACCCAGATCGCGGCCGTAGGTGTTCACGTCAACCGCGACACTGGTTCCCGGGGCCCAGAAATGCTCGGGGCGCCAACGCACTTCGCGATTGTTCACCCAATAGAACGCGCCTTCCACCGCCGGTGTCGTGGTGATCTTGATCGCATCCTGCGCGGCGCGTCGATCCGGGATGTTCTCGTCGAACTGGATCGCGACCGGCTGACCGATTCCGACCACCGCGTTCTCACCGGGCAGCAACCACGGATGCGTCTTGTTGCGCGGTGCGAGAGTGGTGAAACTGATTGTCGTCGAGGTGGTGCCGCCGATTCCGACCGCATCGGCCTGCAGGCGATACGTGCGGTCGAAGCCGAGCTGTTCGGTCAGTTGCCACGAGGTCCCGTCGGGGGCGATCTGCCCCGCCACCGGATTGCCCTCGGGTGTGAGCAACGTGACAGCGGTCAATTTCCCGTTGTCCACCTTCACCGGAATCGGATCGCCCGGCGGCACCCCGACCGCCCCGTCGGCGACCGGCGTCAGCACCTTCGGTTTGACCAGGTCGATGGCCGAAGCCGCCTCGATCGCCGGTCCGTTGTTCGCGGCCCCGGAATCACTGCATCCGGTCACCGCGAGCGCGAGCATCGACATCACGCCCAACCACGCCGCCGGCGCTCTCATTCGCCGCGAGCCTCGACGTCCGCCCATGTGCAACCCCGTTTCATGCCTCGTACGCAACCGGGAAAACCGGCCACGCTGCTCAACCCACCACGCATGCGGGGATCGGTCGAGACCACGCCCACCTATTCTGCCAGGTGGAAGGGTCGCAACCGGTTGAACACGACGCGCCGGCCCCGCACACTCTCGTCCGATTCATCCCTTCCGGCCCGCCAACCGTTACCGCATTCACCCAAGATCACGATGCCTTCTCGAATAGCCTTTGAACAGGCGATTTCACTTTCCGCGCACCCAACTGTTATGGTTTTTCCCGCACCGGAACGGAGCCCACAGCCCGATCCGGAGGTCCAAGCGCCATTAGCTCAATTGGCAGAGCAGCTGACTCTTAATCAGCGGGTTCGGGGTTCGAGTCCCTGATGGCGCACTTCACGAAGACCCCTGACCAGGATTGCCGGTCAGGGGTCTTCTGCGTTCCGGTCCGGACGATCCGCGAATTCCAGTCGGTCACAACGGGATTCCACACGCTGTTGCACCCGCGCTGCGGCCCCGAGACGCCGGGCTCGATCAGCCGATCGGTGGTGCCAGATATTCCAGCGCGTAACCGGAGCCGGCGGGGGTTACGCGGGCGATGCCGGGTGAGTCGAGGTGGGCGCCGGCGACGAAATGACGTGGCCGGGTCAGTTGTTCGAGGAGGGCCGCCCGCGCAGCGCGGGCCTGGGACTGGTTGCCGTCGAGCTCCCAGGAGACCTTCGGCCGATCGAACTGGAGGGCCGGGACGTGGACCGTGTCACCCCAGACGAGAAGGTGGGCGGTGCCACTGCTGACGTCGTAGACGGTGTGACCGGGGGTGTGACCCGGTGTCGGGATCGCGGTGACCCAATCGTTGATCGCGATTTTCTCCGACACGGGGACGACCCGGTCCCGGATCGGCGCCAGCCGACCCGTGAACACCGACGTGTCGCCCGCGCCGATCCACACACGTTCGAGTTCGGCGAACGCCTCCGTGCCGTCCGGCGCGATCAGACCGCTCACGTGGTCTTCGTGGTTGTGGGTGATGGCCACATCGGTGACCTGCGCCCGGTCGATTCCCGCCTCGTCGAGCGCGTCGTAGATCAACCCCATGGTGGGGTCGTGCCACGCATCGGACGCGCCGGTGTCGACGAGAACCGACCGCGTGCCGTCGGTGACGAAGAAGGCGTTGACCGCCAGCCTCACATTGTCGCCGACCAGCGGCACGGCGGCCGGCAGCTCCTCGAGCGGGCACCCGTTCTCGTCGCGGAGCCGGCTCGTCGGCATGTCGATGTATCCGTCTCGCAGCGAAATCACTTGCAGATCACCGAATTCGAACGTGGCATGGAGCCTGCCACTCGAAACCACACGCATAAGACCTCCGTCGTGTCACGCGGATCGCGTAAATCTTCGATAGAAGACGTATTCTTCTATCGAAGAAACATACACTGTGCACGGCGAGATACCCATCGATCGAGGAGCACGGTGGTCGAGCAAGAGGCAAACGTGACCGGACCACACCGCGATGACGACCCTGCCGGCGTGTTCGGCGGCAATGTGCGGCGACGCCGCGAGGAGGCGGGGCTGACGCTGGAGCAGTTGTCGACACAGTCGTCGGTCAGCCGGGCGATGCTGTCCAAGGTCGAACGCGGTGAGAAGAGCCCGACGATCGGCGTCGCCTCCAGAATCGCCCACGCGCTCGACGCGTCGCTCTCGGACCTGGTCGGCGGGTCGGCCGCTGCCGCATCCGGCGGGGCCGTCGTCCTGCGCAAGAGCGATCGCCCGGTTTTCCGCGACCCGGAAACCGGCTTCGAACGACACATGGTGTCCGCGGCTCCGGGCGCGGGAACAGGCGAGATGATCGTCCACTACCTCCCCGCACAGGTCTCCACCGGGCTGCTGCCCGCGTATCCGCCGGGTACCGAGAAGCAACTCGTGGTGCTCGACGGCGCCCTCACCGTGTTGATCGGCGGGATCAGCGAAACCCTGAACACGGGCGACTCCCTGTTCTTCCAGGCAGACGCGGACCACGGCTTCGCCAACCGGACGAACGCTCCCTGCGAATACATCATGGTCATCTCGCGCAGAACCTGATCGGCCGCCGATCCTCCCACCACCGAGAAGGCAGCGTCCGGCCTGTCGCGCAGGGTGGAGGACAATCGTCTCTCCCGGTTCGGCCGACGAGAGGACACCGATATGGACCGGTGGCGGCGGGAGGCCCTGCGGTCGGCCAACAGCGGACTGCGTAACCAGGTCGAGCGGTTGCTCGATTCCTACGAGCAACAGCACTCCCGGCTCGCGGAGATCAATCAGCGGCTGGAAAACGTTCGGGTGCAAGCCGATTCCGCCGACAGCTCGGTCACAGCGACCGTCGACGCCGGTGGCGTTCTCACCGATCTGTCGCTGTCGGCCGCCGCGCTGCGCAAGCCGGCGGCGGAACTCGTCCGCACCATCGTGGAGGCGACACAGGAGGCCGCCCGCCGGGCTCGCAGGCAGAGCGAGGCCGCCGCGGCGTCGGTCGCGTCCGACCTGGACGACCAACCCGACCTCCCCGACATCCTGGATGAGTCGCCGATGCTCCGGGACATCCGCGAATTCTTCCGGGGAACCGACACGTCGGCGGGCGGGACTTCGCCGTAGCCGAGTCCTGCAGACCACGGAACCGGTGACCGGCTCACAAGTGCGCTGGGCCGATCATGCCGACTATCGACCGGAGTGGATCCTCTGGTTCGGCTCGGCGGGGACGTGGCTAGGCTCGTGGGCAATTCGCTCGCGATCGGGAACCGATATGGCCGACTACGCACATACCGACCACGCCAGTAAGGGCCGCGCCGAGAAGGCGCGACGGCTCGCGGCCTATCTGTGGCAGCGCGGAATCTCCGGCGCCGAACTCGCGACGATCCCGGCAGCCACGCGCCGCAAACTCGCGCGGGCCGCCGATACCAATCCGCCCAGCACCGACGAAACGTGGGCGCTGGTCGCGCGGCTGCTCGACGAGAAGGACGGGTGGGTCGCCCGCAACCCGAATCATCCTGCCGCACAACGTGATCACACGGACGAGAAGATCCTGTGGATCAAGCCGCCGGTGACGCCCTGGCTCGCCGACGACGGAAAACCGGCCCCCTGAACCACCGGTCCGACGCGCTCGCACGCCGCAACCCCTACTTCCTCCCTCGATCGCAACCGGCGGCACCCTTGACAGCAAGAAGTGAACTGGAGTTCACTTCTTGGGTGACCGACGACGCGCACCACTCCGGCACCCGGCCCGCGGCCTGGCGCGAGGACCTGACCAGCGGCGAGGACTCGCTGTTCGCCGACCGACCCGAACCGGAGCAGGGCCCGGCCTACCGCACCCTCACCTACGAGGTGACCGGCCGGATCGCACGCATCACCTTCGACCGGCCCGAGCACGGCAATGCCATCACCGCCGATACTCCGATCGAACTCGCGCACGCGGTCGAGCGCGCGGATCTGGATCCGCGCGTGCACGTGATGGTGGTTTCCGGGCGCGGCAAGGGGTTCTGCGGCGGCTACGACCTCTCGATCTTCGCGGAGAACGGCCTGTCTCCCACCGTGTCGGCCCAGCCCACGACCGGAACCGTTCTCGACCCGGTGGTGCAGGCGCGCAACCACAACCCTTGGGGCACATGGGATCCCATGGTCGACTATCAGATGATGAGCCGGTTCAACCGCGGCTTCTCCAGCCTGCTGCACGCGAACAAGCCGACGGTCGCCAAACTGCACGGATTCGCCGTCGCCGGCGGGACCGACATCGCCCTGTTCTGCGATCAGATCATCTGCGCCGACGACACCAAGATCGGCTACCCACCCACACGCGTGTGGGGCATTCCGGCGGCCGGTATGTGGGCGCACCGGCTCGGCGACCAGCGCGCCAAGCGGCTGCTGTTCACCGGCGACTGCCTCAGCGGCAAGCAGGCCGAGGAGTGGGGCCTGGCCGTGGAGTCCTGTCCGGCGGACGAGCTCGACGAACGCACCGAGCAACTGCTGGAACGGATTTCGCGCATGCCGATCAATCAGCTGATCATGGCGAAATTGGCACTCAACAGCTCACTGCTGGCCCAGGGCGTCGCGAATTCGGGAATGGTGAGCACCGTCTTCGACGGCGTCTCCCGGCACACGCGCGAAGGCTATGCGTTCCAATTGCGCTCGGCCACAGTCGGCTTCCGGGAAGCGGTGCGTGAACGCGACGAACCGTTCGGCGACTGGAAGCGGGCGCAATTCGACCGGTCGGATGGCGTCGAAGACAGGTGAATCCGCGGCCTAGACGAAACAACCCGAGCATCGAACCGGCCGCGACGACTTCGGAGCCTCGGTATCGGAAACTCGCACGACCGTCCGCTGTGCGTCTCAATCCGCTTGCGCAATGTCACCGATCGCCGGCGGCATATCCGATTCGCTCTCGGCACGCGCGCTCACCTTGTCCGCCAGCGATTGCAACGCCCGCGCCTCCGCGTCGGTCAGCTGGTCGACGAACAGCCGCCGCACCAATTCGACATGCCGGGGCGCGGCCTTTTCGAGCGCCCGGCGACCGGAGTCGGTGAGACAGATCAGCCGGCCGCGCGCATCGTCGGCGGCCGGACTTCGCACCACCAGCCCACGCTTGTCCATCCGCGCCAGATGCTTCGACAGCCGGCTCTTGTCCCAGCAGATCTGCGCGGCGAGGTCGCGGGCACGCACACTCCCCTCGCGCGCGTCGGACAGTGCCACCAGAATTTCGTAGTCGGAGACCGACAGCCCGTCGCTCGCGAGTCCGGCGGCCATCGCGGCGTCGAGGCGCTGACGCAGCCGGATGTACGCGGACCAGGTCCGTTGCTCCTGTTCGTCCAGCCACCGCACCATGGGAATGATCCTACCCAGTAATTGGTTGACATGGACACCAACCGGCCTAGGAGGACACCATGCCCGCGATCACCGTCGACGACATCCTGGTGCTGCCGCGACTGCCCCGACCGGAGCAGACCATGCGGCAGCGGCCGGTCCGGACCGTGACCACCGCCCACAAACAACTCGAGGGCGCCGGATTCGAGGTGCGCCGGCCCTTCCCGAGCCTCGATGTGCGCACCGCGGATCCGTTCATCCTGCTCGACCACATGGGCCCAGTCGCCTACGAGCCCTACCAGGCCAAGGGCGCCCCGTGGCATCCGCACCGCGGTTTCGAAACCGTCACGTACATGATCGACGGCACCATGGTCCACCACGATTCCAACGGCGGCGGCGGAACGATCGCCGAGGGCGACACCCAATGGATGACCGCCGGCTCGGGCATCCTGCACGACGAACTTCCCGCCGAGGACCTGGTGATCTCCGGCGGCGTCTTCCACGGCGTGCAGCTGTGGGTCAACCTGCCGCGGTCGCTGAAAATGGCGGACCCGCGCTACCAGGATCTGCGCGCGAGCGAATTGACACTGGTCACCTCCCACGACGGCGGCGCACTCGTGCGCATCATCGCCGGAAATGTCGGCGGATACGAGGGTCCCGGCTCGACCTATACGCCCATCGCCTACGCGCACGCCTCGATCAGCCCCGGCGCGCGGCTGGAAACGCCGTGGCCGCGGGAGTTCACCGCGATGGCGTACGTGCTGGCCGGCAGCGGCACCGTCGGCGACGAAGGCCGCACCCTCACCGAGGGGCAACTGGCGGTACTCGGCCACGGCGAGGCCGTCGCGCTGACCGCCGACGACCACCAGGACGGACCCACCGGTCAATTCGAGGTACTACTGCTGGGCGGCGCGCCCATTCGTGAACCGGTCGTGCAATACGGGCCGTTCGTGATGAATTCCAAACAGGAAATCATCGACGCCATAACGGATTTCGAGGCCGGGCGAATGGGACATATTCCGGCGGAACATATGACGGGCCGCCGCCTGGGTGAATAAGCGGCTCTCGGCCGTGCGGTTGACAACGGCGGTCGCCATCAGAACAGTAGACTCGGCGGTTCCGGCCCTGCCACCGCGGGGAGTGCGGCCGGTCCGCCGTATCAACCGCAGCTGACATCGAGGAATACATGAACGTTCGCAGGCTAATCGTGACCGGCGCGGGCTTGATCACCCTCGCCGCCCCGATCGTCCTCACCGCCCCGTCCGCCATGGCCGACGGTTTCGTTCCCACCGGTTCCGCCGGTACCGGATCGTCGGGTATCGACGATGCCATCGGTGCCACCGGCTCGGCGGGGCTGACCCAGACGGGTTCGGCGGGAGGCACGTTCAAGAATTGTGACGAGGCCCGGGCGGCGGGTCGTGCCCCGCTGTTCCGTGGTGAGCCCGGCTATTCGCCGCACCTGGATCCCGACGGCACCGGTATGGCCTGCCCGACCGTCTGATCTCCGCGGCACTGGCCGTAGACGAAAAGAACCCGGTGTGACACTGTGTCACACCGGGTTCCGTCGTTTCTGCGGCGTCAGCGGCGGAAGATCTTGATCAGCACCAGCACGCCGACCAGAGCGCCCGCGCCGATCAGGCTGTACTTCACCTTCGGCTCGTTCACCTTCGCCACCACGGCCCTCTTCGTGTTGTCGGCGATCCGCTGCGGGTCCGCCCGCACCGCGAGCTCGTCGAGTGTGCCCGCGAGCCGATTGCGCGCGGCTTCGATCTCCCGCTCGATGTGCTCGGTATCCCTCGCCACATTGTCTCCTGTTGTCGTTCCGGTAGGTCGCTGGGCGTCGAGTCTATCCGCCGCCCCCGATGTCGCGTCCGTTGTCACATCGGTGGGCTACCGTGCTGGCATGACCGATACCAAAAAACTCGGCCCCGGCGATCCCGCGCCGGATTTCACGCTTCCCGACGCCGACAGTAAGCCGGTGTCGCTGGCGGACTACCGAGGCCGCAAGGTGATCGTCTACTTCTACCCGGCCGCCAGCACGCCCGGCTGCACCAAGCAGGCGTGCGACTTCCGCGACAACCTGACCGAGCTGAACGAGGCCGGCCTCGACGTCATCGGTATTTCGCCCGACAAACCGGCCAAGCTGGCGAAATTCCGGGACAACGAGAAACTGACCTTCCCGCTGCTCTCCGATCCGGACCGCGAAGTGCTCCAGGCATGGGGCGCCTACGGTGAGAAGACGATGTACGGAAAGCGCATCACCGGCGTCATCCGCTCCACCTTCCTGGTGGACGAGCAGGGCGTCATCCAGGTGGCGCAGTACAACGTGCGCGCGACGGGACATGTGGCGAAGCTGCGCCGCGACCTGTCGGTGTAGCGCGGACCGGCCGTAGACGAGGCGAGGGGGCCCGCGACGATCGTCCCGGGCCCCCTCGCGGGTGTTTTCGCGGCTGTTCAGTCGCGCTGGGGCATCATCGCGACCATCCAGCGCAGCGTCAGCCGCCAGTGGTTGTCCCACCACTCGGTGAATTCGGCGGTACCGAGCTGTGGCGGCGCCGGCTCGCCCGGAAACAGCAGCGAGCCGTTGGGCGCTCCGACCGGTTCGGTCGGAGCGGGGATCACCGACTTCGTCTGCGGTTGCGCCGAATCCGGCTGCGGCGCCTCCTTGGTCAGGCGCTTCGGCTCACTCGCCGGATCCGAACCGCGCACGCCCAGCCAGGACGAACCGTCCGGACCCCAGCCCGCCGCGGCCGGATCGGCGTCGGACGGATCCGGTGCGGCATGCCGCGGACCCGATGACGGCCGATCGGCGGGACCGTCGACCGGCAATTCCGGAATCGAATCCACCGCCGGCAGACCCGGTTCCGGTCGTGCGTGGCGCGGCCCCCGGCTCGGCTGCGCGTTGCGGGCGTCGGCGAGGCGGGTGGTGGCATCCGAGCGCGGATGATCGGTGAGCTCGTGCACGCCGCCGATGGTCAGACCGCCGGCCAGCACGCTCGCCGCGGCGACGACCGCGACCGAATTGCGTGATACCCGTGCGCGTTCCCCCGTTCCCGCGACGAACGCCTCCGGCTGCACCACGAGTGCCGCACCGATCGCCGACCCGGCCTCCGCCACCGCGCACGGAATCACCGGCGCGTTGAACCCCGCCGACAACACCGCGGCGAGCCCCGGCTGCTCTGCCTCCGAACCGATCGCGACGACCGCGCTGGGCCGCACACCGGCCGCATCCAGCTGATCCCAGGCGGCGGCGATGCCCGGCCGCAGCGAATCCTCGGAGACGAAACCGGCGGCGGTCGCGGTGGCCGCGACCACGCGGTCGCGATGCGGCGAAATCAGCGAGAAGCCTTGGTATCCCGGGGTCAGCTCGCAGATCAGCAGGTGGTCGAATTCGCTCGCCCAGGTCATCGCGCGGGCCAGTGCCAGATGCGCCGACTTGGCCGAGACCAGCGAGGCCTCGTACCACGGCCCGGAAGCCAGGCCGGTGACGACCGCCCGCCGGCCCGCGGCATCGCGATAGGTCACGGCCGCCCCGGCGATCTCGTACTCCGCGCCGACCCGCGCGGCGAGCCCGTCGAGCAGCGCTTCGATCAGTCCGGGCAATCCGGCCGGCGACGCGGCGCCCAGTTCGGCCACGTGGTGCGCGAGCACCCGGTCGGTCAGTTTCGCACTTCCCTCGCGCAGGGCCACCGCGTCCACGCAGTCGCGAGCGATCGAAGCACCGAGAGTCACCACAGGTCGAACCACCACAGATCAGGCCTTCCGTGTGCAGGAACCGCGCCGGAGAAGCTGCGCCGAGCAGCGGTTCAACGCCGCAGCGGGAATGATCGAAAATCGACACACCCCCGCCGATGTAGATCTACTCGGTATGTGTTCGTCACCACATTCGGCTTGGATGGGTTATGAATCGGACCGAATCGCGGGTACAGAAGTCGGCACCGTGTGTCATCCGCGTGTCGCTACCGCTAGCCTGGTGGATGTGGTGGAAGCGCGCACGGCACCGAGGTCGAACCGGCGTCCTGATCCGGCGTTGGAGCTGCAGGACGACCCGCAGGAGTTGATGCCGCGCCGGCGGCCCACCCAGGAACGTAGCAAGCGCAAATTCGATGCGCTGCTGCAATCGTCGCGCGAACTATTGGTCGAGGTCGGATTCGAATCGTTCACGTGCGAGGAAGTCGCCGCCCGCGCCGAGGTGCCGATCGGCACGCTGTATCAGTTCTTCGCCAACAAATACGTCATCGTCTGCGAATTGAATCGGCAGGATCTGGTGGCCGTTTCCCAGGAGCTGGCCGACTTCCACGGCGAAATTCCGTCGATGGACTGGTTGCGGCATATGAACAAACTCGTCGACCACCTCGCGGAACTGTGGATGACCGATCCGTCGCGGCGCGAGGTGTGGCTGGCCATGCAGTCGACCCCGTCGACCCGCGCCACCGGTGCCATCCACGAGAAGGAATTCGCCGAGGCGGTGCAGCAGATGCTGCGGCCGCTGATGCCGCGCACCCCGCGCGGGCGCCGCTCGATGATGGCGCAGGTGCTGGTGCACGTGGTGTATTCGATGCTGAATTTCTCGGTACAGGACGGGCTCAGCCACGAGGCGGCCGTGGCCGAACTCAAGCGGCTCATGGTCGCGTACCTGTTGATCGCGGAGAAGGAATCGCGCACCGGACAACGCGATACGACGACCTGATCGCGCGCGATCCGCACCTGTCGCCGACAGGGCTTTCCGTCGCTCCGACGAAGGGCGGAACCGGCGACGTGTGAGCGAGACGTCGCCGGTTCCGGCCTTCGCAGGAGCGACGGGCCGACTGGGGGTGCCGGAGCCCTACCGCCTCAGGGGTTTTCGATCAGATCGGCCAATTCGCCCGGATCCTCGAGGACGACCATCGCGGCGGCCGTATCGCCGTCGTGCGTGATCGACAGGTGAACCCGCACCCGCGGCAGGAATTCCGCTGCCAGCCCGTGCAATTTGATGCTGGGCCGGCCCCAGGCGTCGTTCACCACTTCGATGAGCGGATACGGGTTGTCACCGATCTGCGGGCGGCGCGCGAACCGCGAGGTGGCCCATGCTTTGAGCACGGCCTCCTTGGCCGCCCACCGCGCCGCGAAACTGCGGGCCGGATCGGTGCCCTTGCTCTGACAGTAACGCCGCTCACCCGCGGTGAAACTCTCCCGGAGCATAGTGGTTCCGGCCCGTTCGAGCTGTTCGGCGAAATCGGAGATGGTCACCAGATCCAAGCCGATACCGAGGATGGTCATGAATCCGCAGCCTACGGATTCGGCGGGCCATCATCGGTATCGGCGGATCGTTACCCGGGAGTTGTTACTTCCCGGGGCCGATCTCCCTACTTCTCGGCCTCCCGGTTACCGGCCAGTTCGCCTGTGCCGCAGGAGCCGTGGGCCAGATACAGCCCCTCGGCGCCCAGGCGGGCCTCCGCCGAGAGCAGCACGTCGGCCTCGAGCTGACGGATCTGCTTGGCCGGAGTGCCGTCGCCGCCGAGACGGCGGTCGGCGGGCCGCTCGTACAGCGGTTCCCCACCGCACATCGCCTCGACCAGCCGCTGACGCCCGGCGAGCCGGCGTTCCTCGGCGCGGCGCAGGTAGTCGTCGCGACGCTGCGGATCGAGCGCCTCGACGAAGGCCTGCGGATGCACGACCGCCAGCAGACCGGAGACGTGCCCGAATCCGAGCGAGGTCACCAGACCGGCCTTGAGCGCGAACCGATCCCCGAACCGCAGCGGCTGCCGCGGCCACACCAGGTGCGGGTACTCGGCCATCTTCTCGTCGACGCAGTCGAGGCTGCGGTTCGGCGGAATCACACCCTGCTCCAGCACCTGGCACAGCCCGATCAGCTGGAAGGCGGCCGCACCGCCCTTGGCGTGACCGGTCAGCGACTTCTGCGAAATCACGAACATCGGAGCGCCTTCGGACCGTCCCAGCGCGCCGGCCAGCCGCTCGTGCAGCTCCGATTCGTTGGGATCGTTGGCGGCGGTGGAGGTGTCGTGCTTGGAGATCACCGCGATCTCGTCCGGGGTCACGCCCAGCTTGCGCAGTTCGGCGGCCAGCCGTGATTCCGCACCACCGCGACCCGCGCCGAGCGCGCCCAGTCCGGGAGCCGGGATCGAGGTGTGCACGCCGTCGGCGAAGGACTGCGCGAACGCGACCACACCGAGAACCGGCAGGCCGAACTCCGCGGCGATGTCACCGCGGGCCAGCAGAACCGTTCCGCCACCCTGGGATTCGATGAATCCGCCGCGACGCCGGTCGTTGGCCCGGGAGAAGTAGCGGTCGCTGATGCCCTTGGCGCTCATGGCCGCAGAATCCGCGGTCGCCGACATGTCACCGAAGCCGACGATGCCCTCGATACCGAGATCGTCGTAACCGCCGGCGACCACGACCTCGGCCTTGCCGAGACGGATCTTGTCGACACCCTCCTCGACCGACACCGCCGCGGTCGCACACGCCGCGACCGGATGGATCATGCCGCCGTAGCTGCCGACGTAGGACTGAACCACGTGCGCCAGTGCGACGTTCGGCAACGCCTCCTGCAGGATGTCGTTGGCCCGCGGCTCACCGAGCAGGTTGTCGATGTAGAGCGAGCGCATCGAGGACATGCCGCCCATACCGGTGCCCTGGGTGTTGGTCACCATCGCCGGGTGCACCCAGCTCATCAGCTCGGCGGGGCTGAAGCCGCTGGACAGGAACGCGTCCACGGTGCAGACGATGTTCCACAGCGCCACCCGGTCCACCGAACTCGCCATATCCGGCGAGATGCCCCAGCGGGTCGGATCCCAGCCCTCGGGGATCTGACCGCCGACGGTGCGCGACAGCTTCGCCTTGCGCGGCACCCGAATCTCGGTGCCCGCCTGGCGAATCACCTGCCAGTCGCTCGACTCGGCGACGGGGCTGATCACGGTGTGCTCCGGATCGGCGGCGTAGAACGCGCGCGCCTCGGCCTCGCTGTTGACCACAAAGCTCAGATCCCGGTCGAGGAAGACCGAGGTGAGCAGCGGCGCCGCGTTGTCGATCATGGAACCGTCGTCGCCGTAGCGGCGGATGCCACAGCGCTGCACCACCGCGTCGTGGTAGCGCTCGGCCAGCTCCGATTCCTCGACGTATTCGCCGCTCTCGGCGTCGTACCAGCCCGGCTTCGGGTCGTTCTCCCAGGTGACCAGACCGGTGGTCCACGCCAGCTCCAGGACGCCGGCTGCGGACAGTTCGTCGGCGACCTCCATCTCGAAGCGCGTGCGCGCGGAACCGTAGGGTCCGAGCTCACCGGCGCCGACGATCACGACCATATCGGCGAGATCGGCGGTGACAGCGCCCCATTCGGGGGTCGGCAGCGCCGAGGTGAGCGTTGGCGGCACCGGCAGCGCCGGGACCGTCGCCCGCTCGTCGGCGATCGCCTCCGGCTCGCGCTCGACGTCCTCGGCCAGGGCCGACAGGTCCAGCTTCGCACCGGCCAGGCCGCCGGTGAGGTCGATCTGTTGCGGTCCGGTGGCGGTGACGGCGCGGGCCCGCGACGTGCACCACTTGAGCAGCTCGTCGGCCATCTCCTGGGTGGACCAGGTGTGCACGCCGGCCTTCTCGACGGCCGCGACCAGCGGATCGTTATGACCCATCAGGCCGGTGCCGCGCACCCAGCCGATCATCGCGTGGACCAGGGTGACCCGCTGCGCCCACGACTTCTCGACCCGCCACTTGGCGATCACCGCGTCCAGCGCGGCCTTCGACTCGCCGTAGGCGCCGTCGCCGCCGAACATGCCGCGGTTGGGCGAACCCGGAAGCACCACATGCAGTTTCGCGTCCACGTCGTGGTCGGCGCCGAGGGCGGACAGACCGCCGATCAGACGTTCCACCGACCACAGCAGGACCCGCATCTCCATTTCGGCGCGCGCCCCGGCATCGGCCAGATCGCCGGCCACCCGCGGGGCGGCGAACGGCAGCAGCAGCGTCGGGGTCATCGCGGGCTTCACGAGAACCTTCGCGCCGCCGGCGTTGTCGGTCTGCTCGTTGCCGACCCAGTCGATCAGCGCGTCGATATCGGAGTAGGAGGCCATATTCGCCGGCACCACCCACAGCGCGGCCCCCGCACGAGCGTGCTCGCGGTAGAGCTGCTTGTAGAAGGCGAGGCGGTCGTCGTCGAGCTTTGATGTGGTGAGGATGACGGTCGCGCCGCCGGCGAGCAGCCGGCCCGCGATCGAGGCCGCGATGGACCCCTTGCTCGCGCCCGTGATCACCGCGGTATCGGCGGACCAGACACCCTCGTCGGTGCTCACGGCCGCCTCGGCGATCCGTTCATAGGTCCGGGCCAGCACCGAACGCGCTTCGCCCATGGCGAGTTTGCGCCACCACTGCGCCTGTGCCGCAACGGCCTTACCGGCTCCGACGAAACTGTCGACCGTGTCCTCGCCCGAGCCACCCACCCACAGCGTGGCCAGATCCTCGCGGGCGGTGGCCCAGCGGTCGTCGATCAGCACGGCCTTGCGGGCGTCGAAGGCCGGAGCCACCAAACGCGGCCAGTCCGAACCCAATTCGGCCGAGACCAGGTCGACCAGCGATTCGTCGCTCGCCTCCGGCGCCGACACCTGGTCGGTGAGCCCCAGCTGCTCGAGCACCACCCGGGCGGCGGTCGCCAGCACACCGTCGCGACCGGTGATCTGCTCGGTGAATTCACCGAGGGCGGCCGCGTCGACCGTGGCGCCACCGCCACCACCGGCGGCCGGCAGCGCGACGCTGATTCCGCGGCGGGCGGCCACGGCCTGCACCGCGGCGTCGATCGCGGCATCCACCGCGGCGCCGTCGCTCAGCGCCCCGGAGACCAGGCCACCGAGATCCCCGCCGCGCACGCTGGTGCCCTCACGGGTGCCGAGCGACACCTCGGCGGTGACGTGGTGGGCCCAGCCGTCGCCGAGCTGCCACACCTTCTTCACGCGATCGGTGATCGCCGCGGGGCGCTTGCCCGAGGGACCGAACACCTTGCGCAGGTGATCACCGATGGCGTCGGACAGCACCGAGCCGAACGGCTTGTAGGTGCGGGCCAGGCGGTCGACGGTGACCGAGAGGGCGCCCATATCGGCATCCGCGGCGCCGTCGATCGCACCCAGCGACAGTTCGGAGCCGAGGTCGACCAGCAGCTGGTTGCGCCGCGAGGAGACACCGTCGCACAGCGCCTCGATGGTGTCCACGGGACCGATCTGGTCCAGCCGCAGCTTGGTCCACAGCGCGATCAGCACGCGGGTGGCGTCGGCGGCGGTGAAGGTGAGGTCGTCGGGGCGAGGACCACCGGCAGCGGCGACCGGAGCCGGTGCCGGGGCGGCCGCAGCGGCCGTCTCGGCCGGAACCGCTTCGGCCACAGCCTCTTCCGGCTCGTCGACCGGCGCCGGATCGGTGTCGGTGGAGTACACGACGCCGGCCTCGCGCTCGATGTTGAGCACCTCGACCTTGGTGGCGGAGTACTGCGGCAACTTCAGGGTGTTGCTCGCCAGGTTCGCCACGGTCGGCGTCGCCGCCAGGCCGATCTCGACGAACCGCTCCACGCCGAGGCCACCGCGTCCGGTGTCGCCGAACAGCAGATCCTGGGTCTCGATCCACCGCACCGGGCTGGCGAACTGCCAGGCCAGCAGCTCGATCAGCACCACCCGGCACAATTCTTCCGGACGCGCGGACCACGACTCGAAGTCGTCGAGTACCGCGCGCAGCGGCTCCGACGGCACGTAGTCGGCGATCTCGGCGATGAAGTCGCGCTCCAGCGAGAACGGCCGCGGCACCAGGTTCGGAATGTAGCGCCCGGCAAGGATTTCCGGATGCAGGTTCTCCGGCAGCAGCTCCTCGAGCTTGTTCCGGAACTCGGGCACGCCCTTGCGCAGCACCGTCGAGTGGAACGGTACGTCGATGCCCGGCACCAGCACGAAGGCACGCTTACCACCGAATTCCGCACGGCGACGCTCGATTTCGGCTTCCAGCTCCTCGAGCCCGGCGACCGTACCGGCGATCGCGTACTGCGAACCGCGCAGGTTCAGGTTCACCACCTCGAGGAACTCGCCGACGCGCTCGCCGACGCCGGCGACGAAGTCGATCACCTCGGCGTCGGGCAGCCCGATCTGCGACGGGCGAATGGCGGCCATCCGATAGTCGCTGCGGCCCTGCGCATCTCGGGGCACCAGCTCGTGCATGGCCGAGCCACGCTGGAACACGACCTCGAGCACGGCTTCCAGCGGCAGCACACCGGCCACCGCGGCCAGCGCGTTGTACTCACCGACGGAGTGGCCGGCCAGCATCGCGCCCTCGACGAACGCACCGGCCTCGCGCAGTTCGGCGACCTGAGCCACGCCCAGGGTGGCCATCGCGACCTGAGTGAACTGGGTCAGATGCAGAACACCCTGCGGGTGACGGTATTCCACGCCCCGCGCCTTGAGGTAGGTCGGGTTGTCGCGCACCACGGCGAGGATCGAGAAGCCCAGAGCTTCCCGGGTGTGCTTGTCGGCGCGATCCCACACCTGCTTGGCCGCCTTCGACCGCGACCGGGCGTCCAGGCCCATCCCCTTGGTCTGGATGCCCTGACCGGGGAAGGCGTAGACGGTCTTGGGAGCCGCCAACCGGGCGGTTGCGGTCATCACCAGATCACCGCCGGTCCGGCAGGACACCTCGACGATCTCGCAGCCGCGGTCGACGGCGATCCGCTCGACGCGCACATCGATCTGCGCGCCCGGCCGGACCATTCCGAGGAATCGGGTGGTCCAGGCGGTGACAGTGCGTGCGGGCAGCGGAGATTCGGGATCCACGGCCGACACCGCGTGCTGGGCAGCGGCCGACAGCCACATGCCGTGCACGATCGGGCTGCCCAGGCCCGCGAGTTTCGCGGCGGCGTTGCTGGTGTGGATGGGGTTGTGGTCGCCGGAGACCTCGGCGAAGGCGGCCATGGCCCGCGGCGCGGTGAGCGTGACGTCGCGACGACGGCGGCGCGGGGTTTCGGTGGCCTCCCCGGACACGGTCCCGGCCGCGCGCGGCGGATCGGTGAGCTCGTTGCCGCCGTTGCGGCCGCGAATCGCGAAGCGTTCCACCAGCGTTGCGACGGTCGGCGTCTCCAGACCGTGATCGCGCATGACCCCGACGGTGACCCGCACCTCGACGACGCGCCCCAGATCGGTGTCGACCACCGACGCGGATTCCGCGCGAACGCTGAGCACCGCCGGATCACCGGGCAGCTCACGCACCAGGTCGACCTGGTGGTCCAGGTGCACCAGATCCAGCATGCCCTCGATAACACTGCTGACGCTTCCGTTCTCGCCCTCTGCGCGGCTCGCGCCCAGCACGGCGAATACGGCCGGCCAGCACGCGCCGACCAGCACGTCGGGAACCCGGCGGCCGATGGTGCTGAGGCCCTCCGGCAGACCCGAGCCGGTCACACCGGCGTGGTCGGCGACCATATCGGGCGTCCAGGCGAGGTTGACGTGTGCGACGTGAGAGCCGTTGGCGGACTTGACTTCCGGCAGCGCCTGCCCGGCAGCCACGGCCAGCAGGGCCGACATCGCGGCCTCGGCATCGTCTTCGGTCACCACCGGCGCGCCACCGTTGTAGACCGAAGCGGGAACCGTGATCCGGATCCGGACCTCGTTCGCCGGCGACAGCGGGACGGCCAGTTCCACGTAGGCGTTGTCGGCGTCGGGGCCGGTAGCCGGAACCAGGGTGGCGCCGGTCGGCCGGTGCACCGCGCCCTGAGGGTCGACGATCCACTCGTGCAGATCGCCGAGCCGGTGCACCGGGTTGGCGGTGGTACGCCCGGCCCACTGCACGTCGGGCGCGGCCAGCACGACGTCGATGGCGCCGGAACCGATGTCGGCGCGGCGGCGCCCGTCGACGGCGGCGGGGGTGACGCCGCCGCGGATCAGCGTGTAGGCGGTGTCCTGTTCGAAGCGGTCGAGCAGTTCACCGACCGGCTCGTCGACGCGGGTGATGCCGGCGACCGCGACGGTGCCGGGGATCACGCATACCTGGTCGGCGGCGTAGCGCGGGTCGTGGGCCTGCCACAGCGAGTCCGAGCGCCACCACCGGCGCACGTCGGCGTCGACGACCGGCACGAAGTTGACCGGCTTGCCCGGGGTCTTGCACAGCGAGACGAAGAACGGCACATCGGCCGGGTGCAGGACGGTCTCGGCGGCGGCCGGGTAGTGCTCCTTCAGCGTGCAGATCACGTGCACCGGCCGTTCGAAGACGCTGTCGTCGTCGAACAGGGTCGGGATGCGGCCGCGGTCGGCGGGGTTGAGGCGGCCCTCGGCGCGCCGCACCATCTCGGCGAACCGATCCCGCCACGTGATGTCGGCCCAGACCGAGCGGGTGGCGTCGGCGATCGCGTCGCCGAGGTCGGTGCCACAGTCGAAGCCGTCGCGACCGGCACGCTGGTGCTCGGGCAGCAGTGCGGCCAGCTCGACGTAGCGCTCCAGCCAGCGCAGGTAGGTCATACCGGCGACATCGCCGAAGTACGGCTTGGCGGTGCGGTCGAGCGCCTCGATGATCTCATCGCGGCGCGCGGCCACGGCCTCGGCGTCACCGGCGACCTCGTCGAGCAGGCGCCCGGTCCGCGAGGCGGAGTTGTCGATCTCGTGGATGTCGGCGCCCAATTGGCTACGGCCGGAAGCCATTCCGCCGGTGGCGGTCCCGGCGGCGACCCAGTCGGGGGTACCGGGGGTGTCGACCAGCAGCTGCTTGACCTCGGGTGCGGTGGTGGCCTCCAGGGTGGCCATGGCCGCGGTGCCGACCAGCACGCCGTCCAGCGGCATCGTCGGGTAGCCGTGGGAAACCGACCATTCGCCGGTGAGGTATTCGGTGGCCCGCTCCGGGGTGCCGATGCCGCCACCGACGCAGACCACGACGTTCGCGCGGTTGCGCAGTTCGGCGTAGGTCTCGAGCAGCAGGTCGTCGAGGTCCTCCCAGGAGTGGTGGCCGCCCGCGCGACCGCCCTCGATGTGCATGATCACCGGGTAGTCCGGCACCTCGTCGGCGATGCGCAGCACCGCGCGGATCTGCGCGACGGTACCGGGCTTGAACGCGACGTGGGTGATGCCGGCCTCGGTCAGCTCGGCGATCAGCGCCACGGCCTCGTCGAGTTCGGGGATGCCCGCGGTCACGACCACGCCGTCGAACGGGGCGCCGGCCGTGCGGGAGCGCTGCACCAGCCGCTTACCGCCCAGCTGCAATTTCCACAGGTAGGGGTCGAGGAACAGCGAGTTGAACTGCACGGCCCGGCCCGGCTGCAGCAGGGTCTTCAGCTCGGCGACCCGATCGGCGAAGATCTGCTCGGTCACCTGGCCGCCACCGGCCAGCTCGGCCCAGTGACCCGCATTCGCCGCGGCGGCAACGATTTTCGCGTCGACGGTGGTCGGGGTCATACCGGCCAGCAGAATCGGCGACCGGCCGGTCAGGCGAGTGAAGGCGGTTTCGACCACGATCCGGCCGTTGGGGAGACGAATCGGCTTGGGGGCGAACGCATCCCAGGACGGGGCGACTTGCGGAGCCGCGCCCGGGGTGAAGAGACTGCGCTGACCGGGCCGGGTCGCGGCCGCGACGATGCCCACGCCGGTGCCCTTGAGGGACCCCTGAGTAAGGCGGCTCAGCAGATCACCTGGGCCGATATCCAGAATCCATTGCGCGCCACCGGAAACGGTGTCGTCGACGATCTGCACCCAGTCCACCGGGTCGACCAGAATGCTGCGGGCCAGCTGCGCGGCGAGTTCGGTGTCGATCTCACACTGCGCGGCCCAGGCCGACACCAGCTCGACGGTCTCGGCCAGCGCGGGGTGATGGAAAGCGACCTCGACCTGGACGTCCTCGAAGACCGGGGCGAACACCGAGCCGCCGCGCTTCTTGGCATCGCGATCGCGGCTCTGCTCGGCGTTGATCTCGGTGCAGCGCTGCCGCACCCGCTCCAACTGGGCCACGGTGCCCGACAGCACCGCGCGCCGGCGGCCGTTGCGAATCGACACCACCGCGGCGATGTTCGGGTCCACACCTTCCGAGACCTCGGCCACGACCGCGCGCAGCTCGTCGGGGTCGACATTGGACACCGCGACCATCGGCGATTTGTCGCCGACCGGAATGAGACCGCGCCGGCGCGCGACCAGTGTGGCCGCCGCGCCGATCAACTGGGCCAGCGCGAGCAGTTCCGCGTCACGCGCACCCTGTGCGGACGCGGCCTCGGCGGCGAGCAGACCCTGGGAGTGACCGATGATGCCGGTCGGCGCCTGCTCGGCCGGATCCAGACCCTGCATCCGCAGCGCCCGCAGCGCGGCGACCTGCGCGAGGAAGACGCCCGGCATCGAGACCGCGGCCGAACGCAGCGCCTGCGCGGACGGCGCCGCCGACTCCTCGCCTTCCTCGCCGTCGGCCAGCTCGTCCTCGAGCATCCACGCGATCGGATCGAAGCCGACGGGCCGGACCACCAGCAGCTGCGCCGCCACCGGTTCCAGCCGCGCATCCGCTTCGTGCACGAGCGCGGTCAACTCGGGCTCGAGCGCACTGTCGCGTCCGATCTCCTCCAGCTCCCGCAGCCACTGCGCACCCTGGCCACCGAAGGCCAGCGCGTACTTCTCACCACCGAGCAGGCGATCCAGCAGCGACGACTTGATACCCGTATCCGAAACTCCCCCAGCGACCTTCGCGTTCGTTCCGGTCCCGGTGCGTTCGTTGATCGTCAAGACGTATCGACTTCCTTCTCGTGGCGGCTCACCCCGCGGGGCCCGCTCTTGCGTGCACAGGCGTCCCTCACCCCTGAGGACCTGACGAAGCCTCAGGTTCGCACAAAATCATGAGGAAAGCCTCACGTTTCCCCGGCCCCCGCGCCCCTACCGTCGAGTATTTCGGTACAGCCGTACAAGAACAACGCCAAACATGACCCTCCCTCATGTTTGAAGCCCCAGGTGGCAGCGTTACTCGGAAGTCAGAAAGTTGAGGGTTCCTCATATTGGGAGTTGCCAAATCGTTATAATCCCAGTTCGTGTTACCCGCGGGTACACGACACCCCCGCGTGGCTTCGCGATCCGCGCCCGGGCCGGTAGAGTTTGGACGGTCGTACCATCACGCGCGAGTGGCGGAATTGGCAGACGCGCTGGATTTAGGTTCCAGTGTCCTCGGACGTGGGGGTTCAAGTCCCCCCTCGCGCACAGATTCCCGGCAAATCTCCCTGATTTGCGTGCCGTGTGTTCGAGCGCACTCGAACACACGGAGGTGACCTGCGAATATGCGTTCCGACCTGCGACACATTCCGGCAGATATGCCGAAATCAGCTGCCGACCACGGCATTCGCCGACTACCTTCCGGTACGGCAGTGATCCCGCCCCTCATTCCACCGCAGGGCCCCCTCGAGCAATTGATCCGCGGCCCACTGGCCGCCCCACCCGACCAGGCCCCCGTCGCCGATGACGACATCTTGTGCGGCGTCTCCACAGTCGGCGAATCCGGGAGGGTGCTGGACAGATACATTTTCAAGGCCATCGACTGGCGCGCGGGTACCTGTCTGCGGATCGACCCGATCGACAACGTTCTGATCGTCGAAGCGGCTGCTGACGGGCCCGTCCGCATGACAGCCGACGGCTACTTTCGAGTCCCGTTCCGGCAGCGGCGCCGCGTCGGCCTGTCGATCGGTGACCGAGTACTAGTCACCGGCCGCCGCAGCCACGGCCGACTCCTACTCCTTCCACCGGCCGCCCTCTCCACACTCCTCGCGGCCCGCCTCGCATTGCTGGATCGGTGATCCTGTGACCGCCACCAACACGAGCGACACCATTGCCGCCGCGCGGCTGCTACTGAGCCAGATGGGTTTGTCGCCAGCCGATCTCGTCACCCCGATCTCGTCGGTGCCCACATTCGCCGAGGTCGTGCCCGCAGTCCGGGCAACCCTCGGAGCCGGTACCCGACGCACCTACGGCACACATCTCGATCATCTCGAAAACAAGTGGAGCAGCAAACGACTGGACGAGGTGACCAAGCCCGACCTCGACGAACTGGCAGAGACAATTCGCTCGTCCGCGCGGATCAACCGCGCCTCCCGCGGCGGGACCAGCGCGGTTGAACATTTCGTCTCCGCCGCCCGCTGCGTCTACCGCTACGCCGAGGATCACGGGTGGATCCGGCCCGCCGACAACCCCGCCCGCCAACTCGCATTCCCTGCACGCCGCAAATCACACCGATACGCCATCCCCTCGGACCGAGTCGCCGAGATCTGCGCAGTCGCCGCCACCACCGGCAACGACCCCGGGCTGGACGCCCTGCTTCTACGACTACACCTCGAAACCGCATGTCGCCGTAGCGGAGCTCTCAGCTTGCGACCCCATGACCTCGACGTTGCCCAGTGCCTGATCTACCTCCGTGAGAAGGACGGAACCGACCGCTGGCAACCGGTCTCACCGACGCTGATGAACCACCTCGTCGTCCACGGCCTCGAACGCGGCAGTCCGCAATCCGGGCAGCTACTGCGCTATCGAAACGGGAAACCGATCACCCACCGCAGATACGACCACCTCTGGAACCGCATCGGCCAGGAGCTCCCCTGGGTCGCCACACAAGGCGTGACCATCCACTGGTTGCGCCACACCACCCTCACCTGGGTAGAACGCACATTCAGCTATGCCGTTGCCCGCGAATACGCCGGGCATTCCGGCAAGAACGGCGGTACCACCGCAACGTACGTGAAGGCCAACCTCCACGAAGTCGCGGCAGCGCTGTCCGTCCTGACCGGCGAACCGCACCCGTTGGCTGCGCAGGCAGCAGATTAGGAGTCTCGAAGCACTCCGTAAGGAAGCGTCCAGCGCACCTGTCGACTCGACCGTCCACGTGGATTCGGATCTACCGGCCTGGCCAGCGAGCAACTCGGCGTCATCGAGGCCCGGCTGCGGCGCGGGTCACGGGCGCTGGTCGAGCAGATCCCGCAGTGCCTGCGGGCGATGGTTGCCGATCGCCTGCTCGATGACGCCGGCATCCCGGTCGGCACCTCTGGCTACTAAATCGACATCACCGCTGCCCTGGCTGTGACCAACGCGGCCCCCTGGCCGCGGCCGTGCCGGAAGTTGTCGAGGCGCGGGCGGTTGGCTGTGATCGAGCAAGCCAAAGGCGTGCTGATGCGCATATACCGCGTCGACGCCGAGCAAGCGTTCCGGGTGCTGGCGTGGCGCGCGCAGGAAACCAACACCAAACTGCGCGACCTGGCAGCCCAGATCATCGCCGACCTCGACCAGCTCCCGCACACACCGCCACCGGTGGTCTCCGTGTTCGATCACCTGCTACTCACCCACGAGCGCGTCCCACCCCGCGAGCGATGAAGTCAGGCCGCGGCGCGGAGGCGGCGCGGCGGAGGCGGCCACCCGGTATTCGAGTACGAATGCTCAGGTGGCCACCTCGCCGACGCCGTGTGCGTCGACAGGGTTGCGGCGGTTGACGATCAGCGGATCGGACTTGGTGAACGGGAAGTCGGGCAGGTCCTCGATGTGGGTGTCGAACGTCGCGGCGAGCACTTCACGCGAGTAGGCGCTGGCCGACGCGCGGTAGCCGATATCGCCGGGGGTCGGCTGGTCGAAAAAGATGCAGAAGTGGATTTCGGGGGCATCGATCACCTCAATGTGGTGCGGATAGGCGCGCGGCACGAAGTACACGTCACCCTCGTTCAGATACCAGGTGTCGATGGTACCGTCGGGATCCAGGACGGTCATGCGGGCGGCGCCCTTGTGGACATAGCCCATTTCGGCGGTGATGGGATGCCAATGGGGTTCGCGCATCCCGTCCTCGCGGATGCGCAACGAGTACATCGACAGGTCCTTCAGGGCAGGCCAGAACTGCATGCGCGCGGTACGGGCCGAACCCACCGCCACGCCAACCGGAGGGCTCATCGCCTCCACTGCGAACTTGTGCGGGTCGTCGAAGTAGGCGGTGGACGGCACTTCGGGATCGCCCGGCCGGCGGGCCAGCGCCCGATCGGCGCCGCCGCGGATCGTGGTGAAGTCGTCGGCGTCCAGGTCGTAGGTATTGCCCAGGACCGCGCTGGTCATCGCGCCGAATGCCCCGGCGAGCCCGAAATCCTCGGGCCGTTCACTGCGGAAGGTGATGATGAATTCCGCGACGTCGGTGCCGATGTTCTCGATGTGATGCAGCGAGCCGGAGTCTATATGGAACATGTCGCCGGCACGCACGACGAACGAGGCGAACCTGCTGCCGTCGTCGAGGACCGACACCAACGCCGTGCCCGACAAACAGTAGGTGAGCTCATTAGTGTTGGCGTGCCAGTGCGGCGTGCGCATCGCGCCCGGGTTGACCAGCAGTCGCTTGATCGACATGCCCCGCAGGATCGGAAAGTTGTCGGCCGTCAGCCGCCGGAGGGATCCGAGCTCGGACTCCTCGACGATCTCCCCTTCCCACAGGGAGACGGCGTGCCGGGTGGGTTTCTGGTTGCGAGCGGCGGTCATACGGCGGTTCCTGTCTCCCCGTTGGTGGTCCACGACTGGAACTTCACGTGCCGTAGGCAAGCGTAGCCCCGACCACCCGGCGTACCCATATCTCGCCGAACCGTAGAAACTGGTGTCCGCTGACAGCCCGGACCGGCTGCATCAAGCCGGGGCCTGCTCAATTAGACGGCGGCATAGTGCGGATGAGTCGCCGCACAGTGCATCCACTTGGGGTACAGCTCAGCCCGGTAGGAGGGCTTGCGACCGGTGGAATAGTGCGCCGATCCTACAGGTTGTATGCGCTGTCGGCGTCCGGACAGCCCCGGGCCGCACCCCGTTCGTCGCTTCGAGCGACCACTCGCCGAGAGGCGCATGTTGGACGTCGGCTCACCAACACACACGCCGCCAGGTACCACCTGGCGGCGTTTTGACTTGTCCCCATAGGACAGGACCAGAAGACCACGGCATCGACGCGGGCCGCGACAGATTCGGGCTCCTGCCCGCCGCCAAGTGCGGCCTGAGCGGCGGCCAGCTGATCGGCGGGGAGTTTCGCGTGGCAGACCGGCGCGCACGCCGCGGGTGGCAGCGTCTTCACGGGCGTGGGCGGCGCGCTCGTGGATGAACACTCGCTCCATGTGCGCGAACAGTGCCAGCAGCGCCACGGCGATATCGGCCATCGGCGAGGCGTCGCCGCCCGGGTCGACATACACCGGGACCGCAGCAATTCCACGCCGAGGTGTCCCCCGCGCAGATCGTCGACGACAATTCCACGCGCTCCCGGTCGCCACCGGTGACGTCAGCGGTGCCCAGGGCTGCGGTCAGACCGGCACAGCGGTCGGTGACCAAGGCAGGGCGCCGGCAGATCACAAACTGATTAGCCCGCTTTGCGGCTTTCGTCGAGCAGATACTCAACGGCTTCATCGGTGCCGACCACCGGAACGTCGATCTGGGTGGAGTACCGCTCATAGGGCTGTTCATGCGGCCAACGGTTCGGCTTCAGATCTGTCTTCGTTTACGAGTGGGTGCGGTTCGCCGGTCATTGCGGTAAGCGCTTCGGCTACCTCGTGGAGTGAGGCACGAACGTAGGTGAGCGTTGCGCCGACGTTCCCCGCGCCACTGTCATTATGACCCGCGAAAGCTCGTGCCACCGCGTACCCGCGGTGACGTTCGACCCACGTGAGAGTCGTATGACGAAGCCAGTGGGCGGTGATCTGCTGGGTCGCTGCCGATGGCAGATGCTTGCCAACTCTTTTCCAGATGTAGTCGTAGCGACGGCCGGTGATGGGCTTTCCGTTGCGATATCGCAAGAGTTGTTCGTCTGCTGCCACACCACGGTCACAGTGGCGAGTTAGCGCTTGCATCAGTGTGGGGGTAACGGGTTGCCAGCGGACCGTATCCCCTTTCTCTCGTAGTTTGATGAGGCACTGGCTTGTGTCGAGGTCACATGGCCGCAGCGCAAGCGCACCGCCTCTGCGGCAAGCGGTTTCGATATGCAGACGGAGAATCAGCGTGTCGAGATCTGGATCGTTGCCGCTCGTGGCAACCACTTGGACTATGTCCGCCAGGAGCCTATCGGAAAGGGCGTGTCGGTTACTCGGAAGTCGACGCGGCTTGACTATGTGACTCACGGGGTTCTCAGCAGAGGTGAAGTACCCGTCGGCCTGCGCCTGGCGAAAGATCGCACGAAGAGCACCCGCCATGTGTTCTGCGGCTGAGCGACCGCCGCGTGAGTTCCGACGGACGACTGCGTCACGTTTGCACTGTTCGATGATTTCCCTGATCTCAAGCGGCGACGGTTCGGTGATCTGCCGATCTCCCCAGAGGTTTGCGATGCGGTTCCAATAGGGCGCGTAGGTACGCAAGGTACCTGCAGGACAGGCAGATTGGAGCCGACCAATGTAGTCCGCAAATGTTGGCGTAGGGCGGTCATGGACCCCGTTGTCGCCGAGTAGGTCTTCTGCGCGAAGACCAAGTCGGGCCAGTAGCAGCCGTGCTGCCTCGATCTCGCCCGCCGTCATCGCCCGTGCCGAACAAGGGGGATGAACGACCTAAGCGCTGCGACTACCTGACCTGGGGGGAAGATCAGAAGGCCGCGGAGGTCACGGATTGCGATTAGGAGCAGGCGGTCATGGTGGTTGATCCGTGCGCAGGTTCGGGTTTCCGCCGGAAGGCGCAAGTAGCCGTGTCTTTCAAGGACATGCCTACTACCTCGTTTCTCGGCTACCACGACTATGCCCTCGGCAATACTTAGGGAAACATGTTGCCCGCTATGCCAGCCGAGATGTCGGAGGGCTGAACGGTCAGCGAGCTTGCCCCAATTATCAAGAGTCGACACAGCGATGTGGGCGGCTGGAAAAGCCGATCCATGCCCGTCGTTGAATTGAGGCAATGGCAGTGCGACGACCGCTGCTTGTGGTGAACGAATCATAATTCCACTTCCCGCGCATCGATGGACAAATCGTTGCTAACGGACATGAAGCCGGACTCGAACTTCGCGTGCATGTCGGCGACTGCGCCCTGCTCGGCTTCGATGTCGAGTCCGTTACCATCGGCGACATAGGCGTTATCGAGGCCGTTGTCCCCGAAGGGTCCGGTGCGTCGTCGCAGCGACGGCAGCACACTGAGATCGATGTCGACATCCCCGCCCCGGGCCTCATCATCTAGCGTGGTGAGTTCGCTGGGATCGGTTGTGATCAAGGCGTTTTCGGTCGGCGAAGCCAGGGATGCGAATACGGCGTGGTCCGTGCCACCGACAGCGAGGAGACCCGAGCCGCGGGCGGCGGAGAGGAGGAATCGTTGCTCGCCGTCGGAGAGTTTGAACGCGGCTGCGACCTCATCGATGGCTTGTGGGGCTTGGCGTAGCAGGATCTGGGTGGCGGCATTGGAGACGATCGCACGCCCGAGTTCGGTGGATAGCACGTCGGCGCTGTCTTGGGTGGCGACGGTGAGCCCGGCCCAGTGTTTACGAAAGCTCTTGGCCGCCTTGAACAGGAATTCGGCGCCGGCGGGTTGGCGCATGATCAGCCACGCTTCGTCGACGGTGATCATGCGGGGCCGTCGTGTGGCCGGGTCGGACACGCGCCGCCAGGTCGCGTCCAGGACCAGAAGGGTGCCGATGGTTTTGAGTTCGTCGGGCAGGTCGCGCAGCGAGTACACCACCAGTCCCCCGTGGGGGTCGGTCGTGGTGGGGCCGTCGAGCAGTCCGGCGTAGGCACCCCCGGAGATGAAGGGATGCAATCCCGCGGCCAGCTCGTGCGCGGCGGGGGTGTCGAGCCCGTCCAGCTGATCGCGCAGCATGCTCACGGTGGGGGCGGGCCGGGTCCAGGTGGCGGGGTCGTCGGTGATGCCTGCGGCGGCGTAGGTGGCGGTGACTGCGGTATCCAGCACAGCTCGCTGTGTTGCGGTCTGGTCGCCGAGCAGGATCTGGATGAGGGTGTGCAGGAACAGTTTCCGGCGGGTGAGTGCGTCGGAGGGGGCGGTGCGGAAGCCGTCGGGGCGGGTGCGGATGTCGAGGTCGAACGGGTTGAGCCGTACCTCGGGTGCGCCGAGGCGGATGTGGGTGCCGCCGACGGCGTCGGCCAGGCGCCGGTATTCGTCTTCGGGGTCGATGATCACTTGTTCGATGCCCCGGTACAGCGAGCGCAGGATTTCGGTTTTGGCCAGATACGACTTTCCGGCGCCGGAGCGGCCGAGCACGACCATGTTGTGGTTGTGGGCCTCCGGGGCGAACCGGTCGACGAACACCAGCCCGGCGGCGGCGTCGCGCCCGTAGAGCACTCCACGCGGCTGCGTGGCCGCGATGGGGTCGGTGACCGGGAGCTGTGGGGAGTCGAAGGGAAATGCTGCGGCCAGGGCGGTGGTGTCAAAGGTGCGGTGTATTCGGATCAGGTCCAGTCCGACCGGCAGGGTGGTGACCCAGCCTTGAGCGGCACGGAAGCTCAACGGGCAGGTGTCCACCAGCAGGCTCGCGGCCAGGGCCCGCACCGCGGCGACCTCGTCGGCCAGCTCGGTCTCGGAGTCAGCGTGCACGCTCAGGTAGACACCGACCCTGTAGAGGCGGGCCTCGGCGCGGGCCACTCGGGCCGACAGTTCGGCGGCGTCTTCGACGGCGACGTCGACTTGCGGGTCGGGGGGCCGGCCCCGGCTGGTGTCGTGCAGGCGCGAGGATTCCAGGCGCGCGAGCTGGCGACGTAGCCGCCCGGC
This sequence comes from Nocardia nova NBRC 15556, assembly GCF_001613005.1. GTDB lineage: Bacteria > Actinomycetota > Actinomycetes > Mycobacteriales > Mycobacteriaceae > Nocardia > Nocardia nova. The sequence continues at coordinate 19,347 of NZ_BDBN01000046.1, read as the reverse complement.
GGCGGTGACCGGGTCGATCGGGTCGATGTGCACGGCGATGTCGAGCCGGCCGGGATGCGACAGAAGCGGTGTCAACCACCCGGAGGTGACCTCACGCGGGAACCCGGTCACCGCCACAGTGGCCACCCAATCGGAGCCGACCTCGAGGTGCCGGGCCCGGATCGACAGCGACTCGGGCCCGAAACTCAAAGCCTCCGCCCCGGATTCGTCGTCCTCCTCGGCGCCGAGGCCGACGCCGCCGACGCGGGTGTGCTGGGCGCCGGCGGCGGTGATGATCTCGTCGGGGCCGGCGATGTCGGCCGAGGACGCTACGAGGCTGCCTGGGTTGCAGCAGCTGTCCAGGACCGCGGTGGCTTGGATCTCGTCGAGGGCGGTCACGCTGACTCCGAGCGGGGCGAGCAGATCGGTGGCCTCGCTGAGGCGGCGCACCAGCCGGGACTCCGCGGCGCGGCGCGCGGCAGCCGAGGCTCGTCCGAGGGAGCGTCGCTGGCGCGGGATCAGCGGTGATAGGGCTGGGGCGTCGGGTGTGCGGATCGGTTCGCGCCAGATCAGGAGTACCTGGTGCTGGATGAGGTTTTCGGTGGCCGCGAGATCGGCGAGGTGGTCGGCGTGGTCTCGGGCGACGGCGGCCAGCTGGGGTGACATGTCGGCGGTGGCGGCGTCGAGGGCCGAGAGGTGGGTGGTGATGTCGAGTCGTGCGGAGCGGATGAGGATCTGGACGGGTTGGCGCAGCGTGTGCAGCCAGCCGCTGATCTGTGCGAGGAGGCTGTCCTGTTCGGCCGGGGTGCGCAACGCGAGGTTGAGGGTGCCGGCCGCAGCGACGACCGCGAGCCCATCGGCGCCGAGGTCCACCACCCCTACCCCGGTGACACTGCCGGTGACCGCGCGCGGCAGCCGTACGGCATCGGTCGACAACGTAGCCGGGACCGGTGGCCGGGGCCCCCGCATCGCCTGGTCGGCGACCCATCGCGGCATCGGTTCTGTCCGACCGGCGTCGCGCACAAGATGGCGGGCTCGCAACTTGTGACCGATCGCGGCAACCAGCAGCTGGTCGCCCGGCAGACCGTCGCGGGTGGTCGATATCGCGACCGTGACCACGGTCGCGATCGGGGCCGCGACGGCGAGGAACGCCAGCGGCGCGAGGACGGCGCGGGTGGCCATCCACGCCAGATAGAGCAGCAGGGCGGTGGCGGCGAGGATGGCGAGCTGGCGGGCGGTGAACGGTCCGATCAACCGGTCACGGCGCTCGACATCGGCGGGGATACGCACAGGTGTGGTCATGATGGCCTCCTTCCGGGAGTGCGTGGTACGCGGCGGCGGACGGGAAGATCGGGCAGCGGCAGATGCAACTGCCGCCCCGCCGACCGCTTCGGCCCCGGTGTCGACAGTGGCGGTGCCACGGGCGTGGGCGGTCTCGGGGTGGGCCGCACTCTGGTCGCTGGGATGGGTAAGGGGTACTGGCCGCTACGCAGCGGCCGGACACGGTCGTACGGGTCCGGCGCAGCGGGCGGGTCGAAGTCGAAGCTCAGCTGCCTGCCCCGAGCGCTGCCCGCGGGTGCTCGTTTCGCAACTGCCGGTGTGGTGGGCTCCGGTGGCGGGGTCGGTCGGCGCACCTTCGCTACAGGGATCGGCAGCGGATACTGCCCGCCCCGTCCGGGACGGATCCCCCGATACGGATCCGAAGTCGCGGGCAGATCGAAGTCGAACGCCAACTGTTTGCCCCGAGGTGTGCGGGTCGGCGCGGGTGTGGAGCGCGAGGTGGGTTGTCCGGCAGCCGGATTCGGTTGGCGTTTGACGCGGTGGACGCCTTCGAGGGGAAGCATCAGCTGCCCGTCGCGGGTGGCGCGCACGCGGGCGTAGGGGTCGGCCGGTCGGGGTGGGCGGCGCGCAATAGCGGACTTGGCCGCGGCCCGCTTGGAGGTCGCCGCTGTGCGGGTGCCTTTGAGGGCGCCGAGGGTTTTGTAGGTGATGTAGCTGCGCACGATCGACCCGGCCAGGGTGCGGCCTTGGCCGATCCGCAGTACCGACAGCAGCCAGAACGGGGTTTTGACCAGGATCCCCATCAACGCGATCGCGATGATCTGGTCGACCATGCCCTGGGAATTCGGGCCGAAGAACCACCAGTCGCCTGGAGTCAGGAACACGCGCAGCGAGGTGATCAGGATCAGCGACTGCACCACTTGGATCGCCAGGCATGCCCCGAACGAGCGCCACCACCAGCGCGCGATCGACTCGAAACCGGGCAGGGCGTGACACATCAGTGCCAGCGGTGCCGCGATGACCAGCATGACCGTGATCGCGATGCGCACCACGTAGGCCACCATCAGCACGACCAGGATCACCACGAGCGCGACGCCGAGCAGCAGCATGAAGATCCCGCCCGTCGGCCCGGTGTCGGTCAGCTGGCGCAAGGCCGCGGCGGCGGAGTCGGCGTCGACCCCGTTGCCCGACAGCGCTTCGGCGAGGGCGTTGGCGAACCGGATCGCTCCGGTCGCCAGCGCCATGCTCAACGCGCCGGCGACGAATCCGATCACCAGCCGTGGCGCCAGCTCCCGCCAGGACCACCGGGTTTGCAGGGTCTCGCGCACCATCAACAGCACCCCCGCACCCATGACCACAAGCACGTAGAGGGCCAGCACCAGTTGCCACGAGGAGTCCCACATCTGGCGCACGTGCGGCAGGGCGGTCAGGTCCGGGGTGGTGAGCAGGGTGTGCGACACCAGGTTCAGCAGCGGGTTCAACGCCGAGGTCACCAGGCGGCGAAAGACCCCGTCGACCGCCTCGGCGACGCACCCGGAGATGTTGGTGACTCCGCAGTCGCCCTCGCTCGGATAATCGTGCGGAGTCCCGGTGCCCGGATAGACCGGAGATGGGGGGTCGACCGGAGTGCGTGGGTCGGGCCGAGGCTGCGGGTCGACCGGAGTCTGCGGATCCGGCGAGACGGGAGCCGACGGGGACGGTGGTGTCGTCGTGGGTGGTTCGGTGTGCCAGCGGGGCGCGGGTGGCATTGTGACCGGAGGCTGCGCCGGGACGATCGAGGGCGGAGTGACCGGTGGCTGCGCCTGCGCAACGGCGGTCGCTGTCAGACCTGCGGCCAGGGTCAGCGTCGCGGTTGCGGCTCGTATCCTTCGCCACCGAGGCGCCGCGGCCTTGGGTCGGCGTGTGGGGGCGGACATTGGTCAGGCTCCCACGATGGATTTGAGGACCGCGACGATGACCGGGGCCAGCATGGCCAGCGCGTAGCCGAGGCAGGCCGCGCGCAGGGCGGACTTGGATTTCTCGACCTCGGCCGGGTCCCCGGAGGCGATCACGTACCGGACGCCGGCGATGGTCAGGCAGACCGTCGCCACCGCGCTGGAGATACCGACCAGCCAGTTGCGGGCGTTGTCGATCACCTGATCCAGCGAGGACGCGATCGCCAGCAGGGAGACCGGCTGCGCCGAGGCCGGGCCTGCCGCCGCGACCGTCAGCAACGTCAGCGCGACGAGCACCACACACGCCGCCGTGCGGTGCCACCGCCGAGTTCGGCCATGACGCCAGACGGTCTCGACGGTGGAAAACGGTGTGGGGAAGCGGTTCATGCGCATCGCCGCACCTCCTGCTGCCCGCCTTGCAGTGCGGTGCGGGTCCGGCCGCGCCCGCTGCTGGTGGATCGAACCTGAGCGGAGGAACCGGTCTGATGACCCGTGCTGTCCGGTGCCGGATCCGGGGACTCGATCCGCGTGGCCAGCCAGGGGCCGAGTTTGGTTTCGGCGCGCTGGCGTTGTTTGCGGACCTTCCAGTGCGACTGGGATCCGCGCAGCTGCTCGGCCACCGAGGTCATCGAGCGCCGCTCCCATCGAGTTGCGGCGATCAATTCCGCCGCTTCGGCCGTGATCACTCCCTCGGCGACCGCGTCGGCCAGCACCAGTTCCGGGTGGCCGTGGGGGGTCTGGGTGATGGGCGGGCGCGCGTCGGCTGTATCGATGTCGAGGTCGATGGCCTGTGGTGCCAGCGCCTGCTGTCGCGCCCAGGATCGTCCGACATGCACGGTCCCCGACCACAGCCGGGACCACAGTCGCGGCGGCTGCAGATCGATCTCACGTACCTGCCGTAGGAACCCGGCAATGATCTCGGCTTCTGCGTCGTCGCGGTCGATGCTGCCGGGTGCGGCGAACCGGCCGGTGATTCCGGCCAGCATCGGCACCGCCAGTCCGGCGCACGCCAGGCCCGCCCGGCCCCCCGGTTGTCCCCACTCCAGGCGGGCGCGTTGGATCAGCCAGCTCCAGACAGCGTCGACCGGCATCGCGGGGGCCCGTAATTGCTCACCTACGTCGCCCCACGTGCGGACCGCGACTCCGCGTGGCGGGGGCGGGCCCGCGGCCACCGGCTCTCCGGCGATGCGGTCAAACGCCGAGGACACCACCTCGAGCGGCGTCCTTTCAGCGGCTACTTTCCGGCACCGGAAATTGATGTGTTCCGAATTCGTCACCAGGAACTCCCTTGCTCGATGAACAACGAACACTGTCGTCCCGGAAAGGACAGCAGAACCGACTCTCCAAACCACCTCCAACCCACCTCGAAACAACCTCCGCACAGCCTCCAAACACCCTCCGGAACATCCCCGCGCGGCCACACACGCTGCGCCGCGAACCGGGTTGTGTCTGCGCGACACCACCGAGCAACAGACGTATCTACCAGGCATTGTGATTGCGCGGAGGTGTTCTGGAGATGTTTCGGAGGGCGCCGAGCCGCCCCTCGATCGACCGGTAGAAAAATTGTTCAGAAATTACTCGACAGCGGTCGGCGAATGAATTCGGCGTGCCTACTACAGCGCTCGCAAATCAGGCTCAATTAGTGCTTGCCGGCACTTTTCCGGCTGGACGTTGTCCAAAAACTGGGGTCTGCGTGGAATTTATTAAGTAGACACAGAATTTCTTCGCCGAGTAGGAGCGCTCCGTATGACCGCGCAATCTTCGCAGCCATTTCCTCGCACCGGGTTCCCACGCGCCACAGCGACTCGGGCGGTGCCCTCGACCCTGTGGGCGGCGGGCACCGATCCGATCGATCCCGATGATCGGTGGCCCGCTCCGATCGTGTCACGCGCTGTAACCGAGTTCTGCGCCCCTGGCGACCGAGTGCTGCTGGTGCCGTGGCCCGCGCCTGCGACGCGCGGACCGCTGACCGTAATGGCGCCCGACACTGCCGCCGCGCTCACCGCGGTCGACAGGCTCGACCGGACCGCGCGGATCGAGTCCGGGGTTTCCGGCTCAGTCCGGGCCAACGAGCTTGTGTTGGCGAGTTTGCTCGTCCTGAATTCGGATCCGGTGGCTGCTGTTGACCGTGTCGTGGAGTTGGCCGATGCCCGATTGAGCGAGGGCGGACTACTGGTCGTGCTCAGCCGCTGCCGTCACAGCGACGACGGTGTCCTCTCGGATCCGGCCGGCGCGACCGTCGCCGCCGCCCAAGCCGCCGATCTGCTCTACCTCCAGCACATCATCGCCGCGCCCCTGCACGGCGACACCGTCACCGGCCCCGACGCGCCAGTCGTTTCCGTCCGGCACACGGTCGCGCACATCGATCTTCTCGTGTTCCTGCGGCCCGAGTCCGCCCCCGCCTTACAGCGCTGATCACTGCCCGGCTCTGCCCTTCAGACACCCCGACTCGCCGCTCGTTCCCTCGCCTCGGCCTCTCTCGCAAAGGACACACAAATGACTCTCGACCCGACCATCCGACCCGCTGCCACCACCGGACACGGATCTTATGTGTCGGTGTGGGCGACCGGCCAGGTCGCGCCCGCCTCCCAGCGTGTGCGCGGCCGGTATCACCCCGACAGCGTGAAACACCCGGCCAAGATGCTGCCCGCCATCGTGGCCCATGCCGTGCAGGCATACACCCGCCCCGGAGATTTGGTGCTGGATCCGATGTGCGGGATCGGCACCACCCTCGTCGAATCCCTGCACCTGGGCCGCCGCGCGGTAGGGGTCGAGTACGAGGCGCGGTGGGCCGAGCTGGCCCGCACCAACCTGGCCCTGGCCCGCGACGCCGGAATCGAGCTCGACGCCGCCGTCCACCAAGGCGATGCCCGCAAACTGCCCACCTTGCTGCCCGAACGGTTGCGGGGCCGGGTGGATCTGGTGATCACCTCCCCGCCCTACGGCGACTCCACCCACGGCCACGTCCGCGTGCGCGCCGGGGAAGGCGTCCACAAGACCGACCACCGCTACGGGTCGGTCCTCGACCGCGGCAACCTCGCCAACGTCGGCCTGGGCCGGCTGCTGTCCGGATTCACTCGCATCCTCACCGGGGCCGCGGAGTTCCTGGCTCCCGGTGGGCATGTGGTGATCACCGCACGGCCGTGGCGCCAGCACGCCGAGCTGGTCAACCTGCCCGCTCATCTGATCACCTGCGGCACCCTGGCCGGGCTCACCCCCGTTGAGCGGTGCGTCGCGCTGCTGGGGCGCCTGTCCGACGGAGAGCTTGTCGCCCGCAGCTCGTTCTTCCAGCGCGACTTCATCGTCAAACAACGCCGCGCGGGGCTGCCGATGCATCTGATAGCCCACGAAGACGTCATCGTCCTACAAAAACGCGACGACGCACGAAACAGGCTGTCCTGCAATGGTTTCCGCCGCGACCCCGAGCCTACATCACCGCTGCCGGTGATCGGCCAGGAAACCTTCGAGCAGTACCGGGACGCCGCATGAGCACACCGGTCACCACACACGGGTGGCTGACCCGATTGCTTCTCGCCCCCGGCGAGGCGCTGCACGATCTTGCCCACGCACTCGTGTCCCCCCTGGCTATCCCGGCGATCACCGCAGTGGTAGGGGTGCTCATGGTGGTGCGGCTGCTCGCAGGTGTACGGCGGCGCCGGCTGGGTGTGGGGGCTCGCCTGATCACGGTGATGACTCCGCCGCAGGTCGACTCGAAGGCCGCGACCGCGGTCTGGTTGCACCTGACCGGGCAACTACGGCCCGCCTGGCGGCGCACCCTGTTCGGGCAGCCGCATCTGGGATTGGAATACACGATCACACCCGAAGACGGGGCCGCGATCCGGTTCTGGGTCTCCGGCAGTGTCCCTCCGGGTCTGGTGGAGCGGGCGATCGCCTCGGCGTGGCCCGGCGCGCACACCGACACCCAGGATTGCACCGAGCCGCCCCTGCCTCGCCCTGCCGGGACGCGAAGGGTGCTGGCCGGTGGGCAGTTGCGGCTGGGGCGTCGCGAAGCACTTCCGATCCGCACCGACCACGCCGGCGACCTCGTCCGCGATCTGATCACCGCCGCCGATGATCTCGGTCCTGGTCAGGGCGCATGCGTGCAGGTCCTTGCTCGCCCGGTCACCGGCCGCCGCGTCGCCCGCGCTACACGCTCCGACCGCACACGCGGTGGCCTGGCGATTGGGCTGGCGCGGGAGTTGCTCGACGTCCTCACCCCCGGCAACTCTCGCTCCTCGCGCGAAAGCAAGCCACCGTCGGACCAGCAGACCGCGATGGAATTCGCCTCTGCGGCGCGAGCCGCCGCGACGAAAGCGCGTGGCCCGCACTGGGAAACCCTCATCCGCTACGCGGCATCGGTCCCCGTCGACGAACAGGCGGGTGTGGCCGAGGCGCGGCGGGTGGCGCGGGGCCGCGCCGACGCGCTGGCGACGGTGTTCGGGGCATGTGCCGATCACAACTACTACCAGCGGCGGCGCTGCTGGCGCCTCGCCCTCGCATTGGGTGAGCGGCGGCTCGGGCGTGGTGATGTGCTGTCGGTGCCCGAGCTGGCCACCTTCGCGCACTTGCCCACCGAGGAGGGCTTGCCCGGTCTGCAACGCGCCGGCGCTCGCGCGCTGGCGCCGGCGCCGGAGATCCCGACCAGCGGCGAGCACACCAAACCGCTGGGCCTCGCCGACACCGCCAGCCGCCGCCCGGTCGCGGTGCGCATCGCCGACGCCCGCCACCATCTGCACATCCTCGGCCCCACCGGGGTCGGCAAATCGACCCTGCTGGCCCGCACGATCCTCGCCGACGCCGAGGCCGAACGCGGACTGATCGTCATCGACCCCAAAGGCGATCTCGTGACCGATGTGCTGTCGCGGCTGCCGCGCCGCTTCGCCGACCGGGTGGTGTTGTTCGACGCCGACTCCCCCGCCCCGCCCCCGTGCATCAACCCTCTCGATATCAGCCAACACGGCCACGCGGGACTGGATCTCGCCGTGGACAACCTGGTGACCATTTTCCGGCGAGTGTTCGCCCAATGGTGGGGGCCACGCACCGACGACGTCATGCGCGCCAGCCTCCTGACCCTCTGCGCTCAACCCGGCACCGCCACCCTCGAAGACCTCCCCCGCCTGCTCACCGAACCCGCCTTCCGCGCCCGCGTCACCCGCACCACCAGCGACCCCGTCCTGCGCGGATTCTGGGAAGGCTACGAACAACTCTCCGACGCCGCCCGCGCCCAAGTCATCGGGCCACTACTGAACAAACTCCGTGCCTTCCTGCTGCGGCCGTTCGTGCGGGCCGCGATCGCCGCCGGACCCTCCACTGTCGAGTTTGCCGACGTGCTCGACCACGGCGGGATCTGCCTCGCCCGCCTGCCCAAAGGCTCCCTCGGCGAGGAGACCAGCCGCCTGGTCGGGTCCCTGCTGGTCGCCCGTACCTGGCAAGCGGCCACCGCCCGCGCCCGTCAGCCCGCCAACGACCGCGCCGACGCCGCCCTGGTCCTCGACGAAGCACACAACTTCCTCAACCTGTCCACACCGGTGGAGGACATGCTCGCCGAAGCCCGCGGCCTGCACCTGTCGCTACTGCTCGCCCACCAGAACCTCGCCCAGCTCCCGCGCGATCTGCGTGACGGCATCTCCGCCAACGCCCGCAACAAAATCATCTTCGCGGTCTCTCCCGACGACGCCCGCGAGTTGGCCCGTCACACCAGCCCGTGGCTGTCCGAACACGACCTCACCCACCTCGACGCCTTCCACGCTGCCGCGCGCCTGCTCGTCCATGGCCAGCAAGCCCGGCCTTTCACCCTCACCACCGAGCCCCTGCCACCACCGACGCCCGGCCGCGCCCGCCAGATCGCCGCCGCCGCACGCGCCGGGCACACCACCCGGCCCGGCCACCACGTCACCGACGACCCGTCGAAATCGTCGGCCACCACCGGTGACGACGCCACGTCCTCCTCCGATCTCGGCGATCCCCGCCTCTAGTCGCTTACCGGCCAGTCACGTCACGGGCGATCGCCCGCACGGCCGGGATGGCCCCCTTTGTGTCCGAAAGGTTTCCGTCTCTCATGGTGATCACGCGCCCCGACCGGCAAGCAGATCTGCGGGCACCGCGCACCGTCCAGACCGGATTACCGGTCGCCGATTCGCTGCGGTTGGTGGCTCGTTTGACCGACCGCGATCGCTGGATCCTGCGGATGGTGCATGAGCATCGCGTGCTGACGACCAACCAGCTCGCCGCATTGGCCTTCCCCACCCGCAACCTCGCTCGCCGCCGGCTGGCGGCACTGCACCGCGAACGCGTCGTGGACCGATTCCGGCCGTTCACGACTTCCGGCAGCGCACCGTGGCATTGGGTGCTGGCCCCCGACGGCGCCGGCGTCCTCGCCGCCGAAGCCGGCGCCGAGGTCCGCGAGCTGGGCTACCGCCCTCGCCGGCGCCTCGACATCGCCCACAGCCTGCATTTGACCCACACCCTCGGCGTCAACGACTGGTTCACCACCCTCGCCATCACCGCCACCGACCACGACGCCACCGTGGCTGCGTGGTGGTCGGAATCGCGCTGCCGCCGCCTCTGGGGAGACCTGGCGCGCCCCGACGGCTACGGCCGCTACACCCGCCACGAGGCCCGCCTGGACTTCTTCCTCGAATACGACCTCGCCACCACCAGCCTCACCCGCGTCGCCGCCAAACTCCTCGGCTACGCAGAGCTCGCCCGATCCACCGGCATCATCACTCCTGTCCTGCTCTGGGTGCCCACCGGCCGAAGAGAACTCGCCGCACGCCAAGCCTTGCGCGACACCGCCGCCTCACTGCCCGACCCCACAACGGTGCCCGTGGCCACCGCCGCCGCCGACTACCTCGACACCGCCGCCACCCATCCCAGCCCCGCCGACCGCATATGGCTCCCCGTCGACTCGCCCCACGCCCGCCGCCTGCACCTGCACGAACTCGCCGACGCCTGGCCGCGCCGCACACCCTCGCCGCAAGACGAGAGCGAGGACTCCCCCATCACCCTCGGCGGACAGATCATGCTCCCCGCACCACCACCGCTGTTCGAGCACCAGAGCTGACCTGATGCTGGTCAAAACACTCGGGGCAGGCTCGGCAATGGTCGTGTTCCTCGTCGTCGTCATCGCCGCCGTGGTCACCACCGTCGTGATCTACGGCCAGCCCCTACGCGGGGCCGGGTCGTCGCCGGGCGCGCAGAGTACGCCCAGCCCACTCGCCCGTGCCGATATCCCCTCGGATCTACTCGTGCTCTACCAGCAGGCCGCCGCCGATTGCCCCGGCCTGGACTGGTCGGTGCTGGCAGCGATCGGGAAAGTCGAAACCGACCACGGCCGCTCCACCCTCCCCGGCGCCCAAAACGGCGAGAACTTCGCCGGCGCAGGCGGACTCATGCAATTCCTGGCCCCAACCTTCGATGCCGTCACTACCCGCCACCAGCTGCCCGCCGGCGGAGCGAGCCCGCCCTCGCGCTACAACCCCAGCGACGCCATCCACGCCGCCGCCTACTACCTGTGCGACTCCGGAGCACCCGCCGACCTACACCGCGCGATTTTCGCCTACAACCACTCCGACACCTACGTCACCCAAGTCCTCGACCAAGCCGCCCGCTACCGCGCCACCCCCACACCCGACAACGCCGATTGCCACGCCGCAAGCGCGGCCGATACCGCTGCCTCGCAGGCGATCTCGTTCGCCTGCGCGCAGCTCGGGCAACCCTACGTGTGGGGCGGCAACGGGCTCGCCGACGGCGGCTGGGACTGCTCCGGGCTCACCAAAGCCGCCTACGCCGCCGCCGGAATCACCTTGCCCCGCACCACCTACGACCAAGTCAACATCGGGCCCCGCATTCCGGAGAACCAGTTACAACCCGGAGACCTCGTCTTCTACGGCACCGCTGCCGACGTGCATCACGTCGGCCTCTACCTCGGCGCAGGACACATGATCCACGCACCCGACGTCGGACAGCCAGTACAGATCAGCGCCTACAGATACGACGGCGATGACTACTACGGCGCCGTCCGCCCCACCGCGCGAATCGCTGCCACACCCGCAACGCGAGGTGGTGCCGATAGCTGACCGGTACACCGCGACAGCCCACCACGCTCTGCGCGAGATCGCCCACTGTAACACCGCGTTTCGCACCGGGAGAGCAACCTCACCCGCCCCTCGGCCCTACGTCACTCCAGCCCCACCCACGCCCGCAAGACCGACAGACCAGGAGGTCCGCCATGACACCCACGACCGCCCCCACGCACCGACGCGCTCGCACCCGCTGCGCCGCCCCCACTCTGATCTGCGCCGTTGTCGCGGCGGTGGTGACCGCTGTGTCCGTACTGGTCTGCGGGGCGGCCACCGCTACTCCGGTATCGGGTCCAGCGAGTTGTCCCCGATGGACAGCCGTGCTCGTCCCAGGCACCGGGGAAGCCCCAGATGAGCTCGGGGGGATGCTCGCCCCGATCGGAGCGGGCCTTCGCCAGCGGTACGGCTCCGACATCGAGGTGCGCACGCTCTCCTACCCGGCCTCGGCGGTCCCGTACGGCACCTCCGAAACCGCAGGCAGACAAAACCTGTCGACGCTTCTGCGCGGGTTGTGCTCGTCCACGCGGGTGGTGCTGGCCGGATACTCTCAAGGCGCCGACATCGCCGGGGACCTCGCCACCGAGATCGGCAACAACCGCGGCCCGATTGCCGCGTCCCGGATCGTGGCGGTCGCGTTGATCTCCGATCCACGCCGCAACTCCGACACCCCGCAGCTCGGGACGCCATCACCCGGCGAGGGCATCGCCGGCCCCCGCCAGCACGACTTCGGCACACTCACCAACCGAGTCCGCACCGTCTGCGCCACCGGCGACATCTACTGCTCCACCACACCGCAAGCCTCACCCGCCCTCGCCGCCCTCGGCCACGCCTTCACCGGCACCGACCTTCCCCCCACCAGCACCGACACCGCCACGACCCCCAGCCCGGACCAGACCACGACTCCCACAACGGCCCCGGCGACCAGCTCGCCAGCGGCCCCGGACTCGGGCCTGGACGCGTCGGGTTCGTTCGCCGGGCTCGATCCGTCCGAAATCATCGGGCAGGTGGTCACCGTCCTTTCCGGGCTGTCCGGATTCGCCGCAGACCTACCCGCGATCGGCACCGACCTCGCTCAGCTGCCCGCGTTGATCGCCAGCGGCAATCTTCCCGGCCTGCACCAGATCTCGGGAGACCTGAACAATCAGTTCGCGCCGCTGGTCCAGATGGCCGACCGGATCGACCTGCACCTGGTTGCCCGCGCCTTGGCCCTCGCCGCCCCGCTCGACACCTCCGGGTGGACCAACGTCGCGTCGCAGATCGTGAACATCCTGGCCGGCCTCGACATCGCACGCCTCGCCACCGACATCGGCCAAGCCCAGGAAATCGCCTGGAACGCAGCACAAAAACTCGTCACCGGCAACCCTGCCGGAGCCGCCCTCGCACTGTCGGGGCTCGTCCCGGTCGCGGCCGACCTCGCCGCCGCCGCGGCGAGCGCGTTGACAGGGGACGCCGGCACTCACCTGGCCGGGCTCGCGCACACCTTCACCGCCACCACAACCCCCGACACCAGCACCGCCCTCGCTGACCTGGCCCGCCAAAGCGGCGACGCGACCCGATTCGCCACCTCGGGCGTGCACCAGAACGGCTACACCACCGGCCTCGGGCAAGCGCTGGATTGGCTGATCAACCAAATCGACACGACCAAATGAGCAGAGGCTTTATCCGAACTCACATTCGACAATCGCTGATACCGAGGTCATGCCCAGATCAGGAGTAAGCGGCGTGGTCGCGCAGACCCGCTATCCACGTTTCGGCAGGAGGTCGCCGAGATTATCCACCAGATGAGCGACCTCGTCCGGAAATTCCTCAGCCCATGTGGCTAGAAAAGCGCCCGCAACGATGCTGCCGGCCTGGAAATCGAGCTCATCGCCGATCTGTTCCCATATGACGTGCCGGTCCCAGTTGGTCAGGGCTCGTTCTTGTACCACCTTTTTGACGCGCTCCTGGTCATGCGTGGTCAGCTGCAATCGAAGTGCAAGCTTGGGTGAAACCACCTCCAGCCGTTGCATGACCCGATCGAGTACATGTGCCTCTGGCAAGCCATCACCTGGCAGACAAAAAATGAGGTCACTCTTGCTCGCCCGCTCTGCTTGGTCGCCGTCGAGAACGCAAACCGATGTGAACTGCCTGGTCGGGTCGAGGTTGTGCTGTTGGTGGACTTGGATTGCAGGATCGGCCCCGCCCATACTGTGCACTTTCACCGCCTCCAGCTCGACCCCGCCATGAGCCCGCAAGGCCGTGATGACCATCGTTTCGGCGAACTTGTCTTCTACGAAGATCGCGAGTTTGGCATCGATCTGACCGGTGATCGTGCGCAGCGCTCGGACGTCGAGTTTTCCCTGGAGAACCTCGCCGTCGTAGGCCGCCCAGATACCCTTCGGTGGCAATGGGGCGAGCGCGTCGTTGGAATGGGTCGTGAAGACGACCTGGCAACCTTTACGTTTGGCCACACCGATGAGGTACTCGACCATGCGTCGTGTCGCGACCGGATGCAGGCCGTTCTCGATCTCCTCGATCAGAATCATCGAACCGTCCTGGGCCGCCTCGACCTCGGCGACGATCCGGATGACGCTGGCCTCGCCTGCCCCGAAATGGAACTCGGTGTACTCGACGTCATTTTGCGTGCGACCCGAGAACAACGTGACGTTACCAGCCTGGTCAACGTAGAGCTGTTCGAAGCCGTGAACCGGCTTGCCGAGTATCCGCGCGACGTACGCAGCTACCTCCGGGTGCAGCTGCTCCTGCTTGAGTGCCGAAAATGCCGCCCTCGCAGCCTTCTTGAGCTGGGCACGCTCTGTCGCTGGGAGCGTGCGATCCACCCCGAAGACCTTCACCTCACGGTCGAGCACGGAGTCACGACTCCACCGGTACTCCTTGAAACGCGCCGTACGGGCAACAGTTCGTCGGGGGCTCAGCCCCTTATCGATCACCTCGTATTCGATCGACCAGTTCTGCATGCTCGCGTCGTGCTTGCCCCCTTTGGCGAAGAAGCGCCCAGGCGAAACACTCTTGTATGCCAAAGCAGCAGCACCGAGCACAGTGCTCTTGCCGCCGCCGTTCGGACCGACGACGGCGGTGACGGGAAAGTCGAAAGTCACAGTGCGATCGGTGAATCCGCGCACTTTACGCAGGGTGACCCGCTTCAGATACTTGCCGTAACTTCCCTTTGAGACCTTCTCCTCCAAGCCGCTGATCTCACTCGGACGGATCTCGCTCCGGTAGTACTCGTCCATGAACTCTCCTCGGGCGCGACCAGCCTCTGCCAGGTCACCGGCAACCAATCTCCCCATCTTTCCACCGCCAGACAACACGAATAGCACCGGTAACCGAATGCTGTGCTAGCTAGATGATGCCTGGGGCGAGTATCGATGGGTGCGGCACGCCAGGGGAAGCGCCTCCCTCGGGGGTCGACACCGCGCGGTCACAATGCAGGCACGGGGTTGATCGAGGACAGAGCGGACCTCACCGACACGCAACTCCAGTCACACACCACGCAAGTCGTCCGTCGAATATCGCATCAAACGAATGCCTTCCTCCTATCGGTCAAATAGGCGGGTCATTCGGCCGGTGGTGGGGCTGCACCGGCGGGACTGCCGACGGAGGCGCCGCACGGTGGGGCCGCTCCGGTGCCGACCGGTGACCGACCCGGGCGCGGGCTGATTCGTGGATTATCGCGTGTCTGGTTCCAACCTGTTGTCGCACATGTTCGAATGCAACAGCGTTCGGCCCGGATCGGATGCGGTTGCGACGCGGCCGATCCCGGGCATTGTGGCGCGCACCGAAATGGCCGGTGGGGCCGAGAAGGTGTCCTTCTCGGCCCCACCGGCCATCGGGTTGGGTTCGCTGCGGTCAGCTGGTGGCAGTGTGCAGGGCGTGGGCGAACGGGCCCGGCAGGTGGGCGGCGCTGTTGAGCCTCCATGTCGGCAGGTCGACGGCCGGGCCGGACACGGTCCCGGCGACGGCATGGTGGCTGGCCACGGCTGTGGCCGCGCGGTCGAAGTCGGGATACGACGTCCCCGTCAGGGGCCCGCTGGTGACCTCGATCCGGCCGGTGCCGGGGTAGAAGCAGGCGTCGGTGCGCAGTTTGCGGTACACGGTGAACACCGCCAGCGATTGCGGCAGCGAGGTGGGCGCCGCTGCGGTGAGGTGGCGTACGGCTTCCTCAGCGATGGCTCCCCACAGTTCGAAACTGTCGGGGGTGTGGGTGGAGGTGTCGAACACCTCGTGCAAGGCGACCGCGAGAGCGGCCTGGCTGGCGGCGGTGTGGGTGTGGGCGTTCATGACCGGTGAGAACCTTTCTCGAAATGTGAGGCGAACGGAATCGGTTCGGTCTGGTGGGTGGCGGTGCGCCGGTGCCGTGTGGCGGGTGCGGCGCACCGCCACCGAGGTCACTGGCCGGGAGCCAGCGCGAACTTCTTGGGCCGGGTGCAGGTCTGGCGGGCGGTGCCCAGCGTGGTGAGTTTGACCAGCGCGTTGTGTACCGCGCCGCTGCTGCGCCCCAACACTTTCCCGATCTCGTGCGGAGTGAATTCCGTGCCGGGAGAATCGCGCAGATGATCCTCGACTTCCCCACGCAACGCACCCGGAGCCAGCCGCTGCGGTGACTCCTCCTGCGCCGCTGCTACATCGGGTTGGGCGTCGGGGGTAGCGGCGGCGGCTTCGGTGCCCGTGTGGGCCGCTGCGGCGGGTTCCTGCAGTGCCTGCGTACCGGTGGCGGGGTCGGCAGCGTTGGGGGTGTCGTCGGTGGATCCTGTTGCTGTGGGGGCGGTGTCGCTCCCCTGCTCCGTCGCCGCGTCCGATTGCGCCGTGTCGGGTTCGCTGGTCGTGTCGGTCGGGGTGACCGGTTCGGCCGGGGCGGTGGGTGACCAGTGTTCGGCGGCGCGGGGATTGTCGGGGTCGCGGTCGCGGCGCGCGGCACCGGCGGCGGCCCAGCCGGACAGGATGCGCCGGGCGGTGGAGCCCGCGATTCCGGCGATGCCCGCCAGCCCGGTGGCGGTGTTTCCGGGGGATTCACACAGCGCGGTCCACAACGCTTTCTCGCTGTCGGTGCGCAGTACCGGCGCATCGGCTGGCGGTTTCGTGGCCGGTGCGGGCGTGGTTTGGGCGGTGTTTTTCGCCGCCCGTTTCGGGGTGTTTTTCTTTCGTGCGGACATGACAGTTCCTCCCTGAAAACTGGGGAATACGAGGGAATTCGCGGGTGTGCGGATCATGCCCCGGCCGGGACGGGAACCCCGCCGTATCACCCGATTCCGGGCTGATGCGGCGGTGTTCCCCGTCTATGAACGCTCGATACCGGTGACAATGTCAAGCGGTGCATAGGAAAATAATGCGATCAGAATTTCTTCTCGTGGTTCTGGGGGCGGAATTTCATTGTTGGAGTCGAATTCGACTCGTCTCGACTTTCTCGCCATTTCTCCCGCGATATCAGAGCGAAGCCGCCACCGCCGGTAAGGCGGTGGCGGCGGTGTTGCCGAAGATGGTCAGTCGAGTCGGAACTCGTCGAGGCGAGCCAGTTCGGTGTGCAGCTCACTGAGTCGTTGCAGTGCCTCGTCGATGTCACGGGCAGCGAATTCGGTGCGCACACTGTCAGGTTCCGGGAGTTGCCGCAGCCGCAATGTGACGGCCATGGCGGCGAGGGTGCGTGACAGGACCTCGGCTCGGTCGGCCAGCGCGTGGCTGTCTTGACGCACGAGATCGCTGGTGTGGGCGCGCTGGAGTGCGTAGAGCGTGCGCATCTGCTCGTGCCATCGCTCACTCGCGCCGTCGGCTGGCAGCAACTCCCACGGCAGGACCCAGACGCGTCCTCTCCGCGCGCATTCGACCTCGCACTCGTGGAGGATGCCGTGCCGACAACGCAAGGTGGTCACCACCGCCCGCAGATCGGGTGCGTCGACGTCGATGACCTCGTCCCCCAACTGGACCGGGCAGTGGGCACCGCGCATCGTGCCCGTGGATTCGGCAACGGCCATCGAGTCGGCCGGTGCAGGGGAGCTATGTCCGGCAGGTGCCGGAAAGGGCTGCGGGGCTTGGAGGTCGAGCAGGAATGGGCCGCGCGGGGAGATCGGGATCATGGCGGCCATGTCCGGGGAGCGCAGATCCGTGGTCCACTGGGCGAGGTCGCCGGCGAGGCCAGGGACCTCGATCTCATTGCCTCGGCTGTCGAGGAAGGCGTACGCGTCGAGCCCGCCGTAGGGGGCCCAGTCGAACTCGACATAGTGCACGCTCGGAGCGCGGCGGCCGATCTCGGTGACGACCGCAGCGAGGGCGGCCTCGGTGATGGCCCGTTCACGGGCCGGGCCGCCGGGCATCGCGTGCGCGACGTCCAGGCGGGCGTCGAGATCGGCGATGGGATCGGTGGGCGGGTGTGTGGTCATGGTGGTGAGTTCCTTCCGTGCTGGGATGTTTCGTCTGGCGTGGTGGGTGCCGGTCCCCCGCCGCCCCTTTGGGCGGGGCGGCGAGGGCGGACGGCGTGCGGGTCAGCGGTGCGAGCGTGCGGTGAGATAGCGGCGGGCCTCGATCAGAGCGGCGGTAGCGCGGGCGGTGGCGTGGATGACCGGCAGGATCAGGCACCCGGCCGGTCCGGGCCGGAAGGAGTCGATGTAGGGCGAGCGGGGCTGTCCGTCCCATCCGGGTTCGTCGCCGGGCACGATCACGTCGTAGGCAGTGGTGTTCACCTCGACCGTGATCCGGTATTCGCCCTCGGGAAGCTCCTGCCACTGGCCGGGCGCTGCCACCGAGGCCAGCGCGAACACCTGAGCGGCGATCGTCGCGGCCGTGACGACATCCTCGCCGGTGAAATCGGCGGCCCAGCGGTCCACACGCATGATCTCGCCGGTGAGCTGGTCGTGGATGTGGTCGGCCCAGTCGCGGCATGCGCGGCAGGTGCGGCGGCGGCCGGTCGGGCCCGACGCGTCTCGATCTTCGAGGGCGTTGTCCGCCCGCAGGGCGCACACCAGATCCCCGACGGAGGCGGCCCGGTCGCGGGCATCGCGCAGCTCGCTCACCGTGACCTCGTCGAGGTGAGCGGGGTCGAGGTCGTAGTCGTGCAGGTCGTGATTGCGGTGCTCGGTCATGGCGGGGTGCCTCGATTCGTGTGTGGCGGTGCTGGTTTCGGTTGCTGTGTGCGGTGCGGGGGCGGTGCGGGCCCAGGCGACGGGCAGCGGACCGCCGGTGGTGAGGTGGGTGTCGAGGGCGGCCATGAGGTCGCTGGTGTCGCGGTAGAGCTCTTCGAGCCGGTCGTGGTGGTCGGCGGCCTCGCTGGCGCGTTCGATGCGGTGCTCGTCGCGGTTGTAGGCGGTGATCGCCTCGGCGATGGTGTGGCGGGTGGCCCGGAACTCGGCGAGGGTGTCGTCGGGGTCGAAGGTGTCGCGGGTCATGGTGCGAATCTCCTTGTGATCGAGGGTGTTTCGGTGTCCCCCGGGCGCGGCGCTGTACCGCGCCCGGGAGGGGGGTCAGGCGTTGCGTACAGCGGTGACGGCGGCCTTGGCGATAGCGGCGGCGGTGGTGGTCGGGTCACCGATGACGTGCGCGGTGGTGTTGGCCAGTGGGCGGCGGTACTCGATGTCGGGGGCCAGCCACAGCACCGCGCACGCGGTGGCGCGCAGCCGGTCGATCCGCTGCTGTGCGCGTCGGCGGCGGGGGCCGCCGTAGTAGCCGTCGGAGATGATCACCAGCAGCCTCGTGGTCTCCGGGCGAGACAGCGCGAGCGCGCCGTCGAGGGCGTCGATCGCGTCGTCGAGCGCTTCCTCGGCGTCGGGGCAGGTGAACTCGGTGACACGGGCGGGTGCGGTGCCTGGGTAGGTGATCGGCGAAACCCTCGAGCCGAAGGTGACCGTGGCCGTCGCGGCGGGCATGGTCGCGAGTTCAGCGGCCTGGGCGACGATCCAGGCAGCTGAGGCGGTCGGTGCGGCATAGGCCGACATCGACCCCGACACGTCACAGGCAATGCCGACCCGCAGCGGCGGGATCGGGGTGGCGCGCCGCGTGGTGCGGGTGAACGGTTCGGCGGTCGGCATCGCCCCGGCCGCGCGCTGGGCCTCGCGTGCCATCGCCCCGCGCATCCGCAACCGGCC